>NZ_CP123588.1:0-77523 GCF_045277565.1 Aliisedimentitalea scapharcae | reverse complement strand
CTCCTGGGGTCCGAAAGACGCGGCGTGAAACATGCATGGTTGATCGGCTTCGCTCTCGTCAGCCGACTTAAACTCCAATCTTGAACGCGTTCAAGATTGGAGTTTCTGGAGCCACTGAGCCTCAAAATATGCGCCTGAAACCTATAGGCGCGTGGTATCTTTATCTTTTACTCAGAACCGTGCTACCATTGAAGCAGAATCGAGTCGAACTCGGACCCAACCGAAGTCAGGGCTTATAAATGAGCGGTAGTTTAGAACAGTTTTTGACGGATCTGTCACGTGGGCTTGAGCGCACGATGGTGGCAGTGAACAAGGAACTCACCTTGCGTCAGCGCATCAAGCGAACCTGGTCCATGCGCCAGTGCGCTAGGTTTCTCAATGTGAGTATTCAGTATCTGACCAAGTTCGCCAATTCGAGCGATGACTTTCCCGCAGGAGAATATGTTGGAAGAGAGCGTGTTTTCACGCTTTCAGAATTGATGCACATGCGGGCCCTTCTGGCAGCCTCGGCAAAGCGGCCGTACGACTACCTGGCCTGGCGGAAGCCTGACGCACCTTTGCCCGTCATCTCGTTTGCAAGCCAGAAAGGCGGGACCGCCAAAAGTCTGAGCGCCGCGCATTTTGCCCAGTATCTCAGCTTGCACTACGGCATGCGTGTCGGTGTTATGGATGCTGACCCACAAAGTACAATAACGCTCTACTTCGTCGGGGGAGAGGGCCTTCCCCAAATGCCCGACGAAAACACCGCCTCCATGGTGGACTTTGCTGGACTCTTTCAGTCGGAAGACGCGCCATATACCGACCACGATGCGCAAACGCTCGATAGCTTCCTTCTCAAGACCTCCTGGCCAGGCCTGCGTCTGCTTCCAGCTCACGGCGAAACATCCGAGGGCGAGATCCAGATTGCGCGGCTTGTCCGCGAAGCCCCCGCCGGAAAGAGCTTTTACCGCTACCTACGCGATGCCATCGACCGCTGGAAAGCGGGCCACCCACCGAAAACGCTACCCAACGAATTGGTAGTCGACGGCAAGGTCGACCAGGAGCGGCTCGACACCGCACTAGCGGAGACGCTGGATGTCATCATCATCGACTATCAACCCGCGCTCACACTGTTCCAGTTGAATAACGTGATTGCGTCTACTTCGCTGGTCATACCGCAAACCATGAAGGGGTTCGACATTGCGACGTTGTCGACCTTTGTGACTGGCCTGCTTGGGATGCTTCAGCACATCCTGGCCCATGAAAGGATCGAGATCGGAACCGGTGCGAACATGCTGTTGCCAACGATCGTTCAACGGTCCAATGCGCAGGATCTTAACCACATCGGAAACCTGCTAGAACATTGCCCCACGGAGATTCTGCCCGTGTTTTATTTGCGTTCCGACGCGATCTCGAACGCTTCGGACGTCTATCAGTCCGTATACGAATACGAGCCAGACACGCCGGGAAAGCGCAAGGGGATCAACCGGTTCATCACGAATGCCGACGCCGTGAACGACGCCATAATATCGCGACTCTGGCCAGGACTCGAACGTGGCTACGCCAATACTTGGATGGACGAATTCTATGAAGATGACGGCGAGGGTGAAGCATGAAACGCAGTATTCCAAGGTCGCTGGTCAGCAAGGCTACCAATCTCGATACAAACAAGGAACGTGCGAGCGGCTCCGAAGGCAGGACAGAATCGAGTGATGCTGTTTCGACTCCTTTCAAGGGGGCCGGCAGTGCCTGGAAATCAGGAGCGCTTGCGCAGTCGCAAGCTGCAGTAGAGCGAAGCAGAGCCGAGCTTTGTTTGGATATCCTCAACGGTCGCCATGAGATAAGCCTGTCGCCAGATCAAATCTCCGATCCAATGGGAACCGACCGCCGACAAGACTGGATGTCCCAGGAAGCCTTCCGGTCTTTGGTAAACAGCATCGCTTCGAACGGGCAGGACACGCCCATTCTAGTGTGGCCGGAGGATCCGGATTGGCAGCCGGATCCGTTGGACCCGTCGAATATCGCGGGGGTTCCATTCGTGATGCTGACAGGACGCCGCCGACTGGCTGCCGCGTCAGAGCTCGGTGTACCCCTTCGTGCAATACTTGCTCCGCCTGACGCGCGAAACGCTGAGAACAGCAAGTTTGAAATGTTGTTTCTGCGGTTTCGCGAGAATGAGGAGCGCGAGAATCTCAGCCCTTTTGAGCGATTGGTTTCGATTGGTGAAATGTATGAGACGCTGGCTTCTGGCGAAGAGAAACTGACAGCTGTGGCCTTCGCCAAGAAAATTGGTGTGCATGAGAGCCTAGTCTCGCGAGCACGGTCCGTTTTCGCTGCGCAGGATCAAATCTTGAACACGTTCAAGAACGTCTACGACATGAGCTTTCGCGATTTACAGGGTGCCTTAGCGAGCTTGGAGAGAACGAACAAAGCCAAGCCAAAACCAAAGACAAAGCCCCAAAAACTCACCGTAAAGCGCAAGGTGGGCAACCGAAATCTTTCGGTCACTTCCGTCGATGGAAACCTATCAATCAAGGTTGCAGGAGTGCCGATTGACCAAGAGCGTCTCGAAAAGCTTGGAGACTTAGTCGCAAGCTATTTGAACGTCGAAGACGCGGAGAAGGATACCGACTGAAGACAGCGTTGGTGAGATGTTCTTCGGAACGATGAGGCAAGGAGCAAAAAAGGAACGACAAGTGAATTAACGGCAAAAGAAAAGCCCCCAAGCGGTGTGGCCTGAGAGCTGATCTTAATGGTTTGGTCACCTTCAAGATAAGTCTCACAGGATTCACTGTCAACGACGAACGCTTCTGAGCGAACGGCTTTCTTTTGCCTCCACACAACCGGAGGTGAGATACAGGCATGAAACATACAGGTTGGCGCAAGCCGACACCGGGTCTTGGGGTTGCTGAGCAGCTTGCCCAAGCCGGTGAACGGGTAGCAGTACCCAAGACGCGGGCATTTGTCGCGCTCAAGCGCGTTGGAGCGCATATCGGTCTGAAGGCCGGCGACATGATGCTCCTCGATACACTGGGGGCCTTCACGCAGGCCCAGGACTGGGAGGAGGGGCAGCGCCCGATCGTCTGGGCCTCTAACGCCTATCTGATGGAACAGACCGGCTTCTCTCTGTCGGCACTGAAGCGTCATGCGCGGCGTCTGGCAGAGAACGGTGTGATCTCTTTCCAGGATAGCCCGAATGGCAAACGGTGGGGCCGCAGAGACGCTGAGGGGCGTATCGTCGAGGCCTACGGCTTCGATCTGTCGCCGCTTTCGGCTCGAGTCGAGGAGTTTGAAGAGCTGCAGGCCGAGTTGCAGGCCGAGCGCGAGCTCTGCCAGCGCTTGAAGCGTCAGATCACGGTTGCGCGCCGGATGATCCGCGCGCGGATCGAGGCGGCGGTAAGCGGCGCGTTGCGCGGGCCCTGGACGCAATTCACGGGTCTCTTCGAGGAGCTTCTGGACCGACTTCCGCGCCGCCATCAAGCCTCTGAACAACTGGAGCGACTACTGGCGTGGTTCAAGGAACTTCAGGAACGAGTCGAGGCGGCCTATCTCAAGGCGACTGGTGCGATAAACCCTGTGGAAAACACCGACAAAAATGACGCCCAAGTTATGAAGAAGACTCAAGAAATGAACCCCAGGGAAGTCATTTCTGAACCTCATATACTAATTACAAATCAACTTATTCCTGTAATAAGTAATTCCTCTGAAAAAGAGGAAGCGGCGGATGTCGTGCCCAATGCACGACCCGAGGAGCGGGTTGATGGGGAACTGGAAGACTGGGTTGCAGAGGTGCGCAAGAAGCGAACCGCGCTTGACCTGCCAACAATCATGCAGGCCTGTCCAGAGTTCGCGTCCTGGGCGCGTAATATGGGCGGATTCCTGAAGGATTGGGGCGATCTGCATCGGGTTGCCGGGCAACTCAGGCCGATGATCGGGATTTCGGAGCATGCTTGGAACGTGGCTCAGGACCGAATGGGCACTCAGGTGGCCACGGCTGCGTTTGCACTTGTGTTCGAGAAGCACAGCGCGGGCGAGGTTGCCTCACCAGGCGGATATCTGCGCGGCATGGTCGAGAAAGCCGGGGCAGGGGAGCTGCATCTTGAGCGTAGCTTTTATGGCAGGCTCAGCGGGCAAGCGGCGTAAGAGGGTAAGATTAAAAGATGTTACGCATCCGCAGATGTAGGCAGGGCTGTAGAAAAATATCTTGCCGATCTGATGAATCTGCTAACTATCTGCCAAATAACGATAATTTAGCAACTTGTGCAAGATTTTGCCAATTCCCGTTGCCGATTTTGCGTCCCCAAATGCCTCTGCTGTTCCAAATCAATGGCTTCGACAAAAACGCAGGCATGGCGCGGTGTGGTGAGGATCCGCTGAAATTGGCCAGGACAGGGTCAATGCCCGAAAAAAGTGAAAGTGTCCTTCGGGTTTTGTGACTGACGGATGTGGGCCTTTGGGGTCCCTCAGATGGGTCCGGGCCGGGTTCCGGTCTGCCGTTCCTGACGAAGGGCATTCCCATGCAAACAGGTGTCTTGCGCGTGTTACGCACGACCGCTGCCTCGTGGTGGCGGCATGGAGAGCTGCGCCGAACTGGCCAGACGTTGCTGGCACAGCGGCTCGAACGCCAGACCGTCCTGCGTGATCTCGGCCATCTCAGACAGGCGGCGTCATTGCCAAACGCGCATGTGATCTGCGGAGAGGGCGGCACGTTCATCCATCTCGGTTGGACCACCGTGTCGACCTTCGCGCCGATCGAGCGCTTTCCCTTGGCCGCCCTCGCGGTCGCACGAGGAACCCCGTTCATCGATGTCCGGCCCGTCACCGATGTGATTGCCTTCGCGAACCTGCCGCGGGTGACGCGGGACGGATCGGTCGACCCTGAACCCTGGGGTCCTGGCAAGTCCGTCTCGCTGATCACCTACATCGACATGGTCGAAGTGCTTGGTGCCAAGATCGCCAACGATCCGCGGCCCCGTCGGTCAACCTGATCCCCAATCTTCTCACCAAAACTCGAAAGGACGCCAGCCATGGCCCGATCCCGCACGCCCAAATTCGATGCCTCCGAGGTCATCACAAACGAAATCATCCGTATCATTGAGCGCGGCGTCCTGCCGTGGCGCAAGCCATGGACCGCAGGTGGCAGCTCTCGTCCCCTGCGCGTGGGCGGAGAACCCTACCAGGGGGTGAACAACTTCCTGTTGACGATGCGGACCGTGATGGCGGGCCACAGCTCTCCCTTCTGGATGACGTTGCCGCAGGCCAATGCCTTGGACGCAAAGGTCCGCAAGGGCGAGAAATCCTCTGTCGTCGTCTATTACGGTCAAAGCCGGAAAGACGCGGGCGGCGATGAGCATGACCGCAGCGACGGGGATGATCACTCCGAGGAAGCCCACATCTTTCGCTTTCAGAAATCCTACCGCGTGTTCAATGCCTGCCAGATCGAGGGCTTGCCCGACAGCTTCTTCCCCGATCCGGAGCCCGTGCCCGAGCATCCGCCGTCCGAGCCCATCCCGCACATGCAGGCGTTTTTCGACGCCATCGATATCACAACCGTCTTCACGGGCACGGAGGCGTACTATTTGCCGCCCGTGGACAAGGTCTACATGCCGTCCATCACGCGGTTCCAGGACCCGCGCAATTTCTACGGGGTCTGGGCCCATGAGCTCGCCCATGCCACGAAAGCCCCCCATCGATTGAAACGTGATTTCGGGTTCTCGAAGTTTGGCAACACGTCCTATGCGCGCGAGGAGATCGTCGCGGAATTGACCTCGGTGTTCCTGGGTCAGACGCTCGGCTTCACGGCGCATACGCTCGAGATGAATGCCGCCTACCTGCACAACTGGTTGCGGGTCCTTCGGTCGGACAAGGGCGCGATCTTCCGGCACGCCGCGGACGCGCAGCGCGCCTGTGATTATCTGATCGCCAGATCGGAGGTGGGCAGGGCATTGCGCGCTTGCTTCAAATGGGATGGTACAGGCCCGTGCACCGCAAATCGGTGTCCTCCCAGGAAATCCGCGCGTTGCTGACAGCGCGCAAGTCAGTTCAGCAGGCCATCATCAACCTTGAGCTTTCCATGCGGGGTGTTTTGCGGAACTTCGGTCTGAAGCTGGGACACGTCACCCGGATCAGGTACGAGGCCCGGGTGAGGGAACTGGTTGAGCAGAATGAAATCCTGTCGGTGTCGACAGAGGCCCTTTTGCGCGCGCGTGCGCAGTTGCGCGCCGAGTTGGCTGAAATGGATGCGACAATCGCGGATCTGGCAAAACAAGACGACGTTTGCCGTCTGATGATGACGATGCCGGGCGTCGGTCGGATCGTCGCCCTGACGGTCAAATCCGCGATCGACGATCCGACCCGCTTTGCGCGATCGAAGGATGTTGGTCCGTGGGTGGGGCTGACGCCGAAGCGCACTCAATCCGGAGAGATGGACATCGTCGGGCAAATTACGCGAGCCGGCGACCGGGCCCTTCGAACGGCCTTGTATCAAGCGGCGATGATCTTGATGCACCGTGGGTCACCAAACTGGCTCCAGGCCTGGGCGCTCAGAGTGGCCCATCGGCGTGGATCGAAACGGGCTTTGATTGCACTTGCGCGGCGCATTGGCGTTGTTTTGCACCGCATGTGGCGAGACGGCACACCATTCCGCCATGCGCAGAGCTCCCCGGCAACGGTCTGAGTAATACAATTCCAGAACTTGATCGGACGGAGGAATGCACTGCACCTGACGACAGGTACGACGAGGTCCCTTGCCGGGACGGGGTTCCTGGAGATGCCGAAAGCCCGCTAGTTATCGGCTAACGCTGAATACGCGTAAAAGATGGGCACCCAGGACCAGATTTGGACCAGGCATAGAGTGGCAGTCATGAGGCTGACTACGGACGGAAGAGCGAAGCCCGTGCAGGGGGTGTCCTTCAGTCCTGACGTGCGGGTGCAGTGAAAAAGAAAAAGTAAGCTTCTGAATTTGTGTCTTAAAACTCGGCGAGGAATGAGATCTTCGCCGGGATTTTTGACTTGCCCGAAACCCTTGACAGAGGCCCGCCCCATTACGGAAGCGGGCTTTGGGAAGGGTGTTTCAAACCTCTCAAAGGAGATCCCCATGTCCATGAATGTTCAACCCCAGCCAGACCGGCCGGATCCGACCGTGATCGCCGCGCAGAACGACGCGTTCCGCAAACTCGCATGCCTTGGGATCCCACCTGAGCAACCCATCCAGGGCCGCATGCAAGTCACCCGCGCGCTCATGGAGGCCGACGACGGCTTCATGGCCGAGGCGGTGAAGGCGACCGGTGAGTTTGCCACATTCGAGCCTGAGAATGATCCCGAGGGATGGCACGATTTCGGGGCGGTCGAGATCCGGGGCGAGACCGTGTTCTGGAAAATCGATCTCTATGAGGCAGATTCGGATTTCCGCTACGGGGCCGAAGCCCCGGACAATCCTGCCACGACCATGCGTGTGCTGACCATCATGCTTGCGCGCGACTGGTAGAAGGGAAGGGGACTCCTCCCCCTGACATCTCAGACGATGAAGGCCCGCTGCCCCCAAAAAGGCAAAGCGGGCCTTCTGTCGTTGTGATCCCTGAAGCCGGGGATTGGTCACGCGCGTGAAGGTGCGGGCCACACCTCACCCACCTGGAAGGATATCCCATGACCACAAGCTTTGCCCCTCTCACCGTCGCCATCGGCGATCTGGTCCCGCATCCCGCCAATGTGCGCAGCAACGCGCCGGAAACCTATGACCCCGAGAACATCGCCCATCTAAAGGCCAGCATCGCTGTGCTGGGCCTGCTCCAGCCGCTCCTCGTCCAGAAGCTTGACGGCAAGTACGCCGTGCTGGCCGGTGGCCGACGTCATGCCGCGATGAAGGGGCTGGTCGCCGACAAGGCCGCCAAGGGCTTCACGACGAAGACCAAGATCGACTGCCGCCTTGTGCCGGAGGAGTGCGACGTCACCACGGCGCTGTCGCTCGCCGAGAACATCACGCAAGCCCCCATGAATGCCATCGACGAGTTCGAGGCTTTCGCCCGGATGATGGAGGTCGACGGCCAGACGCCCGAGACCATCGCAAAGACCTTCGGCACCACGGTGGCCGCCGTGAAAGGCCGGTTGCGCTATGGCCTGATCCACCCCGATATCCGCGCCGCGGCCCGGGCCAAGGTGATCACGCTCGACACGATGAAAGCTTTCGCCGAGCACCCGAGCCAGGAGGTACAGCGCGAGGTTTACGAGGCTCTCACCAAGGAAGACAGCTACCTGCAAGCCTACACGGTGCGTCAGGCTCTCAAATCCCGCGGCGTGCAGGTCAGCGACGACATCGGGGCTTTCGTGCGCGCGGACTACGAGGCCCGCGGCGGCGCTGTCGCGGCCGATCTGCTGGAGGAACATTCGGTGCTCGAGAATGCGGCGCTGGTCGAGACCATCCTGCTCGAGAAGCTCGGTGCCGCTGCCGAAGAGGCCCGTATGAGGTTGGGCTTTGCCTGGGCCGATGCGATGGTGCGCTATGATTACGCGACCATGGCCGACTACGGCCGTGTCTATCCCGGCCCAATCGAGCCCGATGAGGCCGCCCAGACGCGCGTGGATGAGATCACCGCCGAGCTTGAGCAACTACAGCTCGAGATGGAGGATGAGGGGCTCGAAGACGATGCCTACAATGCGCTTTACGACCGCGTGGACACTCTGGAAGAGGAAGCCCGCGATCTGCAGGAGGCCTACAGCGCTGAGGACCTCGCGCGGTCCGGGGTGATCGCGTCGTGGCAGGGTGGGCAGATCACGCTCCATGTTGGCCTCGTCCGCCCGGAAGACACCGTCAAAGAGGAGGGCGCGCGCGGCTCCTCGGCCAACCCGACCGGGGAGGAGGCCCCGGACGCCGGCGAAATCACCTATCCAGCCTCACTTGCTGAGGACCTCAAGACCGAGCGGGCCATGGCGCTTGGGGCCGCGATGGCGCTGCATCCTGAGGCCACGCTCGATTTGACGCTCTTCAAGCTGGTGAGCGACGTTCTGGCCAGCGGCATTGCCGTGACTCAGGCGATCAAGGTCGATGCCCGCAAGGAATACCGCAGCCACGCTAAGATGGACGAGATCGACGAGACCTCGCTCGAGCAAGTGGCGGCGGCGCATGATGCGCTTGATCTGTCCTGGCTCGATGACAGCCGCGCGCCCGCCGATCAGTTTGCGGCGTTTCGCGCGTTGAAGGCCGGCGAGAAGGCCAAGCTCGTCGCCTATGCCACCGCCAGCACCACGCAGTCCTGCTTCGCGCGGGACCGATCGCGCGACAGCCTGATGCATGCGTTCGAGATCGAGATCATGCCCGATATCCGCGCCCACTGGACGCCGAACGCGGCGCTCTTCAATCGCTTTAAAAAGGCGTGGCTCCTGAAGATCCTCGGTGAGGATCTGGGTCTCGCCCAGGAGGCGGTGACGCTGGCCTCGTCGAGCAAGAAGGAGATTGTCGCCTTCTGCGACAAGCTCTTCGCCGAGCCTTTCGCCACGCTCACGGACGCGCAGCGCGCTGCCGTGGCCGCCTGGTGCCCGTCAATGATGCAGACCGCCGGTGTCGCCTGTGATGAGGCGGAGCCCACTGCGGACACCACGGAGCCTGACAGCGAGGTCGCGCAAGCGGCCTGACGCATCAAGTGACCCGCGCGGAGCATCCCGAGCGCGCGGGTCGACCCTTCCAAACCGAACAGAAAGACATCCCCATGGCTATTCTCAAGTTCTCTGCCTCCGCAGTTGCGGCGCAGATCGCCCATGCGCGCGCCTGCAAAACCTTCCTGCCCAACTGGAACGGGCCCGTGGACAGGCCCGCCCTGATCCTCATCGTCGGCAATGGTGTGCATCTGCGCTCGAACGGCATCGATGGCACGACCACCCGCATCGTCTCCACCGAACAGGCCGATCTCTCCTTCGCCTTCGCCGACGGCATGAACCCGTTTCGGGACACCGACTGGATGGCGCAGCGCCGCATGGCGTTTCGCGATCTGATCGGCCAGTTCTATACCGACATCCTGGATGACGTGCAGGTGCTCATCGACCGGGGGCAGGGGACGATCCGGCTCGCCACCGATGGCCACAGCATCCGCGTCTTCGTGCGCCGGGCCTCGGATTATCTCATAGGCGGGACCTACGACGTGCCCTCGGGCCTCGGCGGCACCTTCCGGGTCATCCTCAAGGATGCCTGCGACACCTTCGCGATCGTGCAGAACTGCGGCAATTGCGAGGATTTCGACGCCATGCAGCCCTACCGCGTGCCGCTCGATGCGCTGATGGAAATCGATGACCGGAGGGCGGCGTAACGCGCCCTTTCTCAAACAAGCATCGCCAATACCCTGCCGGGCCTGCGGCCCTCTCGGGACATTGGCGACAACAATTTCCCCAATGAGAGAAAGGACTCTGAGATGGGATGGCTCTTCTACACCGACGGCCGCGTCCAGACCTACGCGGATGAGAAAGCGGAAATCGCCCGGCTCTGCACCTCTCATGGCGACACGCGCAAGACGGAACTGGTCAAGGCCTGCAAGGTCGGCTCAACCTGGTATGCGGCGGCAAAGGTCACCAATCTCGACGGCACCCCTGTCGAAGACACGACCTATGTCACCGATGCGGATGGCTCCATCACTTTCGGGGCTGTCTTCCTCACCCGATACGATGACGGGTGCTGGGGCTACAAGGACATGGAGGAAAGTGCTGGCCCGAACGAGTCGCGTGCTCCCCTTGGGCTGATCGAGCTCCTCTCCGACCTGAAAGACCCGGACAGCTACGCCCAGGACTGGCGACAGCGCTGCCGGGATTGGGCTGCGATCCCGGACTACGAGGAAGGCGACAAGATCAGGCTCGCAACGCCCGTGACGCTCACCGATGGCAGTACATGCCAGATCGTCACCGCGACGCACTACAGGCGGGGCCGGCAGAAACGCCGCTGCTACCGCATCGAGGAAACCGGCGGCCTCGTGCGCCTGTCGAAAGCGACGCTCGCGGGCTCGGAGCTGCTCAGCTCCGCGAAAGGCGCGGCCAGTCCCGTGCTGGCGGAGTTCCTGGCGAGGCGAAATTAGGTGCTGCGCCGGACGGTTCATCGGCCTGCCCGGCGACAGCAGATCCTGCGGCTTGTCTTGACAAGGCAATGCAAATGCATTACCTATCGCAGGCAGAAAAGACCCCCCGTTCTTTCAGGAGACTGCCATGACAGCGCTCGCACAAGATGTCTCGAAACTCACGGATCGGTATCAGACGACCGTGCCGGCGGGTGTGCGCAAGCAGCTCAAGCTAGGCAAGGGCGACCAGATTCGCTACTGTACCGAGCCGAGTGGCAGGGTCTATATCGAGCCCGTGCGCAGCGACGAGGAAGATCCCGTGGTCGGAGCCTTTCTCGATTTTGTCGAGGCCGATATCAAGGCGCATCCGGACCGCATTCGGGCGTTCGATGGGGCTTTGCATGACCGTCTTGCAGCACTGGTCGGAGACGTTGACGTCGATCTCGATGCGCCGCTATCGCTCGAGGATGAATGAGCGGCGATAGCGTGCCCGCCCAAGCGCCCCTTGTCGTAAACGGATGGTCGATTTATGCGCATCCGCTCTTTCTGGACCAGCTCGAAGGGCTGACCCTGGAGGTCGAGGCGCGTAAGGCACGCGATCCCAAGACCTGGCGCAAGAAAAATTCCACGAAACGGCTGGCCGCCATCTTCAAGCTGGTGACCGAGGCCATACCGGCAGATCCGGGTGCCGCAGCCTTCCGGCAAGGCGGCACACTCGGCGACCACCGCAAGCACTGGTTCCGGGCGAAATTCTTCCAGCAGTATCGGTTGTTCTACCGCTTCAACAGCGATGCGAAGGTCATCGTGGTGGCATGGGTGAATGACGACAAGACCCTGCGCGCCTACGGCAGCAAGACGGATGCCTATGCGACGTTCAAAGGGATGCTGGAAGATGGCAATCCACCTGACAATTTCGACGCGCTCTTGAAAGAAGCAGTGGCGGCGGACAAGCGGTTCGAGACGTCCCTTGAAGCGGCGCCTGATCGGTAAGTGGGGTCGAATTCCGGAGGGGGCAGAATCCCCCGCTAAGGCTGCCAGTAAGGGGCTCGTTCTGCGATATTATCTCCCGTCACCCTTGAGCCGAGTGAAAGAGGCGACATTGGTGTGTCATATGGCTGGTACGATGAAATTCTCAGAAGTCCCTCCCTATCCGTACACCTGCCGTTCGCTGCATCGTGTACGAACTGGTAAGATGCGGACAAATGGTGATTTCGCTGCGGATGCGCCAACGTCCGGTTCGGCGGACCGTTCAACGAATGGTGGATGCCCCCCAATCTTACGTCCTCCGGGATGCATGACCTAGCGTCGGCAGAACCTGCAAGTGTAACCGCTTCGGCCTTGGCAGGTTTATGACCAGCTTTCTTTGCTGCCAAAACGACCGTTTGTCACTCGCGATAGTTGCCGCACGCCTCAACACCCTCTGCGACCAATTCCAGAAGTGCGTCCACATCATTCAAAAGGGCTGTAATGCGCGGGCTGCTGATACGGTAGCGAATGAAGCGTCCATCGCGGTCGCTGGCGACAAGCCCACAATCCAAAAGACATCGGAGATGGTTGGAAACGTTTGGTTGCGATAATTCCGTGCGTTCGACGAGTTCGTGAACAACCAGCGGCCCCCCGCACAAGGCACCGAGAATAGCCAAGCGGCTTGGGTCGGCGAAGCCGCGGAAAAGCTTTGCGCGTTGTTCAATGGTAGCGGTCTTGCGGTCGGTAACGATCTGCGTCATATCATTACTCACTGATATATTATCCTTTGATCCACTTTAGCAGGAGAACTGCGACCATGGCCAACGCAGAAAACGCGATAGCAGATATTCCATCCTTCCGTTACCGCGTCTCCGGCATGGATTGCGCCAAGGACGCCGCACAGATTGAACGAGCGGCGCAGTCTGCCGGGGTCGCGCCCGACGCGGTGAAAGTGTCGGCGGCGACCCATATCATGACCTTGAAGGCCCCTGAAGCGCGGTTGCCGGAGATCGAAAAAGCCGTTGAGACAACTGGGTATGGGTTTGACCGTATCGAGAGCGACGAGGATATTCAGCAAGGTGCGGCCCATCAGGACCCGGCCTACCGACGCGCGCTCTGGATCGTCGTAATCCTAAACGTTGGTTATGGTGTCATCGAGATGGTCGGCGGGTTCATCTCCGGATCGCAGGCTGTGAAGGCCGATGCGCTCGATTTCATCGGCGATGGCGCAATTACCTTCCTCGGACTTCTGGCCATCGGCTGGAGCCTCGCCTGGCGAGCGCGATCAGCCCTGATTCAGGGCATCTTTCTCGGCTTGCTCGGTCTTGGCGTCCTTGGCACAACCATCATACGGGCATTCGAGCCGACACCGCCAGACGCCACTCTGATGGGGATACTGGGCCTTATTGCTCTTGTCATCAATGTCATCTCCGTGTTGCCCCTGCTGAAATTCCGCAAAGGCGACGCGAACATGCGTGCCGTCTGGCTGTTTTCGCGCAACGACGCCATCGGCAATGCGGCAGTCGTTATCGCCGCCGGTCTGGTGTTTTGGCTGGGTAGCGCATGGCCCGACCGAATCGTCGCCTTCGGCATCGCAGGATTGTTCTTGCATTCTTCCTGGGCGATCATCCGCGATGCGCGTTCCGATCTGAAAGTGGCGGCATGAACAGCCGCATTCTGGGGGCGGTCTGCACGATTGCAGCTTTCGGTCTCGATCAGGGCACCAAGGCGCTTGCCCTGAACACCCCGGCGCTTGAGCATGGGGTCGAGGTTCTGCCCTTTCTCAATCTCGTTCGTGTCCTGAACGATGGGGTCAGCTTCGGCATGCTCGGTGGGATCGTGCCCTGGTGGGGTCTCGTCGTGCTTGCTACCGCGATCATGGCATGGCTGCTGATCTGGTTATGGCGCGCGCCGAACAGGCTGACGGCTGCTGCTCTCGGTCTGGTCATCGGCGGTGCGCTCGGCAATGTCATCGACCGGCTGCGTTATCAGGCGGTCCCTGACTTTCTGGATTTTCACTTCGGAACATACCACTGGCCGTCCTTCAACCTCGCTGACGTGGCGATTTTCTGTGGGGCGGCACTGCTGTTCTGGGACGGCTTTCGCGCGACGAAAGACAAGCCGGGACATCAGGAACAAGACCAACGCGAGGGAAATATCACGGGGAGATAAACGATGTCCGCATACCATCCGCAAAGGGCTTCGACAGCACGTTCGCCCAACTGCGCAACCCAAGTCCCGCCCAAGGCATGCTATTCAAAAGGAGAAATGCGATGCACATAACGCGCCGCCAAATTTTGACCGCCGTCGCTGGCATTGCCAGCGCCGCGCCGCTTGCGGCATTTGCGCAAGCTGCACCAACAATCCACGTTCTCAAAGACCCTAATTGCGGCTGCTGTCGCGCCTGGGTCGCCATTCTTAGGCAGGAGGGCTTTCGCGTCACCGAGGAGCGGAGCTTTGGGACCCTCATGATGCGTCACAAGCTGGACAATGGCATCCCGCAAAGAATGATATCGTGCCACACGGGCGAGATTGAGGGTTACATGATCGAAGGTCACGTGCCGGTTGCCGACATCCGCCGCCTGTTGGCTGAACGGCCAGATGCTGTCGGTCTCGCTGTTCCTGGCATGCCTTATGGGTCGCCTGGAATGGGCCCAGAAGATCAGCGTGAAGCTTATGATGTGTTCTTGATCCGCCGGGATGGTAGCAGCGAGGTCTTTACGAGCTATTCCGCAGCTTAGAACTCCAATGACCTCTGGGTCAGAGTCTTTATGAGAAATGACCGTTTTGATTGTGTCCTTCTGACAGAACTTATCCAAAAACGGTGATGCACGTTCCGATCTGAAGGCGGCGGCATGAACAGCCGCATTCTGGTTGGGTTCCGCGCAACGGAAGACACACCGAAAAAGCCTGAACAAGGCAACCGCAAAAATAGTGCACAGCAAAGACCGAGAAGCGGCCATTCAGTTATTCTGCAGCATCTGTCGAAGTGGGCTCCTAGCGGCCGGTCGCCGCGCGCCGCCTCAATGTCGGCTTTATTGATCAACAAGTTCGGCGGTTTTGCTGCGTGGCTTTCTCTTTGTTGCTGAGGAGGGCGGATTGCGTTGACGGCCCGCCCTTCTTAATAGCTTTTGGGCCGGATCCCCTGAAAAGCGAAAGCGGGCTTTTTGTCCTTTGGAACTCAGACCCTGATCCAAAGGAAACCCCCATGACCAAGCCCAATCCGGCAAACCCGGCATTCCCAATCTCCGACACTGATCTCGTCTCTGCCATCGCGCAGATCGGCGCGGAGGTCGACCACCAACCCCTGCGCAGCTCAGCGCTCGCGCGCATCATGCGCGAGACGTTTCATGGCAGCGATGCCGGCGGTGCCTGGGACTGGCGCATGGCATATGACCTGATGCAGGCCGCGGCTGTCCAGGTGCTGCTGCGTGGGGACGGCGCGGCAGGTGACATGGCCGCTGCAAAGCTGCTTGCCTCACGGCTCCTGACGGAAACGCGCCGGTCAGAGCAGCAAATCCGGCTCCAGCAGTTTTCCACGCCGCTGGCATTCGCGGCGCTGGTCTTACGGGCGGCGGCGATCCGCAAGGGCGAGACCGTGCTGGAACCCTCGGCTGGCACTGGTGCCCTGGCCGCTTTCGCTGCCCGGGCCGGTGCCACGCTTGTGCTCAATGAAATCGACCCCTTTCGCCAGCGCCTCCTGCGTGCAGTTTTCGCTGGCGAGGTCACAGACCATGACGGCGAGCATATCGACGATCTGCTGCAGACGCCGGTTCTACCCGACGTCGTGGTGATGAATCCGCCCTTCGCCTCCTCGGTCGACCGATCCCGCGACAAGCACATCGCTGCCAAACATCTCATTGCGGCTGCAAAGCGCCTGGCACCAGGTGGGCGCCTGGTGGCGATCATGCCGCCGGGGTTCACATCTGAGCGCGATTCCGCGCATTGGTCCCGTGCCTGCGGTCTCCTGACGCCGCGACTGGCGTTGACGATGCCGGGGCAGGTCTACCGCAAGCTCGGCACCTCTGTCGAAACCAAGCTCATGGTCTTCGACAAGGTGCAGGAGGACGGCGAGATGATCCGCGTCCCTGTGCGGGATCTGGATGAAGCCTTGGCATATGTCGATGCCGTGGCCGCAACCCGGACCGAGATGCGCCCCGCCCAAAGGGCTGAAGCGATCCCTCATGCTCGGCCAACCGTTCCATCATCTGCCCCGCGCAAGACCGCTGCCGGTGTTGTCACCGCCTCCAAGCACCGGGCCAATGTCGTTCGCCCGCTCAGCTTCACAAACTTTGATGCTCCGCGCGACAACATGCCGGTCTCGGATATCTATGCGCGCTACCGCCCGCAGAGGATCGAGATCGCGGGCGCACAAGAACATCCCACGCCGCTCGTCGAGAGCATCGCCATGGCCTCGGTTGCCCCGCCCATGCCCTCAAACACGGGCAGTGATGACTTGCGCCTGCCCGCCCGGTTGATCGAGGAGGGACATCTCTCCGAGGCGCAGCTCGAGACCATCATCATGGCGCATGATGCCCATGGGCGCGACCTGCCCGGTAGGTTCACCATCGATGACGACCAGCCCAAGCTGACGCGCGCCGATGATGACCCGGATGCACGGGCCTATCGCCTTGGTTACTTTCTCGGCGACGGCACCGGTTGCGGCAAGGGACGCGAATGCGCAGGGCTCATCCTTGTCAACTGGCTGGCCGGGCGCAGGAAGGCGATCTGGGTCTCCAAATCCGCCACGCTTATCGAGGACGCGATCCGCGACTGGACCGATCTCGGCGGCTCGCCTGCCGACATTCAGCCGCTTTCCAAATGGAAACCGGACCAGCCCATCCCGATGGGCGACGGCATCCTCTTCGTCACCTACGCCACGCTGCGGTCCGCGGGCAAATGCAGCACCACGCGGCTCAGCCAGATTCTCGACTGGATGGGCGCGGGGTTCGACGGCGTGCTGGCCTTCGATGAGGCCCATGCCATGCAGAACGCCGCAGGCTCCGAGCAGGGAAGGGGGGTCAAACCTTCGCAGCAGGGCCTGGCAGGCCTGCGGTTGCAACTCGCCGCACCCCGCGCTCGCGTCTTCTACATCTCGGCCACGGGTGCCACGAGCGTGCACAACCTCGCCTATGCCGCGCGGCTGGGGCTCTGGGGGCAGGGCCCCGAATATCCCTTCCCAAGCCGCGAGAGCTTTGTGTCGGCGATGGAAGCCGGCGGCGTGGCTGCCATGGAGGTGGTCGCGCGTGATCTCAAGACGCTCGGCCTCTACACGGCCCGCGCCCTCAGTTTCGACGGCGTGGAATATGACGTGCTCGAACACGCGCTCACCCCGGCCCAGATCGAGGTCTACGACGCCTACGCTGGAGCGTTTCGCACCTTATGCGCAGGTGCGCATAAGATGGCTAATCGCGAGGTCGCGATAATGCGAAGGAACGCGACACAATCGCTATCATTCGGGGATTTTTGGGTCACGTCCTTCACATTATTTCTCCTTGGTATGGGGTCAGAGGGTATCGAGCCAAGCGAGCAGGCTTGCGTCGCGTTTCCAGCGCGGCGGGCCATTTCCCGCCATCGGAACGCCGACCTGTTCCAGCGCCTTTCGTTTGGTTTCGAGATTGGCCTGAGCGTAGTGGTTGGTCGTGTCGAGGCTGACGTGTCCAAGCCAACTGCGGATGACGGTGATATCGACACCCGCCGCGACGAGGTGGACGGCGGTCGCGTGCCGGAAGCTGTGCGGCGTCACATGCTTCGAACGAAGCGTGGGCACTGTTTTCGCGGCAGTTTCCACATATGCCGCCAGCTTGAACCGCACGCCCGAAGCCCCCAGTGGTTTGCCGTACCGGTTGACGAAGATGCGCTCATCCGGTGCGCGGGGCTGCCGCTCCAGCAACATCTTGAGCAACGTTATGGTTTCCGGCCAGAGCGGGCAGATGCGTTCCTTTTGCCCCTTGCCATAAAGACGCACGCAGTGCGGTGCTTCGAACCGGATCGCCCCAGAACACAGATCGAGTGCCTCTTGGATGCGCGCACCACTGTTATAGAGAAGGGACAGCAGCACGTGGTCGCGCATCCCTTCGATCGTCGAACGGTCGGGCTGTGCGAGGATAGCCTCGACCTCCCACGGTTCAAGGTAGCAGGGCGCGGCGGTGGGTTTGCGCTTGAGTGGGATCACGAGGACCTCAGCACATTGCGCGACATATTCGGGGTTCTTGTCCGCGACGAAGCTGAAGAAGCTGCGGATCGCGGCGAGCCGACAGTTGCGCGTGCCGATCGTGCCTTTGCGTCCATGTTCGGCATGGCTGAGGAACGCGCGCACTTCGCTGGCTGAGATATCGGCCAGGGCGATCCGGGCAACACCGCCGCCTTTTCGCTCTGCGACGAACCGGAGCAACAGCCGCCAGGTGTCCCGATAGGACCTGATCGTATGGATCGAGGCGCTGCGCTGCTCGGCCAACCATTCCTGGAAGAACGCCCGCAACAATGCGGGGAACGGGTTGTTCGTTTTCATGACAGCGCCTCCATGGTGAGGCACGGCGCGCCGACGGCGCGGAATCGCTCGCTCGCTTCCTGCAGCAGATCCTGCGTGACGGTGATATAGACCAGCGTGGAGTTGATGTCCCGGTGGCCCATATAGGTCGACAGAAAGTGCAGCCTGCCCTGCGGATTGATGCCGGCCCGGTACCATTGGAGGATCCGGTTCACGACCATCGAGTGCCGCAGATCATGTACCCGCGGCCCTATTCGCCCGGAAGGTGGCTTGAATCCGGCAAGGCGCATGACATTGGTGATCATTGTCGAGACCACCACCGGGGCATAGCGGTCCCTGAAGTGGTTCTGCCAGAACAGCCCGGACTGCGGCTCTTGCGGGGCACCAGCGCGTCGCCTCGCATCAAGATAGGTGCGCAGTTCAACCATGACGCTGTCGGAAAGCGGCAGTATCCTGGTCTTGTAGAACTTCGTTTCCCGGACCGTGATCGTGCCCGACCGAAGGTCGATGTCACCAAGATCGAGCCGGGCAAGCTCACCACGTCGCAGTCCGGCGCAATAGGCCAGAAGGATCATGGTGTAGAGGCTCAGCGGTCGCAGTGGGGAATGCGGCGACGGATAGGAGCGGGCCACATCGAGCATGTGCCGGATATCGGCCGGGCTGAAGATATGAGGGCGTCGATGCTCGCGTGCCACCTCCCGCTCCGGTCGTGGATTGAAGCGTTTCGGCGGGATGTTCGGATCGAGACGGAACCGCGCCTTGGTCAGGATGCGTCCCAGCTTCTGGCATTCCGCCGCGTGGTTGCGGGTGGGTTTCGTGGCCGCCCAATGCGTCAGCATCGTCTCGAGCGGCCCTCCGGCAAATTCGGGATGCGTTTGTAGGAACCGGTCGAACCGCAGCAACCAGTGAGCCTGCGCTTCGTATTTATATCCCCGGCTGCGCATCAGCGCGACATGGTCGCGCATGAAGTCGCCCAGAACGCTGCCGAAGGGCGCAGGCCGGTGCAGCGCGGCGAGGGCCTCGTCGGGATTGGAGGACACGAGAGCCCGCCAGATCGGCTTGTTTTGCTTGATGTTGCGCTCGCTGCGAAGCTCGGCGACGGGGTTGCTGGCGATCACCTCGTTCCGGACCAGATGGTCGAGGAAGCGGTCAACGATGCAGACCTGGTTCAACAACGTCGGCAATTTCCAGCGCGGTGCCATTTCGCCCAACCAGGCCTCAAGCATCTGGCGGTCGACTGCGGGGTGCCGACGCGCAGCATCCTCGAAACTGCGAAGGATAGAGCGATAAGTGCGGCAGCTGCTCTGCCCGAACCGTGAAGATTGCAGAAAGTTCTCAACGACTGCGAGGGTAGGGTCGTGCCAGGCGCTCATGACAGCACCGCCGATCCGGGCACGTCGAGAGCCACCGCCCGAAGATCCTCGGTGGCGAGTTTGAGGTAGGTGTTCGTGGACTCGACCGATCGATGCCCGAGGACATCGCCGATGATCTTTTGCGGGACAGATGCGCGCAGCAGTTCAACCGCTCGCGCATGGCGAAAGATATGCGGTCCCCGTTTTCCCACCGGGGTGACGCCCGCGGCCGCCAGACGCCCTTGCACCATGCCATACAGGTTCTTCATGCAGGTATAGGGTGCGCAGGACCGGATGAAGACTACCCGGCAGTCGACCTGGGGGCGTCCGAAGCGCAGATAGTCGAGCAGCGCGTCCCCGACCGGCGCCACCAGTGGCATGTAGGAACAGGCTTTGGTCTTAGTATGGCGGATGCGTAGCGAGTCCGCGCGCCAATCGATGTCGTCGAGCCGGAGCTGGCAGATTTCGCCTTTTCGCAGCCCGTAGGTGGCGAGCAACTGCAATATCGCGTAGTCGCGCAGACCCCTTGGCGATCTGTCCCTTCCGGTGACCGTCAGAACCGTGGCGATCTGGTTCTTATCCAACGTCGAGGGAACATCCTCGTAGGCATAGAGCTTGGGGCCGATGACATGTGGGCTCAGGTCGGTCGGAATTCGTCCCGTCCGATGGAGATTGCGCAGCAGCGACCGGAGCCACGCGGTAGCGCTCGCGAGCGATGTTCGGCGCAGTCCACGGGTGCGCATGCCCATGTAGAGATCGATGTCTCGCACGCCCAATGCCGCGAGGCCGTCTGCTCCATTGCGACCGAGGTGCCAGTCCAGGAAGCGTCGCGCCTCCCGCAGGCGCGCATCAATAGTCGCATCCGCCAGACCGCGTTCGTCGCGCATCCAGCTCTCGTACTCATGGCAGATCGCATGTCGGGTTGCCGTGGCGGGATCAAATATTTCGGGCTCAGGGGGCCATGTGCCTTGAGCCAACCGAAGCAACTTGCAGATCGCCGTGTGCGGCAGCCTGTGCCAGCGCGAACTGGGAGGGCGACCATAGCGCAAATGAAAGCACTCGACTGCATGGAAAAAATAAGGATCAACCTGCGATGGCGTTACCGCCGCCACCGGCGTGTTGCGCTCAGTCAGGTAGTCCAGAAAGGCGCGGGCGTAGAGCCGATGGTTGGCCACGACCACCGGATTGTAGTTCTGCTCCATGAGCGATTTCGACAGCTCGGCGATCAGTTCATCGTGCGACTTCAACATGATTGTCTCCTCAGACGTATGGAAAGCCGCTGAGGTTCGCAATCAAAATAATGCGCAGCAAGGGCCGCGCCGATACGCAGAAATCGAGGAAATCAACGATGAACCCCAGACTCCTTCGCATTATCGCGACCTCGCGATTACGGACAATCCATCACAATCTCGAGGCTGCACTGACTGCGACTGGCGTCAACGACGCCTCGGGCGAGACCAATGCCTCGGCCGCACGCGCCTCGGCCAAGTCGCGTTTCGAAAGCACGAAGCAGCGCTTCTTCAACCATCTCCTGATGGGCATGAAAGCCCCGACCATCATCCGCGCGATCGAGGATGATCTGGCGGCGGGCAACGCCTGCGTCATCCAGGTGGTTTCGACAGGCGAGAGCCTGCTGAAACGCCGGCTTGAGACGATGGATTCCGACGACGAGCTCGTCGAGGGTGCCTTGACGCCGCGCGACTACGTCCTGGGATACCTCGAACAGGCCTTCCCGATTCATGCGCAAAAGCTTGTGGAAATTGACGGCAACATGGTGGCGGAACCTTTGCGGGATGAGACCGGCGCGCTCGTTGTCTCGCGCGAGGCGCTCGCCCTGCGCGATGCGGCCATGATGGAGTTGATGACGCTGGCCCCGATCCCCTCGGCGCTCGATCAGATCCTCTGGGCTTTTGGCGACGAGGCCGTCGCAGAGGTCACGGGTCGGTCCATCCGCCCTTTGAAGGCCGAGGATGGTCATCTCTTCATCGAGAAGCGCGCCGCCAGCAGCAATTCGTCCGAGACCGAAGCCTTCATGGACGGCGAAAAGGATATCCTGATCTTCTCCGATGCAGGCGGTACTGGCCGATCCTATCACGCGGCGCGAACGGCGAAGAACCAGAAACGGCGGCGGCACTACCTGTTGGAGCCCGGCTGGCGCGCCGATGCGGCCATCCAGGGGCTCGGCCGCACGCATCGCTCGGCCCAGGTCAGCGCGCCCTTCTTCCGGGTCTGCACCTCCGATGTGCATGGCGAGAAGCGTTTCACCTCGACGATTGCCAAGCGCCTCGACCAGCTGGGGGCCTTGACGAAGGGCCAGCGCGAGACCGGCTCGCAGGGCATGTTCCGGGAGGAGGACAATCTCGAAAGCCCGATCGCACGAGCGGCGCTGCGCGGGTATTTCGCCGATCTTGCCGCCGGGCGCGCTGAAGCGATGAGCTACGAGAGCTTCACCGACTGGACGGCCCTGCGGCTGATCGACAAGGACGGGGTGCTTCTCGAGGAGCTGCCGCCGATCCAGCGGTTTCTCAACCGGGTGCTGGCGCTGCCCATCCATATGCAGAACGCACTCTTTGCCGAGTTCATGCGCCGGATCGCTGATCAGACGGAACGGGCGCGCGCGGCGGGCACACTCGATCTCGGCGTGGAAACCCTGCGCGGCGAAAAGATCGAGCAGGTCTCCACCGAGGATCTCTGGACCTGCCCGAAATCCGGCGCGGTGACGCGGATCATCGGGCTCGAGGTGACGGATCCGGTCCACGTCCTTGGGGCCGAAGAGGCCATATCGCGCAATCCCGACAAGCTGCCGATGGTCAATCGCGCCTCCGGTCGCGCGGCGCTCATCTCGGCGCGGCCCATGCAGATGTATGACGAGGACATCGTCACGCTGATGCGCAAGGCGGTGCGGCCAAACGGGTCGAGCTATCTCGAAGAGGCACGGTTCGAGTCCTCGGCCTGGGAAGAGATCGGCAAGCCTGAGTTCGTACGGCTTTGGGATGAAGAGGCTGCGTCCCTGCCGAAAACCACCACGACCAAGCTTTACCTGCTGACCGGGCTCTTGTTGCCGATCTGGAAGGACATTCCGACCACCAATGAGCGCATCTACCGGGTCACGCCCGATGGGGCGACCGCCATGATCGGGCGCACGCTGAGCGAGGAAGGGGCGGCCGCGCTGCGCGCCCGCTTCCTCGTGTCCAACCCGCAAACACCGCAGGAGATGTTGACCGCCGCCCTCGGCACCACCGCGCCTGTCGATCTGGGCCGGGGTCTGACTCTGACCCGTCGCCGTGTCGCAGGCGAGATGCGCCTCGAGCTTGGCGGCGCGGACAAGGGCATGATCGACGGCCTCAAGGCCTTCGGCTGCTTCACCGAGATCATCGCCTTCCAGTTGCGGGTGTTCCTGCCGCATGGGGACGGGATCGACACGGGAAGCATTCTGGCCCGGATCGTGGGGCAGCGAGCCGCTAGAGCGGCAGAACAAGCCGCCTGAAAAGTCAAAGCGAGCTTCCGGTTGGGCGTCGCGGATCGAGATCTTGGCGGTCTGCGCTTTCCGGGCGCGGGTAGACCAATGCCTCGCCCGGCCCCCCCAACTTCAGACAAAAGGACAGACTCATGACCAATCCCCAGATCGACTATGCCGCAATGGCGGCTCAGTGGCGTGCAGAGCGCGAAACCACCTTGAAGGCATCCAGAGTGGAGCTGCTCGCGCAACTACGTGCGCTTGGCATCAGCGAGGTCGCTTTCGAATACGAAGGCTATGGCGACTCCGGCAATGTCGAGGATGTGACGGTGCAGCCTGCAGAGGTCCAACTGCCTGAGCCGCTTGCCACAGAGGTTGGCGACTTCGCCTGGTCGCTCGCCTATCACCATCACCCGGGGTTCGAAAACAACGAAGGCGGCTATGGCACGCTGACCTGGGACTTGCGCAACGACAGCATCACCCTCGATCACGCGGACCGCTATGTCGAATGCTCGCACAGCTATGTCGAGGGTCTCTGAGATGGCCCATCCGCTTCATCATGCTGAAAGCTCTGCCCAGAAATTCGGCGGGGTGCCGTCTGACTATCAGTCCATACATGACTGGTTCGATGCCTCGAAAGAGCACCTCGCGCTCTTCACGCACCGCGCCATGCGCCACCATGCCCAAGGCCTGTTCGAGGCCGAACGTGTTTTCGGCCTGACCCTGACCAATAGCGCAGGTCGGGACATTCCCGTGCGCTGGATCGGCGAGCAGCATATCCGTGAAGACTGCCAGGGCCGCATTCCAAGCATGGCGGACTGGCTGCGACGGATCCAGCCCGAGCCATGGATGGCCAATGGCCATATCGACCGGCACGCCGGCTCCGAGCCCTGCGGCGACCCAAGGCTTGCCTGGGCCTCCGAGGTCGCCGCCGGAAGAACGGTTCTTGGCCTGAAGGATTGGATGGCGGCGAGCGCGACGCAAGCCACGCAAAGCGCCTGACAGCTCTCGGCCGTTTGCCAAACAAATGCTGCATAGAAGCCCGGTCGGACGATCGGGCTTCTTGCGTCGTTTCCCCACCATTCTTCTTGAGGAGGACCCCATGACACTCGATGACATCAAGGCGGCCGTCGATGCCGGCCAGACCGTGCATTGGGCCAATACCAGCTACGTTGTCCACAAGGACCGGCTTGGTCAGTACCTCATCACCTATGTGCCGAATGGTAGCTGCATCGGTCTGACCGACCGGGGCGGGCACCGGTTGAACGGAAAAGAGGTGGAGTTCTTCATAGCGCGATCCGAGGACGGCGCGGAAAATCCGGGCAGCCAATCAAGACCAGACGGGCAGGGGAGGGGCGTAGCACCCGGAGGCGCGGGTGCATTCCCACTCGGACGGCAGATCTGACCCGTGGGCGGGGCTGAAAGGAAAGCAGGCTTTCTGATTTGTGATCCCTCAAGGGGTCGAGAAAGCAATCCCGGATGCGTTGGCAAGAACGTCAGGCACCGGCCAATCCAAAAGGAACCATCCCATGTTCGCAGGAACCCTCACCCGCAATGTCGAGACCGCAGCCGCTCAGTACACCGGCATGATCCACGGGGCACGCTTTGACATCGCCATCCAGTTGGAGGCGCGGGCCAAGATGTCCGAACGCAGCCCGGATTTTGACGTGACGGCAGTCAACAAAACAGGCCGCAAGGTGCGCATCGGCACGGCCTGGAACGAGACCGGCAATACCAGCGGCAACCCCTACATCTCGATGCAGATCGATGTCGGCTTGGGTCCGTTCCGGGTCAACGCGGTGCAGACGAAAGAAGCGCGCGCGACCCAAAGCGGCGCGTTCGAGATCATCCCGCTGGTCTCGAACGGCCTGATGAAATCCGGCTCGATCTCGGGCGAGCTCACCGCCATGGACGCCGACAACGCCTTCACCGGCTACATCGCCAACATGATGTTCGATCTGGAGTTCATGCTGATCGAAAACAGCTACAAGTCCGAGGAGACCCACCCCGATTACCGCATCGAGGTCAGCTCGCCCCGGGGCACACCGATCCGCGTCGGCTCGGCCTGGATGGCGAAAAGCAGCCGCACGGGCAACGACTACCTGTCGCTGCTTATCAACACGCCTGATGGCGACCTGCGCGTCAACGCCGTGCAAAACGAGGAGCAGCGCGGTGGCCAGACCTTCTCGATCATCCCGTTCATCGACAGCGGTGAGCAGCCGCAGGATGCAGGCACGGGGCTGTCGCTGGTCGCCTAATCGGCGCGCGGGGGGGAGACGATCTGAACCGAAAGGGGAGCCGTGGGATCACGGTTCCCCTTTTTCCATGTCTGGGTCAGTCGAGCGATCGAATGGCGATTGCATGAGGCGGTCCGATGTAGATGCATTGTCTAGATTGGTAGCGCTGCACAGGGTCTCCAATAGAGTCAAACTTGCACAACCGCTTGAGCGGCAATTAGGGCTTCGACAGCTACTTGAACCTCGGCATAGAGTTCGGTGTCCAACCCTTCCGCATCGATTTCTATGATTAATGCATAGCGCACAGAAGGCAAACCTTCGGCGAGAAGCTTTTTGGATTTCCACCATCCAGTGACTGGGTGAACGGCCAACAAGTTTCGCCTTGCGAGATCTGATGCCTTGCAAGTCAGTTGATCGATGTGCAGCGATCCGACATGGCGCCGATTGCTACCGTATTCCCAAAGATCATCCTCGTCGTTTGCGGGACCGTCGGGCTGTTCGGCCGCCTTGCTGATCCGAGCTAGGAATTGGGCTTCGTTCTCGCCGGCGCGATTGAGTTGGAACCGCAGATTGTGGGATGCGTAGCGATAACGAACGCCGCGTGAGGCTTCTGACGGGTTTGGAGCAATAAAGCTGCTTAGCGCCACCCGCAAGGTAACGTCGGCATTGCCGAGCGCGCGCAAAGCCTCAACGGGCCAGGGTAGTGCGAAAAGCTTCAACTCATTGTGGACATCACCGCCGGTCTTTTCGGAGATTCCGTAGGGTGTAATCGTGTCTTCCACGATGAGTGTCAGCGCGTTCGACGCGCTGCGGCGGGCACGGGCCATGTCCGGAACGCCAAATCCATAGCGCTGAAAAAGCGGCATGTAATGACCTTTGTTCGCTTGGGCCGGCAAATGTGCTCGCATCTGCTGAGTCCAACGCGCGGAAGACACATAGAGACCACGGACTGTCTCGGGCCAAAGTGTCGGATAATCCGACCAGAGTTCCGTTACATCCTTCGCTGCAAGCGCTGTCGCAGCGCTGGTGTCGAAGGTGAATGTGAAAGATCGGACCGGATAATTATGGTGCGTCGAAAGGAGCGATAACCATCCGTGCCGCATTGGCGGAGGCATGGCACTTAGCGCCCAGTTTCCGCCCTCAAGGACAACGTCCGGCTTGTTCGGCCAATGGGACGACCACGATGCAGTTCTCGAAGCTGGCGATAGATCGCCGAATGGTGCAAGCGCTTGGGCCGGGTCTCCGTTTGGCAGTACAGTCTTCTCGGTAAAGGCTCCAACAGACAAAACATTCCACGCTTGGGCAGGCGACTCGATCTCGTTGTCTTCGTGATCGCATCGGTCGAGGTAGTTTCCGGCACCAAAGGTGAAGTTGTCGGTATTCCCTGCCGAAACCAGCACTAGGCGCTGCTGTCTGAGTCCACCTGAAACACCGGCGGCAAGCTGATCGACTTCCGTCGACCACGAGGTCGGGGCACCGTCGTGCGGCGTGTCCTCACCCGTCGTCGTCGTCATGGTGAAAGTACGGCGTCGGGGACCAACCTGTTCGACCGCATTGATCGCCTGCCTGGTCACCGCGCCTAGGAGATGATGCGGGTTCATGCCGGCATCTGGCAGGAGTTTGACGGATTCCAGACGGTTCATGACCATAACTGGGTTCGCCTGATGAAGTTTTTGCGTCAGATCGCCAAAGAGCGCGAGTCCTCCCATCTGCGTTCCATGGCCCTTCACATCCTCCAATCCCCAAGCCGGATTTGCGGCATGTCGATCATCCACGCTAAGCGCCGGCTGAATCAGAGGATGCGCCCGACTGACACCAGTATCCAGGAGCGTAACGTAGCCAGCATTGGGGTGATCCGAATAGGTGGTCCGGCCTGAAAGCTCATCAACCCACTGTGCCTGTTCGACCACCGGCAAGCCGTCAAAGAAATCTGCAGTGATTGTCGGAGCGGCAAGTGCGCGTACGCCACCCAGTCGCCGGACGGCTTGGGCAAGCTGATTGCGATCGGCCTGGACGACCACCACTGTATCTTCGGGAAACTCCAGCCGATCCGCGCCCACAGTCACACCATAGTTAGGCGCTGCTGCAACGAAGGCCTCGGTCATTTGGGGCTCGAGCCAAACCTCCCAGACTGCCGCAATATCCGCCGCGGGAAACTTGCCCGGCGGGCTGCGCCAGAGGGCACGCAATCCCGCTTCCGTAATGGCAGTGACGCTTTGAACCAAGTCTGCATTCTTTGGTCGGCCCAGGATGAATTCACCATCTTTTTCGCGATCAGGCGTGTCTTCCGTCCGAAACTGGTCGACCTTCTTGCGCAGGTTCTCAATACCCTTGGCTGTTGCAAACACCGTCGCACGCTCTTGGGCGCCACCTGGAATAGGAAAATCTTCGATGCGGAGAAGCATAAGGCCACTGGCGTCTAGGCTATCCTTTTTCAGGCGCTCGTCGATACGGGAGCTGATTTCGAGATAAACGCCGGGAAGCTCAGTGGCCGAAATATCCGGCAACGCGTCGATGGCCTGAAGCAGCGCTTGGGCGTGCGCAGCGCGATTGGGGACATCACTTGGTCTTTTGGACCCGCCCCTGCCCTTTGCCTTGAATGGGCGAGGTTGTCCTAGATTGCGAAGGTGGAAGTGTGGAAGCTCTCGTGCCATTGTCATTGGTCCCTAAATCTTGGAGCGACCGTCGGCGTTCGAGGGCGTCAAGCAAATCCTGTGTCGCAATCTTGTCAGTATCATTCAAAACCGCACGTCTCGCGGCATCTTCCGCCGCCGCCACAATATCGGCCGTTGAGAGGCCAGTGGCGACATCCGTCACCCGCTTCCATCCTATTCGATTGAACGAGAAACCCATCATACGGCGTTCGAGTGCCTGTCGGATGGCGGGACCATCGGGCATCACATAGGGCAACACGAGATCGAAGCGGCGCAGCACGGCGCGGTCAAGAATTCCCGGCAAGTTTGTAGTGGCGACGACGATCGAAGGCCCTGTGTCTTCATCCAGGAACTGTAAGAATGAGTTCAGAACCCGCCGGGCTTCGCCGACATCGTTCTCACCGCCTCGGGCCGCAGCCAAAGCGTCAATTTCATCGAACAGGTAGATACCGCGTGTCGTCTTGATGGCATCAAAGACCATCTTCAATTTTTGCGCCGTTTCGCCCATGAACTTCGTTATTAGACCGTGGAGCATGACCGAAAATAAGGGGTACTGCAGCTCCCCGGCCAGTGCTGACGCACTCAGTGTCTTGCCGGTACCGGGAGGACCAGAGAGGAGAACGCGCCTCCGCGGCTTCAGGCCTTTTGCCTCGAGCTTTTCGCGCATACGCGTCTCGAAGACGAGATGCGACAGTTCACTCCCAATCCTATCCGGTAAGATTACATCGACGAGTCGCTCCGTCGGATAGGACGCGGCAAGAAACTCTGCAAGATCGCCGCGAGGCGTTGCGATAGGGGTGACTGCAGGGGTTCGCTTTGCTGGCGGCTTTTGCCCCGCTTCAGCCCACTGCCGCAACTGTTCAGCCAGCCGGGTGTGTCCCTTCTGCTCTTCGGCCGCCGAGAGTTGCATCGCCAGATCGTAAAAACGATCAGCGTCCCCTTCTGCGTGGCTCTTGACGAGACCGATGAGTTGTTGGGCGGAAGCCAAAGTCGAACTGCTCTTTCTAAATGATCATTTTCAGCGTTGATAGGGTCTTTTCTACATCCGAACCCTTTAATAGACCAGACAATTTGCACGGTTTGCATGCGGAGTGTGTCGGTTTTGTGCACTCGACCATCAACCTGAGTCCCAGCCTTGCGGCCTCCCCAGCTCGGCTCCGCGTGTCGCAGGGGAGAACGGCCCTTCGGTCCGTCGCGCATTCGGCCATGCGGCCTCACCGCGGCGTTGCACCCAGGCCCCCGGTTTGCCCGCCTCGCGAGCACGTCCCTCCCCGGCCGCTCCGCCGGATTGCGCTCTGGTCTGTTTTGGCCCGAGGCCAAAACGATCCCGCCGCTCCATCCGTCTCCCGCGTCCGGTCGGGTCGTTTGCCTGCTCGGGTCGGGCAAACCTACCGTCAAAACACACACACATGAGCGTGGAAGCATATCCTCCGGATGGCCCCCAAATCAGCCCGCGTCAAGGATCGCAAAACTTTTCGGCGAGGGCGGGGCCTGTGGTGGGAGGCGGTCCCGTGCGTGAGCGCGCGCATGTGTCCGGTGCCGCGCTCGGAAAACTTTTGCGCCCGGCAAGCCGGCGGCTGCGCCGTCCCTGACCCGGGCAGATTCGGAAACCAGGCATTCGGCCATGCCCCCACACTCACGTGGTGGCCTTGGAACCGAAGACTGGAGACCAGACATGGCTTACGAAAATGCGAACACTTACGAGACCATCGAGCTATTCGGACTGACCGAGAAGGACGCGCAGCTGCCGATCCCCGATGATCACATCCTGACCGACTGCATCATCCGCGAGAGCTTCGAGGCTTTGCTCGGGCAGTTGCGCGGGACCGGGCTTGAAGCAGAGATCGAACCGCTGGCCCATGGGCTCGCCACGATCCTGCAGCGCCGCAAGGTGGCGCTCGGCAAGGAGGTCGACCGCACCGCCGACAAGATCGGCGCGCTGGCAAAATCCCATGACGGATCGGAGATCGCCGAGACTGCGCTCGAAGAGGCGCAGGCGCGCTTTCTGCAGCTGCGCGAGATCGTCAGCGCCATCGAGGTGATGAGCGAGGCAGCGGCGGAATGCTACGAGATCGAGACGGGCCACGCCTTCATCCCGGCAGCCGGGTCGCGCGCAAGCGTCCGGGCGCAAGAGACCGGGGCGGTCTTCGAGGCGCGGCAGCTCCTGGAGCAGCACGACCGTGAAACCGCCGAGAAGTCGAAAGTCGAGGGGGTTCCCCTGATCGTCTCAGGCGCCACCGACTGGACCGATGTTGATGTGGTCTTCAACACGCTCGACAAGGTTCGCGAGCGGATCAAGCAGAACCGCAATCAGGAGATCTTCCTCTGCCACAAAGGTGGCAAGCACGGGGCGGAGATGATTGCGGCTCGGTGGGCGCGCGCACGGGGTGTCGCACAAGCGCGCTTCGATCCGCGCTGGTCCGCGCATGGGCGGGCGGCACCGTTCAAGTGCAACGACGAAATGCTGGACGACAAGTTCGCGGCGACGGGGGTTGTACTCTTCGGCGGCAACGGGGTCGCGCTGAACCTCGGGCAGAAGGCGGAAGCGAAAGGTCTGACGGTCATGCGGGTTGCGGACCCGGCGAAGAAGGCGTCGCAGGATTGAAGAGAGGGGGTCGCGCTTGGCGCGGCCCTTTCGTCATGTCTCATGGCGCGTGCGATCGGTCATGCGTGATCGGCAGTCTGCAGCGGCCGGCACTGCCATCCCTCTACCCAGTCCGTCAGAGTGCGGCCCATCCGCATCGGTATGGGCTGGGGATGGTGCGCACCTCACGCACATCGAAAGCTGCGCAAGACGCGAGGGATCGAGACGTCGCACTTGAGGCTGAAGACCTGCACAACCTTCGGGTGGTGTTTCGGAACATCGCATCCACGCGGGCGGGCTCCGTCAGCACCCCGGCCAGGCTCGGCGGGACGCGGACGCGGATGGTGGCGGCTGCGTGATGGCAAGGGTCATCCGGATCACTCCTTTTTGCTCATAGATGTGGATCGCACGGCGTCGGCCCAATCGTGCCCTGCGCTTCGCTTCGGCAAGCACAAAAACGGCTTCCACGGCTGGCCGCGGACCCTCCGCATTTGCGCTTGCGACCGAGCCTTTTGCCCCCGTGCCGGGTGATCCCCATCGCAACAAGGAGTAACCCAAATGACCAACCACTACGTCGCCACCGTCCCCGTCAAGTTCACCGACACCGATGGCCAGGAGCGCACCCGTTTTCAGCGCGTGGGTGCGATGTTCCGCAACACCCGCAACGGGGGCGGCTCGGAGTTCTTCAGCCTCAAGCTCGACTTCCCGGTCGCGGTCTCGGAGCTGGTGATGTTCCCGCCGAGCGCGAAAGATCCCCAGGACTAAATCCTCTGACGAGGATGGGCCGCCCCAGGACGATCTTGGGGCGGCCCGATCCCTGTTTCAGGGATGCCGGTTCCGGCGCGCGTGATCGCCGGCAGCGACCCCTCCTTGGTGCCGGCCGCTGCGCGTTCAATGGACGCACTCCCCCCGGAACGATCAGGCCGCGACAGACCGGCCAGTCAGCCTCAAGGGGGCCATCCACAAAAACCTATCGGCCAAGGCCTCCCGGTTTTTGCGGCAGAGATTTGGCAAGCCAAATCTGGCCCTCCTTGACCCTGCCTGTCCGCCCTGTCGGTGGGGTTTGCGCCCGCCCGCGGTTCCGTCCGAACACATGCGTGTTCGGCCAGACCCTCGGGCGGGGCTGGTGGACGGGACCCTTAGGACAGGTGGGTCGCCCGGTGGTGAGGGCGGCAGAGCCGCGTCCCTGCGGGCCGCGGGGGAAGCGGACACCAAGGCTGCCTGAGCCCGGAGGCAACGGAAGTATATAATTGACAGCTAAGTATATTATCGTAAGGTAGGGACAGCCTTGGTGGAAGGTGGCAGGAAATAGGGGGTCTTTCTTCGCATGTCGCGCTCAAAACGTCTCACAGATGCGGACCGCATGGAGATCGTTCGCGAAGCTGCGGAAGGCATTTCCACTTCAGTGCTGGCGGAACGGTTTGGCGTGTCGGTGCGGGCGATTCAGTACACGCTCAAAGCTGATGCCGAGCGCCAGACGGATGCCGCAATTCCGGTCTTAGCGGTCAGTGTGAAGGTTACGGCTGTGGAGCTTGCGGCGCTCGACGAGGTGTTGGCCGAAGCCGGGATCGAGAGCCGGGCCGAGGGGCTGCGGCGGCTCATTCAGGCGGCAGGCGGCGTGTTTGTCCCGGACGCGCAGATGGCAGCAGAGATGGCGCGCTACCGCGCCTCGCTGCACGAGGTCGGCAATGGGGTCGCGCAGATCGCCAAGCAGATGACGCGGGCCAACCGGATGGGGCAGGGGGCCGTGGGGGGCACGAGTGCCGAGTTCACCGAATTGCGTCTTGCGCAGATGCGCGGGCTGGCGCGGTTCATTCTGGATTCCGCTGACGAGATCGATCTGCTCCTGCGCCGCCGTCGTGACGCGATGCAGCTGCAGGCCACGGCCACGCTGAGGAAGTTTGCCCATGCGGCTGAATGATGCTGTCCACGCCGTCACGGGCGAGGTCTTCCGGGATGGCTGGAGCCGCGTTCGGGGCTCGATGCAAGGTCTGCACGTGGCCAAGCAGACCCAGCTTGCGCGCGCGGCAGCAGGGCATCGGCCAGCGGTCTTCAAGGCGATCCGGGGCGGGGGCACGCATACCAAATCGCAGCTCGCAAACCAGCTCGATTACCTCACGACCAAGTCCACCCATATCGTGGACAGTAGCGGGTTCTTGGATGGCAAGACGAAGCTCGAGGCCGGTGACATCAAGGACCTGACCGAGCGCTTTGCCAAACGGTGGGATGCGGGCTTCAAGCCCAAGCTCGGACAGACCACCCATATGCTCGTGTCCTTCCCCATCGGCACGCGCGGCGAGGATGTGCGCGACATTGCGACGGACGTGGCCGAGCGGTTCTTCCAGACCGACGCGGGGCATTTCGACTACATTATCGCGGTGCATGAGGACCGCGATCACCCGCATGCGCATCTAGTGCTGAACCGCCGTTCGCAGGAAGGCGAGTTCTTCTTTCTGGGGCGCAACCATCGCTTCAACTATGATGATTTTCGCCTCGCCATGGTCGAGGAGGCGGAAAAGTATGGTGTGCGCCTGGAAGCCACGCGGCGGGTGGATCGCGGGGCTGTACATTACCCAGCCCCTACCCGCGAGGTCTACGCCGCGAAAGAAGAGGGCCGCGCGCCCCGCGAGCGGGAACGCGTTGGGACCGACCTAGCCCGGACGCTGGCGGAGATCGCCAACACCAGAACCGTCTACCATTCGCTTGCCACGGAGGCCTCCCGCGAGGCCCGCGAGGATATTGCCGCGGCGCTATTTCGCGCGGGCGAGGTGCTGGCGCATGGCGGGCAGGTGGACCGAACAGGAGATGTGTATATGGCCGAGGATCAAAGTTTCGAGGACCTGAGAAGCCTCTATGCGGAAAAGCTCGCGCGGGTGCAGGGCATGATCGCAGAGAAGTCTGACGCGGAACGTCCCGTGCTGGAAAAACGCCTCATCGAGATCCAGACGCAGGTCCAGCACATGCAGCCTCTCGGTTTGCGATCATCCGCGCTGTCAGAGACCCCCTCGGAGGGCGGGATCTATTCCGAAGCCAATATCGACGCCAGCCAGCGCGAGCGACTGGCCGAGCCCGACCTGAGATCGCGCATTGACGTAGCACTACGGGGCACGGGCATCAGCACATCGGAAGTGGTGGCCCGGATCGAGACGGGCGCCTCAAATGCAGCGCTCGAGCATCAATGGATCGCCAATGATCTCTCCAAAGTGGCTGAGGCGCGCGATCTGAATCTCGAACGCCGCGCCGATCTGGAACAGGCGCGCGACATTCTCAACGATGTGCATGTCGCGCTTGGTACGCTTTTGGAACGGGAGAACGTCCTGCGCCGGGATGGTGTCATGGAAGCGGAACCGGACAGCGAGCAGTTCCATTATCATGAGGGCGCGGTCCGGGCGATGGAAGGGACAATTCGTCAGGAGATGCGCGCAGAGGGCCTGACAGCGCAGCAGGTGGAGGACCGGGACTGGGAGGTTGTCTCAAGGGCGGAGCGCCGGATCGAGACCGAGCAGCGCGCATATCTCGCGGCACACCCGGACCTGCTCGCACGTCCCGGCGATGTGATCGACCGGTCTGAGCCCTACAGGGAGACCATCACCGACGCGGCCCGCGCCAGCGAGATCACCAGCGAGGTCGACCGCATCATGGAGGGACGCGACGTCCGCACGCCCGTTGCAGATGCAGTCACGGATGACTTGCGCGCGCGCTATCCGGACATGCCGTCCCACCTCGCCCGTGGGCTCGGTGCGACCTATGCGGCTGTCGTCGAGATCCGGGACACGGAGGCCATCAATCAGGTCCGCCGCGAAACCGAGATGCGCGACGGGCTTGGGTCTGGAACGCGCGACACACTCCTCGCAGCCCGCGGTGAAACTGCGCCGCAGTCTGACCGTGCCGACCGCCTCGCAGACGAGATTGCGCGTGTCGTGGACCATGAGCGGGCGGGGGAGTTGTCCGCCCCCTTCGAGACCGAGGCGGAGCGGGACGCCTTCCGTGGCGAGATCGCGCGGGTGCTGGACGTTCGCCAACTCGACCGGCTCACATCTGGCGATGCTGATGCGCTGGACAAGGTTCTCGAGGACCGCCTCGACCGACTCTATGTCGCCAAGGTCTATCTGCAATCGGATGCAGCGACGGCCAACACGGAGGCCTTGCGCCAGGTGGTCGATGATCTTGCCGACACCGAATATGAAAAACATCGCACGACAGACGTGGATGGCGAGACCGAGCGGGGTCAGGTCCATTGAGCGCGCCCATGGGAAAGGCGCGGATCGCGACCGGTGTCTTGTTGGTAACGCTGGTGACCGCCGCCATGGGCTATACCATCGCCTCGGCGGTGCTGACCTACCAGGATCTCGGCTTTGGGGCCGAGATCGACTTTGCCTATATCGCGCAGAACTATCTTGCGATCCTGGACCGCCGCCCGGAGGACGCGCAACTTATTCACCTGATCATCGGCAGCTTCGCCGCCGCCGGCCTGATGTTGAGCCTCGCCCTCTCGGGGTCCGCCCTGACACGGTTTGGCCAGACCCATTGGCAGACCGCGCGCGAGATGAAGGCCAATGGGTTCTTCGGGGCGCCAGGGACCGGGTTCATCCTCGGCAAGCTGGGGACGCCGGGCTCCCGCGCCAATTACATTTGCTCCAAGGTTTTCCCGCATGCGCTGATCGTGGCCCCCACGGGCCGCGGCAAGACCACGGGCTTCGTCATTCCGAACCTGCTGACCTGGCAAGGCTCCGCCGTGACGCTCGATGTGAAGGGCGAGTGCTTTGAGGCCACGGCCCGGCACCGCGCAGCCCAGGGCGACAAGGTCTATCGCTTTGCCCCCACCGATTGGGAGGGCAAGCGCACGCATCGCTACAACCCGCTCTTGCGCATCTTTGAGCTGAAAGATCCCGCGCGCCAGCAGATGGAATTGCAGCTTCTCGCGACGCTCTTCCTGCAGAGCGACAACGACCGGGTGCAGGGCCTCCTCAAGGGCGGGATCGATCTCTTCGTGGCGGCGGGGCTTCTAGCCTTCCAGCGCAAGCGCCCCACCTTGGGTGAGATCTACCGCATCGCGGCCTCGGGCGGAAACAAGCAAAAGGAATACTTCGCGCGCGGCCACGAGGTGGATAACAGGGCCGCCAAGCTGATCTTCACGCGGCTGGCCTCGACCAACAACGATACGCTGACCTCTTACGTCTCGCTTCTGATGACCTCGGGGCTCGATCAATGGCAGAACCCGGCCATTGACGAGGCGACGGCGGTCTCGGACTTTGACTTCCGAACGATCCGGAAGAAACCCTTTTCGGTCTATCTCGTGGTCCAGCCCCTCATGGTGAAGCCGCTGGCGCCGCTGATCCGGCTCTTCTTCTCCGATCTCCTTTCCGCCATGCAGGAGAAGGATCCCGGGCCAGACGAGCCGTGGCCGGTGATGATCATGCTCGACGAGTTCAACCGCCTCGGCAAGATGCCCATCGTGGTCGAGAGCATCGAGACTCTGCGGACCTATCGTGGTCACCTGGCCGTGGTCACCCAAACCATCCCCGCCCTCGATGAAATCTATGGCGAGAACACCCGCCGTGCGCTGCAGGGCAACGCGGGCGTGAAGCTCTACCTCACGCCCTCGGATGAAAAGACTGTCGAGGAGCTGAGCAAGGCGGTCGGCAAGACCACGAAGACCGTAATCACGCGCTCCCAGTCCATCGGCAAGAACCCCTTTGAAGGGCGCAGCCAGTCGACCCGGACCGAAGAAAGCTCGTTGTTGCCTGAAGATGAAGCACGCCGCCTGCCGCTTGACGAGATTGTCATGGTGATCGATGCCCAGATGCCGGTCCGTGCAAAGCGGATTCAGTATTTTGACGACCGGCTGTTCAAAGCGATCCACGCGGCGCAGACGGGTGAATTGCCGTTTCCAGAGCCGGGGGGAGGGGGATCGCAAGGCACGCTGCCGCTGAGTGTGCGCGCCATGCCGATGACTCCGCCTTCGAACGGACCAGGTGGGTCTGACGCCGTTGTGGAGACCGCACACCAAGATGCTGGCAGCCAAACGTCAAAGCAAACCGACGTCGCTCCAAAAAAGACCGCGCCTGTCGTTCAAACCGTTATCGCCGAGGAACAGCGCCAGATGGAGATGGATTTTGGAAGCCAGGTCGCCGATGCAGAGGCAGCGAGCGTAGCTGATGAGGCGCAGATGCGCTCTGCAGTCGATGGCTTGGACGACATGGAAGCGATGCTGCGAGAGGAGGATGGTGAAAGGCTGGTTGCGCGATAGGGTGGCGGGCATGGCGACCTGCGCGTAGCTTCCGTAACGCTGAATGTCACAAACGATGCTTTTTGACGCCGAAAAAAGGGGCTGGTTTGCATGACCGTTCGATCTTTCGCTCGGAACGTTGTGGGCAGGGTCCAGCCATCTCCACCTTGTTCAGATTATGCCCCGAGACGGCGCAGCCGCTTGTCGATCTCGGCGGGGGGTAGGAAGACCGCCTCATCCGCCCGCCAGATTTGCAGGGCGGAGACAAGAAGCCCGACATCGCAGGCTTCGGCGGCGTGCAGCTCGTCGATGATCCAGAGGACGCCATGAACGCGCACCGCGCGAGCGGTGGCGACCTTGCGTAGAAGGTTGTCGCCGGTCAGGAGGATGCCGTTTTCCTGGCAGGTTGTCGTCACGAGGGCGAAGCAATCATTGGCCGACAGGCGGCTATGTTCCCGCTTTAGAGCGAAAACCCGCGCGACTTCTTCCCCCGGCAGATCGTAGGTGGCGAGGCCACCGTCTTCGAGCATCCGCCATTCCTGCGCCGTGAAATCGAGCAGCTCCTCCTCACGGATGGGCAGGGGCACGATGAAGCGATAGGGCAGCCGCAGCAGGACGTGCAGCAACTCTCCCTTCTTCAAGTCGATCAGACAGGACGCATCATTGACGACAACACAGGTCACTGGTCACGAGGCCCCCTGATGTCGCGTTCGACAACGCTCAAGGGGAGCCCGAGCATCTGCGCCGCCCGCACGGGGGAAATCATCTCCTCGCCGAGCGCGCGCCAGACGAGGCGCTCGAAGCGCTGGGGCTTCTCGAAGGCCGCAAAGCCCTCGCCTGGACCGATAGGCTCCGGCTCCTCGCGCCGCCAGCTTCGCGCATAGGTCTTGAACGCATATTCCACAGCGCTCTTCGACAGGATGCCCACCTGGCCGAGCCGCACGAGCATCGCGGCGGCGGAGACGCCATAGGTGCGCTTGAGCCGCATGATCTCTATCCAGGTCATGCCGTGACGGTTTCGGCCAGCTTCCTCTTCCAGATGCTCACGCGGAATGAGGAACGCCCCCGCGAAGCGGTGCATCGAGGGCTCCTTTTTCAGTGCGGCATTGCCGGTTTCGGTGATGATCCGGTGCGCGAGTTCGTGGGCGAGGTTGAAGCGCTTGCGTTCGACATTGGTGTGCCGCGAGACGACGATCACCTCAGTCGGTGCGCCCTCCGCCCGTTCGACATGACAGGCCAGCCCGTTGATGCGTTCCGGGAGATCGGCCTCGATGACCTTGAGTCCCTTGTCTTCGAGCAGGGCGGTCATACTCGGGATCGGGTCGATCCCAAGCTGCCACTCGCGCCGCACGTCCCGCGCCTTGGCGTCGATGGCCTCTTCATCGGCCACCATGTCCACGCGCAGCGCGGCGAAGGGGTCTTCAGCGGGGTGCATATCGAGGATGTCCTCGATGGCGAGATAGTCTTCGAGCTTCTCGATGACGATGGATTCCGCCATCGCGCGATCCTGCGCCGAGGCGGTCGAGTTCTTTCGCCACTCGACGCTTTCCAGAGCTTCGACCTGACCGCCGAGCAGGAAGTCCAGTGACACGCCGAGCGCCTTGCCGAGGCCGACCAGCACTGACGAGGACGGCATCATCTTGTCCGCCTCGTATTTGCTGATGGCCTGCGCTGACACGCTTGGGGTTACGCGCTCCGCGAGCGCTTGCATGGATAGACCCGCCCGCTTGCGGGCAAGCCTGAGTCTTTGTCCGAACATGATCCTCTCCCGGCGGATATTGTTGTGGTTGATAAACGCCATTTCTTCCTGTATATTTAAACACAAGGTTGTCGCATCGTCAACCGAAATCGACACGTGAGGCTTGAAATGTCTAAGAAAAATCAGCATGTTGTGCCGCATGAAAGCGGTTGGGCAGTGAAGGGGGCGGGTAACTCCCGCGCGTCTTCCGTCCACGGCACGCAGCGCGAGGCCATCACGGCCGCGCGGGAATCCGCCATTCGTCAGGGCAGCGAGATGCTGATCCACGGCGAGAACGGTCGCATCCGCGAGCGCAACACCTATGGCAAGGACCCGTATCCGCCGAAAGGCTGAAGGGCATAAGCGGAATGGATGTCAGGATGAGCAACGGTGGGAACAACAGGCAGATACGTCGCATCCTCTCCATCGACGGGGGCGGGATTAAGGGCACGATGCCCGCTGCATTCCTCGCGGGGCTCGAGGAAGATCTGGGCCAGCCCATTGGGCGCTATTTCGATCTCATCGCGGGCACATCGACGGGTGGCATCATCGCACTCGGCCTTGGCCTCGGCCGCACGGCAAAGGAACTGCTCGAGCTTTACGAGCGTCGCGGGCCTGTCATCTTCGGTCAGGACAATGCGGATGATGAACCGCTGGGGAGGATACGGCAGGCATGGCGCACCCTCACCGCCACAGGTCGGCACGTAGTCGGTCCAAAGCACGATGCGGCAATTCTTGCCCGTGAACTCAAGGCCGTTCTCAACAACGATCTGATCGGGCAATCACAGACCCGGTTGGTGATCCCGGCGTGGGATGCCGATCTCCGCAGCCCTTATATCTACAAGACCGCGCATCACACACGCCTGCAAACCGATTATCGCAAGACTGCGCTTGATGCCGCCCTGGCTACGGCAGCGGCACCTACGTATTTCAAGCGACATCGCACTGCTGATGATATTGGCCTGACCGATGGCGGGACATGGGCCAACAATCCCACAGCCATTGCTGTCGTCGAAGCCATCACTCTTCTGGGGTGGCATCCGTCAGACCTGCGCATTCTGAGCCTGGGGTGTCTGGACGAAGTCTACATGCTGCCCGAAAGTCCAGGGTTTGCCGGACTCGGCCTCAAAGTCCTCAACCTTTACGCGGATGGGCAATCACATGGCGCCCTCGGCATGGCAAAACTTCTGACGGGACACCCTTACGATGGGGATCGCATCTACCGCATTTCGCCGTCTGTCCCGAGCGGGTTTTTTACCTTGGATGACACCACGAAGATCGGCCGCCTCAAGGGCCTCGGTATGTCAGAAGCCCGAAAAGCAAAGCCCCACCTGACCCCGATCTTTTTCACCCAGCCTGCCGATACCTTCGTGCCGGTCTATCAACTCAAGGAGAAAGCGGCATGAATCAGATGTTGCGACGGCCGCTGACCGACAGTGATATTCGGCGGCGCACGCAGATATTCACCATCCTGGACGAGATAGGCGAGGATCTGGACCTCACCGAAACCCAGTTTGATCGTGCGCGCAAGAGCTATTGTGCCGTCGGAGACTGGCTGTCCGGTTCAACTGATCCCCTACTCGTCAGTGTTCTGGTCTATCTCCAAGGGTCCAGTGCGCTTGGAACGGCCGTGAAGCCAATCGGGCGGCGGGAATTCGATGTCGATCTGATCTGCTTTTGTGCAGGTATCGCGTCCGGCATCTCACCAGCGACCCTGAAGGCGGCGGTTGGAAACCGGCTCAAGGAACACGCCACCTATGTGCGCCTTCTCGAAGAAAAAAAGCGTTGTTGGCGTCTCAACTATGCGGGGGACTTCCACCTCGACCTATCCCCGACGATAGCAAACCCGGTCTGCGGCAACCGGGGCGAATTGGTGCCCGACCGGGCTCTGAAGGAATGGCATCCGACAAACCCGCGGGCCTACAAGACCCTGTTCGATGAGCGCGCCGCACTCCGGCCTACCTTTGTGGGCAAGTTTATCGCCATGCAGCGGGACGAGGCGACGGTGGAGCCGTTCCCCGTCCGAGAAGCAGTGAAAGGCATCCTGCGCCGCATCGTGCAATTGCTCAAACGGCACCGCGACGTTTTTTATCAGAACAACACGCAAGACGTGGCCCCGATTTCCGTTATCATTACCACCCTTGCGATGCAGTCCTATGCCTATTGCGTGCGCAACCACGTCTTCCATGACGAAATGGATCTGTTGGTCGAAACGATCCGGATGATGCCGCACTTCATCGACCGCCCCATTCTGGACGGACGGCGGGGCTATGCCATCCTGAACGAGACAACCAACGGGGAAAACTTCGCCGACAATTGGAACAAGGATGAACGCCGGGCACCAGCATTCTATGCGTGGCACGCACAAGCTCTGTCCGACTTTGAAGTCCTTCGCGATGTTGTTGGTCAGGACCGTGTGTCATTGAACATGGAGCGTTCGTTCGGTTCCGGTGTCACTGGACGGGTTCTCGGCAACCGCGTCAATGCGGTGTCGGATGGTCGCAAATCGGGTCTGCTTTCTGTCGCACCTGTGGTCGGGCTGACGACATCGAAGGTCGCAGCATCAACGACCGTGCCCACAAATACGTTCTTCGGTGATTGATGATAGGACGAGGCGGGCAATACGACCTGACCCTGTCGCAGCAGCTGCTGTTCCTGAAGGCAAGCCCGGCTATCAGTGGTGTGGGGCAAGTCCGCGCAAACAAATTGACATGGCAAGAGCCTATACAACCGACCGCCTTGGCGCGCTCCTACCTTGCCACTATCACGCTTCAGCCGGGTCAAACGCCCGGTGTTCAGATAGACGACCCGGATCTGGAGTTGCTGGCGGCAGGGCGTCCTTTGCCTCACGTCTACAGAGATCCGCTGCGCCTTTGTCTTTATCTTCCAGGTGCCAGGGAATGGGACGCGCGGAAGCGGATCGACCAAACCATCATTCCGTGGACTTACCTTTGGCTCTATTATTTCGAAGATTGGCTTTGGTCAGACGACTGGAAAGGTGAAGGGCAACACCCCGGCGAAGAGCCTGAGCCAGTTGGCAATCGGGCGATGCGCAGGGCCGTGGCACGGTGCTAAAATTGTCGATTCCGCCTGTGGCAGAAACGGTCGTGTTTGGCCACGTGCCTTGTGTCGCGAGGGATCAACCGTTTAGCAATGACAAAAACCCGCGGCGAAACCTTTGCAGTTTTGGCAAGTTTTTGGCACCTGGCTGTCACCGCCTGCCCAACCTACCAAGTCTCGAAAGCTGTGCCAGCATTCGGGCGCCTGTTCCGGTTGCGTCACCCGGACGAGCCGCAGTTGGCCCTCCAGCAGTATTTGGCCGGCTCGGCAAGGCTTGCACGCCGAAGAATTGTCGCGCTCGAAGGGCTGCGTATTCAGCCCCAGTTGCGCCACCGATGGCATAGCGATTGTAAACTTGTTGGCTACCTGCAAGCCCTCTGGCGAAGGCATAGCTTCCCCCGAACCCGGCTGAGAGTGCTGGCATCATGATGTTTCCGGAAATCGCCCGAACCAAGAAAGGCGTTGCTATGATGAAACCCTTTGCCATCAGCACCATCATGAAAAATGGGATAAGGGCCCCTATGTTCGAGGCTCCCTCCGGGTCGCCAAGCTCGGCAAGAAGCGCCCGAGAGACCCCCGTGATCGTCGCGAACACTCCGGCGACGACGATCGGATACATCGCGAATGAAATGAGCGCGGATAACCAGCGAGCGAAATAATCCTTGGTCACCTCGAACAGGGTCAAGAAGATCATCACTGGCGCAATGCCAATTAGCAGAGCGATCATGAGCCGGGACGCCACAACAATGAACGCCGCCAACCCGCCAAGAATCGAGAGCAGCAGAACCCCAAGTGTGTCAAGCAAGGCACCCGCCATCCAGTTCAGCTCAGATCCCGCAGCATTCAGATAGTCCCCGAGCGCTGCAATCAGTTCGTCAAATTCCTCTGCAAAGGTACCGGACGGACCAGGTGATCCGCCGCCGACAGAAGCCACAAGTGCCCCGGCAATGCTGTCAATTCCGTTCAGTATTGCTGAGGCAAGCGCATTGAACTGGACCCAGTTGGCCGCGAAGACCCCTATAAGTCCGACCTTCACGGCCAGCCAAAAGGCAGTTCGGCCGTCCATGGCGCGATACTGGTAGATCATGTTGATGAAGACCAGAATGACGACTAGTGTTGTGCCCAGAACCAGCAACGTGCCGACCGTTGCTGCGACCGCACCAAACTGAGTTTCGGCAGCGGTATCTAGATACCCTTCGGACGTTTCCACGAAGTAGGTGACGACACTCATGGATTGCTACCAGTTGCCAGCGGCTACGCAGATTGGCATGGCGGCGCGGCGCAGTTCATTTGCCTGTCGTCGGTATTCGGACGTCGCTTCGACAACGTCCCAGTATTTAGATGAAGCATAGCGCTCTGTGTAGAAGCGTACGGCGTCCTCCCAAGTTGGATACCGTGTGGGACAGTCGCAGTTTTGCGAGTCTACGACGCGCTCCATGCTTTGAGCCCGATATATCTGTTGGATCAAAAGGCGCTTATAGGATTCGCGCACATTGATGTTCTGCATCCACTTCGGCTCAGGTGGCTGGTCTGGGCAAACATTTGGGTGGTTGTCGAGCGTCGGGATCAGGTTCCGCTCGGCTACGCCAGCAGTTGTGCCAAAGATCAAGAGCAGGCCAGCGACTGCAATAGCCCGTGTCATTCCGATGCCGCCTTCATTGTACCAGTCTCACGCTTCAAGAAAGTGGTGTAGCCGTAGTCGCCGGCTTCGGCGGTGATAACCTCCCACCCTTCCGCGCCGCGCTCATTCAAAGCACGTCGGACCTCGTCGTAGTCCACTTGCTTCTTCACCGGAAAGAACAGGATGTCATATTCAAAGGTTTTCATGGGGAAGTTCCAATCTCAGTTGCGCCGGGGAGGTAGAATTCGGTGATGCCGCGTTTGCCGTCATGGCGACCGGCCTGGATGATCACGTCAATGGAATTTTCGATGTACTGGATCATGTCGGCATAGGTCATCGGGATTTCGGTCTTGAGTGCAGCGATCGCGAGCCGCTGCACGGCCAATTGCGGGGTTTCGGCATGCAGCGTGGTCATGGACCCGCCATGGCCGGTGTTGATGGCTTCCAGAAAGGTCATGGCCTCCTTGCCGCGCACCTCGCCCAGGATGATCCGATCGGGGCGCATGCGCAGCGTCGCAGTGAGAAGCACATCGGCGGTTTGGAACTCCGCGTCGCGATTGGCGATGAGGGTCACGGCATTGGGCTGGGTCGGCAGAAGCTCGGCGGCTTCTTCGATGGTGACGATGCGTTCCTCGGCTGGTACGTGAGAGAGGATCTTGCGCGCGGCCACGGTCTTGCCGGTGGAGGTGCCGCCCGAGACGATCATGTTGAGTTTGTTCTCGACGCAGAAGGCGAGCGCATCATCGATCAAACCCGCGGCCACCACTGCGCGCAAGGCGCGCTTTTTTTCGACGCGCAGGTCTTCGAGCTTGCGCTCTTTTCCGTAGAGGAAATCGAGTGCGATGCGCTCGAGCGGTAGGCTTGAGAAGAACCGCAGGCTGATCGACATGGCCGAGAGCACGGCGGGCGGAGTGATGACCTGTGCGCGGATCGGGCGACCCTTGTAGGTGATCGAGACCGAGACGATGGGGCGGTCCTTGCTCATGGTGGTATTGGCCGAGGAGGCGATCTGGTTGCCGAGGTCCCTGACCTGAACGCCCGTCAGCTTTTGATCCAGCGCGCGCATGAAGTGATCGCCCTGGAATTCGCCCCAGCAGGTCCCGTCGGGGTTGATGCAGATCTCGATGACATCGTCGCGGGCGGCGGCGTTGATCCGGTCGAGCGAGGTTTCGAGATAGCTCAGCGACATGGGCTCAGAATATCTCCAGATCGCGGTCGACCATGACCGTGACGCGGGCGCCTTGGTCGACATAGATGACGGGGCCGATGGAGAGGTAATCGCCAATGACGCTGTCCGTCGCATCTGCCAGATCATCGCCAACGTCTTCGAGAACGTCGGCGGAAGTTTCGTCCTGCACATTTGCAGCGGCAGCGTTTGGCGCGGCGGAAATCAGCGAGATCAGGGCGGCCGACCCGAAACGCTCGGCGAAGCGTGTGTCCACGAATCCCGTGACGCCGGAGCGGCCCAGCTCATCGCCCCCGAAGGAGCTGATCTGGACGGTCTGGTTGTCGGGCAGGATGATCCGGTCCCACGCGATCGTCACGCGGCGCTGCGCGATATCGACGCCGGCGCGGTAGCGCCCGATGAGACGGGATCCGCGGGGGATCAAAAGGCGCGCGCCATCGACGCTGTAAACATCCTCGGACACCACGGCACGGGTCTGGCCGGGAAGCGAGCTGTCGAGGGCGGTCTCCATGACGGCCTGGATCATGGTGCCCTGGATGACGGTGTTTGAGGGATTGGCGATCACCTCGGCCTGCGTCACGGTAGAGGGCAGCGCCCCGTTCAGCACGAAATCCGTCACCTCGCCAAAAGTGCGTTCGGTCAGAGCCGTTTCATTCGCTCCGGAGGCACCGCCAAGAGCGATGGTGGGAGAGGCGATGCGCCGCTCCTGGAAGGCGCGTTCCTCCGCGGCGCGGCGCTCCAGCTCGGCCATGCGCCGGGCTTCTTCCTCGCGGCGCAGTCGCTCTTGCTCGCGTGCGCGCAGCTCATCCTCCGTGGGGCCCGCTGGGGCGGGTTGGGGCCGGCTGGCCTCGAGTTGGGCCAGTTCCAGATCCATGCGGAGTTGTTCAAGACTTCGATCCCGCGCCGTCAGTTCGTCCTGAAATCGTTGCTGTGCGGCTTCCGAGGCGGCTTGCAGCGCCGCAATCTGAGCGGTCAGCGCGTCGATCGCCTCTGCGGCGGCGGTGTCTTCCTCGACGACCGGTTCAGGGGCGTTGCGCAACTCTTCGATCTGAGCTTGCAGGGCGGTGATCTGCGCCAGAAGCTCGGCGTTCGGTTCCGCCGGTTCAGGCGCAACCAACACCACCTCGGGTTCGGGTGGGGGCAGGGTTTCGATGGCGCCGAACCCGTCGCCTTCGTTCTGGAAGACGTCCGGAGTGGCCGTCGGCAAGGCTTCCTCTTCGTCGGGCTGTGAGAGGAGATAAAGCAGGGCACCACCCGCGCCGATGACGAGGACCACGATCAGTGCAAGAAGGGGCGACCGGCGCTGCGCCGCCGTGGGGGCGCGGGCACTGCCTTTCTCAAGGGCGGCGAGGCGCCTTTCCAGCTCGGTGTTCCCGGTATCGCTCATGAGGTGGCCTCCGCGGGCGGGATCGCCTCGATGCAGACCACCTCTTCGCCAAGTCGCAGGACCCATTGGCGGTTCACGCCGCTGACGCGGATCACGCCGTCTTCAGGAGTTTGCGTGTTGACCGTGCGCTCGCGGCCGCCCGCGTAGCGGAAGATCGCGGGCACAGGCGCGTTTCTTGGAAACGCGAAATACGTGAACGTCCCGTCATCCCAGATGCGCGTTGGCGTGAACTCGGTCCGCGCGCTGGCGCCGTAATTGTAGTTCGGCGCTTGGGCCGCGATGGCCCGGCTCGGGCGCGCAGCGTCCTCCGGATAGCGGAACTGCACCACGTAGAAGGTTGGGCTGCGGACCTCCTGGACGTTGAAGTAGTAGCTCCGGCGGTTCGTATAGACTGTCACATTGGTATGCACCCCGCGCGCCACAGGCTTGATCGCGAAGGCCTGACCGCCCGGGACGCCGTCGATCTCGAAGCCCTCGGTGTCGCCCGCGATGATCGAGCGGATGCTTTCTCCCTCGCCGAACTCGATGGTGGTCACATGGGTGAGCGACACGCTGAGACGGTAGACCTGACCCTCCTGGTAGGTGGCCAAGCGCACCCGGCTGTCGTTGGGACCGCCACGCGGGATGGCTTCGGCAGAGGCGAGGCCGGGCAACAGGGCAATGACAAAAATAAGCGATTTTATAAACAACAACGTCAGTTCTCCAATCTGTCGGAGCGGATGGAATATTCGAGGACGGTGAAGCCGAATGGATTGGTCCAGACCTCATCGATGGAGCGGCGGGTCTCCGGGCGGAACTCGAAGAGAAGCGTCGCAGTGAAGAGGCCTGTCTGGGTGCCGTTAATGGACGTCAGGCGCTTGCGCAGGCGGACCGTCGCGCGGTTGGTTCCGATCCGGTTGATGCTGAGGATTTCCACGTCGAGCCGGGCATTGGGGCCATAGACCGTCGGCGGGTAATTCTCGTTGGCGCTGTTCCAGATCTGGCGCAGCCCGCTCTCGGCAGCTCCGTCCGAGCGGCGCAGGACGCTGCGGATGCGCAGATCGTTGTCGAGCTGGTTATAGACCTCCCGGTCGGTCACATAGCGGAACACCTCCGCCTCGATGATCGCCTGGTTGGCGGTCACCGAGGAGGCGCCCACCGAGGCTTCGGGGAGTGCAAAGCCGGTGGCGGGATCATAGGGGACAACAACCGGGGGCGGGTCGACATCGAGGATCGAGACAGCCGCAGCACTCAGACAGCCGATGATACCGAAGACAAGACCCATCAGGCCAAGGCGTTGCCAGAGCCGTTCGCGGCGCAGGGCACCGTAGACCAGTTCTTCCTCGATGATTTCTTGTTCAGTCGCCACCATTCATGCCCCCGCTCGGCGTTTCGAAATGAGTTGAATCGGTTCTTCGCTGCCTCTCGCTGCGCTCGAACGCGAAAACCGATATTTTGTATTGTGGTTCAATTTCGAAACGCCTTAATCAGCCCGCAGGTCCGGCAAGGTGAAATCCATGAAGCGCTGTTCTTCGGCGATGGTGGCGGCATCGATGACGCCGCCCGTGCCATCGCCCACGGTTTGAATTGCTTCCAGTTGCCACATCGCCACGAGGGCGATGGCCAATTCAGCTGTCACGCGCGTATTGAGATCAATGCTTTCCTTGAGTTCGTCCATGTCGTCGATGAGCCCGACAAGGCGGTCGACCCGCTCGAGCGATTGGCCGGCATCTTCATAGCTGTTCTGGGCAGCGGCTGAGACGAGCGCGCCGGTTGTGGCCTGCGTCGCCACGCGGTTGGCCCCGGGATTGCCGCTGGTGGCCATTTCCGAGAGGGTGTCCTCGTCAAAGCCGAGGTCGGCCAGCACCCGGTCCATCTGGGTTTCGATCTCGCCTGCGCCAGAACCGGACAGGCCGGAGAAATCCCCAGTCTTGATCGCCTCAATCGTGGCGAGGATGTCCCCGAACTCCTGGTCGAGTAGGCCATTGAGTTCGTCTTCCATCTCGGTGCGGATGATTTCTGGAAGCTCGGCGAGGCGGGTGAGGGCCTCGTAGGTTCTTTGCAGCTCCGCGAGTTGGTCCGTGAGCGTGGCAAGCTGTTCGCGGAGCTGCGTCAGCTGCTCGTTTTGCAGAATCTCGTCCTCGATCATCTGCCGGAGCTGCTGGATGTTTTGCGCGATGTTTTGGGTGTCGACGACGGGCACGCCCTGCGCTGCGGCAGGGGAGAGGGCTCCCAGATGCAGGCCAATCCCAAGCGTTGTGGCCAAGGCCGCTCTCAGAAACTTCCGTCCCATAATTCAATCTCCCTGATCGTAAAATCCATGAACGCGCCTTCGGCCATGCGAGCGCTGGCCTGGGCCAGCTCTTCGGCGGAGAGCAGCTGGGTGCGGGCGGCCTGAAGCCGGATGCGGGCAGCCACGAGACGCACGAGTTCGGCGCGGGCATAGGTGTTGAGCGCGACGCTCTCCTGCACGTCCTCGGTTTCGGAAATCCGTTCGACGATATCGCGGATGCGCAGGGCGGCTTGGCGGATCGCGGCTGGTGAGTTGCTGCCATAAAAGGCCGCCCCATGACCCGTGAGCGAGAGGTTGGCATTGGCGAGAAGCGCGGGGTCGATCGTGCCAAGCGCGTCGATCCCGCCGATGCGGCTCAGATAGAGATTGTAGCGCTCCGGGATGACCTGGACGTAGTGTTGGGTCTCGCGGAAGGGTGGGACCCCGCCATACTCGAAAACCCGGCCGGGTCCGGCGTTATAGGCCGCGAGGGCGTTGATGATGTTGCCATCGAATGTGTTGAGCTGGGTCGCGAGATAGCGCGCGCCGCCATGTACCTGCAAGTAAGGGCTGTCATAGTATTCCGGGTTGATGCCCAGATCGCTGGCCGTGCCCGGCATGATCTGGGTGAGGCCATAGGCGCCAACGGGAGACCGTGCCCCAATCGTAAACCGGCTTTCCTGCCAAATGAGGGCCTGTAGAAGCGCTCGCCACTGTACGGGCGAGAGGCCTGCGCGGCCAACACCCGCAAAGCCGCTGGTTTCCTGGGCGACGCGGATGATGAGCTGCTCGATGGTCTCAGACGCGTCCCCGAACATCTGCGCACCGCCGGGATTGGGATCTATCTCGCCCGTGCCATAGACCGCCGCCACCGAGCGGTCGGGATCTCCGCTGCCGCTTTCGAGCCCCGAGACCATAGCCGGCAGGCCCTGACCGCCGAAGCTGGTCTGGGCATCAAGGATGCGTCGCAGGGTTTCCAGCTGTTCGCGCTCGATCTCGGCGATGAGTTCGCGCACTGCAAGCTTGTCGGCCTGAAGGGCCAAGTCTGCTTCGCGGTCGCCGGTCTCGACGATGTCGCGCGCGGTGAGCCCACTGTCATTGGTCGGCACACCTTGGGCGAAGCCGAGACCGGGCAGCAGGCAAAACGCGAGGATATGAGGAAGGCTAGACTTCAACGTCGCCCTCCGGGGTGCCAAGGGGCGTGAAGTCGCAGTCAGGCGCGACGGGTGCCGTGGACGCAAGGAATGTGAAGCAGTTCGCCTGCGGCTCCCGGTACTGGGTGCAGGAGGCCAGCGCGCCGAGCGCAGCCAAAGCGATAAGAATACGGATCATGAAAGCCTCCAGAAGTCCGGGCGGTCGCGGTAATCGGCGCCAACGAGCGCCTCGCCTTTCTCCATGCCGCCGAGGATGGTGAGATTGGGCCCGAGAGCACTGAGATCGGCATCGACGACGATTGAGCCCTGGTCGTCGCGGATCAGCGCCAAACGGCTGTTGCTGCCCGTGTTGAGAAGGACGTCGAGCTCCTTCTCCGTGAGGTTCAGCATGGCGTAATCCGCGGGCTGCGCGCGGATATTGGGCAGCAGGATCTGCGTCGGCACGGCCTCGACGATGGTCTTGCCGGTCCGGGTGCGCTCGAGTTGGCTTGCGTATTGCGTCATCATGACGGCGACGGTGTTCTGCTTGCGCGCGGTCACCAGCCAGTTCGACAGCCGCTCGGCGAAATACGCGTTGTCGAGCGCCTTCCAGGCCTCGTCGATCACGATGATGGTCGGGCGGCGGTCCTCGATCTCGCGCTCGACCCGGCGGAAGAGATAGGAGAGGACCGCCATCCGTTCCTTGTCGGCCTCGCTGTCGAGAATGCCGGTCAGATCGAAACCCACCACATCGCCTTTGAGCGAGAACGTGTCCTCGAGGCTCTGCCCGAAGATCCAGCCATAGCGGCCGTCTTCGGTCCACTCAAACAGGCGCTGGTGCAGATCGCCGCCATCATCGGTGGACACGAAAAGCGACGCGAAATCCCGCCAGTTCCGCAGGGCCGGATTGGAGGCCTGCGCGTTCTGGCGCACAACTTCCTGGATCCGGTTGGTCTGTGCCGGGGTCAGGGGCTTGTCGGCGCGGTAGAGCAGTGTGGCGAGCCAATCCGAAAGCCATGCGGTGCCCCGCGCGTCAGTCTCGGTCCAGAGCGGATTGAGACCCGTGGGCTGGCCTGCGTTCAGGGAGGCGTAGCGCCCGCCATTGGCGCGGACGGCCATCTCCATACCGAGGCGGTAGTCGAAGACGAAGATCCGTGCGCCTGCGCGACGGGCTTGGGTCATCAGGAAGGCCGACAGCACCGATTTGCCCGACCCGGGCCGCCCCATGATCAGGGTATGCCCGCTGGTCGGTTCTTTGTCGGGCGAGCCTTGTTCGTGATAGGAAAACCGGTAGGCGCACTGCTCCGGCGTGGGCAAATATGTGACGACCCGGCCCCAGGGCGTTTGCGCTGCGGGTTTGCCGAGCTGTGTCCGGTGGAAGGCCGCGAAATCCGCGAAGTTGCGATTGGTGACGGCGCTGGCGCGGACCCGCTTGGGCTGGTTGCCGGGATGCTGGCTGAGATAATGCGCCTTGGCCGCGACCCGCTCGCCGATCATCTTCACGCCCTCAGTCGCGGCGGCATTGACGATCTCGGCGCTGAGGGTCTGCAGCTCTTCGAGCGTGTCGCAGAAGAGTGTCACGACCATGTGGTGCTCGCCGAAGCTCTGGCGCTTGGCCTCGAGATCATCGGCGGCGATGTCGAGGGCTTCCATGAGCGAGAGGGCTGCGTCCTGGCTCGCCTGCATCTGCCGCTTTTGCCGTTTGATGCGGCCCGCCATGAGGTTCGAATTGATCGGCGTGAAGGAGTGGGTGACGATCATGTCGACCGGCAGGTTCAGCATGTCGAACATGGTGCAGGAGGTGGCTTCGGCATATTCTCCGATGGTGAAGCTCTTGCCGTAGCGATGGCCCACCACGCCTTCGGAAAGCTCGAAATGGTCGCCCTGAAACGTCACGCGGGTATTGGCGACGTTGAAGGACAGAAAGCCGTAGGTGTTTGCCGGATAAAGCGGCAGCTCGGTGCCCGTGTTGAGCGCCCCCAAAAACCCCACCAATTCCCCCGATGCGGCTGATAGGAGCCGCGGTTTGAGGTCGGTGAGGCCGGACAGGAAGACGTTCACGGCCTCGCCCAGCCGCTGCAGGCGCTTGCGGGTCTCTTCTCTCAGGCGGTCCGGTGCGCTGCGGCTGAGGAACGGCAGGAGGCTTTTGGGGGGTGGGCGGTGAATGACGGTGAGCGTCAGCGTCTTGTCGCGGAGCCCGCTGGTATCGAGTTTCGCGCGCCAGCGCCGGTCAACCTCGCCTGCGAAGCTGTCCTCACGGATGGGGTCGAGATCAGGTTTGATGGCCTTGGAGACCTTGTGGACGTAATAACTGAATTCCGGGCCGAGCTGCGCGACGATGCGGGCAAAAAGCGCTGTCACCTTGTCGAGATAGGCATCATCGGTCGTGTAGCTGTTGATCCCCTCGAGCCGGATGCACCGGAAGAGTTCGTTCACCCGTGTCCGCACGGTCTGGTCGTCAACGAGGCTTACATAGGGCAGCATATGCGCGAGGCGGGTCTCGCGCGCATACCAGTCCGGCGTCATTGTGCGGGCATCGAGCGCAGCATCACGGGCGTCATCACGGGGCATAGCTGTCCCCGCCATGGATGGACCGGTTGCGCGTGGGCGGTGTCTCCTGCAGGGCCGTCATCATCACGTCGATGAAACGCGGGTCCCAATCCGCGGCCTTCCACAGCACCGGATAGAGTAGGGCGGCGACACCCAGCACCGCGATGTGCTGGACCCAGACGAACAGGAGCACCGAGCCGAAGAGCCAGACCATCGCATACATGATGGGCAGGCCCAGGAGCTTCGGCGGGCGCACGAGACCCAGGAAGAGTGGAGATCGATCGGCCAAGGAACCTGTCTCTCAAGGGGCGCTGAAAACGGCGGCAACGATGGTGGGGGCGGCGGCAACACCGGCGATGCCCACAAGGACCCAGAGTGCCTGGCGGAGGTCGATGATGTTGAAGAACCAGCTGAGGAAGACGCCGAGCACGGCGAGCGTGGCGATAACCACGCCGAGCGGGCCGGTCAGCGCATCGACGATGCCCTGCAGCAGGCTCTGGATCGGGGAGAGGTCGATGCTCTGGGCGAGGGCGGGCTCGGCAATGAGCAGGAATAGCGCCAGCGAGGCGACAAAGAGGTTTGAAATCTGTTTCATGAATTTGATCCTTCCAATCGGGCCACGACGGCCATGACGCGGGCCACGTGGTTCTGGGTTTCTCGGTAAGGGGGAATACCACCGTGCTGGCGCACGGCGTCCGGCCCCGCGTTGTAGGCAGCCAGAGCCAGGCGCGGATCGCCGAAGCGCTCCAGCATCATCGCGAGGTAACGGGCAGAGCCGTCGAGGTTCTGTTGGGGGTCACGCGGGTCAACGCCGAGATCACGGGCAGTGGCGGGCATCAGCTGGCCAAGGCCAATGGCGCCCGCGTGTGAGATCGCATCCTGCCGATAGGCGCTCTCAACTTCGATATTGGCGCGGTAGAGGCTCAGCCAGTCCGTGACGGAAAGCTCCGCGCGCCTTAGGCCCGGGTGGCTGGCATAGCGCAGTGCCGCGGTCTCTATGGCGTTTAGGACATCGGCGCGGGGCAGGGGTGCCGGACCGACACGGGCTGCAAAGCGCATCGCTTCACGCTCTGGCACAGTTGCATCGCTGCCGAAAATCGCAAGTTCATCGGCTGCCGACCCCTGACCGATGCCGTCATTATAATTGCGCGCGAAGCTATTCTGGGATTGGGAAGGCGTCAGGGAGCCGTCGCTCTCCATGACCAGCACCATTTGCGCTGAAGCTGGCGCGGCGACCAGCCAGAGACAGACGAGGTTAGTTACGAGTGCCCTTGTCCGATGGCGCAAGTTTATGCGTACGGCTTGTACCCGCCTCAAGTGGCAGGTCGACATGTGCAAAGCCAAGGCCAATGAAGAAAGACACCACGCCGGAGATCGTCTTGAACTCGCGGATCTTGATATCGTTGTAGGTCGTTCGCGTGCGGGCGGTGACGAGGAGCTTTTCCACCCCCTCATCAGAGACAACGCGCATGATCCAGACCCCGTAATAGCTGGGGCCTTTCTTATGTGCCGACTCCTGGCACAGGATTTCTGCGCTATAGCCGCTTTCCACAAGCTCGCGGAACCTGGCTTCCGTAACCACATTTGGTGCTTCGATGTCCCAGTTCATGGCCCGGCTCACGCTTTCTCCAAAGACGCAACGCCCGGGCATTCCTACTTGAAGCCCAGAGTTACGATAGTATAATAACAACCGCAAGATGTAATATCGTGCTTTAGCTGTAGTTTGGTTACGCAAACACTAGTCACGGCCAGTGTCCGCGATCAAGGAGATAACAGGTTTGAGAAACCCAAGGTTGACAGGCCTGCTCCCATTGCAAGCTATGGTCCTTCTGATCTGCGTTCCCGGACCAGTTTTGGCGGAATCCTGCTTCGCCCCGGCCCGTCCTTTCGTGCCAAGCGATTCGCAGGCAGCGCGGGACTATGCGGACATCATCCGTGGCGATTTCGAAGATTACATCCAGGATATCCAGAGCTACTTCCGTTGCCTCGACGGTGAACGGGCCCGTGCCTTCGAGGAAGCGCGCGAAGTCAGTGAAGACTATGGCCGATTTCTGCAATTGGTAGGGGATTGATGGGCAACCTCGGGAGCATCAGACTTGCTGCCCATGGAAACCAGACGCCGATAACACTCTCAAATATCTACTTTTTAGATAACAGATTTCATCCGCTAGCGACGTCACAAAAGGTATGTGACGCGTGGCAAAGACAATCAGAAGCAAAGGACAGGTGGCACTCTGCCAAGCATTGGTCGACGCCCGCATCAAGGCGGGCCTCGGTCAGGAGGACTTGGCGGTCAAGCTCAAGTGCCATCAATCCCTTGTGGCGCGCATTGAAAGCGGCCAGCGCCGGGTCGACGTCGTCGAACTGGTCGTTCTGGCGCGCGCCATCGGCTTTGACCCCATCGAGGTTCTGGCGATCGTTGAAGCCGCCACGGAGCCCGACCACCGGATTTGAGCAATTTCATTAATCGAGAACACGGGAGCTGACTTCTCTCGGTGTGAATTTCGTTGCCGCGAGGAAGAGCAGCTAACCAATTTAACGAAACCCGGCATGCCGCTGCAGCAAACGCTTCGGAAGTCGAAGCTGCGATCGACAAAGCCCAATTGCAGGAAGTCATTGGACAGTGAATGAAGATAAGGTCGAAGGCGTCGCGATCGCCAATTTGATTGCAGCCGATGAGCGTAGTGTCGTCGGTTGGGTATATCGCTGGAGTACGGGCGCACTTGCGGTGATGTGGGACGCCAGAGGCCCGCAGCGAGTTGCACGATGTCAACCCGATCTGAATGACGCGGAGAAGCGTGAAATTGATTTCGTCGGTTTGACCCGTATCGAAGCAAAAAGTGGTGGTCGCGAGTAGCTTTGGCGGTCAGCAGTGACCGAGTAAAGTGCCTGCGACAAACCGGGTGCGGGCAACCTATTGGTTTTGTGGCGGAAGTCTGGAGAACCGTTTCCGAAACGGCTAGTACGGACCGGTCTTGCACGTGAGCACAATGGCTTTGCGGCTGGCGGCGGCGGATCAGTAATTTACCTGCTCGTACCCGTATTTGCCTTCATAGTCGCGCCAATCCACTAATACCGACCGATGGTAGATGCTTGGGCAATGCTCCCCCCAGCGTTCAAGTCCCACATGGGCCGAGGGGAGGGCGGCAGTAGAAGATCGCTGCCAAGAGAAATCGCCCTGGGTCCCGTAGGTACCGAGGACCACTACGGCGCTACGGTTGCAGTCGCCATCTCGCCCGGATTCGTGCTGGTGGGCATAACGAACGTCAAAGACGCGGATGGACCGCACGAAATTGAACTCCGGTCCGCTGATGTCGATGTCTGCGCGATCTTGAACGAGGCGTAGGGCAAGATTCACGGGAACGAGCGCCTTCGAGGTTTCGTCAATGCTCAGAACGGCCGTTTCTGCCATTGCTTCAGGGGCGCGATGGGTCATGAGGAATGACTGGCGTGGGTGAAAATCATCAGTTCCGAACAAGGCGTCGAAGATACGGTTTGTTCCGCTTGGCTGAGGTTCGAACTCGTAGGACGCGCCCATGGGACAGCGCCAGATTTGCAGCGGAGGCTCGACCGGCCATGGTGTAATCCGGCGAATGAACTCTGCACGGGCTCGCGCACATGGTATGGAAGCTGGCCAGCCACCAGATAGGCAAAGCAGGATCGCGCAGTCGATAGGATAGGTTTGAGCCCTTGAGTTGGAAGGCAGCGAAACCCCAGTCAAAGCCAGGGCTACGACCAACGATATAAGTCGGATTCTAAGTAGTACGCTCATGCTAGGGTTCCTTGGCAGGGGACCTCCAGCATACATACAATAATATACTATCGCAACTGTGAGCGATACTTGAACCGCTGACCTGCCACTGAACTTTCATCCAGCCGGAACCGGAGCCCTTTGGGTTTTGGTCCGACCCCGAACCTTCTACCGCCCTTGGCGAGAGTTTTCCGGCTTCGATCAGGGTGACAGGCTGGTGATGCCCCCCGATTTCGCCAGCGTGATCGGGGCTTTGTTGCCGATCGCGCTGTGTGGCCGTTCCTCATTGTAGTATCTACGCCAACTCTCCAACTTTTCGGCCGCATCTGCAAGCGTCAGGACCAGTGGGCGTTTAGGCACTCGGCACGGAACCGGCCATTGAACGCTTCGATGAACGCATTGTCTGTCGGTAAGCGTTAGCTGGATGGCACCAGCGGATTAGCTTGACGGCGCAAATTTCCACGGCAGAAGGTCGTCAAGGCGGCTTTGCGGGTGGCCGTTGGCGATTGCTGAGAGGGTGGCCTTGAGATAGGCGAAGGGTTCGACGCCGTTGATCTTGCAGGTCTCTATCAGCGAGGCGATGCGGCCCCATGCGATGCCGCCTTCGTCGTGGCCGGCGAAGAGCGCGTTTTTGCGATTGAGGGCGATGGGGCGGATGAGGTTTTCGACGCGGTTGTTGTCGATCTCGACGCGGCCATCGGTCAGGAAGGTTTGCAGCCCATTCCAATGGTTATGGATGTAGGTCAGCTTTTCGCCGAGCCGGGATTTACTGGAGACTTTGCGGCGTTGCGCCTGAAGCCAGTCGCCGAAGGCTGCGACCAGCGGCGCGGTGCGGGCCTGACGGGCTGATAATCTCTGGCCGGGCGAGATACCGCGGATATCGGCCTCGACGGCGTAAAATTCGGCGATCCGGTGCAGCCCTTCTGCGGCGATCTCTGATCCGTCGCGGTCGAAGACTTCTTTGAGCTTGCGGCGCGCATGCGCCCAGCAATGGGCCACCCGAATGGGCGTACCACCCTTGCGCGAAGGTTTGGTCAACCGATTATAGCCCTGATACCCGTCGATCTGCAGGATGCCATCGAAGCCGGTGAGGAAGGTTTCGGCATTCTCACCCGCACGACCCGGGGCATAGAAGTAAACCACGCCGGGCGGGTCCTCACCGCCCCAAGCTCGGTCGTCGCGAGCCAACGCCCAAAGATACCCGGTCTTTGTCTTTCCGCGCCCCGGGTCCAGCACCGGAGCCGTTGTCTCGTCCATGAACAGCTTGCCGGATCGTTTCAGATGGTCGGCCAGCCGGTCGACAACCGGCTTCAAATGGAACGCCGCTTTTCCGACCCAATCGGCCAGCACCGCGCGGTGCAGATCAAGCCCTGCGCGCGCCAGTATTTGGCTCTGGCGGTATAAGGGAAGATGGTCCGCATATTTGCTGACCAGCACATGAGCGATGGTGGCCTCGGTCGGCAGGCCGCCCATGATCAGATGCGATGGCGCTGATGCCTGGGTGACCCCGTCGGTGCAGGTCCGGCAGGCATACTTCGGGCGCACGGTGACGATGACGCGCAGCTGGGCAGGCACGATGTCCAGCCGCTCGCTGCGGTCTTCGCCAATTCTGTGCATGACACCGCAGCCGCATGGGCAGATCAGGCTGTCAGGTTCGATGACCTCTTCGATGCGCGGCAGCGCAGCGGGAAGGTTGCCGATGGTGCGCTTGGGCGACGGTTTGGCCGTCCCGTCGCCCGCTTTGGCGGCCTGTTTTTCTTTTTCCGCCTCGACCTCGGCCAGCGCGATGGACAGATCCTCGAACGCCAGTTGTCGCTCATCCTCGGACAGCTTCTCTGACCGTTTGCCATGCAGGGCGTGGTTCAGTTCAGCGATCAGATGTTCCTGCCGCTTGGTGATATCCTTCAGCGCTGTCACCTCATCCATCAATGCCAGAACCGCTGCGCGCTGCAAAACCGGGATGGCAGAAAGATCAAGAATGGGGGCTGTTTGCATAGGCCAGAGCTACCACAAAGCCCCAGTAAAAACACGCAAAACCAGGCGGTTGATTCACTCTGCCGCAGATGGTGGGCGCCTCTCCAGCGCCTTTACCTTCCGCCAGTCCAGACCTGCAAACAGCGCCTCGAATTGGGCATGGTTCAGCGCCATTATCCCAGCCTTGATCGCGGGCCAGGTGAAGGTCGAATCCTCCAGCCGCTTATACGCCATTACCAGACCGGTGCCGTCCCAATACAAAAGCTTTAGCCGATCCGCCCGGCGTGAGCGGAACACAAACACTGTGCCGGTGAACGGATCCTTGCGCAGCACTGATGACACGAGCGCGGCCAGGCCATCATGACCCTTCCTGAAGTCCACAGGCTGCGTCGAGACCAGAACCCGCACCCGATTGGACGGGAACATCATGGCCGCGCACCGATCGCCCGTACAATCTCACCAACCCGCGCAGCCCCTGTGGCGCCATCAAGCCGGATTGTCACCTGGCCGATGCAAATCTCGATAGGACCAGATGGTGCAACGTCAGACTTGGCCAGATGTGCAGACGCTACTGGCACAGGAGCATCGCCGCCATCATCCGCCACTACAATCGACGCAAAACAAAAGTCATCGTCTTCAACTGCGGGCAAAACCAACCTGCCATCGCGCGCCCGACTGCGCCATTCCGATAAATGGTTCGCCCGAAGCCCATACCGGGCAGCAACCCCGTTCACTGTCGCCCCAGGCTTCAAGCTCTCAGCCACGATCCGCGCCTTGACCTCATCCGGCCAGCGTCGCTGACCATTGGTCCGTATGTCCACCCCGTAGTCCCTGAGAAACTCCACCGTAGTCGCCATCGCGAAACTCCTGCCCTAATCTCCGTCAGGTGCGAAATCTCAGGTCAGGTGAGAATTGGGAAGGTGCGGGCCAGGAAACGCTTACGTCTGTCGGCTTTCCCGGCCGTGAGAAGTCGAGCGTGACACCGCGCTGATAGGCCCAGAGGTCCATGTCGCGGGAGATGAACTCGCTGCCTTGATCGACCCGGATCGTCTTGGGGTAGCCCGATTTGCGGCACACCCGGTCCAGCGTCGCCACGACATCCTCCCCGCGATAGCTGAACCGCGCGTCGAGCACCGGAACGTATTGCGAGAACGTGTCCACGACCGTCAAAACCCGAAGCTTCTTGCCCGTCGCCAGTTGGTCATGGACAAAATCCATCGCCCAGACATCGTTCGGCCCGACGGCTTCGGCACGGTCATCGCGCAGCTTGGCCTTCACCCGCCGCTTTGGCGTCTTGTTCCTCAACTGCATGCCCAACTCCCTGTAAATACGATAGACTTTCTTGATGTTGATGCCCCAGCCCTCGCGGTCCAAGAGCACATGAACCCGGCGATAGCCGTAGCGCACACGTGTCTCGCAAATCTCCCTGATCCGCTATTCCACGGCAGCCTGATCGGCGCGGCGGGATTTGTAGTGGAACGTCGAACGATCAAATCCGATGGCGCCACACGCCGTCCGGATCGAGACCGCCCAATTGCTGCACATCCCGCGCACCAGTTCGCGCATCCGACCAGGTTTCAGATCTTTCGCCGGATGACATCCTGCAACATCTCGCGGTCCAGCGTCAGATCGGCCACGATCTTCTTCAACCGCCCATTCTCATCCTCGAGCTGCTTCAACCGCTTCATCTCGGTCGGCAAAAGGCCGGCATACTTCTTCTTCCAATTGAAGTAGGTCGCCTGGCTGATGCCTGCCTTGCGGCAGATCTCAGACACCGGCGTGCCTTCCTCGCCCTGCTTGATGATGAACGCTTTCTGCGCGTCCGAAAACTTCGATGCCTTCATGTGAGTCCGCTCCTCTCCCAGCCAGGAAATCGTAGCGGAAAACTCCAGCTTCAGACGGTCCAGTTTGCGGGGATCAGATCACCGCGACTCCTATTGCCTCTGAGGGTAAGGGGATCGCCCCATTTCTTCCATCATCTTTTCGCGGAAGACCTCAGCGGGCGTTTTCCATCCGAGACATTTGCGGGGGGTGTCGTTGAGGCAGTCACTGATCATCTTCAAGTCATGATCAGTGAGTGCCGTGATGTCGCGCTTCCTCGGCAACCATCTTCTTGCGCGTCGATTGGTGTTCTCGACCGTCCCTTTCTGCCATGGTGAGGAGGGATCGCAGAACATGGGGTAATCGCTCTGTCTCGCCGTTTCCTTCATGGCATCGGAATGCTTTTTCTTCGGTATGATTCAGAGCGTGATCCGAAAAGGGTCTTGTTCGAAGCAATAGATGGAGATTGAGCATGGGCCAGCGTATAGGGCTTGACGTTTCGCTGAAGGATACCGCGATCGCGATCCGGGAAGACGGTAAAAGAATTTGGCGCGGGAAATGCCCCTCCGACCCCGAGATTATTGCGCAGATTGTTCGCAAGCACGCACACGATCCCTTGAGGGTCGTTTTTGAAACCGGTCCACTTGCCACTTGGTTCTTTCATGCCTTGACGGGGGAAGGGCTTCCGGCAATTTACATCGAGGCACGGCACGCACAGAAGATTTTGGGCGAGACGTTGAACAAGACCGACGCAAACGATGCCGAAGGGTTGGCCAGACTTGCCGAAACTGGCTTCTATAAGGCCGTCAGGGTTAAGTCGTTCGAAGCGATGCTGATCCGGTCGTTGGTTGCAGCTCGCACGCAACTCCTGGCCATCACAACCCAATTGACCAATCAGATCCGAGACCGTAGATCAAATCGAAGTTAATGCCCGCCACCCCTGCCGCGCGCAATCCATCGACTGAATGGCGCACCATATCAGGCGGCTGTATGCGGTTGATCGCTTTCTGAGCTTTAGGGTCAAATTCCTGCACGCCGAAACTGGCGCGGGTGAAGCCCAACTGTCCGATCCGTTGGATCATTGTCAATCGGCGTCGGCGGTGATGTTGAAATTGGCCCGCACGGCCTGCATCGCGCGCTCCAGATCATCGGGCACCAGCGCCGTCGGTGTCCCCCCACCCCAATGCAGATGAGTGATGGCCATACGGTCCGGCAGATGCCCGGCCAAAAGATCGATCTCCCGGTTAAGCGTCTGCGCATATTGCGCGACCGGCGCATCTTTCTTGGCCAGCTTCATATTGCATCCGCAATACCAGCAAAGCTCGCGGCAGTAGGGAACATGCAAATAGAGAGAAACAGGCTTCTCAGGCGGTAGCGCCGCAAGCCAGTGTGCATACTCCTTTGAGCCAATCGCCTTTGAGAAGTGCGGGGCTGTCGGATAGCTTGTATAGCGCGGCACATTGCGGCTCATGTAGGTTTTCAGTGCATCAGTCATAAATGCCCCGATCTGCATTGCCAGCTTCCCGGCTCAAGACTTGGGAAAATGCGTATCGCGATTGACCGCCGCCTTCCGTCGCCCATTCCAAATTCGCGGCCCTTCAATAAGCCGCGCTTCCGCTCAGCTTCCCGGAAAATATTTGGCGCGTCTTTAATCAAGATCACAGATGCCTCAGGCGACATCCCGTTCTTTGCCCATAGCTGCTTGCAGCCAACTGACCAAGACACTTCCCGAAGGCTCAAGCTCTGTTGCCGCCGGGCCTACGAATTCCTGAAACGCGTCCAGGTTCAAAGAGTTGACCCCGACAAGAACAGGAATATCGCGCGAAATCGCCTCTGCAATGACCGATCGAAAACCCCGGCCATCGGCCTCGTGTTTTCCAAATTTATTCACGATCAGAAGCTCGGGAGCGGTATTGAGCTGCATCTCGACCAATCCAACAGCGGTTTCCAAGACTGCGGGATCCAACCTGCATCCTTTCGCTTCCCCTCCGAGGTTCTGCGAAATCCGCAGCACAGGCCCGTCCGGAAGCACCTGAACATCCATGTCACAAGGATGCCCGCCACGATCCGTATTGATCTGAACTGTCCCACAGGTGCGGTAGCCCTCAGCCGCGAGATCTTGCGCCAGCGTGAACAGCAATTGATCTGTATCACCGCGTCCGGGTGCCATCGTATAGGCGATTTTCATGGTCATTCTTCCTCTATCAATCACAGAATGGCTGGAATTCCACCAGCGCGCCTTCTGGCAGGTTTTCAACTTCAGAGGGAATCAGAATGACACCATCCGCGATGGGGAGGCGAGCCACGCGCCCGGAATGGGTGGCATCATCAAAGTGAACACCCTCTCGGCCCATGCCGTCAAACCCGGACAGTTCCGCCAATCGCAATTCACATCGCCCGAACTTGTGACGCAACGGGCGCGACAGGACGACGTGTCTGCGGCGGCTGTGCGGTGCCGTGCCCCCGGACAGACACCGGGAAAGCACTGTCCCAAACATTTGCCAGGCAATGAATGCCGAGAGCGGATTTCCAGGCAAACCGAGCCAATGCACAGCTCCCAATTTCCCGTAGGAAACTGGTTTCCCAGGCTTCATGACGACACCAGTGAACGCCATGAGCAGGCCAAGATCGGTCAACGCAGGTTTTACATGGTCTTCCTCGCCGACAGATATACCGCCGGTGGTAACAATCAGATCGACGCTCTTAGCAAGTTCGCCAAGTTGTCGTCGTAGACCGGCGCGGTTATCCTCACCGGTTTCGACGCGGACAAGTTCAATCCCGGTCGTCTCAATTGCGGCTCTCAACATCGGGGTATTCACATCCCAGATGCCTGAAGTTTTTCGGGAGTCTCCGGTCGTACTCACTTCATCGCCGGTGACCAAAAGAGCAACACGAACGCGACGCCGGACCCTAACAGCCGCTGACCCAGCGGCCGCGCAAGCAGCAATGTCCCGCGCCGTAAGACGACGGCCAGCGGATACGACAACGTCGCCTGCAACCATGTCCTCGCCCGTTCGCCGGACATGCGAACTCGACCTCACCTTTTGCAAGACAACTATTGCGCCTTCGGTGCGCTGGACGTTTTCCTGCATCACTACAGCATCCGCACCCTCCGGCATTGGCGCGCCGGTAAATATCTGCGCAGCGTTTCCAAGGCGAACCGATCCTACGTTCTTCTGCCCGGCCGCAATCCGGTTTGTCACAGGAAGAATCCACGGACCATTCCCCGTCAGGCAGGCTGAATTGATCGCGTAGCCATCCATCGCCGCATTGTCGAACGGTGGCGCGGCCGAGATCGCACAAACAGGCTCACCAAGCACCCTTCCGCGTGCACTGGCAAGAGACAAGATTTCCGTCTCCGCGACCTCAACCGCATTCCGAACAATACGGGCTATCGCCTCGTCGATTGAGACCAAACCGCCCAACTCATCAGCTGCGCCGCACCCGCACCCTTGCTCAACGATTCTTGTCAGAGCTGTCATTGTGCCGCCTCCTGTCGTTGTCTCGAACAAACTTGACGTCATGATACGACACTCCTCCCGTGTGTTTCACACAATCACTCTATACACAGAGCAGGAGAGTTCGTTGATCTAGCACAAGCTCGCTGAAATGGCGCGGCGCGACTGCATTGGCCATGTGCAAGAGTCGCTCGGCAGTCCGCCCACCTGTCGCATGCCCCAAGTGACTGACAATCTCCCCGACACGCGAGGTGCGACGTGCAAACGGACGTGCAACCGATAGGATCTGGTCTGAAAACGTTCGGCGCGGGCAAGCGGAAGCCAAACATCGCCAGCGGCAAACCTGGAGTTCCACTGTGACCTCGTCTCCATGTGCGGGAAAATCCTGTCGCCGATGCGGCCATCCGTGACGTCGTCGTGAACGCAAACCACAGTCAGGGCAAATGCCCTGAGGTGCCAGAGTGCCGGATACAAGCCACCCGCCGGCTTAACGCTTTGAACCGAAACATCGCACACGGGCGACCAGTGCTTCTTTGAAATCACAACTATCCCTCCTGAATCTTCCAGTCTCAGGATAGTTGCGCCACACAGATTGAGGCAGAACCATTTTTTTAGAGGTTTGCCCGCTGCACTGAGGATCAGTCGTCGATATCCTCGATCCAGGTCTTGGCGGCCACGGCGCGGGGTAGGCCAAGCGGTCCGATGGCCAGCATGGCCACCTGAATGATTGCAGCAACTTCGATCCCGTCGACCTTTGCCCGTCGGGTGTGGGAATGCACCGCCCCCTCAGAACCCACGCCGATCGCAAGTGCGAGCTTGACGAGCCGTTTTTCCCGATCGGTCAGCGGCCCGCAATCGGCTGTTGCCTTGCCGAGGGCCGAATAGGCCTTCCAGATATCGGGATGCTCATCGGCGAGGTCGCCGGCGGCACCGGGCATGGATCTGGTCATCTTGGTCTCCTTCATATTTACGGTTTGTCGATCAAAGGCTGGGTTACTCGATATTCCGCGAAAACTTGAACGCCCGGCTGAGGTTTCCGGGCTGATCTCGAGGAAAGAGGCAAGGCGTCGCTTGTCGTGGGGCACATTGAAAGCGGCATCGCCCCCAACTTATGCACTACCAGTCTCGCGTCGCATACGAGCGCGGCAAGCGCGCGGGCCTACTCGCAGGGGACGGTCGCGCCGGTGACGGCGAGGCCCAACATCAGCGGTGGGAAAGCGGGGCGCGATCATGCTACGCCCATGCCTATGAGATCGCGTGCAACCTGCTGGAAGGCCTGCGCCTGCGGGCTGTCAGGCTTGGTAACCACGATGGGCGCGCCGCCGTCTGAGGCGAGCCGGATGTCGAGATGAAGCGGGATTTCCGCCAGCAGCGGCACGCCTAGCCCCTCAGCCTCCGCCTTGACACCACCGTGGCCGAAGATATGCTCTTCTTGCCCGCAGTTAGAGCAGACATGCGCGCTCATGTTCTCGATCATGCCCAGCACCGGCACATCCAACTGATTGAACATGTCGATCGCCCTGCGCGCATCCAGAAGCGCCACGTCTTGCGGCGTCGAGACAATGATTGCGCCGTCCAACTTGGCTTTCTCTGTCAGCGACATCGACACGTCGCCGGTGCCCGGCGGTAGATCGACGATCAGGCAATCGAGCGCGCCCCACTGCACATCCATCAACATCTGTTGCAGCCCGCCCACCAGTCTCGAGCCGCGCCAGAGCAACGCCTGATTTTCGTTCGCCAAGAGGCCGATGGACATCATGGTGACGTCGTGATTGTGCACAGGGAGAAGGACCTTTCCGTCGGGGCTAGTGGGGCGATCCGATACGCCCAACATCCGGGGCTGCGAGGGACCGTGGACATCGGCATCGAGAAGGCCCACCCGGCGGCCCTTGGCGGCGAGCGCGCAGGCGAGATTTGCCGAGACAGTGGATTTGCCCACCCCGCCCTTGCCAGAGGCCACGGCGATGATGTGGTCGACGCCGGGCACGCGCTGCGGCCCCTCGGGTACGACCTTGGGCTTGGGCTTGAGTTCGGGCATCTCCACTGCCGAATGCGCGGTCAGCACCGCCGAGACGCGCTCCGCACCCGCCGATTTCGCTGCCGCCTCGGCGGCTTCGCGGACCGCCTCGTAGGCCTTGACCTTGGAGGGATCGATATCGAGCACGAAGCTAACTGTCTCGCCCTCGACCGTTAGCGCCCGCACCACGCCCGTAGCAACGATATCGGACCCGCTCACCGGGTCGGTGATCCGTTTCAGCGCCTCTAGAACGCCCTCGCGTGTTGTTGTCAATTCAACTCTACCCCTTGATTGTTCCGGTCACCACATCCACCACGCCGAGTTCCTCAACACGGCCGACATCTCCACGCCATGAACGCCGCGCCCGCACACTGTATGATCAGTAACGAGTGTCAAGCTATTCGATGAGGGGTGGCGCTATCTCGGGAAGTATCTTGAGATACTCAAGAACACTTTCAATATCAGATCGCGCCAAAATATACTTAAATTGTGGCATGATGATTGCTGGTGGCTCCAGTCTGTTAAGACCTTCGCTGATTTCCTCCATTATTTCCTCATCACGACCTTCAATAATATATCCGTCTGAAAGATCCGGAATGTATTGGTATTCTCCAAAGCTTGAGACCCTAGGCCCATCGCCCCGACCGAACAACCCATGGCAAACTGAACAATTTTCTGAATAAATTAGGCGCCCATTTTCGGCTGACACTTCAATTACTGACGTGAAATAGGGCATAGGCACCGGACTTGGTGCTGATAGAGACGAGTCCGTTGCCCCATCAGATTTCTCCTGAGAAAATACTGATGTCGGGGTCAGCATGGCGCCGGCCATAAGTAGTCCAATAAACGATATGCGGGTTCCCATCACGATTCCTCCAAGCTTCTGTTGTCGTCCAGGGTAATCTCAGTAAATTCGCCACTGTGGTGATCGATAAAAAGCCGGATCGCACCAACCAAATCCGAGTAAATGTTATCTGGTTCGGCTTTTTGGGCGATCAAAGCCATCTGTGTCACGAAAGGAACGGCAAACCGTGCAAGAAAATAAGCTTGTTTGTCCCTCCAGAACTTTGCAACTTCCCCTTCCTTATCTCGCAAGCTTTCGCTCTCCCGAAAACTCAGGTATTGAAGAAACTCAAGCTCGACGCCGAGGTGGTCGGGAAGTTCCTCGTGCTTATCAGACAACGTCATACCAGATTCTCGGTACGCCTCCTTGACAGCCGTCATTTCTTCGAGACGCTTGGTTTCATCGACTGTAAAAAGCGATCCATAGGGTGGGCAAGGAATAATCGGATAGTTACTCGAGAAAAGCTTGATGTAATCTCCCTCGATTCTTTGGACAGATGACTCCCTAAGATTCCTGAAAAATCGGTCGAAACAATTATACATTTCTTTATCAAAAGCAGCTGGGCGATCAACCTTACTCAGAGTTTCGTCTAACGACTTTTCGGTGGATTCTTGTCGAAAATACTCAATTCCCTGTTCGGCAGGGTGGCCAAAGGCCAGCTCTAGGAAGCTGTAGATTTGACCCCTTGCCATTGCAGTTTCGGAACCGTACAAGTCGGACCTTTTGACCATTTCAGTCATAACACTGTTATCCTTGTTCTAGAGTCGCGAGTTCAGAGATCTTTCATCTTAACCTCTTCCGGCACGGGGTTAGGCTCCTGAATGAGACCCTGCATCGCATATCCAAAATACTTCTCAACCTCTTCAGGTGGAATGTTCCTTGGAGGGACATACCAAACGGACGGAATAGTTCCGAAATCCGGTCGATACTGACGCCGTTCACCTTCGCTGATAGTGCGATGGGTCGCGCCGAGGCCTACTTCGGGATCATAAGGTTGTACACCAAGAGACGGATCGCGTATCATTTTTGAAATTGTGCTTTCCGGATCCATCAAGTTTCCGAAGATTCGAATCTTGCCAGTACAGCTCTTGACACATTGCGGCTCTTGACCCTTTTCCAAGAGTGGGAAACAGAATACACACTTCTCTGATTTTCCCGTCGTTGCGTTGTAGTAAATCTTGTCGTATGGGCAAGCCTTCACGCAGTACTGGAAGCCTTTGCAGTCGTCTTGGTCAATCAACACGATCCCATCATCGTTCTTGTATATTGACCGTGTAGGACAGGCCGGTAGGCATGCTGGATTAGCGCAATGGTTGCACGGTCTTGCCAAGTAGAATTGCCAGAGGTCAGGACCGGTGCCTTTGGGTGTGTCCTGGTACAGATTTGGATACCGATAGTCATACTCGTCGTGACTGGCCGTTTCCTCACCGTGACGGGGATATTTTCCATAGGGCGCGGTCGTGACGCTGTTCCAGAACATATCCTCCTGGCCCGAACCGCTCGTCCAAGTATTCTTGCAGGCCATCGTGCAAGTGTGACAGCCAATACATTTGTTGATGTCAATCAGCATCCCATATTGTGCACGATTTCCGTATTTCGGGTTTGGCTGACCATAGTATTTTTGCCAAAGCTCTTCGGACATCTTCTTTCCTTTCAGTTTCGGAAGTTAAGCTTTCTTGACTTCACAAATTTGATCAAAATGCCCGGACACCGGTCCCCAAACATTTGGTTTGAAGTAGATTTCATGGATCGGATTGATATCAACGCGAGATAGACCGTTCCAATGACCCTCTCGGATTTGTTGCCGTTGCCATCCGAAATAGATCAGAACAGCACCTGTCGGGACTGAGTCGCGAATTTTCACCTTCGCCTTGATGTAACCATGTTGGTTGTACGCAATGGCGTACTTACCCGCTACTAGGTCACGCTTCGCAGCTTCTTCGCGGTTCATCTCAAGCAAAGGTTGGCCGATATCGTCCAATTTAAGGAGAATATCCGTTGTTCTCCAAGACGAGTGAACGCTCCAACGCGTATGTCTTGCGTGGTAAACCAGCGGATAGGCCTGCATGTTTGGGTTTCGTTCCTTTTTCGCCTCGCTCCAAACTTTCGATGTTCCATAGGGTGATGCGACGTGCGGCTCCTTATGAATGGGCAACTGTTCACCGTATTCAATAAACCTGTCTTCGTCCTTATAGAGCTCTTGTCGCCCTGAGGCCGTTGCAAACATTTTCTTGCCTTCGACCTCCTCGGTGAAGGGGGCGAATGGATCTGTTGGCAGATTCACCTTGATGACTCGTTCTTTTTTGAGTCGTTCCAGCGTAATGCCTTCAACTCGCGGACCACCAGTCTTTAACAAAAGGTCTGCAGCTTGCTCAGGCTTACTAAACTTGAAGATATCACCGGTGCCCAATCGTTTGCAAAGTTCGTAGTAGATTTCTATGTCAGGCTTGGCGTCATAGATCGGCTTTAGAGCTCCTTCGTGCATCTGAAGGTATGGGTGAGCGGGCGTCGTACAGATGTCCATTGGCAGCTCATACCAGCTTACGACAGGCAGTATGACATCCGCGAGTTGCGCGGTACTGCTCATCTGAACTTCCGGAGAAACGATAAATTCGATTTCTTCATCAAGTGTCTTCGCCAGCTGGGCTTGGTCCGAGGCTTGGCCAAACAGATTGCCCCCGGCCGCATAGATACACCGAATTTGGCGCCACAGCTTTTCCTTATCAGCCATGGTTTCCGTTGGCCCATTTACGACATATGCCGTGTCGAGCGGAACTGGGCGATAACGTTCGGACCCGTCCGCATTTTTCTTCGGGAAGAAATACTCGGTGGGATTGAGACGCATCCGGTACTGACCAGCCCAAGGGCTGACGCCCCCGCCCTGTTTGCCGACGTTACCGGTCATGCATCCCAAGGCAATCACGGCTCTCCCCATCAGATCTCCGTGGTACCAATGGTTAATGCCAGTGCCGGACCAGATGCTCGCCGGATCTGCAGATGCATACTCCACCGCAATCCGTTCAATGACGTCAACTGGAACGCCGGTAATCTCGGAGACTGTTTCCGGATCGTGTTCATCAAGCGTTTTGAGAAACAGCGTATGGGAAGTGGAGCAGGTGATCGTTTCACCATTTGCAAGCTTGACCGACCAGCTACCCGTGAGCGGCGGTTCGTCGCTGAAATACACGTCGGGGACGGGCGCTTCGGATTTGGAATCATACACCATGAAGGTTTTCGGATCACCGTCGGGATCCACATCGGAGGCCTTGAGGTACTTGCTGTTATCCTCTCTGATGAGAAGCGGGCCGCTTGTCGTACGGCGGAGGTGCGCCTCGTCTGCAAGTCCTTTTTTCACAACGACGTGACACAAGCCGAGCGCCAGGGCCGCGTCTGTTCCTGGACGAAGTTTGACCCATTCGTCAACACCGCTGGCCGTAGGGTCAAAGTAGGGTGCGATATAGACGAGTTTCACCCCCTTCGCCCTGACATCCGTGAAAAAATGCGCATCAGGCATCCGGGTTTGAAATATATCAGAACCCCAGATAATTGCATATTTTGTATTTAGCACATCTCGGAATTCATGCTCTTCCGTCTGGACGTTCCACGTCATAGGATGCGCAAGCGGAAGATCACCGTACCAGTTGTAGAATGTACCAATACCGAAGCCGTTCACCGAAGCGAAGCGAAAGCCGCCGCCTTGTTTTACAAGCCCGGTAGCAGGAACAGGAGGATAAATCCAAACTGTATCGTTACCGTATTTTTCGGAAATCCGTTTCATTTCAGATGCAACGTAGTCAAGCGCTTCGTCCCAGCTGAGCCGTTCCCATATGCCAGAACCGCGTGCACCTACTCGCCTCATCGGGTATTTGATCCGGTCTGCCGCATAGACCCGGCGGACATAGGTCTGACCCTTCATACACCCACGCGGGTTATATTCATCGTCTGGGTAATCGAGCGGTTGCTCCACTCGTTGAACGATCCCATCCTTCACAAAAACATTCCAGCCGCAGGACCCCGTGCAGTTTGGCATATTGACGGCGCGGAACTTCGTCTCCCCAAGGAACTTGTCTCGCATTTGTTGTTCCCATGGGCGCGCTTCGGTCTGGACCAAAGCCGCTAATGCGGCGCTGGTTTGACCGAAAGGATTCACCGAGGCACCCACAAGCGCAGCCAAACTGCCCTTGATGAAACTACGTCTTGTTGAAGTGGTCATCTTCTTCTCCTATCCGTGCTTGCTAGCATCGGCGCGTTACTTCAATGCCGAAAGTGTCTTCACCACGTCTTCAATCGGCTGGATGGTCGAAAGGATGGTCGGCTCACCCCACTGTTCATGATACAGATTTTCGGGAACCTGCATCAAAGACACCGCCAAGTTGTTGAACGCATTTAGATCAGCGGTCTCAAAATATGTAATAAAATCGACATCGTCCAATCCGGTCGAATGGTAAAGCTTGCGCTTGACGTTCACGAGGAATTCAAGCGTCGGTGCCGTGTGGACTTCCATCTCCGCAAGGCGTTCTTCGTGGCTCATGTTCCACCACTCTGCATTTTTCTCGATCGGAACGACAATCGAGTATTTCGGCTCCTCATCTGAGTACGAAGCAGAAGACAAGGCAGCGTTCATGTCTGGCGAAGCTTCTTTCGTGACATAGTTCAGGGATTTTGTGATGCCGGTTAGAGTTTCGGTAACTTCCGTGTGCATCCCAAACCGGGTATTTTTGAAATCGGTCATGAAATTTTGAGCCGCTTCGAGGTCATAGGCGTGGACACGAAGCATGAAGTCGCTCTCAGAGCTAAGACCCCTCGTCAGATAGGCGTCAACTCGCACTTCGCTTTTGTGCGCATCAACAACGGCGAGCACTTCATCAACCCCACCGCGCCGCTCAGCCGATGCCCTTTGGTAGTAGTCCGGATTGACTTTGTATGTGGCGAAAACGCCAATGACGCCAGCATCTTTCAGGATTTTCGCGTGGTCAATATCCATCGCCACTCCGGCTTCTGCATTCGCTTGTTGTGCATAGACCATCGTGCCAGACATCGGTCCCGCTGCCACGAGCATGGCAGTGGCTGCTACCGTCAACATTTGAGTTGCATAAGTCCGACGGTTTCTGTAGAAAATTGGCATGCTTTTTTCTCCCAAGCTCTTAGGGCAGTCACTAAATGTGATCCTGCATCAATAGTTTCCATCGCAATTAATCATACGAAGGCTGTAAACTGCCTGCCTTGATTCAGATCAAATACGTCGTTGATCTGCCTCGGTCTACGAGAGATCCAGGCACAGGACGACCGACCCTCCGTGACGATCACAACCACTCTCGCTTTTGCAGGATTGACCTTTCTGTCTCGGTTGGCGGACTTTCACGTTTCTTACCCGGAGATAGACATTCGGGTGATAGAAAGTGACGAGCGGCTTGATTTCGATGTGGACGGGATTGATCTCGCCATACGTTACGGGAAAGGCAGATGGCCCGGCGTGGACGCTATTCATCTGTTTGACGAGGAAACCTTCCCTGTCTGCAGTCCGCGCCTCGCCGAGGAGAACCCTGAACTACGGGATATCAGGAGTATTCCGTTGTTCCGCTTGGCTTTGTTGCGCAAAAAGGTTGAAGCCGAGACTTCCCCTTTCCCCAGACGGACTTATCCCACGGGCTCAGTGTCAGGTATGCCGAGCGCGGTGTAGCCGTTCAGGACGGCGGCACGGACTTGGAGTTCGGCGACCTGGCGATCGAAGTCGCGTGCCATGAGGCTCTGCCCCAGCAGCTTCACGCAATGCATTTTCGTCTCGGCGCGGCTTCGTCGGTGGTAACCGCTCCATTTTCGCCAGATCGCGCGACCGAGGTATTTCGATGCGCGTAGCGCCTCGTTCCTTGCGATCGCACCGGCAGTCGAGGGCTTCCACGGTTTGGCGTTCTTGCGCGGCGGAATGACGGCATGGGCGCCTCGGTCGGCGACGGCGTCATGGCATTTGCGCGTGTCGTAGGCACCATCCGCGGTGACCGAGCCGACCTCCACGTCGGCCGGGATCTGGCTGAGCAGTTCGGGCAGCATTGGCGCGTCACCGACGTTGCTTCCGGTGATCTCGATGGCTCGGATCTCCAGCGTCTGTTCATCGACACCGATGTGGATCTTGCGCCATAGCCGGCGCTTTGTGCCACCATGCTTGCGGGCGTGCCACTCGCCTTCTCCCTCTGCCTTGATGCCGGTGCTGTCGATCAGCAGGTTCAGGGGCCCCTGGGAGCCGCGGTAGGGAATGCTCACGGCCAAGGTTTCCTGGCGCCTGCTCAGCGTGCTGAAATCCGGCACCGACCAGTCGAGGCCGACCAGGCGCAAAAGGCTCTCGACGAAGCCTGTCGTCTGCCGGAGCGCCATGCCGAAGAGGACCTTCATCGTCAGGCACGTCTGGATCGCGGCATCGCTATACTACGGCTGCCGGCCTCGCTTGCCGGTGGGCGGCGGCACCCACGTCATATCTGGGTCGAACCAGATGGTCAGGGAGCCACGTTGCTTCAGCGCTTCGTTGTAGGCCGGCCAGTTCTTGGTCTTGTAGCGCGGCGGGATGGGTCTGCTCATGCAGACCAGCTACCATGCTGGATTCACGAGATGAATCCCCCTTCGGTATTTGCGCAACAAAGCCGTTCCGCTTGCTGAACCTGGACGGCCCGGCACATGCAAGCGAAGATTGGGCGAACCTGTTCAGTCTGGCTGGTGTCGAGAACATCGGCAACCTTGGTGGGTTGTGGTTCACTGATTACGGTAACGTAATCAGCGCGGCCCGCGAAGGAAAAGGTATCGCGATTGGATGGAGGCACGTTGTCGATCGGTATCTACGCACTGGTGAGCTTGTGAACCCGACCGGAGAGATATTCAGAACCGGGAGAGGCTTCTATCTGTTGAGCCAGGAATCTCACCGGCTCAGCGAGCCGGCGCAAATTGTTCACAATTGGATACTGGAAACTTTCGGCGAACAAATCGGCAAGCCTTCCTAGGGTTTACACGGTTCGAACCGGTTGCCCAAAGTCGCTCGTATTAGCGTGACCCGTCGCAAAGCTGCCGGGATGGTGGATTTGGATTGGGTCATTATTAACGCTCACTCAGAAAACGGGTCGAAAGAACGGGCGAGGTGCAGCGTTTCAATCCGCTGCACCGCCCGCCAGTGGGCTGGTCATGATGGCTCATCCGCGCAGGCGGTGATGCAGGATGATCGGCACCGCCAGCTCTTCTTCGTCGCTCAGATGGCGGGCAAGGAAGGCCTCGACCGCCTCGGCCTCGTCACGGGCAGCACTTTCATCAAGCTGAATCAGCTTGATCGTTCGGTTGGCAACCCGCGTGTACCGATCCAGCACTCTGTCCAGCGCCGCGTGGTCCTTTTCCAGAATCTCCAGTCCCGCGTCAAAGCGCGGATCGGCCACTGACAGCTCCGGGAAATAGCTGTGATCCTCCCAGCCGTGATGCCCGTGCAGGTTTCTGACCAGAGCATCTCCGAAATAGGACAGCCGCGCGGCGTAATCCTCCGGGTCGCGGGCGCGGTCAAGATCGCCTTCGGTCTCAGACCGCACGAGATTTCCCAGCCGCCGGAACATCTGATGCGCACCAAGCCAGTGCCGCGTCTTGTCCCTGAAGCCCGGATGGGCCCCCCATGTGTCGCGCGGGTACACGGCATACATGGCGCGCGTGATCGACGCGCTACGGATCTAGTTGATCGAGACGAGCCTCTGGCAATGACGGTTCAGGACCTTTTGGCGCGCCACAGATTGGTTGCATAGCCACTCGCCACATCCGGAACCTGCCCTGCCCGGTAACTTCCCGAATAAGCCCCTGCCCTTCCATCCATGCCAGGTTGCGCTGCACGGCAGCACGGCTGGCGCCGGTGAGGGTTTCAGCCATCGGGGCCGAGAGCAATGGCCACTCGGCCATCACCTCACGCAAGGCAGGCGGCGTGCGTCCTGACAGGGATGCCATGACGGATCCCGCCCGTGCTGACCATGCCTCGATATCGTCGAGGTGGCGCATGGCGGTCAGGGTGGCGCTGTCCATCCCGTCAAGCCAGCGGGCGAGACGGTCGGATGGAGGTCCACCTGTGCGCAGCCCCCCTGCCCCACCCATGGCCAGCGGTGCGAAGACCGCGCCCTTTCCCTCGCTCGCGGCGATCCGGCCCGCTGTGACGGCGGCCTCGATCCGGTCGCCGTGCTGGCCGAGACCCGCAAGGTTCCATAGGTGATAGCCCATGCAGGCGCGGGTAATCGGATGCAGATCGCGCGCCGCCTCCATCAGATCCAGCCAACTTCCCGAGCGATCGGCAAAGCGGTCCGCGTCATCGGCGATGTTCTCGGGGTCGCTGCGATCGAGAAAACCGGCGAAGCCCGACTCGGGCCCCGGACCACCGGTCAGGCGTCGCACGGCCCATCCGACGCGCGCGAGAGCGCCCGTGTCGTCCTGCACGCCGGCCAGGCGCATGGACATCCAGAGCGCAAGTCGATCGGGACTTACCCGGTCGCCGGCAAACCAGCTCAGCTCGGCCGCCTCGATCAGCGCGAGCCGATGCCTCCAGCCCTCGGGGCCGCGCCGCAGCCGCTCGTCCAGCGCGCCCATCCGTCCGGCCACCCGAGCGAGGTGCGCCGCAAGTCCTGCTTCGGCCCGCGCCCAATCGGCGAGGGTCGAGGCTTCATGCGACTCTGCCCGTGGGCCGGGCGGCAGATAGTCCGGCTCCTCCTCCATCGGACCGGGCAGGAACCAGAGATCTTCTTCCGACGTTTCTCCGGCTTCCTCGGCATCCTCGAGCAGAACCTCTGAAAAATCATGTTGGACGGTGCTTTGTGGCTTCATATGTGCAAAATACCGGTATTATGCGAATTACCCAAGGGTTTTCGCGACGGGTGTCCACGCTCCTTATATAGTACGCGCGCGCGATGCCCGGCGAGTTCTCTCTGATCGCGCTCAGCGTAAGGAAACCAAGGGAAATCCGACGAGAAGAGCCACAGAGACGGCCCTTGCATTCGTTTACAAACGGTCGTTTATTAGCCGTATCCCAAACTGCAAAAGGCAGGATTTGATGCCGTTGATAGGCTATGCGCGAGTATCGACCGAGGATCAGACCCCCCTGCCCCAGTCGCAGGCGCTGAAATCAGCGGGCTGTGTCGAAATCCATGAGGAACAGGCTTCTGGCGGTGATCGTGCGCGGCCTGTGCTGGCGCGGGTGCTGGAACGGATCGGCAAGGGCGATACGCTGGTGGTGGTGCGCATCGACCGGCTGGCGCGGTCGCTGTCGCATTTGCTGGAGGTGATCGAACGGCTGGAAGCAAAGGGCGCCTTCTTCCGCTCGATTCAGGACCCGATCGACACCGGATCCCCGCAGGGCAAGTTCACGCTGCAGGTTCTGGGTGCAGCAGCCGAGTTCGAGCGCGCCCTGATCCGTGAACGGACCAAAGCTGGGCTTGCCAGCGCACGAACAAAGGGGCGGGTCGGCGGAAACCCTGGCCTGCGCGCCCGGGATCCGGCTGCGCTACGCAAGGTCCGACTGGCGCGACAGGACGGATATATGGAACGCCTGAATGAAACTGCGCAGGACTGGGTGCCCCATGTGCGTCGGCTGCGCCCCGATCTGGCTTGGGAAGATGTGGTGCGCATCATCAACGGCCCCCTACCCGAGGCCCGGCGCTGGACGCAAAGCCGTCTGCTGCGCGCTGTGAACGCCTACGTCCGCGATGGGTTCCTCCCCGCGACCGTGCTTGATCGCGCGGGCCCGCGTGCGCGAGATGATCGCCTGCCCGCCATCGTCGCGGGTATCAAGGGCGCCGATCCCGACATTACGCTTCAGGCCATCTGCGCCCGCTTGGAGAACATGCGTGAGCGCACACCCCGCGGCCGGACAAGCTGGCAGCCATCATCAGTGAAGATGTTGCTGGAGCGGGCGAAGCGGCTTGGGATACTATGAGTGAGTTTTGACGCTAAGCCTGTTCGTCACATCAGGCGACATCTCCAATTGAGTGGCAACTTTACCTGCTAAGCAGTTTATCCTTGCAAATCTTCCATCGTGTGGAGTAATTGCAAGGTATGTATAAGCGCCAAACTCATCACTTTGTGCAATCCGCGCTCGAGAGCCAAGCTGCTGTTGTCCTCCTCGGCCCCCGGCAGGTTGGGAAAACCACGCTCGCTCTAGACATCGCTTCGGAGCAACCATCGGTATACCTTGATCTAGAACGAGATGCGGACAGGCAGATCCTGACCGAACCGGATCTATATCTGGATGAACAGGCGGGAAAACTCGTCATCCTCGATGAGGTGCAGCAGATGCCTGGCCTGTTCAAGAGCCTGCGTGGTCAGATCGACCAGCGCAGGCGGGCCGGTTTTCGAGCGGGCCAGTTTCTGCTCTTGGGATCAGCCTCCAACGTCCTACTCCAACAGTCGGCAGAATCCCTTGCTGGACGTGTCAGGTATATCGAAATGCCCCCTCTACAGCTTACCGAGGTGGGGGCTGATCAGTTGAATGCGCTCTGGCTGCGTGGTGGCTTTCCTGACAGCTTCATGGCTTCAAGCGATCAAGCCAGCATGGATTGGCGTCTGGATTTTCTGCGTACATATCTGGAACGTGACATCCCTGCCCTCGGACCGCGTATTCCAGCCGCAACCTTGCGGCGCTTCTGGACAATGCTTGCGCATGTGCAAGGTGGTCTATTGAACGCTGCAGCCCTCGCCGAGGGGCTGGGCGTCTCCGGCCAAACGATTGGACGCTACCTCGATCTGCTCGTTGATCTCATGCTGGTGCGGCGACTGCAGCCCTGGCATGAGAATGTCGGCAAGCGTTTGGTGAAATCGCCAAAGGTTTATGTCCGCGACAGCGGGGTCGTGCATGCCCTGTTAAGCATTGGGACAATCGAGGGCTTGCTCGGGCACCCCGTCGTTGGCGGCAGTTGGGAGGGGTTCTGTATCGAGGCCCTTCTTGCCGCTGCACCAACCGGCACCGAACCCTTCTTCTATCGCACTTCTGCCGGAGCTGAACTTGACTTGGTCCTTCGCCTGCCTGGGGGCGACATCTGGGCCGTTGAGATCAAGCGCACGACTGCGCCAAAGGTCTCGCGCGGGTTCTATGTGGGCGCGGAAGACATCAAGGCCAGCCGGAAGCTGTTGATCTACGCCGGAGAGCATGACGTCCCCGTGGCCGAAGGCGTTCGTGCAATGCCTCTTGAGCAAGGGATCGGGCTGTTGAGAGCACTATAGCGCAACGCTTGTTGCGCGCGTGCACGAGAGTAAGGGGTCTACTTGTTTTGTTCAGTTTTAAGTACGCCGCGCATTTCCCTGTGGCATTTTTTCCGGTCCCCGCAGGTCTCCCGGTGCGTACCGGTTGCATGGAATGCACATCGCAGCGGCCGCCCCGTCTACAACGGCTGTGGCCCATCTTCCTCCCCTACCCTTCTATGCGGCGCTTCGCATCCAGCGTGGTCAGGCCTTGGTCAACCGCGCAGCTACCCTTCGGGCTGCATCAGTTTCACAAGCGCCGACAATGAAACCGCCAAAAGCTTCGGCTCAATCTCCATCTTAACCTCCGACCTGGAAATTACCATCGAACCCGTCGCGAGGTCGAACAGGACGGCCTTCGCGCAACGCGTCGCCGGACGCTCCCCGTGAGGCAAGCTGACCGAGTGCGGCGGCATCTAGAAGATTCAGAAAGGGGAGACCGGCGCTGGCTACTTCACGGTGAGCATCTGTGATCACGGCTTCAACGCAAACATGGGCAAAGCCACCAACTAGGACGGTCAT
>NZ_CP123585.1:0-254968 GCF_045277565.1 Aliisedimentitalea scapharcae | reverse complement strand
GGTTCAGCGCCCCAGATAGACATCGATGACCTGTTGGTTCGAGGTAACGTGGTCAAGACTGCCTTCGGCCAGAATCGACCCTTCGTGTAGCACGGTCACCCGGCAATTCAGGCGGCGGACGAATTCCATGTCGTGTTCTACCACCACCACGGCGCGTGTCTTGGCTGCTTCTAATAGTAAGTCCGTGGTATGTTCGCGTTCTTGCGGGGTCATCCCCGCCGCGGGTTCATCCACCAGCAGCAGACGCGGTTCCTGTGCCAGCAACATGCCGATTTCCAGCCATTGCTTTTGCCCGTGGCTCAACTCGCCGGATTTACGTTTCAGCTCATCAAGAAGGCCGATTTCCTGTGCCCGATCGGCAACTTTCTCAAGATCCTCCGCACTTGGCTTGTAGGCCAGAACCGAGAACCAGCCACGCGGTTTTTTCAAAGCCATCAGCAGGTTTTCCTGCACGGTCTGGTCTTCGAACACCGTTGGTTTCTGGAATTTGCGTCCAATCCCGGCCTGGGCGATCTTCGCCTCGTTCATCTTCAAAAGAGAAATGGATTTTTCGCCCCAGATCACCCGGCCTTCGTCCGGTTTGGTCTTACCGGTGACGATATCCATAAACGTCGTCTTACCGGCACCATTGGGGCCGATAACGGCCCGCAGCTCAGCATCACCGATCTGGAACGACAGGTTGTTGATGGCGCGAAAGCCATCGAACGTGACTGACACGCCTGAAACTTCGAGAAGTGTTCTCATTGGCTTGCCTCATGTTCGCGCAGGGCACCGTCATCCGGGCCCAGGTCGGCACCGTGACGGTTTGGGCTTTTGCGTTGGCTCCACAGATCGACCAGTCCACCCATACCCTTCGGAGCAAACAGCGTGACTGCGACAAAGGACAGGCCTAGCAACACCAGCCACCAGTCAACCCATTTGATCGTGTAGAAACCCAGCGGAATATCGGGAGCTTGCCCGCCGGTGAACCACGTACTGAGAAGGCTGACGAAAGCCGCCCCGATCACCGCGCCATAAAGCCGTCCCCGCCCGCCGATAGCGACCCAGACTGCCAGATAAATCGACGCAATCGGCACAATTTCAGCAGGGTTGATGATACCGGCCTGCGGGTAATAAAGCGCGCCAGCAATGGCCGCGATGCAGGCCGTTAGGGTAAAGACCAACAGTTTGTAGGTCTCGACCGAGTAGCCCAGAAACCGCACGCGGGCCTCGTTGTCGCGAATGCCGCGAATGACCGAGCCAAGCTTGCCCGACACGACCCAAGCAGCCAGGAGGTAACCAAGTCCCAAGGCCAATGCCGACGCCCAGAGAAACCACACGGACACCACGCCCTGCGACGCGGTCACACCCGGCAGGTTCTGCAATCCTGACAGCCCGTTATTGCCGCGCAGGCCGCTGTCGTTCTGGAACAGGTACAGCGCCAACGCCAGCGTCATCGCTTGCGTCAGGATTGACAGGTAAACGCCGGCGACCCGGCTGCGGAACGCGAGCCAGCCAAAGACAAGTGCCAGTATCCCGGGCACCAGAACCACCAAGGCCAATTGCAGGAACAGGCTGTCGGCGAATGCCCAGATCAGGGGGAACTCACTAGAGCCGACCACGCCGAAGATCTGATTACCGATAGCGTCGACAATCTCGGAACTTGTGGGTGGGATTTCGGACTGACCCAGCGATTCGACCACGATCAAGCGTGTGCGTTCATACATCAGCCACATGCCGACCATGTAGCCCCCCAGACCGAAAAAGGCGAAATGGCCCAGCGACAGAATGCCGGTAAAGCCCCATATCAGATCCATCGCCACCGCGATCAGGCACAGACACAGCGTCTTGCCCAGCGTCTTGACGAAACTTGTTGAAATCACGCCGACGCCAAAGCCTTCGGACAGCACCGTCACCATCAGCGTGAACAGGGCCAGACAGGCGAGAAAGATTAAGACAGAAGGGTTTTTGGCAATAAAAGAACGTTGCATAGATCAATCCCCTGCCGCGCGGCCCTTGAGGGCGATGATGCCCCTTGGCCGGAACTGAATGAAAATGATAATAAAGACGATCATATAGGTCTGTGCCGCCAGCGTGTTCGACGGGTTCAGCCACTCAATCCCTTTTGGGAAGAAGCCGATCATGGCGGCCCCCGCAAGCGTGCCCCAGATATTGCCCACACCCCCGACAACCACGGTCATGAAACTTTGGACAATATAATCGTTGCCCAGTTCAGAGGTGACCTTGGCAAAAAGCCCAATGGCAACACCGGCAATGCCCGCGATACCTGAGCCAAGGCCAAAGGTCAGCATATTGACCTTGCCTGGGTTGATCCCCATCGACGCGGCCATACGCGGGTTCTGGGTCACGGCGCGGGTTTCCAGCCCAAGTCTGGTGCGCTTCATGATGAACAGAAAGACGCCAAGGAAAACGAGTGCCAGAATAAAGATGGCGATGCGGATGTAGCTGATTGAAACGACGTCATTCATGACGAAAGCCCCATCCAGCCAGCCCGGCGCGGTCAGAGGCCGCGCTTGTGTGCCAAAGATGTTCTTGGCCAGCTGTTGTAGGGCAATCGAAATGCCAAAGGTCGCCAGCAGGGTTTCCAGCGGACGGGCATAAAGCCAGCGGATCACCAGCCGCTCCATCGCCACACCAGCCGCAAAGGTCACCGCAAAGGCCAGTGGAATGGCGACAATGATCGACACCGTGTGATCAGGAATGATCTGCTGCACCACGTACCCTGTGTACGCCCCCATCATGATAAACTCGCCATGGGCCATGTTGATCACCCCCATAACACCAAACGTAATGGCAAGGCCGATGGCGGCGAGGAAGTAGATCGAGGCCAGCGAAAGCGCATCCAGAGTCAGGTCTAGTGTCTGGTTCATACCAACCTTGAGGCTTATGGTATCCAAGGCCTGGTTGGCCGACGTCGTCACATCGACAGATGGCTCGAAATAGGTTTCAAAAAAGACATGTGCGTTGAGGGCGGCGTCAATATCTGCCTGTGTGACAAGCGGGGGCACTTTGCGGGCCTGTGCCAGCACGACATAGGCACGAAGGCGGGCGTCTTTTTTATCTAACTGCGCCACCGGAATGCCGCCCACCCGGCCACCATCGATATTGGCGGCCAGCGCGGTGCGTATGTCGTCCGGCGAAACCCGCGCGGGGGACAGACCTTTGGCAACCAACAGGTCATAGGCTTCCGTTTCGGACAGGCTTTCTGTGCCGGGCGTCAAGATCTCGGAGACATTCACCCCCTTGGGCACGTCACCCGGTACCACATCGCGTGTCGTCGCCACCAAAGGATTCAGCGTTGCGCGAACATCCACGCCCAGATCGCCGGACATTTCCTCAATGGCGGCCACACGAGCCTGGGTGTTGTCATCATAACCAATTGTCAGCAGCCGTTCGAGCCGTTGCTTTTGGGCTTTCAGAGCCGCATCTGGCTCGGTCTCGATCGAGGCGCGCAGAGGCGCCAGCAAGGCGGCCTCGGGGTCGCGTTGGATTGATGTCAGCGCGCCATGCCGCTTGGCTTTGTCAGGGTCCGACAACTGGAACATCACCAGCGCGGTGGCAATCATGGCCCGGATACCGCTGTTGGGTTTCAGCTGTTTCAATTCTTTTTTGGGATAGTTTCCCACCACCTGACCGCTGTCGAAATCGATAAGCTGATAATTTTTGCTGTCAATTTTTTCACCGACAAAGAACACGCCGTCAGATTTGCGCATCCACATGGCCTTGGCCGTCCATGTCTCTAGCACCAATTGCGCCTTTGGCGAGCCACTGGTGGCAATCGCATTGATGACCGGAGCAATGGTCTTGCGCGAGCTTTTGGCGATCACCTCGTGATACTCTTGCAGTAGCGGCTGGATGGCACGTTCCTCAGCCGTTGCTGTCAGGCATGACAACAGGACTGCGAGGCCCGCAAGGAATAGTCGTATCATATTGGAGTGTTCCGCGAATTGGGTTGGAAGGGGGCCACAAAGCCGCCCCCTTCTCAAATTCAGGCCTTAGTAGTTCGAAAGCGTCTGAACACAGGTTTTAGTCTCGGTGTTGTACATACCGCAGCCGAGATCTTTCCAGTCCGACATCAGAACCGCTGATTCAGGCAGGAAATCGGTCCAGGCATCACCAGGCACTTCGCTTGTCTGGCTGATGATATCAAACTGACCGTCTTCCTGAATTTCACCAATCAGAACCGGCTTGGCCAAGTGGTGGTTCGGCAGCATGACCGCGGTTCCTCCGGTCAGGTTCGGGTACTCTTGTCCGTACATGGCAGACCGCACCGAATCCACGTCAGTAGACCCCGCTTCTGTGGCCGCGTTCACCCACATGTTGAAGCCGATAAAATGTGCTTCCATCGGGTCGTTGGTGACACGCTCTTCACCCATCGTGGCTTTCCAAGTTTTGACAAACTCGGCGTTCACTTCTGCGTCTGCCGACTGGAAGTAGTTCCACGCCGCCAGGTGACCGACGAGGTTAGAGGTATCCAGACCGGCGAGTTCTTCTTCACCTACCGAGAAAGCCACCACCGGGATGTCGTCGGCTGAAACGCCTGCCGCCGCCAATTCCTTGTAAAAGCCGATATTGGCATCACCGTTGATGGTCGAGATCACGCCGACTTTCTTGCCATCCGCGCCGAGCGTCACGACATCAGCCACGATCTTTGACCAATCTGAGTGACCGAAAGGCGTGTAGTTTATGAAGATGTCACCATCCGCAATCCCTTTGTCTTTCAGGTAGCTTTCCAAAATGTTGTTGGTGGTCCTGGGGTAAACATAGTCTGTGCCGAGCAGAGCGAATTTCTCGACCCCCAGTTCCTCCAGGAAATAGTCAGTTGCAGGGATGGCCTGTTGGTTCGGCGCGGCACCAGTGTAGAATACGTTCTTGGACGATTCTTCACCTTCGTACTGCACCGGGTAGAACAGTAGGCCGTTCAGCTCTTCGATCACCGGCAGAACCGATTTGCGTGAAACAGACGTCCAGTTTCCGAAGATTACGTCGACATCATGTACGGTCAGCAGTTCGCGGGCCTTTTCGGCAAACAGCGGCCAGTCTGATGCTGGGTCTACCACCACGGCTTCCAGCTGTTTGCCCAGAAGTCCACCCTTTGCGTTCTGCTGGTCGATCAGCATCAGCATGGTGTCTTTCAGTGTCGTCTCAGAGATCGCCATCGTGCCCGACAACGAGTGCAGGACGCCAACTTTGATAGTGTCTTCGGCAGACATGGCAGCACCAGCCAATGTGGCAAAGACGATTGATCCGGCGAGAGTGGATTTGAGAAAGTTCATATTATCCTCCAGGCAGGGCGCTGGAGAGAGACCTTGCACATATATGCCGATTTCTCTTACCTGTCCCCGCAACGTCATGTTGCAATTCGTGTGGCGGCCGCTTCGAGGTCCAATTCGTATGGCCGTCACACACCTCCGGTTTTTTGACAACGTGTCTCCGGCAGGTGTCCAATCGATTCTGCATTGCAGCGTAATTAGCAAACCTGAGACACGACATTTCCCAAACGCTCGCGGCGAATGCATATTTTTTAACCAGCAATTGCCGCAGGCGCACAAACAATAGACAGCGCCCCCCAGTCGAGACCTTCGAACTGCCAATTCGGATGGTGATTTGCACAGATGACGTCACAACCAAGGACAGTTCTATATGACCCGAGGATACCCCGATCACACGTCAGGCAGACATATCGCCCCCGAATGACGCACAGCCCCCCCGGGCCGAGGGCAACTTGCGCGTGAGCACGAAAAGGGTCGGAGGCCGTACCGTTCTGGATGGTCTGCGCCAGTCTGGCTCCTTCAAATGTCTGTTTCCAAAGGCCCGTGGTGGCGCCATGGACGCCGTCCTTTTGAACACCGCCGGTGGGATCACTGGAGGTGATCAGTTTTCTTTTTCCGGTCATGTGGCGGCAAACACCGCTTTGACCCTGACCACCCAGACCTGCGAACGCGCCTATAGGGCGCAACCCAATCAAACCGGCCAGATTCGCAACCGCATTCGGGTCGAACCCGGTGCCCGGCTCAATTGGCTGCCTCAGGAAACGATCCTGTTCAACGGCAGTGCGCTGGATCGCCGTCTGAACATCAACCTGGCATTGGACGCCTCACTGCTGATGGTCGAGCCTCTGGTTTTTGGTCGCCCGGCAATGGGCGAAACGCTGACTGATATCCGTTTTCGGGACCGTATCGAGATACGACGCGAAGGCGCACCCCTCTTTTTCGACTCGGTGGTCTTGTCCGGAGACCTGCATGCCCATCTGTCCAAACCATTCATCGCCAACGGTGCCGGGGCAACAGCTCTGACAGTGCTGGTCGCGAAGGATGCCGAACGCCATTTGGGGCCCCTTAGGGAGGTTCTTCCTGAAACCGGTGGTGTCAGCATGATCCAGCCCGATGTGCTGGTGTTACGCTTGCTGGCCGTCGACGATTTTACCCTCAGACAAACCCTGCTGCCAGTTCTGCAAAGACTGAATGGCAGTGACCTCCCCCGATGCTGGATGATCTGACATGAACCTGACCCCGAGAGAAAAAGACAAACTCCTGATCGCCCTGGCCGCCGAAGTGGCCCGCAAGCGTCTGGCGCGCGGTGTGAAACTCAATCACCCCGAGGCCATTGCCCTGATCACCGACAGCGTCGTCGAAGGTGCACGCGATGGACGCTCTGTCGCCGATATGATGGAGGCGGGTGCCCAGGTTGTCTCGGTCGAACACTGCATGGAGGGCATCGCCGAGATGATCCCCGAAGTGCAGGTCGAAGCCACCTTTCCTGACGGCACCAAACTCGTCACCGTTCACAACCCAATTCGCTAGAGGAACTTGACCCAATGAAACACGCTTTACCGATTCTAAGCACGCTGGCCGCATCCCCTGCCTTGGCCCATTCCGGCGCGCATATCCATCCTCATGAGGCTGTTACATGGATTGCCGTGATCCTCGCTGCAATGACCGTGGGCGGGACCATGACATTGGTTCACATACGGCGGCGCAAATGATCCCGGGCGAGACATTTCCTGCCGAGGGGTCGCTGACGCTAAACGCCGGTCGCAGCGCCCTGATGGTGTTGGTGGCCAATACCGGCGACCGCCCAGTGCAGGTGGGCAGCCACTACCACTTTGCCGAAGCAAACCCCGCGTTGGAATTTGATCGCTATGCAGCCTTGGGCAGGCGGCTGGACATTCCGGCGGGCACTGCCGTCCGCTTCGAGCCGGGACAGCGTCGAGAGGTGATGCTGATACCCTACCTGGGACGACGACATATCTATGGCTTTAATCAACATATCATGGGAGCGCTGAAAGATGCCGGGCAAGATAAGTCGGAGTGACTATGCTGCCATGTTCGGCCCAACTGTCGGCGACAGGGTGCGACTTGCGGATACCGATCTGATTATCGAGGTCGAGAAAGACCTGATTATGGAACGGGCCACAGCGACACAGTTCAGCGCCACAGGGCTGCGGGACGATGTCTATGGAGAAGAGGTGAAGTTTGGCGGTGGCAAAGTCATCCGCGACGGAATGGGGCAATCCCAGGTCACGCGCGCCCAAGGCGCGGTGGACACCGTCATTACCAACGCGCTGATCGTCGATCACGCTGGCATCTATAAGGCTGATGTTGGCCTGAAAGACGGGCGCATCCACAAGATTGGCAAAGCCGGAAATCCTGACACCCAACCGGGCGTCGATGTCATTGTGGGCCCCGGAACCGAGGTTATCGCGGGCGAAGGGCGTATTCTGACGGCGGGCGGCTTTGACAGTCATATCCATTTCATCTGCCCGCAGCAGATCGAGGACGCGCTGCATTCCGGCCTGACCACCATGCTGGGTGGCGGCACTGGCCCGGCCCATGGCACGCTGGCCACCACCTGCACTCCCGGCCCGTGGCATATCGGGCGCATGATGCAGGCGGCGGATGCCTTTCCGATGAACCTTGCCTTTGCAGGTAAAGGCAACGCATCGCTGCCAGCAGCCCTTGAAGAACAGGTGCTTGGCGGTGCCTGCGCTCTGAAGCTGCACGAGGACTGGGGCACGACGCCTGCCGCCATCGACTGTTGTCTATCGGTCGCTGATGATTTGGACGTTCAGGTGATGATCCACACCGACACGCTGAACGAATCCGGCTTTGTCGAGAATACAGTGGCCGCAATTAAGGGGCGCACGATCCACGCCTTTCATACCGAGGGCGCGGGGGGCGGCCATGCCCCGGACATCATCAAGATTTGCGGCGAAGAGCATGTATTGCCGTCCTCTACCAATCCCACCCGCCCTTTCACAGTGAACACGCTGGAGGAACATCTCGACATGCTGATGGTCTGCCACCATCTCGACAAGTCGATCCCCGAAGACGTGGCTTTTGCCGAAAGCCGTATACGCCGTGAGACCATCGCCGCCGAGGACATCCTGCATGACATGGGTGCGTTTTCGATTATCGCGTCAGACAGTCAGGCCATGGGGCGCGTGGGCGAGGTGCTGATCCGCACCTGGCAAACCGCTGACAAGATGAAGAAACAGCGAGGCAGCTTGCCTGAGGAAACCGGCGACAACGACAACTTCCGTGTGCGCCGCTATATCGCCAAATACACCATCAACCCTGCGATTGCGCACGGGATTGCCCACGAGATCGGTTCGATCGAAGAAGGTAAACGCGCCGATCTGGTGTTATGGGACCCGGCCTTTTTTGGCGTGAAGCCTGAGATGGTTCTGCTAGGCGGCACCATCGTCATGGCACAGATGGGCGATCCCAACGCCTCGATCCCGACGCCGCAACCTGTCTACAGCCGCCCAATGTTCGGGGCCTATGGTCGCTCGGTCGAAAACTCAGCCGTCACGTTCGTCAGCGCGGCTGCGAAGGACGTCGGGATCGGTGCAAAGTTGGGCCTCGCCAAGGACACGTTAGCTGTGAAGAACACACGCAACATCGGTAAGTCCGATTTGGTGTTGAACAACACGACCCCCGAGATTGAAGTCCATCCCGAAACCTACGAAGTGCGCGCCGATGGCGAGCTTCTCACCTGTCAACCCGCCGAGGTTTTGCCAATGGCGCAACGTTATTTCCTGTTCTGAAGGTGCAACCCATGAACATTCTCCCGCCTAGTCGCCAAATTCGTAAACCCGGACATTGGTCCGGTGCTTATGACGTTGTGACGCTCAGCTACGACGACCGTTTTCTGCGTCGCAAGATGCTGACCACGATGCGTGCCGAGCAATTCCTTGTCGACTTGGGCCACACCACGTCGCTCGACCATGGTGATGCGTTCGCGTTGGAAGATGGCCGGCTGATCGAGGTTGTTGCCGCCAAAGAAGACTTGCTAGAGGTGACCGGAGACGACCTGCCACGTCTCGCCTGGCATATCGGTAACCGCCATACCCCCTGTCAGATCGAGAAAGATCGGTTGCTGATTCAACGCGACCACGTGATCCGCGACATGCTGGACAAGGTTGGCGCCAACGTGCGCGAAGTGGTCGAGCCCTTCTCGCCAGAAGGCGGGGCTTATGGTCATGGACGGACGCATGGCCACAGCCACTGAAATCCTCACCCTGACGCAATGGTTCTCGCCAGCCTTCCCAGTCGGCGCATTTGCCTACTCGCACGGGTTGGAATGGGTGATTGATGCCGGGGACGTAACCAACAAAGAACAATCCGAGGCGTGGATTTCTGATGTGCTACTACATGGCGCTGGATGGAACGACAGCCTGTTCCTTGGCGCGGCCTATCGAGCTGGCAGCACCGACGTGGACGAGATAGACGCCATGAGCCGCGCCTTTTCAGCGTCGGCTGAACGGTTGAAGGAAACCCGCCTTCAGGGCGAGGCATTCTGTGAAATCATCGCAAAGGTCTGGGCTGCGGATCTGAAGGGGCTGACCTATCCGGTCGCTGTTGGCCGCGCTGCCCGTCTGCAGGGCCTGCCGCTCGAACTCACCACTCAATTCTACTTGCAAGCCTTCATGGCCAACCTTGCAGCGGTGACGATGCGTCTTGTTCCGCTGGGCCAAACCGAAGGCCAACGGATGATCCGCGAAATGACACCGCTTTGTAGCCAGGTCGCTGCGCAAGCCAGCTGTGCTGCGCTTGATGATCTCGGCAGTTCCGCCTTTTTGTCGGACATCGCCTCTATGAAACATGAAACTCAGCATTCAAGGATTTTCCGCACATGAGCACGATGAACGGACCGCTTCGCGTTGGAATCGGTGGCCCGGTTGGTGCCGGGAAGACAACCCTCACGGCCGCGCTGAGCGAAGCCTTGCGCGACAGGTTTTCGATCGGCGTCATCACCAATGACATATACACGCAAGAAGACGCCGAGGCGCTGATGCGGATGCAGATTCTGCCGCAGGATCGCATCATCGGGGTCGAGACCGGCGGCTGCCCCCACACGGCGATCCGAGAAGACGCATCGATCAACCTTGCCGCTGTGGCCGAGATGATCGGCCGGCATCCGGATGTGGAGATTGTGCTAATCGAAAGCGGCGGCGATAACCTGTCGGCCACATTCAGCCCTGAGCTGGCAGATGTGACCCTCTATGTGATCGACGTGGCGGCTGGCGAAGAAATTCCCCGCAAGGGTGGGCCAGCTATCACCAAATCTGACATCCTGATCATCAACAAGACTGATCTTGCCCCCCATGTGGGCGCATCGCTTGAGGTCATGGACCGCGATGCAACAATGATGCGCTGCGGGCGGCCTTTCGTATTTACTTCTCTGCGCAATCGCGAAGGCGTGGAAAAGATCATTCCGTTGCTTGAAAATGCCGGGGGGCTGGGCGTTTAGAGCTGTGACAGGTGCACCGTCGAAGGTTAACATCCTACATTCTTTCAGGAGATCTTGTCGGTGTTTTTTGCCTTGGGTTTGGTCTCGGGCAAAACCTTGTGAAGCTCTGCCTCATTGCGATAGCCGATCAGAATTCCTGCCTTGGCTTCTCCAAGGCTCGGGTCACGCGCGGCAATCCAAGCATCCGACCGCGTTGTGCGCTGGGATGTGCGCCGAGACCAGCCGCAGAACATCTTTTCCAGACGGATCAATTCATCCGCATAGGCAGGATCGGCCCCAAGATCGGCAATTTCATCGGGATTGGTTTCCAGATCGAAAAGCATCGGCCGAAAGCCTTCGGCAAAGGTGTATTTCCACCGCCCATCAAACAGCATCGTTAGTTTTGCATCCTGAACGGATACGCCAAGACGTTTTCGAACATTGCGCATCGAATAGTCGTATTCGGAAACCGCGAAATCGCGCAGATTTTCTACCTGTCCATGCAGGATCGGCTGAAGCGATTTTCCTTCAATGATATAAGGAACGTCTTCTCCGTCGAAGTAATTCAGGATCGTTGGAACAACGTCGATCGCCTCGACCAGCGCCGGAGATTTCACGCCGCGCGTTGCGTCGGCTTCAGGTCGCGGATCAACCACGATAAGCGGAATGCGAGCAGAAGCGTCGTGGAACAGCTCTTTTTCCCCCATCCAGTGATCCCCCAGATAGTCGCCGTGGTCCGAGGTGAACACGATCATCGTGTCATCGGTGATGCCTTGGTCGTCCAGAAAACCCATCAACCTGCCGATCTGATCGTCGATCTGTTTGATCAGGCCCATATAGGCGGTCAGAACACGGGTGCGTGTTCCGTCATCGCAGAATGCTTTTGAGACACGCTCTTGCATGAAGGCGCCGTAAACGGGGTGAGGGTCGGCGCGCTCGGCATCGCTGCGCACCGGGTCCAAATGGGTCTTGGGACCGTACATGTCGTGATAAGGCGCGGGCACGATATAGGGCCAATGGGGTTTAATGTAGCTCAGGTGCAAACACCACGGTGTGTCACCGGCCTCGCGGATGAAATCCATCGCGCGGCTGGTGATATAGGGCGTTTCGCTTTCTTCATCAGCCGCGCGTGCGGGTTTGTCAGCGTTGTCCATGAACCAACCGCTCAGGATGTTGCCGTCATCGTCTTCGGCGCTGTTGGCGACGCTTTGCCAAGGGTTCTCGTCGGGCCAGCCACGTTCCTTCATATAGGTGTCATAAGCCGTGTTGCGTGCATAGCGGGGCCCGTCCGGGTGCAACCCATCATCACGTTCGTAAGGTTCGAAACCGCATTCCGACACAAGCGCACCAATTGTGCTGTCCGGTGCCAACCCAAGGCGGCGCATCCCGTCGACATCTGCGGTCATGTGGGTTTTGCCGCAAAGCGCCGTGCGAACACCCAGCGGGCGCAAGTGATCGCCCAGCGTCATCTCGCCCACTTTGAGCGGGATGTTGTTCCAGGTCGAGCCGTGAGAACTGGTATAACGCCCGGTATAAAATGACATGCGCGAAGGGCCACAAATCGGAGACTGAACATAAGTTCGGTCAAACAAAACCCCGCGTTCCGCAAGCCTGTCGATATAGGGCGTGTGGAGATGCGGATGACCCGTGCAGGAAAGATAATCCCACCGAAGTTGGTCGCACATAATGAAAAGGACGTTTTTGGGCATGCTTCAACACCAGCTGGATTTTGGGTCGGGGCGGTGCCGCCCCGACCGATCTTTGATTAACCGCGGGCAACATCCGGGATGGTGACACCCATCTCTTCAAGCGCGCGCAGTGCACCCGGATGCAGGGGCATATTGATGTCGGCCACAGCACCTTCTGGTGTGACAGCTGCCAGCCAAGGTGCGCTATCGCGCATCTCGGCAACACCGGCAAAGAATGATTTGGTCATCTCATAGATCATCGCATCGTCTGCGGCGTCATTGGTGACGATACCGACGGTGACACGCAGCGTGGTTGTGTCGCCTTCGTTTTTTTGGTTGTCCCCGTAAACGGCATTGCCAAGTTGTCTGATGCTGGGCGCGGTTAGCCGGCAGCCGGGTCGTTAGGCGGTCATCTCAAGGGCGTATCCGTGCCCCAGGTCAAAAGCGTCCGATCTGGTCTGGCGGTAGATGTTGGTTGGCATTCGGTAGCGGCGGGGGCGGAAAACGATATTGATTTGGTCGTGGGCGGCGAGGAACCTTTGAGCCTGGCGCGGGGACTTGAACCGCCCCATAAGCTTCTCGCGTTTACGGGTCGGCCGGTGCAACCCTTCGATGCGATTGTTCAAGCCCTTGTGTGCCCTGTGGTCCGCGTTTGGGGTTAGGTCACGGATCGGCTTGATATAACTGCGCAACTTGTCCGTGATCACAACGCGCGGATCGCCGAAACGGGCCATCAGCCGCTTCATGAAACGCCTTGCCGCTTTGGCGTTTCGCCGCGGTTGGACGAGAATGTCCAAAACGTCGCCGTTCGCGTCAACCGCCCGCCAGAGCCAGTATTTCACGCCTCCGATCGGCACGACAACTTCATCAAGGTGCCATTTGTCGGCCGCTGCCGGGCGGTCTCGTCTGACACAATCCGCAAAGTGGCCTCCAAACCGGTTCACCCAGAGCCGGATCGTTTCGCGGCTGACAATGACGCTACGCTTTGCCAACAGGTCTTCGACACCCGACGTACTCAGAGCAAATCGATGATACGCCCAAACCGCGTATGTGATAATCTCGCGCGGAAAACGGAAGCCTTTCAGGCGTGGCATATCGGATGGTATTTTCATCCTCGCTGCCTAATCGAAAACGACACCCCGAACAACTTGGCAATGCCGATTATATCGACAGACTATGGAAAATTTAGTGTACAAGACCGCAACAGATTAATGACATTTCTGGATAATATACCTCAATAAGCCCTGCCTTGCGCTACGCCTAAAAATTGCCACCCATTGCATCAAGCGAATTGATCGGACGCGTCTGTATTTCTGCCGTCCGCGAAAATGAAATTTCGGACATGTCAGTGATAACATGGCGCACATGCAATCCTGGAATTCAGCCCATGTCTGCTTTGGGCCTGCTACTGCCGTACGCCGCACCAGGTACGGGTGGCTGTAGGCAGCCCCAAGCGGATCTTGTTGCGGGTGAACGGCATCGACCGCTTTGCGGACGGAGTGTGAATTGGCTGCGAGGTTACCGATGTTTGTTTTTTCCCAATCTTGAATTGTCTCATTATTTGCGATTTTGACATCGGCTGCCCATTTGGCGAACCGCCCTACACTGGTCTCGACCTTGGTGTGGGCTGCGCCAAAGCCTGAGGGCAGGTTGGATGTTCCTGAGCGACCAATCGAATTCGTTAGGTTTTTCCTTGAATTCAACGCATAAAGATCGCCAAGGGGAGGGGGGTATTTATGAGTAAAACTGAGGGCGGTGTAAAATCAGCATATTTCGTGATCGCGGATATATCTGGCTATACGAAATTCATGTCCGAAACAGCCATCGAACACGCCAAGGGGATCCTAGAATCTCTGTTCGGCAGTATGATCCCCACTATCCGATCACCATTGGAAGTATCAGGGTTACAGGGTGATGCTGTTTTTGCTTACGCGTTGAAAAGCGAAGTGGTCTCGCAGCAGTTCATCCTGGATTTTGCGGAACAGCTCTACTGCGTCTTTGCCCGTGCGAAAGAGAAGATGCTGATCAACACCTCATGTCCATGCGATGCCTGTTCCACTGTTGACGCACTGGAGCTTAAGATCGTTGTGCATCATGGAGACTGTATCGTTCAAAAAACTGGAGATCGCGAAGAATTGGCCGGTCAGGATGTGATCACGGCGTTCCGGCTTCTCAAAAATAGCGTAAAGGAACGTACCGGATTGACGGCGTACACATTAATTTCGTGTGCTGCGCTTAAGTCCATGGAACTTGTTGAGTATTTTGACGGATCTGAGTTCTACACCGAAGAAATCGAGCACATCGGCGAGGTCGAATACGTTGTGCGGGACATGCGCGTCGCATGGGAGCGCCGTCGCACAACGGAACGCACGTTTGTTGAACCAGGAGACAACCTTCTCATTGAAGAGTGGATCATTCCACTGCCGGTTTCGCTGGATGTTGCCTTCACCATTTGCACCCGCCCAGAGTTGCGCGCCGAATGGCTGGGCGCAAACAAGGTCGAATTGTTCGATACAAACAAGGGCAAGATTGAACCCGGAACCCTCTATCACTGTTATCACGGCGAAGACATCTTTCCATTTCAGATTGTCGACTGGCATCACGGTGACTACGCGACAGGTAAATACAACCTGCCCATGGGCCTTACGATGATGGAAACCAACGAGCTGGTTCAAGTGGGCGAAGGGACATTGGTCAAAATCAGATTCGCAACCCCGACGTCACCCAAAATCATGGGCAAGCTGATGTCAGGCATGGTGAAGAAAAAGCTGCGTGGCATTATCGTGCCTGACAAGGAAAATCGCATCGCAAGGATGCAAGCGCTTGGCGATAAGCTAGCGAAGGATATCGCGGCACAAGAGACTGCTTGATCCAGTCAGAAGAAGAAACCGCAGGCCAGATTTTAACGCAGACATAACGGCAAAAGGATTGGTTCCAATGCGCTGTTTGGGCTCGCTGCCGCCGTTCTCCGTGCCCAGCACAGACGTCTGATCCCGCACCGAATCTGACCTTGCCATTGCTCAAACCCGCACCTGCAATGCGGGACAAAACCATTGCTGGCGGTTTGGGTGCGAGCGACCGCTTTGCGCGCTTTTGAGAGCAGCAAAAACTCTAAGAAGGCGGGTTCCAGATGTTCCACATCAGTTATGAAGGGGCAGATGGCTATGCTTTATGCGCCTGCGCTGTCCCAACGGCATCCAACAGGGTAATCCTAGTCTGGCCAGACCATACGAAACCCTTGGTGGGTTGTTGTGCTGTCTGGCGAAGTGCCTGATCGCGCCGCGATCCTGTAGCGGTAGCAATATGAAGCGTGACACAAGAACGACCCGCCCTTGGACAGGCGATAGCCTTTCATCGTTGAAAGCCGCTGACGCACGTGTTTCTTTAATGATTTGACGCGATACGCATCTGCCGTCCACTCCCAAACATTGCCAACGATATTGTAAAGACCATAGCCATTCGGGTCGTAATACTGTGCAGGGGCTGTGGCTGCAAAACCGTCCTTCACGGTATTGGTCTTTGGAAAGTCACCTTGCCAAATATTACAGGGTTGGAAACTCGTATCGTTTGGCTCTTGATCCCCCCAAGGGAAGCGCACGTCTCCTAGTCCCCCACGGGCTGCGTGTTCCCATTCGATTTCGGTAGGCAGGCGGCCGCCGGCCCATTTGGCATAGGCCTGGGCGTCGTTCCACGATACATGAACGACCGGATGGGTCGGGTCCCATGCTGCCTCCATTGTGCCGGGACCGTTGATATCACGCCAATTTGCCCCCCCCACACGCCGCCACCATTCGACATCCTTCACACCCATTGTCGGGCCGACATTTTCTGCGACGTGTGCCCAGAATACGAAGGACCACCCAAAGCGCTCGGCTTCGGTGGTATAGCTCGTTTCATCGATGAAGTCGGCGAACTGTGCGTTTGTGACCGCAGTGGCCCCGATGCGGAAAGGTTTCACGCGCGTGTTGCGGATCGGGTCTTCGCCGTCGTCCGGGATCTCGGGACGACAGGTACCAGTCAACGACCTGCCACCGGGGATACGTACAGCATCGGACGCCACACGCATCCGTCCCGCCACGCCCGGAGCGGCCAGTGGGGCACTAAAATCTGTATTCCGCGAGGGGCTGCAGCAACTCTTTTTTTGGGGCTCGGCATGCATTGTGTGAACTTAGGATCCGGGTGAGCGCTTGCCAAGTCGTTTGAACAGCAACCCGGCCACGCCCACTGTGAACAAAATACGGAAAAGATGATGGATAGAGACAAGGACGGGACTGACACCAAGGCTTAATGCGATGAGGCTCATTTCGGTGACCCCGCCGGGTGCAAAGCTGACCAGCAAGGTCTGGAATGACAGGGGGACGAAAGGTTCAAGCAGCAGCGCAAGCCCGGACGCAATCGCCAGCGTCACCAAAACCGAAACCATGCCAAGTGCGAGGGCGGATACCAAATGCCGAGGTGTTGTCCTGGCAAACTGAGCCCCGAGGCTTGCGCCGACGACCAACTGGGCCAGATTGAGAAGTGTCGGAGGTCCGCCCAGATCAATCGCCCCTGTGGACTGAAGGGTCGCCGTCAGCACCAGGGGACCAAGCAATGGCGCCGCTGGCAAACGGGAGAGTTTGCCGATCAAAAGTCCAACTGGGGCAATGGCAACCACCGTTGCCCAATCCCGCCAATCGGAAGGGCCCTTTTCAAGGGTCTGGTTTGCGGCGCTACCGACGGACTCTCCTGCCACCACAAGAAAAAGCATGGGAACGACGAGGATCACCAGAACAATGCGCACAAAATGCTGGATGCTCAGCGTTTCGACATCACCGCCTGCTTTGGCCCCCATTTCCACGGCCTCGATAAGCCCCCCCGGCATGGCCGCATAGAATGCGGTGGGCTGATCATAGCCACCCAAGTGATGAAAAATGACGTAGTTTGACGTCTGCGCAAGGACGACAAAGATCAACATGGCGCACAGGGTGATGGCCAGGGTTGGCGCCATCGACAACACGTCCGGCGTGAAGGTTGTGCCAATCATCGTGCCGATCACGGCAATGAACACTTCCCGCAGGGGTCTGGGAAAGAAAACTGGTTTGTTCGTGCGCGCGACCAACGTTAACGCCAGAATTGCAGTTGCCACGAGGCTTCCCAGAAGGAAGGGAATTGGCCATCCCATCGCGAACGCCGCAAAGGCACCCGACAGCGCGGTTCCCAGGATCAAGGCCAGGTGAAGTGCATTGGATTTCAGGGTGTTCATGCGAAAAACGGTTCTTTTGGGCCAGGGCAAAACAAGGTGTCGTTGTGTTTCAAAGACGGTGGGGGGCCAAGTTGCCCGTGTTCATGATGTTCAAGAGGTTAGTGGATCGCTTCAGTTGGGCTTTGTCACGCCATTGCATTTATTTTGCGCAATGACCCGTCGACCGGGTGTCATCCGGTAGATCCCACAGCTCCGATAGTGCCAAAGAAGTATCATCCTGCATCATGGTGGATCCTTGCGTTGAGTTGAAACCAGTCACCGCCTAAGTGACGGGAGGCGGGGTAGCTGAGGGGGCGCCAAGTTTCGAGGCGATCTCTTTCCCGCCATAGGCCTCAATCAGCGCGTCCTGATCTTTGAACGCTTGCACATTGACGGCTTCGGGATCGCAAATCTGACGAAGTTCGTTTTGCATTCTGGCCAGATCATCTGCATAGGCAGGATTCTGGGCCTGATTGGTCAGTTCTTCGGGATCTTCGGCCAGATTAAACAACTCCGGCGCGAACCCAACATATTCAATCAGTTTCAGGTCGCCCTTTCGAAGCATTAAAGACGCAGAGACCGACCCGATCGCATGGTATTCGCTGAGCACCGCACGGTTGGGGTCGTCTTTGGACGCGGCAAGATCATAAAGCGATTGCCCGGGGCGATCACCCGGAAGTTTTGCACCAAAGTGGTCGATGATCGTTTCCGAGATGTCCAGCAGGCTTGTTGTGGTCGCGCTGGTTGGCCGAGGGTTTGTTTTCAGATCCGGCGCGGGGGCAACAATCAACGGGATCGCCGCGGATTCTTCATACATGTTCATCTTGCCCCACAGATCACGGACGCCAAGGTTCTCTCCGTGGTCGCTTGAGTAGATGACCGTGGTGTCATCAAAGCGCCCACTGTCCTTCAGCGCCTGGATAATCCGCCCGACATTGTGGTCCATATAACTGGTCAGACCGTAATACGCGGCGATTGCGGTACGTCGTTCTTCCTCGTCCTTCCAACCATCTTCTGCGACCATCGCTGTGGCGACCTTTTCGATCCACGGATGTTGGGCATATCCGTCGCGAAGGCGTAGTTTATCTGGGGGAAGCCCGTCCAGAGGATAGAGGTCGTAGAACTCTTGAGGTGAGATTAAAGGGTGATGCGGGGCCACGAGACCCACATAAAGGCACCAAGGGTCGGTGCTGTGCTGAGTGTCGGACAACCAATCACAGGTCCGGTCGGTGACGCTGCGATCATATCTGGTATAACTGCTTTCCCCCGGCCCGATCGTGTTCCCCATCATGCGAACATCTTTGTTGAAGATGCGCTCATCTTCACGACGGATCGAGCCCCAAACCATGCCAACACCATCGGCGACATGCATCGGGATGTGTTGAACGTCAAATCCGGCGTCATCGTCGATCTGGCGATAGTGTAGTTTCCCAATAGACTCCACGCGCACCCCTTTGTCCTGCAAGGCATGCCCCCATCCACGTGGTGTTCCCTGATAAGGCATCGCGTTGTCCCAATTGCCAATCTCGTGCACCGGTCGCCCGGTTGCAAACGCCGCGCGGGCGGGCACGCAGATCGGAGAGGGCGTGTAGGCGTTCGTGAACCGCGTCCCGCGCGCGGCAAGCGCGTCCAAATTCGGTGTCTGCACCACCGGATGGTTCTCGCAGGACATGGCGCGTGCTTGGTGCTGATCCGAAAGGATCACCAAAAGATTGGGAGTATTTTTCATTTCTTATTCATCTTCTGGAATCACATATGCGTCGGGGAAATCGGTCTTTTGGGCGGCTTCTGAAAGCAGCTTGATCGCTTTCAGTACGGTTGCTTGTTCGTCCGCCGTAAGCGCACTTACCAGGTGTTCTTGTCTGGCTTCCAAAACAGGGCCCAGGCGATCATGAGAGGTCCGGCCTTTTTCCGTCAATTCGATAAGATGCTGGCGCTTGTCTTCTTCAAACGGGCGCAGTTTGAGGTATCCCTTGTCTTCAAGGACGCCGAGCATTTTGCTGAACTGACTTTTATCGATGCCCGCACCTTTGCGCACCGCGGTGGTGGTGTTCGCAATATCAAGCGCGACCAGCCGAACGATGCGCCACTGCGCAAGATTCAGGTCGCCGTGCCGAGAAATGATCGCTTTTGCCTGGGTGCTTAAAGCAGAGTGCAACTGCGCAATCTGAAAAGGAATATGCAGGCCTTCGGCGATCGCCTCTGCTGCGGATTTTGTCATCGTCAGATATCCTCTTTGATGAAAAGAGATTCAGGTGTTTTGGTGGAAATGTCAACTTGTTCGTTGACTTTTCCACCTTATTATAGAACAAGTGACGCCAACAGACATGTGTTTCAGGGAGGAAAACATGAAGACGTTGCTCAAATTTGCGGTGGTCGCTGCTGCGATTCTCGGGACATCTACGACCGCATTTGCAGAGGATTGGACCCCACCAGGTCCCATCAAGATGATTATCTCATTTGCGGCTGGTGGAGGTGCCGATACTCAGGCCAGGCTGATCGCCGAAGAGCTCGAAGACCTGCATGGTTGGAAAATCATCCCGGAACAAGTAACCGGCAAAGGTGGTTTGAACGCAGTGAACGCGCTGAAGGAAGAGCCAGCTGACGGCACCGCAATCGCCATCATCGTGTCTGAAACGCTTGGCTACAACATGGCGGCCGCAAAAGCCGGCACCCCCCAAGACGTAACGCCGATCACCACCACTGCCGGAACCCAGATGGGCGTTGTCGCGCTGGCTTCGAAAGGCTGGAAGACGATGGGTGATGTGATTGAAGCCGCCAAGAGTGGTCAGGACATTCGTTTTGGTGTCATGACCGGCATGCTGGGCGATATCGCTTACATCGCGGGCAAGGAAAACGGCGTCAATTTTAATATTATTTCGGTCAAAGGCGGTAAAGCCGTCATGAATGGCCTGAATGCAGGCGACATGGATGTTGGTTTTGGCGCGGGCATACAGGCGAAAGCAGTTGCTGCGGGCGATATGGTGGAATTGGCGTCGGCGCGCAGCGAACCGCTGCAAAACTCGCCAGACGCCCCGCTTCTGTCCGAGTATGGCGTTGAGTTTGTCAGCGAAATCTCGTTCATTTTTGCAGGCCCGCCCAACATGGACCCGGCGGCACGAGATGCCATTGCGGCGGCAATCGGCAAAGTCGTAACGACGCAAGGCGGCAAGGCCAACGCTTTCATCACGAAAGGGTTTGGCGGCCCGGTTGTTATCTCGGGAGCCGAGCTTGAAGACGCTGTTCAGAAGGACTTCGATTCTTCCGGCGCACTTATCGCTGCGGCGTCCGAGTAAGCCTGGAAACGAAGAGCGGGCGGCGTGCGCGCTGCCCGACATTCTCACCCTATTTGCGAGACCGATATGCGAAAACTCTCTGCCACCACGGCACTGGGTGTGGGCTGTATTGCCTTCGCTTTGATCCTTGCCTTCGTCTGGATCCCTTTGGACACCGACACCGGGTTGGTTGAAAGGTCCCGCGGACAATATGTCGTGGGCGACAGCCTCGCTCCGACATTGGCCGCTGCGTTTATCCTGATTTCAGGCCTGTTGCTGCTGCTTGAACGTGGTGGCGAAAACGACCGCCCCTCTCGCAACAACGTGATCTATATTGGTGCCATCACCCTGTTCGGAGTCATCGGGATTGTTGTGATGCGATGGGCGGGACCCGTCGCGGCCAACCTGTTTGGCGGCGAAGATTACAGACTTCTGCGCGACACCATACCGTGGAAATACACAGGTTTCGTACTGGGCGGCGGGTTCATGGTCTTTGCCATGACCTCGTTTGTGGAACAGCGACTGACATGGCGCGCAGCGTTGATCGCGCTTGTGGCCGTCGCTGGGATCATCGTGCTCTATGACTTGCCATTTGATGATGTGCTGCTGCCACCAAATGGAGATGTCTGATGGTTGACGTGGGCACTCTTGACTACATCTGGCTTGGTATTCTGGCGGTTTTTCAGGGACCCGAGGCATTCTCTTTCCTTGGCGTTTCGATTTCCATCACCGTTATGATGGTCGCGTTCGGTCTGGTTCTTGGGATCGTCGTCGGCGCGGCCCCCGGCTTGGGCGGGGTCATTGCGATGGCCATTTCCTTACCGATCCTCATTTCTGTATTTGGCTTCACGTCCGATGCGCTTTTGCCCGTGATGGGGTTCCTGATCGGGGTCATGAAAGGATCAACAGTCGGGGGTGCGGTTCCTGCGATTTTATTTAACACCCCCGGCACGCCCGACGCCTTTATGACCACGCTTGATGGTTATCCAATGGCGCAATCGGGAAAAGCCCGAAAGGCGCTCAAGATTTCCCATTTCTCGTCTGTTTCGGGGGACACGTTTTCGGACATTGTTCTGATTGTCTGTGCCCCGTTTCTGGCGATCCTTGTTGAATCCTATTTGGACCTTCCCGAAAAAACTGCGCTTTTGATCCTATCGCTTAGTTTCATCGCAGCGGTCGTCGGTGGATCCGCTGCCAAAGGGCTTTTGAGCTGCGGGCTTGGTCTTCTGGCGGTATATATCGGAACCGGTGATGATTTTTATCCCCGCCTAAGCTTTGGCAGTTCGGCACTTTCCGACGGGATTCCCATCACCGCAGCTGTGATTGGTGTGCTGGTCATCGGAGCCATTTTCAGCGAGCTTGAAAACCTGTGGAACCAAACGCGCCGCAAAGGAGCGATTGAAGTTGCCAAGGACACGGGAGACCAGCGCCTCCACTGGGCCGACATTCGGCGGATCCTTCCTTACATCGGCCGGTCAGCACTTATTGGCACCACAATCGGCGCACTGCCCGGTGTGGGATCGACGCTTGCAGCTACGATTGGATATGCGACCGGCAAACGGTTCCACGCAAAAAACAAAAAGCCTGAGGACCCAGAGTTTGGGCAGGGTGCGCCCGAAGGTATTGCCGCGACAGAAGCCGCAAATTCTTCGGTTTCGGGGGCGAACCTCATTCCGGTTCTGTCGCTTGGCATTCCCGGCAACACGGCGGCCGTATTTCTGATCCTGGCAGCAGAGTCCATTGGGGGGTTCAACCCAGGCCCAGCAGTTTTCAAGTTCTCGACAGATTTGAACCCTGAACTCGTGATCGCCTTCGGGCTTTTCACCACCATGATCCTGGCCAACCTTCTGAACTGGACAATCGGCGGGTTTCTCATGCGGTTTCTTGGCGCCCTTGTTCGCATCCCGAAGCAATATCTGTTGCCCGTCGTTCTGCTTCTTACACTCGCATCTCTTTATGTTCAGGAAACCTCGATGAGCGCGATTTGGTTCGCCTTTGCATTCGGGATTCTGGGATATTTCATGATGCGCTTTGCGATCTCGCCGCTCCCGTTCGTCATTGGGTTCGTGTTGGGGGGGCGCATCGAAGAAACCGCGCGTCAGGCGTTTTCGGCGACAGGCGGCGATCCCCTGTTTCTTCTCAAAAGCCCACTCGCGGCGGCGTTCATCCTGTGCGCCGTGGGCGTACTCTTCATATCTCTACGCAAGCCAAAGGCAGACAAAAAATGACCCGCCCAAACATTCTTTTCATCACTTCGGACCAACAGCGTGGCGATTGCTATGGGTTTCGCGGGCGCAACGTCTATACGCCACATCTGGACATGCTTGCCGCTGAGGGCACCAGCCTTGAAACGGTCGTGACGCCTTGCGTTGTCTGTCAGCCTGCACGGGCTTCTATCCTGACTGGCTTGTTGCCGCGCACCCATGGCGTGCATGACAACGGGATCGATCTGGATCCTGAGCTGGGTGAAAAAGGGTTTGCGGCGTCGTTGTCTGCCGCCGGATATCACACCGCAAAGATCGGGAAAGCGCATTTTGCGACCTACCACACCTACGGTGACAGCGACACGGTAGAATCCATTCCCGGTTCAACCAAAGTGCCCGCAGGATGGCGCGGTCCCTATATGGGGTTCGATCATGCCGAGCTTGTTCACATCGGGCACAACTGGTGGCTGCCCGAGAAACCTCCTGCTGGTCTGGCTTATGAGGAATGGTATTATGGAGATGGTCGGGGCGCGCAAAAAAACAAACTGCTTTGGGAAAGCCATCGTGACCACAATGGCGCGCCTCAGGTATGGTCATCAAAGCTCCCTGTGGCGTGGCATAACTCCACTTGGATTGCGGACCGCGCAATTGAGTTCATCAAACAGGATCATGACAAGCCGTTTTGCATGTGGGTGTCGTTCCCTGATCCACACCACCCGTTTGATTGCCCTGAACCATGGGCTTCCTTGCATCGGCCTGAAGACGTCGATTTACCAGAACATCGAACGCGTGATTTCGAGGGTCGCCCGTGGTGGCACCAGGCCGCGGTTGAAACAAAGATCGAGGGTAAAGGCGCAGAGATCCGCACAAGCTATTCACGCTATCCCGAAATCTCGGATGAGCACCTGCGCGAGGTGATCGCCAACACCTATGGCCAGCTCTCTTTGATCGACCATTCCGTTGGCCGCATCATCACCGAACTGGAAGCGCAAGGATTGGCCGACAACACCTACATTGTCTACACCGCGGACCATGGTGATTGGCTGGGGGATCACGGTTTGGTGCTGAAAGGGCCGATGCCGTTCGAGGGCCTGCTTAATGTCCGTGCCATCGTGAAAGGGCCGGATGTACCAGCAGGTAAAGTCAGCTCTGAACCCCTTTCGACATTGGACTTTGGTGCAACATTTATGGACTGGGCCGGGGCGGACAGCCTGATGGAGATCCACGGACGATCTATGCATGATGTCATATCGGGTGACGGAACGCGCGACGCGGCCATGAGCGAATGGGAGCTTCTGCCCGGTCGCGTTGGTGTCGGCCTGTCCCTGCGAACCGTCCGCAGCAAGACGGCCAAACTGACAATCGATCTGAAGTCAGGTGCCGGTGAAATGTACGACCTTGAAAACGATCCCCATGAGTTGCGGAACGTTATTGATGATCCGGTCTATGCATCCCTAAAGGCTGATCTGACCGAAATTCTGATGTCTCGACCAGATGATATGCGACCAAATCAGGTTCAGGTCGGAATGGCGTAAGGAGGCCGGGCAATGCCAACCATCACATGTGTTGAAGATTTCCGCGCGCTCTATCAACGCCGGGTCCCGAAAATGTTCTATGACTATGCGGAATCAGGGTCGTATTCGGAAACTACATTCAGAAAAAACGAAGCCGATTTTGGCAATGTCAACATCCGTCAACGCGTGGGAATTGACGTCACGGATATCGACACCCGTACCAGAGTGACCGGCGCGGCGGCCCAGTTGCCCGTTGCCTTTGCCCCTGTTGGCATGCTTGGCATCCAAAACGCCGGGGGCGAGATCAAGGTCGCAAAAGCGGCGCGTGACTTTGGCGTTCCCTTCATATTGTCGACGATGTCTATTTGCTCGATCGAACAGGTCAAAGAAGCGACAGGCACGCCGTTCTGGTTTCAGCTTTATGTGGTCAAAGATCGCGAATTTGTCCGCGATCTTATCCACCGCGCCAAGGCTGCCGGGTGTTCACATCTGGTGGTGACGATGGACCTGGCGATGCTTGGACAACGCCACAAGGATGTGAAAAACCAGCTGTCGATCCGCCCAAATCTAAAGAACATGCTCAACATAGCGACCAAACCGCGTTGGGCGCTCGAAATGGCAAAAACGCCCTACAAGGGCTTTGGCAACGTGATTGGCCATGCAAAGGGCGTGGACGATCTGAGCAGCCTTCTTGTCTGGGCCAAGGAAATGGTCGATCCGGCGCTGGATTGGGACGACATCGAATGGATCCGCAAAGAATGGGGCGGACCGATTGTGTTGAAAGGTGTCATGGATGTCGCAGACGCGCGTCTTGCGGCGGGGATGGGCATTGAAACGATCATCGTCTCAAACCACGGGGGGCGCCAATTGGATGGGGCCGCAAGCTCGATCTCGTTGTTACCAGAAATCGCAGATGCTGTGGGTGACAGGATGGAGTTGTTGATGGATTCCGGTGTGCGCACTGGAATGGACATATTTCGCGCACGAGCCCTTGGCGCGTCAGGGGTCCTTCTTGGCCGCGCCATGGTCTATGCGTTGGGCGCAATGGGTCAGGAAGGCGTTGCCGCCTTGTTGAACATCCTTGAGCAGGAACTGAAGACAACTATGGCATTGGCCGGAAAAACGTCTGTGTCAGACATCAGCATAGACGACGTATTCAGAGCTTGAGAAACGTCTGATCTCTGACAAAGCTTGGTCATCTGTCTTCATGAACACGCTGGGAAGTTCTGATCGGACTTTGTGCGTTGTGGTTGCCAGCAGAACAGTTGGTTCGATGAGCCGGGTCTTTGCGAGGCACGATTGGCAATCAGACCCCGTCCGCGCAATTATCGCCCAGGGTCGATGGCAAAGGCACAATGCAAAACGCATCTGAGTAGATCGGCCGATTCATCGCAGTGTCAGGTCGGGGTTTGTCGCCCCTGGCCACCTCAAGCATAGCAGACCTCCACTGCAAAGTGGCAATTCGGGACCTCTGGGCTCACTTTGGTCGATCGCTGCGAGCGCGATTTAGGACCGGTATTTCAGAGGATCCGGCCGTTTTGTTTCTGATTGAATTGTCAGGTTGACGCGGTGTCAATGCTAGGCGTGGGAGGGGTGGAGTGACAGGCGTTCAGAAATATGCTGGTTTCTATTGTGCCGGACCTCATGCGAAATCACGGGGTATGATCCTCAAAATTAGTCTCAGTGACATAGCCAAATTTGCCGGTTTGCTGCAGAATGCAGTGATTGAGCCATTTGACTTTTCGCCGAGTGCTGACCTGTCACGCATAATCAATCGCGAGAAGGATATGCTTCAACAAGCTGCTTTTGGGAAAACCTCAGGGGAAACCGCTGCGGTGCTGGATCTTTCTGAACGTTTTGTAGAGATTCTTACGGAAATCCAGGGGCCGGACTGTGTGCCGCAAACACGGCACGCGCGGTTTCCAGAGCGATTGCGATGGGGTTTATTCTAGCGGTTTCCAACAGCTAAGGATGGACGTCAGGTTGGTCATCCCCTTTCGAAGGAAATCAGATTTATTAACATAAGATAGATTACGCGTATCTGGGTCGCACAGGGGGGCACATTCTAAACTGGGAAGCGACTTTTCCTCTATCCTACTGGAAAGTCAGGAGAATGGAAAATGGAGCACAGGGAGCTAAACCTGCGTGAACGACGCGCAACTGATGATTGCGGAGCGGCGCGCACGAAACCTGTGATGGGAAGGATCATGAAATCCATCAAAGACCTTCCCCTCGTTGCTCGTCGATCCATCACTTTCGATCGCGGTACAGAGTTTGTCAGTTGGCCGCTATCTGGACGCAAACCTGGTTCTGTGATCCCTCCAGCCCTTGGCAAAAAGACATCGTCGAAAACACCAATCGCCGGGCCAGATGTTGGTTCCCCCGCAAATGTCTCGGGTGGAAAACGTCGACCGAAGTCTTCCGAGAAAAGATTTTGGAGGAAATGCGAGGATCCCCTACCCTGTCGCCAGACAAGAATAGCGGTTCAGGTATCGCTCACATCACCCAGGCCGTTGGATAAGTCTGTCCGAGGAAAGGGGAAGCACGTTCAAAACCCGACTTGTACACCAAAGCCTTAACAGTAGACCCGGTGATTGCGCTGCCCCCAATCGGTGTAAAGATCGGCCATGATCGTGCGGAACTGACTTTCGGCCAGGGGCGGCGCGATCTGGGCGCGCCCTTGGCCACCGATAACGGTGACACTGTCACCGATCCGGACATCTTCGATATCGGTGACATCGGCCACGATGGCATTCATCGACACTTTGCCAATGACCGGCGCCAGGCCGTTGCGGATGGAAACCACGGATTGCCCATCGGACAAGCGCCGAAAGCCATTCTGATAGCCGATCGAGATGCAGGCAAGCAGACGCGGTTGCCCCAAACGCCCGGCGCGGTCATAACCCACGCTGGATCCGCCGGGATACTGCTGAAGGCTGACCACCTGGGCCTCCAGGTCCATGGTGCTGGAGAACCCCAGATCGGGCCTCAGGATGCCATAAAGAATCGCACCACAGCGATACATATCCGTATCGATCTGCACCCCGGATACCAGGGTCAACGAGCTGCCCGCATGAACCACCACATCCGCGCGGCAAAGGTCGCTGTTGTCGATCACCCAACCCACTTGCTGCTGAAACACGGCTGCGCTTTGCTGCAACTCCGGCGGCTCATTGGACGGAAAATGGGTACAGATCCCGGCAACTTCCGACCCCATGACTTCCAGAATCCTGCCACAGGCATCCTGTCCGGCGGGGGTAGCGATTTCCAGCGCGTCGCGCGACATGCCCGCCGCGTTCAGAGCCAGGTGCACCGGGGCATGGTGGTGTCCCGCGTCCAGATCCGCGCGCATCTGTTGGGCCATCGCGACCGAGGCCACCTGTTCCTCGATCCGGTCCGATTGACCGGCGCGAATTTCCTGCGGGGTGGCCGCCCGCAGACGCATCAGCGCGCCGTCAAACCCCATGTCCCGCACCGCGCGGGCCTCGGCGTTTGTGGTGATGCCGATGCAGGTGACCCCCTGTTCCTGCACCAGCGGCACCACCTGACCTATGCCATGCCCATAGGCATCCGCCTTGAGCACAGCACAGAACCGACGGCCTGCGGGCAGCAGCCCCAGCGCCAGCTCCAGATTCCGCGAAATGCGATTGCGGTGGATGGTACACCACGAAGGGACACCGTGATCGGGCACGCTCACACCACGGCCCTGCCCAGCAGCTGGTCAATCAGGGCACAGAACAGATCCGTTACCACCGGCACCAGCGCATCGGGGAAATCATAATCCGGGTTGTGCAGCTGGGGGTGATCCACACCCGATCCCACATACAACAGCGCTGCTTGCGCCCCATCGTCGCCAATCCGGCCAAAATCTTCGGACCAGCGCATCGGGATCTCCATGTCGGTCACAGCCAGCCCCAGCACACTGGCGACCGTACGGGCCATCGCTGTGGCCTTGGGGTCATTGACCACCGAGCGGAACACATCATGCCACTGTACATTGACGGATAGCCCGGAAGTGACACGGTCGACCCGCGCCATAGCGTCCGCCATCATGCGGTCCATACGTTCGTTGGTCATCGACCGCAGCGTCACCCGAAGCTCTCCGTCGGCCGGGGCGATGCCGAAAGTCGGCTCTCCCAGCATCGCGTGGGTCAGGGTCGCCAGCGCGAAATCCTGGTCGCCGATCTGCCCCTGGCTGAGCCCCGGCAGCGACGTCATCAGCGCTGCCATGGCTGGACCGGGCGACACCCCATCCTCGGGCAAGGCCGCATGCGAGCTTTTGCCCTCCATTGTGATCTGCATCCCGCGTGAGGCACAATTGCCCGGCCCCGGGCGCAGTCCGATTTCGCCCAACGGGCGGCCCGGCACATTGTGATAGGCAAAAGCATAATCTGGGCGGATCTCCGGCCAGCGGGGGTCCTCGATCACCGCCTGCGCCCCGGCCCCGGTTTCTTCGGCCGGTTGGAACAGCAGGATCACCCGTCCCCGGGCTGGCCGCCGGGCCAGCCCCATCGCAACCCCCAGCAAAGACACCATATGGCCGTCATGGCCGCACAGATGCCCCCTGCCTTCGATCTCTGACTGATAGGGCAGATCGGAAATCTCGCGGATCGGCAGCCCGTCCAGCTCACAGCGCAACAGGACGGTCGGCCCCGCGCCTGCGCCGGTGAACTCGGCGGCGACACCATGCCCACCCAACCCCTGCCACAGGCGATCCGCCCCCAACACCGTCAGCTCGGCAGTGATACGCGCCGCGGTTTCCTGCTCTTGGCCCGACACCTCGGGGCGACGGTGCAGGTCGTGGCGCAGCGCCAGCAACGATGAAACCTGATCGGATGAAAGCACAGGCATGATGACCCCCTCAGAATATTTCGACCAGCCCGGCGGCTCCCTGGCCGCCGCCGACACACATAGAGACGACGGCCCATTTCGCCTTGCGGCGCTGCCCTTCCAGCAGGACATGGCCGACCATACGCGCGCCGGACATACCATAGGGATGACCAATGGAAATCGCGCCGCCGTTCACATTCAGCCGGTCGTCGGGGATATCCAGATGATCGCGGCAATAAAGCAGTTGCGCGGCAAAGGCCTCGTTGATTTCCCACAGGTCAATGTCCGCCACGCCCAGCCCCGCACGCTGCAACAGGCGCGGCACGGCGACCACGGGGCCGATGCCCATTTCGTCGGGCGCGACTCCGGCCACTGCAAATCCACGCAACGCGCCCAGCGGTTCCAACCCACGGCGGGCGGCCTCTGCGGCTTCCATCACCACCAGCGCCGCAGCACCATCCGACAGCTGGCTGGCGTTGCCAGCGGTCACGGTCTTGTCCTCGCCACGCACAGGTGTCAGCGCCGCCAACCCCTGGGCTGTGGTCCCAGGGCGATTGCATTCGTCCCGTGTCAGCCGTACCTGCTGTTCGTGTGTATCACCGGTGGCCTTGTCAGTGACCAGTTTGACCGCCTCGACGGGCACGATTTCTTTGGCAAACAGCCCCTGGTCCTGCGCCCGGGCAGTGCGCTGCTGGCTGCGCAGCGCATAGGCATCCTGGTCCGCGCGGCTGACGCCATAGCGATCTGCCACCACTTCGGCGGTGTCCAGCATCGCCAAGTAATAGGCATCCGCCACGGTCGGATCGCGATAGCGGTGGCCGTTCCACTGGGCGTTCTGCACCAGCGAGATACTGTCGACCCCGCCCGCCAGCGCCACCTCAACCCCTTCGCCCTGCACCATATGCGTGGCAATGGCGATGGCGTTCAGGCCCGAGGCGCATTGCCGGTCCACGGTGGCCCCTGCCACGCTGTCTGGCAAGCCCGCCGCCTGGGCAATGTGTCGGGCCACGTTGATCCCTGCCGACCCCTGGGTCAGGGCCGACCCAAAGACGACCTCTTCGATTGCGCCCCCGTCGATCCCGGCGCGATCAACAGCCGCGCGCACCGCAGGAGCGGCCAGGCTGGGCACTTCGAGGTTATTGAACGCACCGCGATAGGCCTTGGCCATCGGGGTACGGGCAGTCGAGACAATGACGGCTTGGCGCATTGGTATTCCTTTAGATGGTTTCAACGCCGCACCAATCGGCGATGAACATCGCCGTGGCCTTGGTCACCCGGCGCATGCTCTCCAGTTCAACCCGTTCGTTGAACCCGTGAATGGCCTCGGCGCGGGGGCCATAGACCAACGCAGGCGTATCGGCATAAAGTCCAAAGAACCGCGCATCGGTGGTGGCGGTGATTGCCTCGCGCACCAATGCCTCGCCCGTTGCAGCCTGATGCGCCTGATCCAGCGCCGCGATGGCGGATTGCGCCTTGGCCGAACTGTCCTGTGACAGCGCATAACCTTCGGCGTGGAATCCGTGATAGACGATCTCGGGCAGGGAATTGCGCAGAAAGTCATTGTCGCGCGCCGCGTCCAGAATGACCTGTTCGATCTCGGTCTTGGCCGCCTCGATGGATTGGCCCGGAAAGATCGCCATACGCACGTCAAATACCGCCCACGCCGGAACCGAGCTGGTCCAGTCGCCGCCTTCGATCTTGCCCAGATTCAGATTCAGCGCGTGATCCATATGGGCATAGTCGGCGGGGCGGTGTTCGGCGGCGTTCCAGCGGTGTTCCATCTCGTGCAGCGCGCGGATCAGGGGAAAGGCCGCCTCGATCGCATTGGCGCCGCTGCCGGCATAGGCCACATGGGTCGGGCGACCACGCAGATGCACCTGGAACCAGATCACCCCCAGCTGGGCGGTGACCAGATGTTCGGAAAACGGCTCGGGGATCAGCGCCGCATCGGCAGCATAACCGCGCGCCAGACAGGCCAGCGCGCCATTGCCGGTGCATTCCTCTTCGACCACGGATTGGACAAACACATCGCCTCCCGGGGCCAGCCCACAGGCCGCCAGCGCATCCAGCGCAAACAGGTTCGATGCCAGCCCCGCCTTCATGTCGCCACCGCCCCGACCATACAGCCAACCGTCTTCGACCCGCGGTTCAAACGGCGGGCTGTCCCACATGTCCAGCGGCCCAGCGGGCACGACGTCGATGTGACCGTTCAGGATCAGCGACCGGCCTGACTGAGTCCGGGACCGATGGGTGCCGACCACATTCACCGCGTCCTCATAGTCACCGATCACCGGAGAGAACCCGGGCAGATGGCTGATCTCGGCCACGTCGATCTGCCAGCGGTCCAATTCGTACCCCCGCTCGCTCAGCGTCGTTGCCATGAATGCCTGCGCAGATTGTTCGTTTCCCCGGATCGACGGATGTGCCGTCAGGTCCGAGAGAAACTGCACCTGCTGGTCAAAGGCCGCATCCACGGCGTTACACAGGTTGGTGTTCAGGTCGTCTTGCATGAGATCCCTCAGAAAGTTGGCAAGGCCGCGTCGGGCAGATGCAGCGGCGCCCCGGTGGCGGCGATCACGTCCTGAACATCCACGCCGTCGGCGATTTCGATCAGCGCATAGCCCTGAGGTGTGATGTCGATCACCGCCATTTCCGTAAACACCCGCGCCACGCATCCACGCGCGGTCAGCGGCAGTTCACATGCGGCCTTGAGCTTGGGGTTTCCGGCGCGGTCGGTATGGGTGGTCAGCACCATCACCCGGCGCGCCTTTTGCGCCAGCTCGATGCCGCCGCCGACGCCGGGGCTGAATTTGCCGGGAATCTTCCAGTTGGCCAGATCGCCATTGGCCCCCACCTCGAACGCGCCCAGCATGGTCAGGTCCAACCGCCCCGACCGCACCATGGCAAAGCTTGTGGCGCTGTCAAAGAACGCCGACCCCGGAACTGTCGACACATAGGCGCCGCCTGCATCGATCAGATTGCGGTCGGCGTGGTCGGCGGCCAGGGTCGGTCCGATACCAGTCATGCCGTTTTCGGTGTGCAGACACACCGGGAAATCGGCAGGCAGGTGATTGATCACCCGCGTCGGCAGGCCAATCCCCAGATTGACCACCATCCCCGGGGCAATTTCGCGCGCAGCACGGGCGATCATCCGGTCTCTAGCGTTGGACAACGGCGTATTCCTCAGACAGATCAGTCAGTTCGACAAGGTAATCGATAAATACCCCGGTGGTGTGGATCTGGTTGGCATCCAAGCCGCCAGGCAAAAGCACGGTTTCCGCCTCGGCAATCACGCCATCCGCGGCCATGGCCATCAACGGGTTGAAATTCTGCGCGGTGGCGGCATAGGTCAAATTGCCAAACGTGTCGGCCTGATCCGCATGGATCAGCGCCACATCAGCGCGCAGGGCGGTTTCCACCAGATGCGGCTTGCCCGCCACCTCGACCACTTGTTTTCCTTCGGCCAGCTCGGTGCCGATGCCGATATCGCTCAGCACGGCACCAATCCCCGCGCCCCCGGCGCGGATACGTTCGGCCAAAATGCCCTGCGCGTTGAATTCAACCTGAATGCGCCCTTCGTTCATCAGCGCAATGGCATGGCTATTCAGCCCCAGATGGGTGGTGATCAGCCGCGACACCTGGCCGCTTTGCAGAAGATGGTCGATGCCCAGATCCGGTTCATTGGCATCATTCTTGATCACCGTCAGATCGCGCGCGCCATGCTCGACCAGCGCCCGGATCAGCGTCATCGGCGTGCCCGGCACACCAAAGCCACCCACCATCACCGTGGACCCGTCCCGGATTCGTGAAATCGCAGATTCAATACTGCATCGTTTGTCCGGAAGCTTCATGCCGCAGCCTTTCCCACCGGCAGGCCAGTTTCGAGCGCAAATGCGTCCAGGGCGTCGCGCAGGATCACCATCATTTCGGCAATCTGGTCGGGGGTGATGATCAGTGGTGGCGCGATCAGAAAGTGATCGCCCGCGGTCCCGCCCCGGGTGCGGCGCGAATAGATGATCAGCCCCCGCTCATAGGCCAGTTCGACCAGCCGGTCATAGGCGTTCAAACTCGGGTCCAGCGGTTCCATCGTGTTGCGGTCGGCGACGAATTCAAAGGCCGTCAACAGCCCTTTGCCGCGCACATCGCCGATAAAGGGATAACGTTCCATCAGCGCGCGCAGTTCGCCCATCAGCACCTCGCCCATGCGGGCGGCATTGTCGATCAGGCCCTGGTCTTCCATCTCTTCCAGCACCGCCAATCCGGCGGAACAGGCCAATGGATTGCCGGCATAGGTGAACCCATGCAGAAATCCACCGGCATCCAGCACCGGTTCGACCAGCCGTGCCTGGGCAACCACCGCCCCCAGCGGTGCGTATCCCGCACCGAACCCTTTGGACATGGCGACGATATCAGGGGTGATGCCCCAATGTTCAGCAGCCAAGAATTTACCGGTGCGACCGGCCCCGGTCATCACCTCGTCATAGATCAGCAGCACCCCGAATTCATCGCAGATCTCGCGGATGCGGCCATAGTAGCTGTCCGGCGCCACAAGCGCCCCGGTTGACGCGCCGCCCACCGGCTCCATCACAAAGGCCAGAACGTTTTCAGCCCCCTCCTCCAGGATCTTGTCGCGCAGCAGGTTGGCATATTTCAGACCGCGGTCTTCTTCGCTCAGGTTGTCACGGTCCAAATAAGTAGCCGGGGCGTCGATCTTGGGCATCCCTTCCAGCATCGGAGCAAAGGGTTCGCGCAGCGGGTCATAACCGGTCAGATCCAGCGCTCCAAAGGTACAACCATGATAGGAGGGGAACCGCGATATCACCTTGTATCGCGTCTCCTGCCCCTGGGTCAGCGCATATTGCCGGGCCAGTTTCACCGCGCTTTCGACCGCTTCGGACCCGCCAGAGACAAAGAACACCCGGTCCAGCCCCTCTGGCGTCATGGCCACGGTCTTGGCGGCCAGATCCTCGGACGGATGGGTGCGGAAATGCAGCCGATACCCAAAGGTGGCCTTGTCCATCTGGGCCTTGATCTTGGCCAGAACCCGGGGGTTGGAATGGCCGATGTTGGACACCATCGCACCAGACGATCCGTCGATATAGCGTTTGCCGGTCTCGTCGATCAGATAGATGCCGTCGCCATGATCCAGAAACGGGCGCGGGTTGCGGGACTGGTAGAACAGATAAGTGTCGTCGCTCACTGTGCGGCCTCGATGTGTTTGCGGAGAAATTCCCGGGTGCGATCCCGGGACGGATTGCGGAACAGCACCTCGGGTGGGCCTTCTTCGACCACAACGCCCTTGTCCATGAACAGCACCCGGTCACAGACCGAAGCGGCAAAATCCATCTCGTGGGTGACGATGATCATGGTCATATGTTCCTGCGCCAGTTTGCGCATCACCTGGTTCACCTCTTCCACCAGCTCAGGGTCCAGCGCCGATGTCGCTTCGTCAAACAACATCAGCTTGGGTTTCATCGCCAGCGCCCGGGCAATCGCCACCCGTTGCTTCTGGCCGCCCGACAGCTGCGAGGGGTAATAGTCGATCCGCTCCAGCATTCCGACATGGTCCAGTTGCTCCTCGGCCAGTCTGTTTGCCGCGTCTTTGGACAACCCTTTCAGCATCATCGGTGCCATGGTGACGTTTTCGCGGGCGGTCATATGCGGGAACAAGTTGAAATGCTGAAACACCATGCCGACTTGCTGGCGCATCTCGTTGATGTGCTTTTCGTACTGGCGATGGGGTAGTTTCTTGTTCACCTGCACCCCGTCCAGCCAGACTTCGCCGCCGGTCAGAGGGTCCAGATCATTGATCGCCCGCAATAGGGTGGATTTGCCGGACCCGGACGACCCGATGATGCCGACGATCTGGCCCCGATCAACACTCAGGCTGATGTCTTTCAGAACCTCCAGGGTACCAAAGGATTTCTGGGCGTGGCGGATTTCAACAAATGCTGTCTGTTCGGTCATGAGAGCCTCGCTCGCTCAACGGGATATGGAGATGCGGCGCTCGATCTTGCGCTGCACCCATTCCATGCAAAGATTGATGACATAGTAGCAGGCGGCCGCCAGCATGTAGAATTCGAACGGGCGATAGGTCTTGCCGATGACCCGCTGGGCCGACAGGGTCAGCTCGCTGACGCCAATCACCGACACCAGGGCGCTGTCCTTGAGCAGGGCGATCATGTTGTTGCCAATAGGGGGGATCACATCGCGCACCGCCTGGGGGATCACCACCTTGCGCAACGCCTGGCCCCGGCTCAGCCCCATGGTTCGGGCTGCCTCCATCTGGCCTTTGTCCACCGCCAGGATAGCGGTCTGGATCAGTTCGGAATTATAGACCGCAAAATGCAGCCCCAGCCCGATGATCCCGGCCACGAATGCCGGCAGGTCAATGCCGATCTGCACCAGACCGAAATAGATCAGGAACAGCTGCAGCAACAGCGGTGTGCCCATGAACACCCATTCGATCAGGCGAAACGGCTGGCGGATGATCCAGGGCGCATACAGCGAGACCACCGCAAAGACGATACCCCCGAAAAAGCTGAGGATCGCCGCAGCTACGGTGATGCCGATGGTCCAGGCACAGCCCAGCAGGACAACGTCCAGGTATTTGGGAATAATCGAAAAATCGAGACCCATCTGTCTTTCCTTTCCCGATCAGGTGATCTGGACTTTGCGGTCGACCCAGGCAACGCCCCGGCCCACCACAGAGATGATGATCATGTAGAGAATCCCGGCCAGCAGGAACATTTCAAAAGGCTTGTACGTCGACCCGATATAACGCTGCGCGGTATAGGTCAGCTCGATCACCGAAATGGCGGCCACCAGCGCGGTGGACTTTACCAGCATGTTCAAGTTGACCCCAAGCGGGCGAACCATCAGACGGGCGGCCTGCGGCAGGATCACCCGGTACATGCCCTGCCACTGGCTCAGGCCCAGGGTGCGGGCGGCCTCGCGCTGGCCTTTGTCGATGGCGATGATTGCGCCGCGGATGGTTTCGGTCATATAGGCCCCGGCATTGACGCCCAGCCCGATTACCCCGGCCTCAAAGGCATCCAGCTGAATGCCGATCTGCGGCCCACCGAAATAGAGAATGAACAGTTGGATCAATGCAGGCGTGCCGCGGAACACGCTGACATAGGCAGCGCCGATGAACCGCAACACCGCAAAGCGCGACAGCCGCGCCGCGACCCCCAATGCCCCGCAGATCAGACCCAGAATAGCTGTGAGGACCGACAACAGAATGGTGATCCAGGCCGCCTCCAGAAAGAAGGGATAGACCTTCAGCATCAGTTCAACGTCCATGTCGTCCCCTCTGTGACGTGACAGGTGGCTCTCCCGTCACCCGAGGGCGGCGGGAGAGGTCAGCTTTAGCGGATGTCCGCGCCGATCCATTTCTTGGCCAGCGCCAGATAAGTGCCGTCTTCCATCATGGAATCCAGTGCCTTTTGCATCTCGGCGGCCAGCGCCGGGTTGCCCTGGCGGATGGCGATACCTGCGCCAAAGGGTTCGGTGGTGGGGTCGGCAAACATCTCGAATTCCTGTCCCTTGGACGACATCGCCAGAATGGCGGCAATCGAATCGTTCACGATGGCGTCGACCCGACCGTTTTCCAGCTCCAGCAGCAGCTCGGGCAGGCCCTTGTAGGTGTTGACGTCATAGCCCTTTTCGCGGGCCCAGTCTTCGTGGGTTTCACCCAGAGTCAGCCCGACCTTCTTGCCCGCCAGATCATCCAGGCTGGCGATGCCCGAGCCGGGTTTGGTAAAGATCGCGCGTTTGTCGGAGTAATAGGGGCCAACAAAATCAACGACCTCATCACGTTCGGCAGTGATGGTCATCGACCCGACGATGGCGTCGTATTTATTGGCCAGCAGACCGCCAATGATCCCGTCCCAGGCGGTGGTGACCACTTCGGCTTCCATCCCCATTCGTTTGGCTATTTCGGCACCGACAGCCGGGTCGAACCCGACAACCTGGTTTTCATCGTTCACAAAGTTGAACGGCGGGTAGGCCCCCGACATTGCGATCCGGATCACACCCGTTTCCTTCAGGCTATCCAGCTCTTCGGCAACGGCAGCGTTCAGCCCCAGAACCGCCATGCCGACTGCGGCGAATGCAGATTTCAGGATGGTACGGCGAACAGTCATCTTGTCTCTCTCCTGTTGATTTTTGCAGGGGATCAACGCCCTTGCAGAATATGCGGTTAGCCCCGCTCGACATGAGCCTTGCATGACGATCTTATATCGTGCAAATAAATATTACCCATTATCAATATAGATGTGATCTATGAGTTTACCGGAACAACAACGCTTTCCCTGGAACCTGGACTGGAACCTGTTGCGCACCTTTATGGTGGTGGTTGAACAGCGCGGCATTTCCAAGGCTGCGGATTTTCTGGGGTTGAAACAGCCTACTGTCTCTGCGGCGCTGAAACGTCTGGAACAGACCACCGGTCAAAGGCTTATCATCCGAAAACCAAATGAATTTTCCATCACCCGCCCGGGGCAGTCGCTGTATACCGAATGCGCCAAGATCTTTGGCTCGATTTCACAATTGCCATCACTGCTCAACACAGAAAACGCCGAGCTGCGCGGACATATTTCCATCGTGACAACCAGCTCGGTTGTCTCAGAGCACTTTGATGACTTTCTCGATCGGTTTTCGACCGCACATCCCCATGTGACGTATTCCTTTTCAGTACATGAAAGCGATGACGTCGAGACCATGATCTCGCAGAATCGCGCCAGTCTGGGCATTTGCCTGCTGACGAATCCGCCCCAGAATCTGGACACGATGGTGCTGTATCACGAATACTTTGGCCTCTACTGCGGTGCGCGCCACCCGCTGTTCGATGCCGATGGGATCGAGCCAAAGGATTTGGAGGGCGAACCTTTTGTCGCCTTTCAGACCGAAGCCGAGGGCGGCCCGCTTGAGGCCATCGCCCGATTGCGGGCCCGTCTTGGCCTGGCCAACAGCTGGCGTGGCATGTCGTCCAGCCTCCATGAAATCCGCCGGATGATCATGTCCAACGTAGGCATTGGTGCCCTGCCCGTTCACGTTGCCAAACAGGATGTCGCCGCCGGCCACATCCGCCAGTTGCCGCCCTATGACAACCTGCCGATGGTATCGATCAATCTGGTCACCAACCCGGCGCGCCGCCGCTCCGACGCCGAAGCGACGTTTCTCACCGCCTGCCATGCCGAAATCAGCGCGATTGACATTCAGCAGCGCACATATGGCCGGGAATAAGTGGTGTTGTTCCGTGCAAGGCATCTATGAGGTGCTCGTCACCTTTGCCTTCAGTCAGTAAGTGCTTGGCCAGTCCCACATCACCGGATGCGCCAAGGGTATGGTGCGCCCGCCCTATCTGCGGTTGGGAGAGTACAAGTTCATCCGCGACTACTAGTTCGGCGATTACTACATGGTGTTTGCCCTAGACATCGCACGGTTCCCCTTTGGCAAATCCCTGCGGGCCCTGCGTGACAATAATGATTACGCCTGCGCCCGTGGTAGCCCGGCACGTCGTCGCTCGACTTTGCCAATCCGCTTCTGCCGTCTCGCGGTATTCGATGCTTGGCTTGCCGCCACCCGAGCAGCTCGAAATTCAAGCATCGAGATTTCCTCGAGGACTGGGGGTTAACGTGACAACACCCCAGATCCTGTTCCTAATGAACGCAAGTCTTGACCAAATTTGCCTTGCCCTAGCTAAAGTTCTTTCGATTTGTGCAAGAAGCGCGCCTACTGCACGTTTGCAGGCAACGAAATTGCCTGAATGAGGCCTGCAGTGACTACAAATCAGAACACTTTGTGCTTTCCTGAAACCGGAAAGCGCCGGGTTGAAATCCTGGACGAAATGGACGCCGCCCGCGCAGGAGATTGGGACTGGTTTTCGCTGAACAATCTAACCGCCTCGTACTATGGCGGCCCAGAAGTCGCCGAGGTTGCAAAGGAAGCTTTTGTCAAACACATCGGTGACAACGTGGTGCATCAGACCGGATTACACCCGTCGGTCCGCAAATATGAAACCGATGTCATTGCCATGGTAAAAGACCTGTTCAATGCGCCAGAAAACGCCGCTGCCACGATTACCACAGGCGGCTCCGAAAGTATTGTTTTGGCGCTGAAAACCGCGCGCGACCGGGCACGGGATCAGAAGGGGATCATCAGCCCGAATATCATCGTGCCGCAATCGGCCTATGCGGTGTTCAACAAACTGTCGCATTTCCTGGGCATCGGCGTGATCCAGATGCAAGAGAGCCCGGACTATCGCGCCGATGTGGCCGGGATGGAAGCGGCGATCAACGAAAATAACATCATGCTGGTGGGCTCCTGCCCCCCGTTCCCGCTGGGCGTGGTCGACCCGATCGCCGAGATTGCCGGGCTGGCCCAGAAACATGATCTGTGGATGCATGTCGATGCCTGTATCGGTGGTTTTATGTTGCCCTTTGCCAGGGAACTGGGGGAAGACGTGCCGGATTTCGATTTCCAGGTGCCGGGCGTGACCTCGATGTCGGCAGATTTCCACAAATATGGGTATGGCTATCGCGGCTGCTCTATCCTGGTGTTGCGGGATGAGGCGCTGGTGAAATGGCAAGGCTTTGCTGCCAACAACTGGAATGCGGGCGACTACTACTCCAAAAATACCGCTGGTTCGCGCAACTCTGGACCAATTGCGTCGACTTGGGCTGTGTTCAACTTCCTTGGTCGCGACGGCTTCCATCGGGTCACTGCGGATATCATCAAAGGCCGCAAAGCTTTCTGCAAGGGCATTGAAGCCATCGAAGGTCTGGAGATCCTAGGCACGCCACAGGGGCCGCATTTCGCCTTCAAGGCAGAAGACCTGAACATTCTGGCGGTGGCTGATGGTCTGATGGCCAAAGGCTGGGCGATCAACATTGGCAGCAAGCCGGACGCGATCCTGCTGATGCTCAGTTGCCACCATTACCAGATTGCCGACACCTTTCTGGCGGATCTGCGCGAAGTGGTCGATGCGGTCAAGCAAGGCAGCCTGAAGGCGCGGGGCGACGAAGAGGTTTATGGCATATATTGATGCCATAAGCCTGCGGGGGCGGGCTGTTTCTTGACCACCCCCGCAGGTATTTTACGAAAGGAGAATACCATGAAACTGCGCAAGATTGCGGTCTACTGCGAAACCGTGTTTGAAGAGGCCGGACAGGCCTCTCCTGCTCTGGTCACCCGCGTCGCCGCTTGCGGAATTATCGCAAACCCCTTTGCCGGGCGGTTTGAAGCCGATCTGAACCCGCTGTTCGATATAGGCGAAACCCTGGGGGAACAGCTGATGCAGGCTGCGCTGCCGTATCTGCCGGGCGTGGCGGTGTCTTATGGCAAGGCGGCCATTGTTGGTGTCAACGGCGACATCGAACACGGCCATGCGCTGTTGCACCCCAAGCTGGGCAAGGTGATGCGGGCACCTATTGGCGGCGGCAAAGCTTTAATTCCATCAGCGGCGAAGCTGGCTGTTGCGGGCACTGCGTTGGACGTTCCGCTGGGGCACAAGGATGACCTCTGGTCGTTTGATCACTTTGACGCAATGACGGTCAGCGTGGCGGACAGCCCACGCCCTGACGAGATCATGATGGTGCTGGCGTTGGCCGACGGTGGCCGCCTGAATGCTCGGGTGGGCAAGGCCCGGGCGGCGGTGTGACGAAAGATCTGATGATGAATGTGACCCCCGATGTAACGCGGCTGACGAATACGTTGATTGAGCTGATCCGAATCCAAAGCGTAAATCCGTTTGACGACACACCCTCTGCGGGTTGCCGCGAGCAGGAGTTGGCCGAAGATCTGTTGGCCCGTTTACACGTGCTAGGACTGGAGACCGGATGGCGCGAAGTTGCGCCGGGACGCCCCAATATCTGGGGGCGGCTGAAAGGAACCGGTGGCGGCCCAACCATCATGCTGGCCGCGCATATGGATACCGTTGGCGTCGAAGGGTATGGCGATGCCTTTGAGGCGCGGCTGGTGGACGGCAAAGTGACAGGGCGCGGGTCCTGCGACATGAAGGGGGCCTTTGCCTGCTATCTGGAGGTGATCCGGATGCTGCAGGCCAGCGGAACCGAACTGCCGGGTGATCTGATCATTGCCGGTATTTCGGACGAGGAGCATTTGCTGACGGGTTCGGCAGAGATGGGCCGTAGTGGCCCCCACGCCGACTTTGGCATCATTGGCGAGCCTTCAAAGCTGGCGATCTGCCCGTCGCACAAGGGCCAACTGGGTGCGATGATCCGCACCTATGGAGTGGCCACGCATTCGTCCGGCCCCGAAAATGGTGTCAACGCGGTTGAGCATATGGGGAAAGTGATCGGGCATCTGTCAGGTTTGAACGCTGAACTGCAGCAAAACCCCGCGCCGCACCCGCTGTGCGGTACAGGCCGGTTTTCGATGAATGTGATCCGTGGCGGCGCGTTTGTTTCAGGCATCCCGGAGTATTGCGAAATGGAGGTAGACCGTCGGTTTTTACCGGGCGAAGAGCCGGAGGACATCCTGGAAGACTATCGCCGCCGTCTGCGGGAGCTGAAGAAAACACTACCGGACCTGAAAGCCGAAGTCTCGGGTCCGACCCTCTTGGCACCCGCACTCAACGTGCCTCGGGACTCTGCCATAGTGGCCTCGCTGACAGAAGCGGCCCGTGAGGTGTTGGGGCGGGAGCCGGAGTTCACTGCTTTTCCAGGCGGGACTGATGCGCCCAACTTGGGTTTTCCTTGCGTGATTTGCGGCCCCGGTGATCTGGCACAGGCACACAGCACCGACGAGTACATCCAAGTGCACCAGCTGCTTCAGGCCAGCAGCATCTATCTGGGCACAGTGCTGAAGATGAACGGCTTGGGCTGAAATCGCACAAAAAGAGTCGCGCCTTCCCTTAGGGAGGGCCGAACCATGACCTGCGACGCAGGGGGGCAGATGACTTGTTACTTGTCCATTGCTTGTGTTGCCTCTGCGAGCCATTCCCAAAATGCCGCGACGCCCGGCTTCCGAAGAATCTCGTTTGTCGTCAATGCGAAATAGCTTTTTCGGCTGGGTATCTCCAAATCGAAGGGTTTCACCAATTGACCGCTCTTCAGCTCTTTTTCCAGCAAACCGGTGTGTCCGATGGCGATACCACCGCCTTCCCGCACCGTCTGGATCATCGCGGAATACAGGCTGAATCCAAGGCTATTCTGCAAGTCGCGACCACCCGCGGCCTCGAGCCATGTTGTCCAGTCGTCATCCCAATAGAGATCGTAAAGAGCCGGGATCTTTTGCACATCATCCATCGTCATTCCCGCTGGAAAACCCTCTAAAAGCTGCGGTGCGCAAACCGGCGTCAGGGTTTCCGACATGATACGGATCGACGGATATTGCGGCGGTGGAATCTCGCCATGCCAGACGACCACATCCAGGTTGCCAGAGCGAAAGTCAGGTTCGACCATGTCAGCAATCAGCTCTGCCCGCACGTCTGGATGATCAGAAAAGAACGCCTGTACCAACGGTCTTACCAGTCGTTCGCTTACAACATGCAACGCGGCGATGCGGATTGGCTGGGCGCGGTGTTGCGCCTTGAACAGTTGGGTTTCCCTGGTCAAATCATCTAGCAAGCGCTCCACAATCCGCAGGTATTCTTTGCCCGCCTCATTCAGCTCGACTCCGCGCGGGCGACGCTGGAACAACTCCACACCCAGTTCCATCTCCAGTTTCTTGACTTGATGGGCGATAGCCGCTGCGGTCAGGTTGAGCTCATTTGAAGCCTTGGAAAAACTGGAATGGCGGGCGGCGGCCTCAAAGGCACGCAGGGAGTAAAGCGGGGGCAGGCGGCGGCGCATGTCTGTCTCTTTTCTTTTTCTGCGGAGAGTCAGCTGTCGATCTGACCGAGCCGTTTGCGGCTTTGGCGGAATTCGTTGGGCGGCAGGCTATAAGTTTTGTGGAACCAGCGGTTGAAATGGGCGGAGTCGGCAAAGCCGCATTCATAGGCAATCTGCGCGATTGAACGGTTGGTGTTCAAGAGTAACCAGTGACTGCTGGCCAGTCGTATGTTGCGGAACACGACGGCGGGGCTTTCGCCCGCCTGCTCGTGAAAGGCCCGGGTCAGGTTGCGGGTGCTGATCCCCATCAGCCCGGCCAGCTCCGAGACCTGTAGCGGCGTGGAGACATGCCCTTCCATCAGCGCGACCGCCTTCTCGACCCGCCAGTCACCGCAGTCGGTGAGATTGGCATAGGGCATATGGGCAGAGGTGTTGGAGATATGTTTGGGGTCGATCATCAGCTGCCGTATCGCTTTTTGCGCCCGCGCCTTGCCGCAATGTTTGCCAATCAGATGCAGGATCAGATCAAGAGCGCGCGCGCCGCCGGGGCAAGTGATAACATCCCCGAGGTCGATGAACGGCTGGTCCAGCACGGGGCGAACCGCAGGAAAATTTTCCTCCAGGTCGGTCTTGTGATGAAAATGCATGGCGCACTCCCGCGCATCCAGCAAACCAAGCTGGGCCAACAGCATTACGCCGGTATCAATTCCGACCAGCGGGGTGCCTTGCGCATGCATCCGCTGCAGGTAGTCCCGGGTTTCGGGGGGTGCCATCAAAGCGGCGGGCATCAAGCCAGCAAACACCAAGAGATAATCAAATTTGGCCTGAGGGTTAAAAATTTCAGTGGGCAGGATTTCAAAGCCACAACTGGCCCGGACTGGGGTCTTGTCTTTGGACAACAGGCTCCACTGACAATAAATTTGACGACTAAAGTCCATTTTATCGGCAGCATGACGCAAACATTCAACAACGCATGTCAGGGGCATCATGGTGAATTGATTCAGTGGAACCAGGCCAATCCTCAGGTCAGGTTCGCTTGGATAGGCGGTGTTGCTGAACATCTAAGACCAAATTAGGTTTTCCCTTGTCCGATTCATACAACGAATGCGTCCTGATGTTCAATACAAAGTGGGAGCACTTTGGAAGTCTATGCCAACGGTGAATCAGCAGGTTCGCCGGATGGGAGGAGGCCCGCGCTGCTGCAAAACAGCCGGGCACGAAACAGAGGAACTTCTAAGATGACATTCAAGAAATCCGTCATGAGCGCCCTGCTTGCAGGCACAGTCGCAGCCGTGTCTGCGTTGCCTGCAATGGCCGCTGATCTGCGCCTGAAATTCGCCGGTACCTTTCCGGTTGAACATCAAGGTTCAAAAATGATGGAACAGATCAAAGCCGAGATTGAAGCCGCGGATGTCGGCCTGAAAATCTCGCTGTTTCCCGCCAACCAGCTTGGTTCCGGCGAGGAGCTTCTGGAAGACGCAATCCGGGGCAACGTTGATCTGGTCTATGGTTTTGTCTACGCCCACAAAGATCCGGCGTTTGAGATCAACTCGCTGCCATTCCTGGTGTCGGACAACGCCGACGTCGAACGCATCTACATGAACCGCGAGAGCGCCTATAACCAGATTTTCCGTGAGCGTCTGGATAATATCGGCATCCACCTGCTGGCCAACAACGCCGAAGGTTTCATCGGCATCGTAGCTGACAAGAAGCCCACCGATTGGGCGGGCACCGGAACCAAGGATATGAATATCCGCGTGTGGTCCTCGAATGTTGCCAAGGCGACCACTGAATCGCTGGGGTTCAACACCACCACTATGAACTGGGCAGAAGTGTTCCCGGCAATCCAGTCAGGCGTGGTTGACGGTGCCATCTGCTGCACCGCACAGCTGACCTACACCACTTTCGCCGTGTCCGATGTCGGCAAATACTTCATCCCCTACGGTGCGTTCATCGAAGGTTCGACCTACTACGCTTCGAACCGCACATGGGACAAAATGAACGAAGAGCAGCAGGCCGTGGTTTCTTCAGCTTTTGAAAAGGCCTCAGCCGAGTTCACCCAGTGGAATCTGGACAACGACGATGCCTTCCGCGCCAAGCTGCTGGACTCCGGTTATGAAATTCTGGACCCAACCGCCGAAGAAAAGGCTGCGATGGTTGCCCATGTGCGTGAAAACGTCTGGCCACAAGTTGGCGAGATCGTGGGCCAGGACATCCTCGACCGTTTGTTGGCAGACAAATAAGCCCTCCTCCCGGCCGGGCGGTGGCACGGTGCAAACCGGCTGCCGCCCGTTTTTTTCCGCTGGTGCGGAATCTCTACCAAGAAGGGGAGAGACATGCCTGAGCTTGTCGACAAACTTCCGAATGCCATCGCAGGGCCCGTCCGGGTCGCGCTGGCCATAAAAAACTTCATCATCGTCGTTGCTTCGCTGATCATGGCCCTGACCTTTGGCTTTGTCGTGGTCGCCCGCTACGGGTTCAGCGCGGACCTGTTTGCCTATGAAGAATGGCTGATGGTGATCTGCTTCTGGATGTTCTTCATGGCCTCGGCCATGGGAACATACGACAAAAGCCACGTGAACGCCGATCTGCTCGGCTTTGTCATCAAGGACCCACGCAAACTGTGGCTGCGCAATGTGATCATCGAGTTCATCGAAGTGCTGATCACCTTTGCCATCATCTATTGGGCCTATCTGATGATCGCGGACGAGATCAGCTATTACCCGAACTGGCAGACCACCATTGCTCTGCATATCCCGTTTCTGGTGCCGCGCATCGGCATCTTCTTCGGTTTCATCCTGATGGCGGTCTACTCAATCCTGCATCTGTACGTTCTGCTGAAAACCGGTGCGCCGGACACCCGCGAAGACAATCAGCTGATCCCGCGTCAAAGCGCGAGAGGACCCAACAAATGATCATCGGTATTTCCATTCTCATCATCTGTACTCTCTTGCTGGTTGGCGTCTCGGTGCCACTGTCTTTTGGCGGCGTACTGGTGTTCCTGTGGCTGTTTGGCGGCCATGACGTTGCGGGCTATCTGCCTTCGGGCCACTGGAAAATGAATTCGGTCGTGCTGCTGGCCATCCCACTGTTCATCATGGCTGGCGCGGTCATGGAAAAGGGCAAGATCGCCGGACCATTGGTCAATTTGGCCGAACTGTTCGTGGGTCACATTCGCGGAGGTTTGACTGCGGCGGCTGTTGTGGCCTCGGCAATCTTCGGGGCCATCTCCGGGTCGGGCGCGGCAACGTTGACCTGCATCGGTGGTATCATGATGCCGCACCTGCGCGAGGCCAAGTATCCACAGGGCATGTCAGCGGCGCTGATCGTGGCCGCAAGCCCTCTGGGTCTGTTGATCCCACCGTCAGCGGCGCAGATCCTCTATGCGTGGGTAACCCAGCAGTCGGTTCTGAAGTGCTTTCTCTCCACCGTGGTGCCGGGCATCATCCTGGTGACGCTTTTGTGCATCGTGAACTTTTTTATGCTGCGCAAGAACCAGGACATTGTGCTGACCGACCGGCCCAAGCACTTTCTGCGCGAATGGCGCAAGCGTTCAGCGATTGCCACGCCCGCATTCCTGATGCCCGCCATCATCTTGGGTGGCATCTATGGCGGCATCATGACCCCGACCGAAGCGGCAGGCGTGGCTGTGCTCTATGCCATCCCAATCGGCATCTACATCTACAAGGGTTTGACCTGGCGCACGTTGCTGCTGACCCTTCGTCAGCCCGGTGTGACCATCGGTGTTGTTATGGCGATGATCTTTATGGTGTTGATTGTGTCGCGCTTTCTGATCTTCGAGGACATTCCGACACTGGCCAAGGAACTGGTCTATTCGGTCAGCGAAAACCCGATCATCATCCTCTTGATGGTGAACATCGTGATGATCCTGATCGGGATGTTGATGGATGATATCTCGGGCCTGCTGCTTTCGGCGCCGCTGCTGTTGCCGATCGTCACTTCGGTGGGCATGGATCCGGTGCATTTTGCCGCTGTTCTGGGTGTGAACCTCGGGATGGCGAACATCACGCCGCCGACTGCGCCACTGCTCTATCTGGGCGCGCGGGTCACCGGCACGCCGGTGAATACCATGCTGAAGCCTATTCTGGTCTTCATCGCGTTTGCCTGGCTGCCGACGCTGATCATCACCACATATGTGCCTGATGTGGCGCTGTGGTTGCCGACGCTGATTTTCGGCTGAGGCCCCCCGCCGGGGTCGCATACCCCGGCCATGTTCAAGAAAACCTCCTTGCCGCCCCGGATGGCCGGGGCAGCAAGACCAACCAAGAGACTCATAAAATGCAACGATATTCACTCCTGAATATCCTGGGCAAAAGCCTAGGGTATCATAAGGGCTGGCAGCGCGCATGGCGCGATCCCGACCCCAAACCGGCCTATGATGTGATCATCATCGGTGGCGGCGGCCACGGTCTGGCGACCGCGTATTATTTGGCCAAGGAACACGGCATCACCAATGTCGCGATCCTGGAAAAGGGCTGGATCGGCGGCGGTAACACCGGGCGGAACACCACCGTGGTGCGCTCCAATTACCTGTGGGACGACAGCTCGGCCATTTACGAGCATTCAATGAAGCTCTGGGAAGGGCTGACCCAGGAGCTGAACTATAACCTGATGTTCTCGCAGCGCGGTCTGTGCTTTCTGGCACATTCCGAGCATGAGATGCAGGAGATCCAACGTCGTGGCAATGCGATCCACCTGAACGGGATCGAGAACGAATTTCTGAGCCCCGGTCAGGTCAAAGAAATGATCCCCGAGATCAACATCAACTGCCGCTATCCTGTGATGGGCGCGCTGCTGCAAAAACGTGCGGGCACCGCCCGCCATGATGCGGTGGCCTGGGGCTATGCCCGCGCCGCTGACAGCCTGGGTGTCGATATCATCCAGAACTGTGAAGTCACCGGTTTCGACATTCAGGGTGGAAAAGTCATGGGGGTGAAAACCACCCGCGGCAATATCCGGTCGAACCGCGTTGGCGTGGTGGCAGCAGGCCATACTTCGGTCGTGATGCAAAAAGCGGGCGTGGACATGCCGCTGGAATCGGTACCGCTGCAGGCGTTGGTCTCAGAGCCGATCAAACCGGTCATCGACTGCGTTCTGATGTCCAACGGCATCCACGTCTACGTCAGTCAATCCGACAAGGGCGAGCTGGTGGTGGGCGCAGGGACCGACCCCCAGAACTCCTATTCGCAGCGCGGCGGGCTGGATGCGGTTGACCATGTGATCGGTCCGCTGATCGAGCTGATGCCGATTTTCTCGCGGCTCAGGATGATGCGGCAATGGGCCGGGATCGTGGATATTTCGCCCGACCGGTCACCCATCATCAGCCACACCGGTGTTGACGGTCTGTATGTCAATTCCGGCTGGGGCACTGGCGGCTTCAAGGCGACACCGGGATCGGGCAACGTGTTTGCTGCCAGTCTCGCCAAGGACGAATTGCATCCCATCGCCAAACCCTTCTCGCTTGACCGCTTCACCTCGGGCCGCCTGGTCGACGAGGCCGCGGCGGCTGCAGCTGCGCACTAAGGAAAAAGAGCATGATCCAAGTAGATTGCCCCTTTTGTGGCAAACGCAACCTCACCGAATTCGCGTATGGCGGCGAGGCGCATATTGCGCGGCCCAAAGACATGGCCGCGATCAGCGATGCTGAGTTTGCCCGCTATCTGTTCACCCGCAAGAACCCCAAAGGTGCGCATCAGGAACGCTGGAACCACGCAATGGGCTGTCGCCGCTGGTTCAACGCAGTACGCCACACGGTGACCGACCAGTTCTGGGCCACCTACAAGGTGGGCGAAACCGCGCCCCTGCCGCCCGACGATTGGGACGGTGTCCTGTCGAAATCCGAATTCGAAGCAACCACTGAAACCGAGGCCAAGTAAAATGGCACAAGTAAACCGCGTAACCGGCAAAGGGCGGATAAACCGCGCGAAACCGGTCAGCTTTACCTTCAATGGCAAAAGCTATCAGGGCTATGAGGGCGACACGCTTGCGTCCGCTTTGCTGGCCAATAATGTCAAACTATTGGGCCGGTCGTTCAAATACCATCGCCCGCGCGGCGTATACACCGCCGGGTCCGAAGAACCCTCGGGCCTCGTGCAGTTGGAAACCGGTGCCTGGACCGAACCGAACACCCGCGCCACCATGGTCGAGCTTTATGATGGGCTGAGTGCGGCCAGCCAGAACTGCTGGCCCTCGGTCCGCTGGGACGTGGGCGCGGTCAACAATGCAGCATCCCGGCTCATCCCTTCGGGCTTTTATTATAAGACCTTCATGTGGCCCGCGAGCTGGTGGGAGAAAGTGTTTGAACCGGTGATCCGCAAGTCCGCCGGTCTGGGCAAATGTCCCGAAGAAAACGATCCGGATGTCTATGAACACCGCCATGTGCATTGCGATGTATTGGTTGTCGGCATGGGTCCTGCTGGTCTAGCGGCAGCGCTGAATGCTGGCCGCACCGGCGCGCGGGTCATCGTTCTGGATGAAAACGCATCGGCTGGCGGCTCGCTCCTGACCACGGGCGAAGATATCGACGGCAAGCCTGCCGACCAGTGGATTACTGATACGCTGAGCGAACTGGAGGCCATCGAAGAGGTCACCGTGCTGACCCGCACTACCGCTTCGGCCTATTACGACCACAACTACATCACCGCGCTAGAGCGGGTGACCAACCACAATGGCCCCCGTCAGAACGGTGTACGCGAACGGTTCTGGAAAATCCGGGCCGCACAAGTGGTGCTGGCTGCCGGCGCGCATGAGCGTCCGCCGGTTTTTGCGGAAAACGACCGCCCTGGCATCATGATGGCCAGCGCTCTGCGCACATATGTGAACCAATATGGCGTGCTGCCGGGCAAACAGGTGGTGATCTTCACCAACAACAACTCTGCCTATGCCGCCGCCATCGATGCCCGTGATGCCGGTGCCGAGGTGACCATCGTTGATACCCGTCCATCGCCATCAGGACCCGCATTCGAAGCCGCGCAGGCCAAAGGCATTCAGGTCGACGCAGGTTTTGGTATCGTTGCCACCAGGGGCAAACATAGCGTGAAAGGCTGTGAGATTGCGCCGCTTAGTAATGACGGGCGCACGGTCGCTGGCAATTCAATCCTGATCCCTTGCGACGCGATTGGCGTATCCGCTGGCTGGAACCCGTCGGTCCATATGTGGAGCCAAGCCCGCGGCAAAGTCGCCTGGGATCCCGCAGTGGCATGTTTCAAACCGGAGTTCTGCCAGCAGAAGGTCCGCGCGGCGGGTTCGGGCAATGGCACATTTGATCTGGCAGGTTGTCTGGCTGAGGGCACCGAGGTCGGCATGGCCGCAGCCCGGGACGCCGGATTTGACGGGGTTGCCAAGACCCCAATTGCAGCGTCTGAGGAAGCCTTTGACTTGCGTCCGATCTACTATGTAACGTCGCGCAAGCCGGTCGGCGAAAGCAAGAAAGCCTTCCACGATCACCAGAACGACGTGACCGCCGCGGATATTCACCTTGCCCACCGCGAAGGGTATGTCTCGGTCGAGCATCTGAAGCGCTATACCACCACCGGCATGGCCACCGATCAGGGTAAGATGTCGAATGTGAACGCGTTGGCGATCATGGCGGATCTGCGCGGGGACACTATCCCCGGCGTCGGCACCACCACATTTCGCCCGCCCTATACGCCAACCACCTTTGGCGCGATGGCCGGACAGAACGCGGGCGAATTGTTTCACTTCACCCAAAAAACCCCGATGTGGGACTGGCACAGCCAGAACGGCGCAGTGATGGAGGCGATGGGCGATTTTCTGCGGCCCTTGGTCTATGCCCGCCCTGGCGAAAGCCACAAAGTCGCTGAGAACCGCGAAGTAAAGATGGTGCGTCAGTCGGTCGGGATCTATGACGCCTCGACCCTGGGCAAGATCGACGTGCGCGGCCCGGATGCCACCAAGTTCCTTAACCTTGTTTATACCAACGCCTGGGACAAGCTGAAGGTGGGCCAGGCCAAATACGGCTTCATGCTGAACGAACGCGGCATGATCTTTGACGATGGTGTCACCACCAAACTGGGTGAAAACCACTGTCACATGACCACCACCACCGGCAACGCAGCGGCGGTTCTGGCCTGGCTGGAAGACTGGCTGCAGGTGGAGTGGCCGCATTTGGACGTGTATCTGACCAATGTGGCCGAACACTGGGCGGTCTGTTCGCTGGCCGGCCCCAATGCCCGCAAGGTATTGGAAAAGCTCACCTCTTTGGATATCTCGGCTGGCGCCTTCCCCTTCATGACCATGAAGGACGGCAAAGTGGCAGGCGTCGACGCCCGCATCCTGCGGGTCAGCTTCACCGGTGAATCCAGTTTCGAGATCAATGTCCCCGCGCGCTATGGCCAGTATGTTTGGGAACAGATCATTGAAGCAGGTCGGGAGTTTGAGATCATCCCCTTTGGCACCGAAGCGCTGCACATCCTGCGCGCCGAACGCGGCTTTGTCGTTGTTGGCCAGGACACCGACGGCACGGTGACCCCGATGGACCTGGGCATGGGCTGGATCGTGTCGAAAAAGAAGGGCGACTTCATCGGCAAGCGCGGCTTTGACGCGCCCGAAGTGGTGCGCAGCGGGCGCAAGCAGCTGGTGGGCCTGCTGACCGACAAGCGCGACTATGTAATCCCGCATGGCTCGCATTTGGTGGAGATGGCCACCCAGGCGCCGCCGGTGAAAACCGTGGGCTGGGTCTGCTCGACCTATTGGTCAGAAAACCTGGGCCGGTCGATCGCGCTGGCGTTGGTCGAAGACGGCCGTGCCTGCATCGGTCAGACCCTTACAGTGCGCAACATCAATGGTGATGCTGAGAAAGTTACCCTGACCGCACCGGTGTTCTATGACGCAAAAGGAGAACGCGCCCATGCCTAAGGACATGGTATTTACCCCAGTTGCACGGTCGCTGATCACCCGGAAACCTCCGGTAACCGGCACCAGCAGCTTGAACCACGCCGAGGAATTCGGCACTTTGAACCTTCGCCTCATGGACGAAGCGTCTTGTGTCGCGGCTTCCAAGGCGCTTGGCGTCGAGGTTCCGAAACAGGCCAACACCTTTGCCAGTATCGGTTTTGTCACCGTGTTGTGGCTGGGGCCAGACGAGTGGTTGGTACATGCACCGCACGCGGCCATCGCCAACCTTCAGACCGCGCTGGAAACAGCGCTTGTCGGCAAGCACACAGCGGTGACCGACGTCTCCGACCATTCGGTTGCCATGGTGCTGAGCGGTGAAGGGGCCCGTCGGATCCTGGAGAAGGGCTGTCCACTGGATCTGCACCCGCGCGTGTTCAGCACTGGCAGCTGCGCCCAGAGCCACTTCCTGCAAGCTGTAGTCATTCTCGCGCAGCTGGACCAGAACCGGTTCTTGCTTCGGGTACGCCGTTCGATGAGCGAGTATCTTTGGGACGCATTGGCCGACGCCATCGCCAAAGGTTGAAGACATAGGCAAGCCCGGTTTTCCGGGCCTGCCGTTTCACGTTCGCCTAGCTCAAGCGCATGATTCATTTTTTCTAGGCCAAGTTTGCAGAAATACTGGTTTGCTCCGCACCCGTGTGGCCGCCAGAATTGATCAAGTCCCGCCCCCCGCTTGTTGGAGTGTCCGAATGTATGATCAAGCCGTCGCCCCCTTCTCTGGCCGCTCAAGTTCCATCGGTCTGCACAAGGTCTCGATCCTGGTACAATCCAGCAACTCCAATGCCGCCATTGGCGCCTGCACGGAATTGCTTGAAGCTGCAAATGAGCTGACGGGCCAGGATTTCTATCGTGTTAAGATCTCTGCCGGGCTTGATCAGCTGCGCGGTGTCAGCAGTGGCGGGCGCAACCAGACCCTGATCCTGTTCGGGCAAAGCAGCGAACGTTGGCAGGCGTCCCCGGAAATCAGAAGTCCGCTACGTAGTAAATTGCCGTGTTTTCATCGTATCGGCCTGGTTGGCGGGGCGGTGTTCCTGTTGCAGGACCTGCCGGGGTTGAGCCAACGAGAGGTGACGGTCCACCCCCGGCTTGAGTTTGCCGCACGAGAAAGCCGCTTTGCCGTGTGTTCAGACCCCGGCCCGGTCTGGCAGGACGGCCATGTCCACAGTGCCTTTGGCGGTATTGCCGCGATGCACATGATCCTGGCGCTGGTGGCCGAGGATCTGGGTGCCTTTGTGGCGCAATCCGTCGCCGCTGATGTCGGGCTCACCCTGGACACGCGCGCACGTGCCTTGTCCGAGCAGAGCAAATACTTGCGCCAAGCTGAGGGCAGCCCCCTGCTCTTGCGTGGCCTGGAGATGATGCAGGACAATATCGACACCCCAATCCCGGGCCGCAGCCTGGCGTTGGCGCTGGCTGTTTCGCCGCGCCAGTTGGAGCGTAGTTTTCGCTGCAAATTCGGCGAAACACCAATGACCGTCTACCGTAATATCCGGCTTGAGCACGCACATCAGCTTCTTTACCAAACTGACCTTCCGATCATGGAGGTTTGCGTGGCCAGCGGTTTTACCTCCAATTCCAATTTCTCGCACTGGTACCGGGAGCGATACGGGCAAAAGCCGACCGAAGCCCGCAAGTTGCGCTATACCGGGGTGGCCGGCTGATCCAGCCATCTGGGCCTCATACCATCAGAGCGCAGCCTTTTTGCAAGAAACCCTGATATTCATCCTGGGGAACCAGGCTGCCGCCGGTGGCCCACATCACATGGGTACCTTGTCCGATGCAGGCATCCAGCCCGTGTTGCGCCAGATAGCCTTGCCCTTCCGCCGTTGACAGCAGCATCTGCGGTCCGCCAAGGCAGGCGGCGGCCGAAGGCTCCAACTGCAGCCCCGCATGTTCCTGTGCCAGCGCCAGCCAGCGGAACAAATCGTCATCCGCAACGGTGTAAACCCCACTCAGCAAGGGCTGCATGACTTGCGCCACGAACTGGCTGACCTCGGCTACCGCCATGCCATCTGCTTCGGTCTGGTTGGTCAGGCCGATGTCATAAACAGTCACCACGCTTTTCAGCCCCGAAGCCAGTTGCACAAGTGCGCAGGGCGATTGTGCCGGTTCGACAAAGAAGCAATGGGCATGATCGCCAAACACCTGCTTCAGCCCATAAGCTATCCCGCCCGGCGCACCGCCAATACCGCAGGGCAGATAAAGGAATAACGGATGGTTCGCGTCCACCGGGACCTGCCGCTCGGTCAGCTGATCGCGCAACTCCGCAGCGGCGGCGGAATAGCCAAAGAACAGCAGTTCCGATCGTTCGTCATCGACGAAATAGATCGTTGAATCCGCCTGTGCCTGTTGCCGGGCTGAGGCGACCGCAGTGCCGTAATCCGCCTGGTGCTGCACCACATCGACCCCATGGCGGCGCAGGCGCGTAACCTTCCAGGGCTTGGCATCCGCCGACATATGTACAACGGCGCGGAACCCCAGCGCACGGGCGGCGATACCAACGCTTAGACCCAGGTTGCCGGTTGATCCAACCGCAACGGTGAAGCCGCCAAATTTCTTCCGTACGGCGTCAGATGCCAGCTCAGATGGTGTTGCATCCGGTGCGATCAACCCCAACTGCCGCGCGAGAGACAGCGCATGCAAGAAGACTTCATATACCCCGCCGCGTGCCTTGACAGAACCCGCCACTGGCAGCGCGTGATCGCCCTTCACAAAGTAACGACCCGGTGCCTTGCCCATGGCCGTCGCCAGATCCGTCGCCTCGGTCAATTCAGAGGCAATCACACCGCCGCTGTGTTGCAGATCGGCAAAGCAATGCTGTAGCAGCGGCCCCAGCAAGCGCCAGTTCTTTTCTGCCTCCGCCACCTGTTCTGGCCGCACTGGCACCTGCACCGAGGCCGTGGGGCCCAGCCCGGGGTTGATCCACATCAGCGGCTCTAGCGCCTGCAAGCGGCTCACCAGGGTTTTGTCCATTTCGTTGTCCTTTTTGCTTGCAGCCAGCATGCCCGATTTCGGATTTGCAACCATCCCGGAAACGGCTGGCAGGTAATGTGTTTGCGGCATAAAAATGCCCCGCCGCAATAAAGAGAGCACCGCGAGGCCAGGACAGCAGGTGGTGGACAGCCTGCTGGGGAGAGTAGTGGATCAGCCGTTGTAGACTGGGAAAGCAGTGCAGAGTTCGGCCACTTGGGCCTTGCAGCGTGCGACGGCGGCATCGGTGTCTTCGGCAGCTTCGGCCTCGACCAGGTCGGCGATCATCTCACCCAGCGCCTCGAACTCGGCTTCCTTCATGCCCCGCGTGGTGGCCGCGCCAGCCCCCAGCCGCAGGCCGACCCATTCGGGTGGACGCGGGCTGTCGTTGGGAATGGCATTCTTGTTGGCGGTGATATTGGCCTGTTCCAACACCGTTTCGGCGCGTTTGCCGGTGATGCCCTTGGGGCTGAGATCGACCAGCACCAGATGGGTGTCGGTGCCGCCCGACACGATGCGCAACCCGCGTTTTTGCAGGGTCGTCGCCAGAGTTGCGGCATTGCTCTTCACCTGCGTGGCATATTCTTTGAACTCATCCGTCAAAGCCTCGCCCAGGCACACGGCCTTGGCCGCGAGCACTTGGCTGTGGATCGAGCCCTGAACGCCCGGGAAAACTGCCGATTGCAATTTTTTGAACCAGTCTGCGTTGTTGGTCAGGATCAGACCGCCACGGGGTCCTCGCAGGGTTTTGGTGGTTGTGCAGGTGACGATATCGGCATGCGGAAAGGGGGAAGCATGTACGCCGGCCGCGACCAGACCGGCGATATGGGCCATGTCCACATGGAACCAGGCACCGACCTTTTTGGCGATCGCCCCCATACGTTCAAAATCGATCGCGCGCGGGTAGGCCGAGCCGCCGGTGATGATCAGCTTGGGCTGAATTTCTTCTGCCTGACGTTCCAAGGCTTCATAGTCGATAACTTCGCTGTCCGCATCAACGCCATAGTGGTGCGGCTCAAACCAGCGGCCCGAAAGGTTGGCCTTCAACCCGTGGCTCAGATGGCCACCTGCGGCCAGATCCAGCGACAGAACCTTGTCGCCTGGTTTCAACAACAGAAAGAAAACCGCCAAATTGGCTTGGCTGCCGGAATGCGGTTGGACATTGACATAATCGCAGCCGAACAGCTGCTTGGCACGATCAATGGCTGCATCCTCTACCACGTCGACAAAACGCCCGCCGCCGTGAAAGCGGTTGCCCGGATAGCCCTCGAGCGTCTTGTTGGTCATCTCGTGGCCTAGTGCATCCAGCACCGCCCGGCTGACAATGTTTTCCGAGGCGATTAATTCGATCTGGTCCTGCTGGCGCGTCTTCTCGCTGGCCAGGGCTTTGGCCACCAGCGGATCGGCGGCGACGACGGATAGGGTGAAATGCTGCGACATGAGGGCTCCTTCGGATCACATGTTGGACTGCCCTCAAGATGCGGTTTTCAACCTGTTCAAAGCAAATCAGTATTGCTATAAATTTCGCGTAGAAAAACTAAGGCTCAGATCATGGCAATTGTCCCCGTCCGTCCCAAAGGGCCACATCTGAACGCACTGCGTGCGTTTGAAGCTGCCGCACGATTGGGCAGCTTTACTGCAGCCGCCGATGAACTGGCGGTGACCCCTGGTGCCGTCACCCAGCATATCAAATCGTTGGAGGCCTGGGCCGAGGCGCCGCTGTTTGTCCGCAATGCCCGTGGAGTCGTGCTGACACCGCTTGCCGAGGAGCTGTTGCCCGGATTCACGTCAGCCTTCGATCAGCTCGGATTGGCGGTGCAGGCCCTGCGCGCCAAAGCGGCGCCGAGTAAAGTAAAAGTGGCAGCCCTGCCCTCGATTGCTCAGCTATGGCTGCCGCCCCGGCTTGGGCAGATACGCAGGGCTATACCGGAAATTTCAGTATCCGTGGTCGCGATGGAAACTCCGCCAAATCTGACCCGCGAACCTTTTGATCTGACCTTGTTCTACAGCGCTGCTCCATTGGGTACCAACGAGGTGGAAGTCGCCCGAGACAGGATTTTCCCGGTCTGCGCCCCTGAGATTGCGGCACGTCTGGACGGGCTTGCCGACCTGAGCAAGGAAACGCTGTTGCATGATGGGGCCTGGGCCAATGACTGGGACATGTGGTTGAGCGCCCAGCCAGATGGCGATGGGATTGCCCGCGCCGGCACAGTGCATTCGTTGTTTTCCGTTGCCCTGGAAGAAGCCCGCCACGGTGGCGGTGTGCTGATCGCGCATGAGGCACTGGTCCAGCCGTTACTGGACAGTGGTGAACTGGTGCGACCATTTTCAGCCAGCCTTGATTTGCCGACACGCCTCGTCGCAGAGACGGCTCCGTCTTTTGCCAGATCCCCCATTTTCAACCAAGTTCGAAACCTGTTGCTGGGCGAGACGTCATCGGCACCTACAAGCGGTCGCTGATCTGCCCCGATGCGACCTTGGCGGCCGTAACAATCGACTCTGTCCTTTCGGCTTCGAACCGGTACCCAGGGATGGTGATGCTGATTGAAGCCACTGGTCGCCCATGGCGGTCCATTACCGGCACGCCAATCCCGAAGACATCCGGGAATTCCTCTTCGAAATTTGTTGCATAACCCCGCTTTCGGGTTTTCTCCAGATCGGCAGACAGCGTTGCAGGATCCGTCAGAGTTGCAGGCATCAAAGCTTGCAGATCAGCGGCCAAAATCCGGGTGGTAACGCCTGGATCAAAGGCCGCAATCGCCTTTCCGGCTGAGGAACAATGGTACGGCGAGATTGATCCTATGGTCCCAACGGTGCCAACCGGATGGGTGCTGCGGTGGACAGCAATATAGGTCACTCCGGCAGGCTCTGGCACCGCCAGATGAACGGTTTCACCGGTCTGGTCTCGCAACGTTTCCAATACGTCCCTGGACAGCTCGGGCAGACGCAGGTCCTCCAACATGATTCGTGTCATCCGCAGCAGACCAAATCCCAGCTGAAACGTTTTGTCGTAAAAATCTTGGCGCACCAGCCCCTCGGACATCAGCGCTTGCAGTATGCGGTGCAAGGTTGCCTTGGGCATCCCGGTAACCTTCTGAAGATGTGCAAGATTTGCGGGTCTGCCGATCTCCGACAAAAGCTTCAGGACCTGAATACCCTTGGTCAGTGCCGCTGCTCCGGGAACCGGTTCTGTCAATGCCAGCCTCCAAATCACTTGACTCCGCAGGATTGCGGAGCATAGCTAAGTTCATAATATGGATTATTGTTCCATATTATGGAACAAAAGACAAGAGGGAAACGAAAGATGGCGCAGGAACGTATTGGTCTGATCGGACTGGGGAATGTCGGTGGCTTCTATGCTCGCAATCTGCTCAAGGCCTTTGGTGCCTTGACGGTCTATGACCGGGACCCCGCGAAATGCACCGCGTTGCAATCCGAGGGTGCTACTATTGCCGCGTCCTCTGCGGATCTGGCGGCGCAGGCAGACATCATTGTGCTGGCTTTGCCGAACCCACAGGCCGTGCAGCAGGAGGTTGTTGCCGAGAACGGTATCCTCGCCGCCGCAAACTCCGGTGCGCTGGTCATGGACATTTCGACCATCGATCCCGAAACCGCCACCAAACTGTACCAAAGCTGCGACCGCGCCGGGTATCAGTATCTGGAGTGCCCCATGTCTGGTGGTGAGCCGGGCGGAGCCGGGCATTTTGGCGCGCAAAAGGGGCTGATCACCTTTATGGCAGGCGGTGATCAGGCGGCTTTTGATCGTGCCGTCCCGGTGTTTGATGCGTTGGGCAAACATTGGATGCTGTTGGGGCCCGCTGGTACCGGCAATGCAGTCAAGCTGATCTCGAATCTCATCGCCGGGCTCTATATGGCTTCCATGGCCGAAGGGTTCGTGCTGGGCGCGGCGATGGGCATCTCCCATGAGACCTTGCTCAAGGTATTTCGCCACACCGACGCGCAAAGCTTTACCATGTTCGAAGAGTTCGCCCCCTATCTTTCATCCAATGACTACGAGGAAGGCTTCCCTGTTGAGTTGATGCACAAGGATCACCGTCTTGCCGGGGAAATGGCGCGCAAACACAACGTGCCACTTTATTTCAATTCCCTTGCGATGGAGCTCTATCAGACCGCGATGGCCCGCGGTTTTGGGCGCAAATCCCATGCTGCAATTGTCGAAAGCATGGCCTTGGCCGCCAATGTCAGCCTGACCAACAAGGGGGCAGCATGATGGACCGTTTTGCAGGCCAGGTTGTGGTTGTCTCCGGCGGAGCCGATGGCTGCGGTGCCGCTGCCGCGCTGCGCTTTGCCGCCGAAGGCGCCAAGGTTGCGATCCTGGATGTCAACGAAGTCAAGGGCAAGGAAACCGCAGCCCGGATCAGGGCCACCGGCGGGGAAGTGATTTTTGCCAGAACCGATGTGTCGCTGGGCGCGGATGTTCACGCCTCGATCAAGTCGGTAATCTCCGCCTGGGGCCGGATCGATGTTCTTTTTAATCACGCGGGTAAGGTGATCGTTAAGCCGTTCCTGGACACAACAGAGGCGGATTGGAACAGGATGATGGCGGTCAACGTCAATTCAATGCTCCATACCTCACAGGCGATTTTACCCCACATGATAAAGGCCGGCGGTGGGGCCATCGTGAATACCACGTCAATTTCAGGTCTGACCGCGTCCGCGCTGGAGGCGGCGTATTGCACGTCCAAAGGTGCCTGCATCCAGTTGACCCGGGCCATCGCTGTTGAATTTCGGGACAAGGGCATCCGCTGCAATTCTGTTGCTCCTGCGTTGATCCGCACTGCGCACGGGACAAGAGAAGCTGAGGAACTGATAGCGTTGGGTCAAGACTGGTCCGACGAGGACGTGGCCCGTATGCAAGGGCGCATTTGTGAGCCGGAAGAGGTAGCCGCGGCAGTTCTGTTCCTGGCGAGCGATGATGCAAGTTTTATCAACGGTGAAACCCTGATGGTGGATAACGGTCAATTTTCGATGACATAACCTTTGCAGGCCCAGGCAGAACATCGAGCCGCCTGCCGAGTTTCGCTAACTGACATAGACTGCCACTTGGTGCCTGCTGGTTTTCAGAAAGGACCGGCAATGTGGAGAATGTCGTGCTGTCTGGGTGGCTGGCCTGTTGAATCGACAGGATGTCGCGAAACGTTTGTCGTGTATTCAGCCTTCGTTGCGTAAGATCAAAAGCGCTGAACCTCTCGCCGAGCTCTTGTGGGTTCTTCGGACTGGCCCAGGCCTTCTCAGGGTGATTAGCCTGGGCAGCTGTCTAGATGCTTGGCTTGAAGCTCGCAAGTTTCACGCCGAATCCGATAAAGACAACTCCTGTCACACCTTTCAGCCATCTCTGGAAATGGCCGCTCCGCGCCACCGAAGTGAGTTTGGAGAACAGAAGTATCATGGCCGAGAACCAGACTGCTGCCACAACCGAGTGAAAAAACACAAGAAGGAAGGAGGAAGCGGCAGAGGTTTCGCCCACAGTGATGAACTGCGGGAAGGCCGCTAGGTAGAACATCGACACTTTCGGATTCAGGGCGTTGGTAATAAATCCTTCCACAAAGGCGCGCCACAGAGTTCTGCGGTTTCTTGCTGGGGAAACTTTTTCAGCGGTTTCGACACCCTTGAAGGCCGCACGCAGCGCCTTGATTCCGATCCAGATGAGATAGGCCGCGCCGAGGTACTTCACGATCATGAAGGCCGTCGACGATTTGACCAAAATTATCGAAATGCCAAGCACAGACAGCGCACCGTGCAAAAAGAAGGCTGTGACAAACCCGGCAACATTCGCAAATCCGGCGGAACGCCCTGACGTCGGGACAGTCTTGGCAATCAGGAATCCATTCGGGCCTGGTGACATGACCAATAGCGTGGCAACAAACATGAATGCGGCAATCTCTGACCAAGCCATGCGCGAAACCTCCAAACTGTGATCACAGAGACTTTTGCCGCATCCAGGCCATTCAGTCAATTCGTGGCAGTTGTTTCGATACAATTTACAGGACCAAATTTTCTCTCGTATCGTAATCCCCCCTGAAATTGACGGTGTTTAAAGGCGGAATTTTCTCGACCAGATATCTGAGGAGATGTTGAATGAAGAACGGACGATTTGGCGACGTGCAGATCATGGGACTCCTGAAGCACGCAGAGGACGGTGTGCCGGTTTCTGAACTGTGACGGAAATATGGGATGAGCCGTGCAAGTTTCTACAAATGGCCGGCCAAATTTGGCGGCATGGACGCGTCCCTGATCGCTGGGATGAAAGACCTCGCCGAACAGAACCTGTGCTTCAGGAAGATGCATCCCGAGATGCGCATGCAGAACGCGCTGTTGAAGGAAGCTCTTGGAAAAAATCGCAAAGGCCGTCTCACAGGCGAGCGAAGGCCGCAAAACCGGTGGCACAGCCGCCGCCAGTCGGTTTCCAAAAGAACGGCGGCACGGGCAGACAATTTTCCAGGTTGGGGCAATTCCTTTGGTGCTTGGCTGCGCTCGCACTTGCAAAGGATGAAAAGCATGGCCACTGGGGCGATCCGTGAGAAAAACACCGCATCGTGCCCCGCTCCGCTGGCCCTGCATCTCTGCGACAGGCCCGGATCAATCGCAGATTGCGCAAGCTTCCCTGTCATGCCGCGCGACCCGACACAAGCCAGCCAAAGACGCTCAATTCTTGGGCAGAACTATCTACGATTCCCAGATTGTGCCGCAGAGCTATCCCGGTGTCGCGCAGGGCCCATGCCACCTCAGGCTCCGCCAGAACGCCAGCGATTCTGTTGAGCCGCCCGCCGCCAGGGACCATATCGCTGTGAGATCCGATAGTCAGCGTGCCAACCTGTGGATCGCTCCCATAGCGCCACTCGATCAGATTGCCCGTGGCATCAACGATGGGTGTCAATTCCGCCGCGCAGAATTGGTCTTTCAGATAGGCACGCCCCTTGAGAAATATCTCGCCAAAGGCCCGGCGCTTTGTGTTTGTTCACACGCGTACTCTGCAGGCCCGCCGAGAAGAGATGAACTCACCGTGTCTCGGCACTGCCAGCACGTCGGCGCCGTCAAACACTTGTTGGACGCGCAAAAAGTTTGCTGCCCGTAGATAGAGCAGGTCGATGCCTGCATGTGCGCCCATCGCTGCCGCAGCCAGCACATGAAACGGCTTTCTGTCCAGACAACCGGTGCCGGTGAAACGTACACAGGCAGTGCCCCCGACACATGCGCAAAATGGTCCGCGCGATGATGGTCATGAACTGGCTAAACTGACCGTGCTGGAGAACCAATCCAAACCAAAGACTGTATGGCAGAAGCTATTGCACATCCATTCCGACTCAGTTAAATGCTGGCCTCACACTACTTTAGGCGAGTTGGCGGAGTGGTGACGCAGCGGATTGCAAATCCGTGTACACCGGTTCGATTCCGGTACTCGCCTCCAAGTCACAAGCCATTGATATGGCTCACATAACTGAGCGCGACATGTTAACGCGCGGGATGTCCACGGATTTTCAGGGGACACCTATGCGTATCGACGCGGCAATTGCATCATACAAAATCGACCATCTGGACTCTGTGTATGTAGCGGCGCACTAGCTTCTGGACTTTTTGTGACTAGCTTCTGGACGAAAAATTTTCACAGGACCAAATCCTGACGGCTGCTATCAACCCAAAGCGGACAGGGATGATCTACACATCGGGACGAGCCCGGACCTTAGCTGCATGTACGAGCCAACGAGAGAGCTATATTGGGAGCCGACATTCGGTAACTCCCCAAACTCAAGTTGCTTTACTTGTGAGGTGTGATTTCACTATCTTTCAAGTCATGCTGCAGGGAGCCGGTTTATTTGGTGCTCAGGTCAGGAATTTGAGAAGTGGATAGGGCTGTGTTTGCAGGAAAAAATTGGCAGCCTGAATCGATTGAACGTGTTACCCGAGTACTTGATACAAGTACAAAACCCATTTCTGCTGTCACAGATGATGGAATGGCGATAGTCAAATACATCGGCAACCCGCAAGGTCCAGAGGCTTTAATCTGCGAACTGGTTGGCACTGAGTTGGCAAGTTGTATTGGGTTACAGACGCCGGACTTTGCAGTCGCCGACATCCCAGCCTTAGAACTTCCGGGACACCCACTCCTACAAGTTGCATCTGGACCGGCTTTTTTTTCTCGTTGGGAAGAAGCCGTTTCGTTGTCGCCCAAATCTGGACTGCTGCAAAAACTCCGGTGTCCGGAAGACCTTGCCAAACTCGTTGTTTTGGACACTTGGATACGGAACAAGGATCGCTTCTCAGAGGTAGGGGTTGAGGGGTATGGTGTCGTAAATTTCGACAACGTCCTCTTGCGAAGGGACAAAAGAAAGGTGGAACTTCTTGTCATCGACCACACTCACGCCTTTATTGAGACTACACTAGACGATGAGCTCGACCAGGCATGGATCGACGAACAGGAGGTTTATGGCCTGTTTCAGCAAATTGAGCCCTTCTTGACACGGAAGTCGATCGACGACGCCCTAGCGGCAGTCAACAAGATTGACCTAGAAGCGATCGAAGGGCATTGCCAAGTTGTTCGGGGTGTCGTTTTCGATTAGGCAGCGAGGATGAAAATACCATCCGATATGCCACGCCTGAAAGGCTTCCGTTTTCCGCGCGAGATTATCGCATACGCGGTTTGGGCGTATCATCGATTTGCGCTGAGTACGTCGGATGTCGAAGACCTGTTGGCAGAGCGTGGCGTCATTGTCAGCCGCGAAACGATCCGGCTCTGGGTGAACCGGTTTGGAGGCCACTTTGCGGATTGTGTCAGACGAGACCGCCCGGCAGCGGCCGACAAATGGCACCTTGATGAAGTTGTCGTGCAGATCGGAGGCGTGAAATACTGGCTCTGGCGGGCGGTTGACGCGAACGGCGACGTTTTGGACATTCTCGTCCAACCGCGGCGAAACGCCAAAGCGGCAAGGCGTTTCATGAAGCGGCTGATGGCCCGTTTCGGCGATCCGCGCGTTGTGATCACGGACAAGTTGCCCAGTTATATCAAGCCGATCTGTGACCTAACCCCAAACGCGGACCACAGGGCACACAAGGGCTTGAACAATCGCATCGAAGGGTTGCACCGGCCGACCCGTAAACGCGAGAAGCTTATGGGTCGGTTCAAGTCCCCGCGCCAGGCTCAAAGGTTCCTCGCCGCCCACGACCAAATCAATATCGTTTTCCGCCCCCGCCGCTACCGAATGCCAACCAACATCTACCGCCAGACCAGATCGGACGCTTTTGACCTGGGGCACGGATACGCCCTTGAGATGACCGCCTAACGACCCGGCTGCCGGCTAACCGCGCCCAGCATCAGACAACTTGGCAATGCCCTGTATAATCATCGGCAACCGTTATCGCGCCGTCGATGGCTGTTCTCGTATTTGGATCAACCAGCGTCCCCATGCGGCCAGCCATTGAATTTCCTTCAACGTCTTTTTCACACCACATCTCAATATTTCGGGCGACGTCATGGGCCGTAAATTTGTCCCCATTGGTCCATGTCACACCGTGTCGCACATACAGCGTGTACCCGGTGGCATCGTCATTGACCTCCCACCCTTCCAGCAACATGCCACGAAAGGTTCCGTCATTGTTGTATTCAACCAGGTTTTCCATGGTGCTGCGCGTCAACGCACCAATTTGAGCGAAATCATAGGTGCGGGGATCCTTCAGACCACGAACATTCATTTGAATGCGCAATGTCCCGCCTTGTTTTGGAGCCGCGGCCTGCGCCGGTGTGGTCAGACCCAGCAAACCGTAGGCAGCAGAGGCCGTGACGCCCAGAGCGGTTGCCCGTGCAAGGAATTCACGTCGGTCCAATTTGCCAGCTTTGCACTCGTCTGCATGCATCTTGGCTGCAGGGTGCAAGATTGGTGTTCGCGCGTTTGATTGCATATTGTCCTCCCAGACAATTCTAGCTTGAAGTAACTTTTCAATGGGTGTCAGAGCGGCGAGCCTTCCCGCATTTTGGTTTGCTCGTTCGGGGTCGGCGTATGGTTGAAGACATATGCGTTGATGCATGCCTCTTCCCCGCCGAGTTCCGCAATGCGACGTTCCTGATCTGCAAAGCACTTTGCATTTACGGCTTCGGGGTCGCAGATATCGCGCAGGCGCCTCTGACCCTCTGTCAATGCGGCACGGATCGCCGGATCATTCACACCTTCGATTGCAAGATTGTGAAGTTCATCTGGATCTACAGACAGATTAAAAAGCTGGGGGTCATGGTCGACATAGTAGACATATTTCCAATTCTGCCAGCGCACCATGAACGTCCCGGTCGTCGAGCCACCATCGTGGTATTCGCTCAGGATCGTTCGATCCAGGTCATCCGCGGCGTTGGCAACTTCGCGCAATGACAGACCAGGCAATGCGCGGCTCTGTGCATCATGCGCAACTCCCGTGACGTCCACGGCTGTCGCAGCCAGATCAACCAGCGATGTTCCGGTTTTGACACATCGACCTGCCGGAATTCCCGGCCCCGCCGCAATCATCGGAATACCCGCTGATTGCTCGTACATGACTTGTTTTGTCCAGAACCCCTGATCGCCCATCATGTCGCCATGATCGGACACATAGATTATGACAGTATTTTCGGCCTGACCGCTGTCTTGCAGCGCCTGTAGAACACGCCCAACGCAGTTGTCCATGAAACTGGTTAGGCCATAATAGGCGGCCTTGGCTTCGCGCATCTTTTGCGCGTCAAAGTAACGATCATAGTCGAAAAACTCTGCAATGTTGCGCAACTCGCTGTGGTCAGGTCGGGCGCGGGTTCCATACCCGATGGGCAGATCCATTTCGGCCGGATCATACATATCAAAGTATTCTTTTGGGCAGGTCAGTGGATAATGTGGGCTGACAAGCGAAACGAATGCTGCCCACGGTTTTTCCTTGCGCGCGTCTGCATTTAACCACTCTTCGGCGGTCTGGGTGATTTCAAGGTCGTAATCCGTATACGTGCTTGATCCAACGCCGACATCCTCGGCCAACTCGGCAGCGGAGTCATACTGCGGCCTGTTTTTGCGCAACAGGCCGATGGCCCAGCCAACCCCGCCAACAACGTGCATTGGCAGCAGTTCATCGGTAAAGCCGTTGTCATCTGCGTTCGAGCGAAAATGCAGCTTTCCAATGGATGTTACATCCACGCCCTGATCAGTCAGATGGTGCATCCAACTGCGGATCTTGCCTTCATAAGGTGTCGCACTGTCCCAATAGCCGGTTTTATGTACGTATTCGCCACAGGCAATGCTGGCACGGGTAGGAACACACATGGGTGACGGGGTGTAGGCATTCGAAAACAGTGTCCCGCGCGCAGCCAACGCATCCAGGTTCGGCGTCTTGACCAATTGGTGGCCGGCGCAACCCATAGCATCCTTGCGATGCTCATCTGAAATGATGATCAACAAGTTGGCGGGTTCATCTACTCTGCTGCTCATGGGCAGGTCCCAGCATTCCGGCCACACCAGACTACCGCGGTCATGCGTAGATTTCGGTCGCTAATTTTTTCCATGCCTTTTGCCCTCAAACGTGTCGGTCCACCCTTGATTTAAAGATTGCGGGATTGATCACCATCAAATAAAAAATAGGCCAATCCATAAAAAAGTTTATATCATGAAAACTCCAATGACTTGGCTTCATGGCTTTGAAGCCACTGCACGGCTGGGCAGCATGACGTTGGCCGCAACTGAGATCGGCGTGACACAAGCCACGTTAAGCCAGCAGATCAAAGCACTGGAGGCCAGACTTGGACGGCAACTGTTTGTCAGAGAACCGCGTGGCGTTTCATTGACGGCCTCAGGGACACGGCTTTATTCGGATATCGCGCCCAGCCTTGACCAGATTGGCTCTGTTCTTTCGCGCTATCATTCACCCCAAACCAAGCGGCTCCGGATCTTATGTAATACGAGCCTAGCAACAGGATGGCTGACTTCCAAATTGCCCGAGTTTCACCGTCAACATCCAGAGGTCGTGTTGGAATTGCGCACGGCCTTGTGGCGGCCTGACCGATATGGATATGAGGCGGATATCGAGATATTTCTTGGTGCTGCCTCTCCCCCAGCCCGAACCAAGCTTTTGGCCCACTGTCCGATTGTCGCAGTGGCAGCACCTTCTCAGGCTGCTGTTCAACCTGCATCCGACAAAGAGCTGCCCATTATCAGAATCTCAGGCTTGGAAAATCTATTCATGTCCTGGTCCGCAGACCAAAAGGCGAACAATATTCGTGCTATTGATCATGCCGAAACAGACAGCGTCCACAGCGCGATTTCGCTGGCCGAAGCAGGGTTGGGCTGGACGTTATGCCCTTCATTTCTCGTTCGAGAAGCGGTGAAGGAAGGGCGATTGGTGGAACATACGCTTGCAGGACCACAGTATGACAGAGCCTATTGGCTACAAATCAACGATGCGCCCTCAGCAGCAGCACATTCGTTTAGTTCCTGGGTGCGTAATGAAGCTCACAAGAGCTCGAAATAAGGAGCAGATAAATTGGATAGCCCAAGGGCCCTACCCTGCATGACGCCAGACATTGCCACGGCAGAGCGCCTTTGCAAACCTTGCGCGAAACGCTATTCTTCGCTGTAGAGAAAAGGATCAGAACGCACGACCCGTTGGACAGTGCCAAACCGGTCTCCGCGTTCCACATTGAGAACTCCGCCCTGCAGACGGTGTTGGACTTTGGTCCTTGCGATTTAAGCCCCAGTGACCCAAGAAGCCCCGACAGCCTGGTCACATCTGGTTTCCCGCTCCGTGCGTCAGCTGGCTTGCTGGATGGAATTTTCCGCACGCGGGTCGTGGCCGTCGCATTCTCGTTAGATTGCGCTAGAGAATTTGGCGAATTGCGCCATAACAGGTCTTGAGAAAACTGAACTTTCCACCGGGCATTCCCGCGTGGCGCAAAGGCGGACCCCATGATGGATGACAAAGCTTCAGCGCTGACAGTACGCCAGATGCAAATCTTTTTGTCGGCTATGGAAAAACGCAGCTTTGTCGTCGCTGCCCAGGATCTGGGCCTGACGCCACCGGCCGTGTCGATGCAGATGAGCCGGCTGAGCGAGACGCTGGGAGCGCCGCTGTTCGAAAAGGACGGCCGTTCAATTCAAGCAACAACAGCCGCGCTCGCTCTGGTGCCCTATGCGGAACGGGTATTGGACACCCTGCACGAAGCGGTCGAAGTCGTCGGATCCCATCAAAAGAAAAAGAACCGCCTGGTCCGGATCGCCATGGTATCGACATCGCGCAACTTTGGTCCGCATCTGATCCAGGCGTTCAAGCAAAAGCACCCGGATGCCAAGCTCGAAATCGCAATTGCGAATCGACAGGGTGTTCTTGAAAAGCTTGAATCCGGTCAGGCGGATCTAGCCCTGATGGGGCGGACCCCGCGCCGGTTCGAAGTGGACGCCTTTGCGTTCTCTAAACACCCCTATGTGCTGATCAGCCACCCTGACCATCCGCTGTCCAAATTCCGCAAGATCCGCAAATCTGACCTGGTGCCGCACCGCTTTATCGTCCGGGAACCTGGATCGGGAACCCGCGTGGTCCACGACAGCTATTTTCAAAAATCCGGGCTTGAACCTCCGCGGGCACAAGAAATGGATAGCAACGCCAACATCAAACAGGCCGTGATGGCCAACATGGGACTCGCATTTATTTCAGCACATACGATTGATCTGGAGGTTCAGGCTGGCCGAGTGGCCATCCTGGATGCAGAAGGTATGCCAGAATTGCGCGAGTGGTTTGTTCTGCACCTGCGCGGCAAACCCTTGGGTCCAGCCGCGCTCACATTCAAGAATTTTGTCATCGCTGAAGGCAACAGCTTCATGCGGAAATTCTTTGCGACCTTGCCCTTTCCGATCTGACAAGGGTGCATACGCCGCCCCTCTTATCACCAAACACAAGGTGTTTGATCAGTTCGCAAAGTCAGTAAAGACCCAGGTTGATCGCGGCCGGGCCGCAATGGCTGGAGCTCGCTTGGCCGTGATATCCTGTTTGAGCAATGCGGCCACTTCCGTCAGATCCACATTCGAGGGAAACACCCGATTGAAGCCTACCTGAGCCAGCTGACGTTCCGCCTCACTGAAACGGCGCTCGGACGTGACCAAATCGCCACCAATATACAGCGTGATATCGACCAGACCGCGCTGGATGCACCGCTGTCGAAAAGCAGCACAGAAAGCATCCGCACGCGCATCGCGACAGGACACCAGAATGGCTTGGGACCCGGTTGCCAATGCCGCATCTATGAATACATCCGCATTCTCGGTTGGACCAATGTTCACAACCGTTATGCCTTCTTGGGCCAGTTGGCGGACAATCACTTCGTTTCTTCCGGTCCTTCGGCGCCCCCCGACTGCCCCCAAAACCACTGTGTATTCGTTGAACATGTCTCGCATCGGACCGTTTCCTGTTCATATTCGCGTTGGCCATACAGGTAGCGGACCCAGATTTTTCGTCAAAACTATTTAGCTATTTTTTCTTATCAGTAACTTTTATTTATCTTTATTGAAGCGTCACTTGCTACTCTATTTGGCACCCGACGGTCATCCACAGCTTCCAGTCGCTGCCTTGGAGCCCGCTTGCAGAGCAAAACCACATTGCCCCTGTTGAATTTGAATTATGCGGTGTGTCGAAATGCGCGTTTTGATGTGATTGAACCTGTTGGCCTGTTGATCTATTGGGATTGTGCGTTGTTTTTTTTGTGCGGATGGAGGGGTGACCTCAGGGTTCCGCATACGGTTGGCGGCTGTACGGCATGATGTCGTACGGCGCGTTCCTTCTCAGATCTCATGGCCCTGGACGGGCAGAAAAGGTAAGAGACCCATGGCAGAGACTTTCAAGTCCGACATATTGTATACCATCGTAGACGAAGCGCCCGAGCTGGCTTCGGCGTCGTTTTTGCCGATCATCCGCGCCTTTGCGTCGGCGGCCGGAGTGAGCGTCGGCACCCGTGATATTTCCCTGGCCGGGCGCATCATCGCGGCCTTTCCCGAGGCCCTGCGCCCCGAGCAGCGTCAGAATGACGACCTGGCCGAGCTGGGCGAACTGGTCAAGACGGCAGAAGCCAATGTGATCAAGCTGCCCAATATTTCGGCGTCGGTGCCTCAGCTGGTGGCCGCCATCGAAGAGCTGCAGGCCCAGGGGTATGACATCCCGGCCTATCCCGAAGAGCCCCGCACAGACGCCGAACGGGCGACCCGCGCACGCTATGACGCGCTCAAAGGGTCGGCCGTGAACCCGGTCCTGCGCGAAGGCAACAGCGACCGGCGCGCCGCCCGCGCGGTCAAGAATTACGCCCAGGCCAACCCGCATTCGATGGGCACCTGGTCCGCAGACAGCAAGACCAAAGTCAGCTCGATGCCGGGTAGCGATTTTTATGCAAACGAAAAATCCGCCACCATCACCGCCGCGCAGGCCGGTGACGCCCGGATCGAATTCGTCGATGCCGACGGTGCCATCACCGTGCTGAAGGACGGCTGGACGCTGGAGGCGGGCACTGTTGCCGATGCCACCTTTATGTCGGCGCGTGCGCTGGCGTCCTTTTTGGCCGAGGCCATTGAAGACACCAAAGCGGATGGTACCATGTTCTCGTTGCACATGAAGGCAACGATGATGAAGGTCAGCGACCCGATCATCTTTGGCCATGCCGTACGCGCCTGGCTGGCACCGGTGTTCGACCAGTATGGCGACGAGATGGCCGCCCTGGGCGTGAACCCGAATTCGGGTCTGGGCGATCTACTGGAGCGGGTCAGCGGCAGCGAAGAACACGGGGCCGACATCATGGCGGCCATCGCCGCCGTGACCGCGGACCGGCCAGCCATGTATATGGTCGACAGCGACAAGGGTATCACCAACCTGCATGTGCCCTCGGATGTGATCATTGACGCCTCGATGCCCGCGGTGATCCGCGCAGGTGGCAAGGGATGGGACGCAAATGGCACCAAGGGCGATACCAATTGCGTGATCCCCGACCGATGCTATGCCACGGTTTATGACGAAACGATTAACTTCTTCAAAGCCAATGGCGCTCTGGATGTGACCACGGCGGGATCGGTGGCCAACGTCGGTCTGATGGCGCAGAAGGCCGAGGAATACGGATCGCACCCCACCACGTTTGAGGCCGCAGCCGATGGCACCATCCGCATCGTTCTGGCCAATGGCGACACCCTGCATTCCCACGCTGTGGAGGCGGGTGACATCTGGCGCGCCTGCACCGCGAAACAGGCCCCGATCGAAAACTGGATCCAGCTGGCGCTGGACCGTCAGCGCCTGACCGGGAGCCAGGCCATCTTTTGGCTGGACGCAAACCGCGCCCATGACGCCGAGCTGATCAAATATGTGGACCCCGCCCTGCAGGCAGCTGGTGTGGCCGACAAATTCCAGATCATGGCACCGCGCGACGCAACCCGGGCATCGCTGGAAACCATCACTGCCGGGCAGGACAGCATTGCCATCACCGGCAACGTGCTGCGGGACTATCTGACTGATCTGTTCCCGATCCTGGAACTGGGCACCAGCGCCAAGATGCTGTCCATCGTCAAGCTGATGAATGGCGGCGGGCTGTTTGAAACCGGCGCGGGGGGCTCGGCCCCCAAACACGTGCAGCAGCTGGTGGAACAGAACCACCTGCGTTGGGACAGCATGGGCGAATTCTGTGCGCTGGGGGAATCGCTGAACTTTCTCGCCGACAGCCGCGGCAATGCCAAGGCAGGCGTGCTGGGGGCCGCCGCCGAAGTGGCGACCCAGGGCATTCTGGACAACAACCGCTCGCCCTCGCGCAAGGTCGGTGAACCCGACAATCGCGACAGCCACTATTGGTTCGCCCGCTACTGGGCCGAAGCGCTGACCGCCCAGAGCGACGACGCCGCGCTGGCCGCCCATTTCGCCCCCATCGCACAGGCCCTGGCAACCGGCGAAAAGACCATCCTCGCCGAACTCGCAACAGCCCAGGGACCAGCCGCCGACATCGGCGGATACTACAAACCCTCAACCATGCTCAAAGACAAGATCATGAGACCAAGCAAAACACTGAATGACATCATCAACGCCTGACAAAACAGGATGATCCAGAATCAAAGCAAGCCCCCGAAGAAAAATCTCCGGGGGCTTCTTCGTGATCCACCGTCAGCTCAGGCGCCCACGTTGCAGCATTGGTGTCACGCCAAACGCTGACCGATACACCCGTGCAAAATGGCCGGGGCTATCAAAGCCGCAGGCCAGAGCCACTTCGGTCACTGAAGATTCCGTTTGCAACAACAGATGGCGGGCCCGTTCCAGCCGCATGTCCATAAAGTACTTCTTGGGCGATGCATTGAGGTACTTTCCAAACAAACGTTCAAGCTGACGGGTCGAAATCCCGATCTGCTGCGCGATCAGCGACGGGGAAATGGGGGTTTCGAGATGCTCCTGCATGATCTGGATCGCTTTGGACAGGTGGGCATTGCGCATGCCGTTGCGTGATTGCAGCGATACGCGCTGTTCGGCGGTTGCATTGCGCACGGCATTATAGACCATCTGATCTGCCACGGCGACCGACAGGTCAAACCCATGATCCTCTTCAATCAGGTGCAGCATCAAATCGGCTGTGGCGGTGCCACCCGAAGCAGTCAGATGTTTTTCGTCCGAGACGAACACATTGCGCACCAGGTTCACTTCGGGGAATTCTTCCATGAAGCTATCGTGATAATCCCAGTGGATCGCGGCTTGCATGCCATTCAGAAAGCCGGCTTTGGCCAGGATGTGTGCTGCGGAACACAGACCCCCGATCGCAGTGCCCCGAACCCGTTCACGTCTAAGCATGTTTAGCAGGGCGGCGGTGGCGCGGGTTTGCATGTTGATCCCGGACAGGACAAACAATCTGTCGCTTTTGGGTATTTCGAGAAACCCGTGATGGACCAAAGACACGGTGCCATTTGACGCTGTAGCTGTTTCACCATTTTCAGACGCATAGGACCAGCTGTAAAGATCTTGTCCGCTCACAAGGTTGGCGATGCGCAGCGGATCCACAGCGCAGGAGAACGCCATATGAGTGAAGTCTTCGACCAGAACAAAAGTGAAATGTTGCGGGGTGTGTGGCATAGGCCGTGTCCCTGAGAAATAGGCGGCACGCCAAACGATGCGCGCAGCCAATGGTGTCATGTCCAGATTGGGCCCCTGTGCGACCCGACGCAAGCACCGTATTGGCACTGGGTTGTCTTGCATTCGGATACATCACATTTTTTCTGTGTACACAATATGTATTTCCGTCTATCACTGCGCTTCAAATAGGATCAGAAACAGATTCCCGGACCCAGCCTGGTCCCTGCATCGACAGGAGCGCGTGATGAAAGACACATCAAAGACCCGCAAGACAGAGCTGTATGAGCATCTCAAGACCGAGATCATGACATTGGGTTTGCGGCCAGGTGCGGATCTGGACGAATCAAAGCTGTCGGAGGAATTCTCCCTGTCCCGGACCCCGCTGCGTGAGGTCCTGAGACAGCTGGCAGGAGAAGGGTATGTGGACCTGCGAGAAAACCGGGGCGCGCGAGTCAGCGAGATGTCCCACATGACCTTGCGGGATTTTTTTCTTGCAGCACCGATGATCTACGGAGCGGTGTTGCAACTGGCGGCTCAGAACGCGCGCCCCGAACAGATCCAGGATCTGCAAGAGGCACAGAATGCCTTTAAACAGGCACTGCACACTGGATCCGGCACACAACGCGCCATGGCCAACAACCGGTTTCACGAGGTGACCGGAGAAATGGCGGACAACATCTATCTACTGCCTTCTTTTCAGCGTTTGTTGATCGACCACGCCCGCATTTCCATGACCTTTTATCGGCCACAGGATGCTGGAATGGCTGCAAGCGTATCGGAGGCCAGCCAGCAGCACGACGCCATCATAGCTGCCATCGCGGCCCAAGACGAAGCCGCTGCCGCGCAGTTGGCGATTGACCATTGGAACCTGTCCCGCGACCGGATCGAGCTGTTTGTCATGCCTTCGGGCCTGGACGTTCAGCTGGGTTCCCTGTCGCGCAAAACACCAGCATGAGGATCAGATGACCCCTATTTTTAAATTCGAAGGGATCTATACCCCGGTCGTGACGCCGTTTCACGCCGATGGCAGCGTCAATTGGGACGCGTTGTCGGATGTGATCGAAAATCTGATCGACAAAGGGGTGCACGGGTTGATTTCCGGCGGATCCACCGGCGAGAACTATGCACAGACCGTGGATGAACGGCTGGACATAGCCCGGTTTACCAAGGAACAGGCCAAAAGGCGGGTTCCTTTGATTGTGGGTACTGGGGCGATGATGACCCCGGATTCCATTTCGCTGGCCACGGGTGCGCGCGACATGGGAGCCGATGCCATCCTGGTAGCGACACCGCCATATTCGGTCCCAACCGAACGAGAGAACGCGCTGAATACGCTGGCAATCGACAAGGCCGCGAACCTGCCGGTGATGCTGTATAACTATCCTGGGCGGATGGGTGTGCATATGGGAGAGGAATTCCTGGATCGGGTTGGGCGATCGCGCAATATCTGCGCGATCAAGGAAAGCTCGGGCGATATCAACCGGGTACATCTTTTGGCCCGGGATTATCCGCATATCCAGATGTCCTGCGGTATGGACGACCAGGCGCTAGAGTTCTTCGCTTGGGGAGCGCGCAGCTGGGTTTGTGGCGGCTCGAATTTTCTGCCGGAGGAGCATCTGGCGCTGTACAACGCCTGCGCGGTCGAAGGGAATTTCGACAAGGGTCGCCGGATCATGTCGGCAATGATGCCTTTGATGCGGGTGTTGGAACAGGGTGGGAAATTCATCCAATGCATCAAACATGGGGTGACCATGAACGGCATCGACACCGGCCCGATGCGCCCGCCGCTCAAAGGGTTGAACAAGGATGACAAACGCGCCCTGGAACAGGTGATCCGCGTTTTGAAATCCACCATTGCAGACATTCAGGCACAAGGGTGAGCGACATGGACTTGCTGACACACACCGAATATCAATCCATCGCCGACAATCTGACCTTTGCCACCAATGCATTCATTGATGGGGGGTACCGTCCGGCGATTTCGGGCAACACATTCGAAACAATAAACCCCGCAACCGGGGACGTGCTGGCCGATGTGGCCGCCTGTGATGCTCAGGATGTGGATTTCGCCGTTGCCAAGGCACGCGAAGCCTTCGAAGACGGCCGCTGGAGCCGGATGCATCCTTCGGATCGCAAGGATATCCTGATCCGCTTTGCCAAGCTGCTGACCCGCAACGCCCGCGAATTGGCAGTGATGGAGGCGCTTGATTCCGGCAAGACCATCTTTGATTGCGAAACCGTCGACATTCCCGAAACGATCAATTGTATCAAATGGCACGCCGAAGCGATCGACAAGCTGTATGATCAGGTGTCGCCGGCGTCCGATGATCACATCGCCATGGTGGTGCGTGAACCTATCGGAGTTGTGGGGTTGGTGCTGCCGTGGAATTTCCCTCTGCTGATGCTGGCCTGGAAGATTGGCCCGGCGCTGGCGTCTGGCTGTTCGGTGGTGGTGAAACCGGCCGAAGAAACGTCGTTGACGGCGCTGCGGGTGGCTGAATTGGCATCCGAAGCTGGCCTGCCACGCGGCGTATTGAATGTTGTGCCTGGTGGCGGGGCCGAGGTCGGAGAACCGATCGGGCGACACATGGAAATCGATATGATTTCTTTCACGGGCTCGACTGTGACCGGCAAACGCTTCTTGTCCTACGCTGCGGAATCCAATGCAAAGGAAGTGGTGTTGGAAATGGGGGGCAAGAATCCCTGTGTCGTGATGGAGGACGCCGAAAACCTGGACATGGTGGCCCAACATATCGTCAATGGTGCCTTCTGGAACATGGGTGAAAACTGTTCCGCCACCTCGCGGTTGATCGTGCACAAGGATGTGAAATCCGAACTGTTGGAGCGCATCACCGCCCATGCCCGTCACTGGAACATCGGCAACCCTTTGGACCCGGAAACCCGAATGGGCGCGCTGGTATCCAAGGCGCATTTTGACAAGGTCTGTGGCTATCTCGACAAATCCGACGCCATCGTCTTGGGGGGGCAGGCGCATGGGGGCACCCATGTCGAAGCCACCGTGGTCGAAATACCCGACAATGACCACCAGATGGCACGCGAAGAGATCTTTGGTCCGGTTCTGTCGGTGATCACTGTCTCGGGATTTGACGAAGCTATCGCCGTGGCCAATGACACTGACTATGGTTTGGCGGCATCATTGTTCACCAGCAACGTCAAACGGGCCATTCGCGGCGCACGGGCGATCCGGGCGGGCACCGTCACCGTTAACAGCTATGGCGAAGGCGACATCACCACCCCGTTCGGAGGCTACAAGCAGTCCGGCTTTGGCGGGCGCGACAACTCGGTCCATGCCCATGATCAATATACACAGTTGAAAACCATCTGGGTCGACCTGACTGATGATGCTGACGAGGCCGTGGATTGACCCGCTACACTGCCAAACGATTGCCGGTCCATCGCGGACCGGCAGCTTGGGCTGCAATTCTGGGGGAGGATACCCCTGGATTGGCTCTCAGTGAAAATACCACCGCCGATTTTGTTGTAGTTGGCGGTGGTTTTGCCGGGTTGTCAGCAGCGCGGCGGCTGACCCAGTTGCAACCCAATGCGCGCATTGTTGTGCTCGAAGCAGGAGAGATTGCCCAAGGTGCAGCGGGACGAAATTCCGGGTTTATGATTGACCTGCCACATGATTTGTCCTCGGACGATTATGCCGGCAGCGGAGATGATCGCACGTTGATCGCCTTGAACCGACAGGCGCAGACCTTTGGGCAGGCGGCCGTCGATGAATACGGGATCGAACCCAGTTTCTTTGACCGCGCGGGCAAGGTGAATGGAGCGGCAAGTGACCTGGCGCATTCCCATAACGTAAGCTATGCCAAGCACCTTGAAAGCCTGGGCGAGCCGTCAAATCTGCTCGACAGAGCGCAGATGGCGGAACTCACCGGCAGCACCCATTACCAATCGGGCCTGTATACCCCGGGAACTGTAATGTTGCAGCCCGCGGGCTATATTCGTGGCCTTGCCCACGGGCTACGTCGTGCCGGGGTGCAAATCTTTGAAAACAGCGCCGTGACGGGGTTCATCAAACAGGGGCAGACCTGGCAAATCACGACGGATCGGGGCTTTGGTGTCAGCACTCCCCGCGTGATCCTGACAACGAATGGCCACCTCGAAAGCTTTGGCATCGAACGCGGGCGTCTGATGCAGTTGTTCCTGTTTGCCACTATGACACCAGAGCTGGATGCCGATGCCTTGGCCAAACTGGGCGGGCAACCGCGTTGGGGTGTGACCCCGTCCGATCCGATGGGCACCACCATGCGCCGGATTGATCGTGGGCAGGGCGGCAACCGGGTCATCACGCGGACCTGTGCCGAACTGATCCCCGGCATGTCTCCCTCACAGGCGGGTCTGGATCGGGCCAAACGCGTGATGCAACGCAAATTTGACACCCGGTTCCCACAGCTTGCCGGGCTGCAGATGCAATATGCTTGGGCCGGCCATCTCTGCCTCAGCTTGAACGGCGTTGCTGTCATGCGTGAAATCGACAACGGCGTGTATTCTGGCTGTGTGCAAAACGGGTTGGGCACTGCCCGAGGTACGTTGACCGGTATCGGGGCGGCGGATCTGGCCTGTGGTCATGAATCCGACATTTCCCGACACTTTTCGCGGGAAGCACGCCCCAAACCTCTGCCGCCCCAGCCGTTTGCGAAACTAGGGGCAAATGCGGTTCTACGTTGGAAAGAATGGCGCGCGCGGGACGAATAAGATCCTGCACGCGCCAAGGCGTCAATCTTCACCAAGCGGACGATCTGCGCCCAACATCCGCCCCATATATCCCAGGAAGTCCCAGATTGTGCCCTCCAGGTCATCCGGAGCCAATGGTCCGGTTTGATAATAGCGGGTGTTCTGGGCCTTCTGCAGGGTTTCCAACTTTTCCTTGTCCTCAGCGTTGAAGGATTTGCACAGGTCCACATAGGCCACGACCTCGGGATCTTCGGGGTCGGTTTTCAGCCCGCACACCCCCCAGCGGATCGCCACTTTGCCCGCCTCATCCGGGCGCAGGCACAGGAACAGCGTGTAGTTCGACGCAATCGCGCAGACAAAGCTGGGATAGACGTTGAACAGGACCGAATTGTTCTTTTCCTCGTCCGTCATGTCCGCGTGGAACGGGCCGCGTGGTGGGAAATCGGGGTGGTAATAGGCGCGATAGGCGGTCCACCGGTCTTCGCCGGGGACCTTTTTGCACAATTGTGTCGGCGTCATCGGCTGCAATGTCTGTGGGTGTGTTGCAAACAGATGATACCCTTCCATGAAGTTCTCGGTCAGGTTCTTCCAGTTGGTGTTCCAAACCGTTTCATCCATGAACAGCAGGTTGCGGTCCTCGTGATGATAGTTGTGCAGAATGTTCTGCAATCCGCCCAGCTGTTCGGCCAGTGGTGCGGCAGTGCCGTCCAGATTGACAAAGATGAAGTTGTTCCAGATCTCGGTATTCATCTGGGGCAGTTTGCAGCCTTTGAAATCGAAATTCTTGGCCTTCTTCATCAGCGGTGCGGTTTTCAGGCGGCCATCTGTGTCATAGGTCCAGGCATGATACTGGCAAACAAACGCGCGTTTGTTGCCGCTGGGGGCTGTTTCCACCAAATTGCCACGGTGGCGGCAGACATTCGATAGCACATAGACCTGTTCATCGTGACCGCGTGACACCAACAACTGCTCACCGACCAATTCAGTGGTAAAGAAATCACCGGGGTTTGGCACCTCTCCGACATGGCCCAAACAGATCCATTCCCGGCGAAAGATGTGTTCCTTTTCCAGTTCGAGAAAATCGGCCGACGTATAAAAGCTGGGCGGCATGGTGCGCGCTTGTTCACGATCCAGCGCTTTGAGCTCGGTCAGTTCATTGCGCAAGACATCGACCGTTTTGATTTGGGTTGCGGGCATGTGATTCCCCTGCTGCGTTTCATCTGTGATCACAGTTTCGTAGCACGAAAAAATTCACGACGCCAAGGAAAATTCGCATCTCTTTTGGTCCCGCGCCCTGACGGGGAAGGATCAGTTCATATAACCGACGTAAAAGTCATGTGTTTCGGCACCCAAATCGGGCAGGTGTGGGGCACGCAAAAAGACCGACCCCATTGCCTGGGATCGGCCTTGCTTTGGGATCAAATCTGACCTGTGATCAGGCCGCGATGCCCCGGATAACCCAAAAAATGACAGCCGACAGAAGCGCCGCAGCAGGCACGGTTATCACCCAAGCTGCGATAATTGTCAGGAAATGTGACCGACGTACCAGCTTGCGGCGCCGGCGTTCTTCTTTGGCAATGGTCGGACGGTCCGGGATCTCTACGCGCGCCTTCTTCAGGCGACGCTCTGTATCCCATTCGCGGAAGAACCCAACGCCGAACACACCACCTACGGCAATGTGGGTCGAGCTCACCGGCAGCCCCAGCCAACTGGCCACAATGACCGTAATTGCGGCTGACAGGGCCACACAATAGGCGCGCATCGGGTTCAGTTTGGTGATCTGGCTACCCACCATGCGGATCAATTTTGGCCCGAACAGGAACAGACCGAACGAAATCCCGAAGGCTCCGATGATCATGACCCAGAACGGTATGCTGACGGCTGCTGTGAAATCCCCGGACTGCGACGCCTGTACGATCGCGGCCAGTGGACCAACCGCATTCGCCACGTCATTTGCGCCATGGGCAAAGCTCAGCAAGGCTGCGGAAACAACCAGCGGAATGCCAAACAGAACCTTGAGCGATTTGTTGCGGTTTTCCAAACCTTCGGATTGGCGTCGGATAAACGGAATCATGGCCAACCAGATGCCGATCCCGACCGCAAAACCGATTATCAGAGCCATCTGAATATCGATCTTGATGATCTTTTTCAAACCTTTGAGCGCCAGATAAGCGGCAAAGGCACCGGCCATAATACCGACCAGAACAGGCACCCATTTCCGTGCCGCAGCAATTTTGTCGGGCTGATAGACAATCCGAGCTTTGATGAACCACAGGAACCCGGCCGCTACGACACCACCCAAAACCGGTGAAATCACCCAGCTGGCGGCAATTTTGCCCATGGTGCCCCAACTGACGGCACCAAATCCGGCCGCCGCGATCCCGGCTCCCATCACACCGCCCACGACGGAATGGGTGGTCGATACCGGTGCGCCGACCCAGGTCGCCAGGTTCACCCACAGAGCTGACGACAGCAGCGCTGCCAGCATCGCCCAGATGAAGACTTCGGCGGTTCCCATGCTTTCAGGTGCGATGATACCCTTGGCAATGGTCGATACCACGTCGCCCCCGGCCAACAAGGCACCCATACTTTCAAAAATCGCAGCAATGGCGATCGCACCGCCCATGGTCAGGGCATTGGCCCCCACCGCAGGGCCCATATTGTTGGCCACGTCGTTGGCGCCAATATTCAACGCCATATAGGCACCAAACCCGGCCGCAATCACGACGATCATCGTGTTACTGGTCTGCCCAAAGAACAATGCAGCGGCCAACCCGGCCAGAACAACAAAGATAAACGCGATACCCGGCCCAACCATCGGGCGGGCGGCATAGCTCGTTGCCTTTTCCAAATTCGAAAACCGACCGAGATCCCGGTCAAGCGTTTCAAGGTGGCGGGGTTCAAAGTTTTTCTTGGTCATAGGGCCCTCAGCGGTTCTTGGTTCCAGCTCGTAGGTGGGGCGTCCGCGCTTTTCAACAGCTGATCGAAAATGCCCCCTACCTGGCTTTATTGACTTTGCCGGTGCGGCTTCTAGGGCACATTCTCAACAAAAATTGGCTCATGTCATGCAGCCGTTACGAAGAAGCCCCCGGAGATTTTTCTTCGGGGGCTTGCTTTGATTCTGGATCATCCTGTTTTGTCAGGCGTTGATGATGTCATTCAGTGTTTTGCTTGGTCTCATGATCTTGTCTTTGAGCATGGTTGAGGGTTTGTAGTATCCGCCGATGTCGGCGGCTGGTCCCTGGGCTGTTGCGAGTTCGGCGAGGATGGTCTTTTCGCCGGTTGCCAGGGCCTGTGCGATGGGGGCGAAATGGGCGGCCAGCGCGGCGTCGTCGCTCTGGGCGGTCAGCGCTTCGGCCCAGTAGCGGGCGAACCAATAGTGGCTGTCGCGATTGTCGGGTTCACCGACCTTGCGCGAGGGCGAGCGGTTGTTGTCCAGAATGCCCTGGGTCGCCACTTCGGCGGCGGCCCCCAGCACGCCTGCCTTGGCATTGCCGCGGCTGTCGGCGAGAAAGTTCAGCGATTCCCCCAGCGCACAGAATTCGCCCATGCTGTCCCAACGCAGGTGGTTCTGTTCCACCAGCTGCTGCACGTGTTTGGGGGCCGAGCCCCCCGCGCCGGTTTCAAACAGCCCGCCGCCATTCATCAGCTTGACGATGGACAGCATCTTGGCGCTGGTGCCCAGTTCCAGGATCGGGAACAGATCAGTCAGATAGTCCCGCAGCACGTTGCCGGTGATGGCAATGCTGTCCTGTCCGGCAGTGATGGTTTCCAGCGATGCCCGGGTTGCGTCGCGCGGTGCCATGATCTGGAATTTGTCGGCCACACCAGCAGCCTGCAGGGCGGGGTCCACATATTTGATCAGCTCGGCATCATGGGCGCGGTTTGCGTCCAGCCAAAAGATGGCCTGGCTCCCGGTCAGGCGCTGACGGTCCAGCGCCAGCTGGATCCAGTTTTCGATCGGGGCCTGTTTCGCGGTACAGGCGCGCCAGATGTCACCCGCCTCCACAGCGTGGGAATGCAGGGTGTCGCCATTGGCCAGAACGATGCGGATGGTGCCATCGGCTGCGGCCTCAAACGTGGTGGGGTGCGATCCGTATTCCTCGGCCTTCTGCGCCATCAGACCGACGTTGGCCACCGATCCCGCCGTGGTCACATCCAGAGCGCCATTGGCTTTGAAGAAGTTAATCGTTTCGTCATAAACCGTGGCATAGCATCGGTCGGGGATCACGCAATTGGTATCGCCCTTGGTGCCATTTGCGTCCCATCCCTTGCCACCTGCGCGGATCACCGCGGGCATCGAGGCGTCAATGATCACATCCGAGGGCACATGCAGGTTGGTGATACCCTTGTCGCTGTCAACCATATACATGGCTGGCCGGTCCGCGGTCACGGCGGCGATGGCCGCCATGATGTCGGCCCCGTGTTCTTCGCTGCCGCTGACCCGCTCCAGTAGATCGCCCAGACCCGAATTCGGGTTCACGCCCAGGGCGGCCATCTCGTCGCCATACTGGTCGAACACCGGTGCCAGCCAGGCGCGTACGGCATGGCCAAAGATGATCGGGTCGCTGACCTTCATCATCGTTGCCTTCATGTGCAACGAGAACATGGTACCATCCGCTTTGGTGTCTTCAATGGCCTCGGCCAAAAAGGACGCCAGCGCACGCGCCGACATAAAGGTGGCATCGGCAACAGTGCCCGCCTCCAGCGTCCAGCCGTCCTTCAGCACGGTGATGGCACCGTCGGCATCGACGAATTCGATCCGGGCGTCACCGGCCTGCGCGGCGGTGATGGTGGCGGATTTTTCGTTTGCATAAAAATCGCTACCCGGCATCGAGCTGACTTTGGTCTTGCTGTCTGCGGACCAGGTGCCCATCGAATGCGGGTTGGCCTGGGCGTAATTCTTGACCGCGCGGGCGGCGCGCCGGTCGCTGTTGCCTTCGCGCAGGACCGGGTTCACGGCCGACCCTTTGAGCGCGTCATAGCGTGCGCGGGTCGCCCGTTCGGCGTCTGTGCGGGGCTCTTCGGGATAGGCCGGGATGTCATACCCCTGGGCCTGCAGCTCTTCGATGGCGGCCACCAGCTGAGGCACCGACGCCGAAATATTGGGCAGCTTGATCACATTGGCTTCTGCCGTCTTGACCAGTTCGCCCAGCTCGGCCAGGTCGTCATTCTGACGCTGCTCGGGGCGCAGGGCCTCGGGAAAGGCCGCGATGATGCGCCCGGCCAGGGAAATATCACGGGTGCCGACGCTCACTCCGGCCGCCGACGCAAAGGCGCGGATGATCGGCAAAAACGACGCCGAAGCCAGCTCGGGCGCTTCGTCTACGATGGTATACAATATGTCGGACTTGAAAGTCTCTGCCATGGGTCTCTTACCTTTTCTGCCCGTCCAGGGCCATGAGATCTGAGAAGGAACGCGCCGTACGACATCATGCCGTACAGCCGCCAACCGTATGCGGAACCCTGAGGTCACCCCTCCATCCGCACAAAAAAAACAACGCACAATCCCAATAGATCAACACGCCAACAGGTTCAATCACATCAAAACGCGCATTTCGACACACCGCATAATTCAAATTCAACAGGGGCACCGCGTCGCCCGCAGGTCACGCAGACCTTTTGGCCACTTCCGCCAGCACTGCCATCGCGTCCAGTTCTCGCCCGTCCGGCACGAACAAGTGGTCATGATAGAACCCCGACACAGGGTTGACCCCCATGCCCTGCCCGGCCAACGCCGTGGTGATCCGCGCCAGAAAACCCACGGCTTCCAACGATGAATGCACACCCAAAGTAATCATGCGACTTGGGAACTCCCAGGCGAGCCCTGCCGCCTCGGCCTCCTCTTGCAACAAGATGAGCGTCACGCCTTCGGCCTCATGAAAGATCATCCTAGGGCGCACCCCGTCCGGCACACCCCGGTCAGGCACTGTCGCAAACACATACAATCCCTTATCAAGCCTGGCCGACATAGATCCAACAAGAACATCCAAATTTGTCTCACCACCCATCGGCGTTCCTTTCATGGTTACGCTCCAACAGGCCGATTTGCTGCACGTGCAATAGCGATCTCCTGCTGTGTCCGCATAGAAGCCTGTAATCCATTCTGCGACAACCCGGCCACACGCAGATAGGGGATTTCGGTTTTTGGTTCTGGCGATATAACTGAGATCCCGATTTCCTGTTTCTGGAGCCGAACTTGGACACGCCTGCCCGTATTGCCCGCACTATCGCAACTGAAATCAGCGCCCGCCCAGAACAGGTCGGTGCCGCGGTCAAGTTGTTGGACGAAGGTGCAACCGTTCCCTTTGTGGCCCGCTATCGCAAGGAAGTGACAGGAGGACTGGATGATACACAATTGCGAACATTGTCTGATCGATTGTCCTATCTGCGAGAGCTGGAAGCCCGCCGTGACACCATCCTGAAGTCGATCAAGGATCAGGACAAGCTGACGGATGATCTGGCCAAAGCCATCGTTGCTGCGGACACAAAGGCCCAGTTGGAAGACATATATCTACCATATAAGCCCAAGCGCCGGACCAAGGCGATGATCGCCCGCGAAAACGGGTTGGAGCCTTTGGCGCAAGCCATTCTGGCAGACCGCAACGCTGATCCCGAACATGTGGCACAGGGTTTTCTGAGCGAAACCGTTGCAACGACTAAGGATGCGCTGAACGGTGCCCGCGATATCATCACCGAAGGGTTGGCTGAAAATGCAAATCTGCTGGGTGAATTGCGCGGGTTTTTGCAGCGCGAGGCACGGTTGACCGCCAAGGTCATCGAAGGTCAAGAGCAGGCAGGGGCCAAGTTCAGCGATTATTTCGATCACTCCGAACTCTGGGCAAATGTTCCATCCCATCGGGCGTTGGCAATGTTGCGCGCCCAGAAGGAAGGGGTCGTGACTTTGGACATCGGGCCCGATCCCGAAGACGGCGCGGACCGGGCCGAAACCATCGTCGCTGCGCACCTGCAGACACGTGGCACCGGCCCTGGCGATCTTTGGCTGCGCAAGGTTGCAGGTTGGACCTGGCGAGTAAAGCTTTCGCTGTCGATGATGGTCGAACTGATGGCCGATCTGCGTGCTCGTGCCCAGGAAGAGGCCATTCAGGTCTTTGCCCGCAATCTCAAGGATCTGCTGTTTGCAGCTCCTGCCGGACCGCGCGCGACATTGGGGTTGGACCCTGGCATCCGAACCGGGGTCAAAGCTGCGGTTGTTGATGCGACAGGCAAATTGCTGGCCACCGAGACCCTGTACCCATTCCAGCCCAAGAATGATCTGCGCGGCGCACAAGCCACAATCTACAAGCTGATTGCCGACCACAAGATCGAGTTGATTGCCATCGGCAACGGCACAGCCAGCCGGGAAACCGAACGAATGGTGGCTGATACGATCAAAATGCTGCCTAAATCTGTCAAGGCACCGACCAAGGTCGTCGTGTCCGAAGCAGGAGCGTCCGTCTATTCGGCATCGGAATTGGCGGCACGGGAGTTTCCTGATCTGGATGTTTCGCTGCGCGGCGCTGTTTCCATTGCCCGTCGCCTGCAAGATCCGCTGGCCGAATTGGTCAAGATCGAACCCAAATCAATCGGCGTCGGACAATATCAGCACGATGTGGATCAACACCGGTTGTCCAAAATGCTCGAAGCCGTGATCGAAGATGTAGTGAACGCAGTAGGGGTGGACCTGAACATGGCCTCCGCACCTCTTTTGGCCCATGTCTCGGGGCTGGGTCCCGGACTGGCCGAGGCGGTCGTCGCCCATCGTGACACCAACGGGGCTTTTGCCTCGCGACGCGAGTTGCTCAAGGTGGCGCGTCTTGGGCCTCGGGCCTATGAACAATGCGCGGGATTCCTGCGGATTCGTGATGGCAAAGAACCGCTGGATGCTTCCTCGGTTCACCCGGAAGCCTACAAGGTTGCGCGCGAGATCGTAAATGCCTGTGGCCGCGATATTCGTCAGATCATGGGCGACGACACAGCGCTGGCTTCACTGCGTGCCGAACAATTCGTGACTGATACCTTTGGGCTGCCGACGATCCGCGACATTTTTGCCGAACTGGAAAAACCCGGCCGCGATCCGCGCCCCAGCTTTGTAACTGCATCCTTTGCGGATGGGGTCGAAACGATGGCTGACCTGAAACCCGGAATGGTACTGGAAGGAACGGTGACCAATGTCGCCGCCTTTGGCGCATTTGTCGACATCGGGGTACACCAGGATGGGCTGGTGCACGTCAGCCAACTGGCCGACCGCTTTGTCAAAGATCCCCACGAGGTGGTGAAGACAGGCCAGGTGGTCAAGGTCACCGTGACCGAAGTCGATGTAGCGCGCAAACGTATCGGGTTGACCATGCGCAAGGATGGCGGGACCTCGGCCCGAGATGATCGAAATGCACGGGGCCAACGCGCAGAGCAGAATCGTGGAGGCAAAGGCGGCCGCGGCAGCAATGCACCAACCGGGAAACAACCCATGAAGTCTGGTCCCAAGGATGGTGGTCAATCGACCGGTGCGCTTGGCGCAGCCTTGAAGGATGCTTTCAAAAAACGGTGACGCCGGAGAGCGAGGGGCTTGGCCCCTCGCGCGACGTATTCAAACCTTCTTTTCCCAATCAAAATGTTTCACAAGATCGGCCAACTCGCTGGCCAGTTCCTTGAACTGCGATCGTTCTCGCAGCAGCAGATGGACTTGGCGGCGATCATGCAGCCCCCGGATCTGGCGGAACCGAAGATCATGCGGCGTCAGATGCGCAACTGACCGCGGCAAGATCGTTACCCAATTGCGCGTGTGAACCATAGAAATCAGTGACAAGGTATTGTGCACCGTAACATTGCATTCACCAAAGGCTGCCCGAAAATCACGGGTTTCGATCTGATTGCAGAGCGCATTCATGACGAACCCCGCGGCCATCACGTCGGCCAGATCCGGCGTGTCCCTTTGCAACGCCAACGGATGATCCGGCGCACAGATCAGACCGAACTCATCATCAAACAGGGGCAAGTTTCTTATACCGTTCAGGACGTGTTCGCCAGACACCACACCCAGATCCGCCTGCCCTTGAAATAGCGCATCGATGACCTGCTGCGTATCTGTATCGCGCAGTTCGATCATCAATTGAGGATGTCGTCGCGTCATGGTTTCGATCGCAGACGGAAACACCAACCCCGCCACTGACGGAATCGATGCAATCCGGATCAGCCCCCGAGGGGCCTGTGCCGAGGTTTCTATGGTCTTGATAGTGTCGTCAAATTGGCGCAACTGGATCTGTGCCAATTCGAACACCTGCTGACCAAGGCCGGTCAAACTGTTCTTGCGTTCTCCTTCGAACAAACGCTGGCCCAGATGCTCCTCGAGCTGCTTCAACGTCATCGAAATCGCCGATTGTGTCCGCCCCAGCCTTTGGGCGGCTTCTGACAGGTTACCGACCTGCGCAACCACGCTGAAACAGCGCAGCATTTCGATCTTGATGGCCATACTTCAATTTTCCTGAAACCGAATTAAACAGTTTGAATTTGACTGATATTGGTCCCCGAGTCCATCCTGCCCCATCTCTTAGACATGTGTGGACCCTGGTAATGGCTGATACGAAACTGAACCTGATCGCTGGCGAATGGCTGACAGGCGAAAGCGAAATCGAAAACCGCAACCCTTCGGATTTGAGCGATCTGGTCGGCATCTTTGCCCAAGCCAGCGCCGATCAGTTGGATGCGACGCTGGATCAGGCGCGGATCGCACAGGCCGAATGGGCCGCCTACGGCATGGAACGCAAACAGGCCGTCCTGATGAACATCGGCAACGAGCTGATGGCCCGCGCCGAAGAGCTGGGCACACTGCTCAGCCGTGAAGAAGGCAAGCCCTTTGCCGAAGGCAAAGGCGAGGTTTATCGCGCCGGTCAGTTCTTTACCTATTACGCCGCCGAATGCCTGCGTCAGCTGGGCGAAAACGCCGATAGCGTCCGCCCAGGCGTCGAAGTCGACGTGCGCCGCGAAGCGGTGGGTACCGTCGCCATCATCAGCCCCTGGAACTTTCCCACCGCGACCGCATCATGGAAGATCGCGCCAGCGCTGTGTTATGGCAACGCTGTGGTATGGAAACCTGCGAACATCACCCCCGCGTCCGCTGTGGCCCTGACCGAAATCATCAACCGTCAGGACATCCCCAAGGGTCTGTTCTCGTTGGTCATGGGGTCGGGCCGCAGCATCGGCCAGCGCCTGGTCGAAAGCCCCAAGGTCGACGCCATCACCTTTACCGGCTCGGTTCCGGTCGGCAAAGGTATCGCTGCGGCTGCAATCCAGAACCTGACCAAGGTTCAGATGGAAATGGGGTCGAAAAACGCGCTGGCTGTCATGGATGATGCCGACGTTGATCTGGCCGTCACCCTGGCCCTGGGCGGTGCCTTTGGCAGCACTGGTCAGAAATGCACAGCCAGCTCGCGTTTGGTGGTTCATGCCGCCGTGCACGATGCGTTTGTGGAAAAGCTGGTTGCAGGCGCGCAGGCAATGAAAGTCGGCCACGCGCTGTCCGACGGCATCCAAATGGGCCCCGTCGTCAGCCAGCAGCAGCTGAGCGAAAACCTGGCCTATGTGGATCTGGGCAAATCCGAAGGTGCCGAACTGGCCTGTGGTGGTCAGCGCCTGGAAATGCCGCACGACGGATTTTACATGTCCCCCGGCGTATTCCTGAACACCAACAACACCATGCGCATCAACCGCGAAGAGATGTTTGCCCCGCTGACATCCGTCATCAAGGTCGACAGCTATGAAGAGGCGCTGAGCGTCGTCAATGACACCAACTTTGGCCTGACCTCGGGCATCGTGACCCAGTCGCTGGCCCGGGCCACGCACTTCCGCCGCAACGCGCGCACCGGCGTTGTCACGGTCAACCTGCCCACCGCTGGCACCGACTATCACGTGCCGTTCGGCGGGCGCGGGGACAGCTCATACGGGCCACGCGAACAGGGCAAGGCTGCTGCTGAATTCTACACAACTGTGAAAACGGCCTACATCTCGGCAGGGAGCCCCATTTAATGCGTATCGATTGCTTGCAGTACGCCAATTGGTCGGAAAAGATCTTTCGCCAGATGCGCGAAGGCGGCGTGGACGCGGTCCATGTCACCATCGCTTATCACGAAAATTTCCGTGAAACCGTGTTGAATTTCGAACAGTGGAACCGCTGGTTCGAACAATACCCGGATCTGATCATGAAGGGACAGTGGGCAAGCGATATAGACAAAGCCAGAGCAACAGGCCGCACGGCCATCTTCTTTGGCTTTCAAAACCCCAGCCCGATCGAAGACGACATCGGGCTGGTGGAAATCGTGCACACATTGGGTGCGCGGTTCATGCAGCTGACCTATAACAACCAGTCTTTGCTGGCCACCGGCTGTTACGAAGCCGAAGACACCGGCATCACCCGGATGGGCAAACAGGTCATCAAGGAAATGAACCGAGTCGGTCTTGTAGTGGACATGAGCCATTCGGCGGACCGCTCGACCATCGAGGCCGCCGAGATTTCCGAACGCCCCATCGCGATCACCCATGCCAACCCGCATGAATGGTCGCCCGCCCTGCGCAACAAAAAGGATGATGTCATCCGCGCAGTGACGGAAAACGGCGGCATGATGGGCTTTTCGGTCTATCCTCATCACCTGAAGGATAAATCGGACTGCACGCTCAGCAGTTTCTGCGAGATGATCGCACGCACGGCCGAAAAATATGGGGCAAGCCAACTGGGGATTGGTACCGACCTCTGCCAGGACCAACCCGACAGCATCGTGGAATGGATGCGCGTCGGACGTTGGTCCAAGGTTATCGACTATGGCGAAGGATCCGCGTCGGCTCCGGGGTTTCCTCCGATGCCGACATGGTTCGAAGACAACCGCCACTTTGGACAGATCGAAACAGGACTACGCGCGACCGGCCTGAGCAACGATGAAGTTGCCGGGATCATGGGCGGGAACTGGTACAGGTTCTTTGCCGACAACTTTGGCCCCCGAGGGTAATCCCCGGGGTTGATAAACAAGGGTTTGACCATATGGAAACAGTCGCGCAGACCACCATACCACGGCGTGATCCTGCGACAGTCATGCGATTGTCGCGCCTGGGATCTCTGCATCAGTGCCGCCTCAGCTTTATGCGCATCCTGACCCGGCGCATGGCGCGCGAAAACTGGCGTTTTGAGCGTCCGGTTTTCGAGATCGACGCCAAGGGCGTTGGCCACGCCGTCTTTTCGGCCATCGGCCCGGATCGCACCTATTCGCTGATCGCATTTGCACATGATCTGCCGCCGGAAATGCGCTCGGACCGGGTGATTGCCACCGCATGGGACGCGACATTCACCCTGTTTGACGGAGTTCCGACCCAGGCCGACATAGACAGGTTGCACCAGAACGTTCCCCATCAGGAAGCGGGCCGCGTGCAGGAGACCGAACTGTCGGTATCACGCGCCAACCGGTCTGTACGCCTGTGGGAGCATTTTGTTAGCTCATTGGCCGCCGGTCACCAACCCAATCGCGAAAAAACCGCTGCTGTTGGATATTTGATGCGCACCACCGCCGTTTATGGGTCGGGCAAGTTGGGCGCGGCGGATCGTGAAAAATCCGCCAACCGGCCCGAAACCATGGTCCCATTCCAAGTGGAAATGCTGTCGGTATTTCTAACCCGATGGTTTGTGCGCGATCTGGTCAATCACATGGCTCACGCCCGTGGTGGCGACACGGCTGTTGAACTCGACCCGGATATTGCGCTGTCACTGGGCATTGGCAATTCAACCGGGCTGGGCATGGCCCCCTATATCGTCAACCACCCCGTTCTGTTCAACAATTGGATCATGGCCCGCGAAGAGGCAATTGCCAGGGTGCGTTCAGTTGAAACCGCCAACACAGAAGAGGTCGACACCTTCCGTCACCTATTGCGCCGGTCGGAAAAAACCGTGGCTCTATGGCGGTCCGAACACCCGATCCAAATTGATAAACTGGCCGATTTGCGTGCCGATCTGGACAAGATCAACAGCTTTGTCGCGGCAGATGATCTGATCAACGATCTCCCATGGAACCGCCTCTATTCGTGGGCAGAACAGAACCTGAGCGAAGAAGGTCAGGAACTGGTCGCATCGTTGATCCTGGAACCATATGGCGAATTGGTTGATGGATTGGCGGACTGCATGGCTGATTTCGACACCAATGCCTTCCGCATCAACGGCGCTATGAGCGTTGGTCAAGTCAACGAACTATTGTCCGGGTGTTTCGGTTGGGGTTTTAACACGGATTGGCAGGCCGCCCAGAACTGTGCCCGCGCCTGGTATGTCTCTGAGGAAAAGCTGGAACCCCGTCTGGGCGAACGTTTTGAAGAACCGGTGGCAGATTATGAACAGCCTTTGGCACCAGCCCGTGACGCTGCAGCATTACACGCGACGTTGAACCAATGGCCGGCGGAAACGCCGGTGGCGGAATTCCTGCTAAAACATCCCGAACACCGCCACATGGTGCGCCGCGCCCAGATCAATGCCCGCGCGCCTTATGCGGAAATCCACGACAACACCATCAGCTCAACCGTGCTGCCCATCGATATGCTGCGGTGCAAGCTGGCGTTCTTTGGGGCGACCCATTTCGATCCGCGGTCAGATCGCTGGGTGCGCATCAGCATGTATGGCGGCGCGCCCTACCCCAATGATCTGACAACCAGCGACCCTGATCGCTGGGTCTACCCCGAGTTGGAGGGCGCGCAATGAGTTTTGCATTGAACGAAGTCGAAGCCACCGCCAAAAAAGCGACACGCGGCGCGGCTTACACTTGGGGTTTGGCCGAAGAAGCTTCCAAAGCGACCCGTTGGCTGTGCGCGCAGGGCATGGATGGATGCGCGGCCTTGGCCGGCTTGCTACGCAAGACAGACCGTGCCACAGATATGGCTCCCGTATCGCTGGATGGAAATTGGCACGGGGCATCGGGCCGATTGTGCGCTCTGATTGCTGGGGCCAGCCTCTCGGATTGCGCCTATCGGCTGCCACAGGGCGAGATCCACATGGAAAACGTCATCGCGCCGCAGCTATTGATTCCGTTCGCCGCCGCGGCTGCCCGTCAATTGGGTCAGCCCGTCACCATTGGCTGGGGTGGCGTTGAAATCGCGACAGATGGATCCAGGCTGGACGCGGCGGACATGCCAACCACCGCCATCGCCGAAACCGTCACCGTCCGTTTGGGCGGGCAGATAGGTCAGCCAGTCGCCCAGCACAGCCGTGCGACGCCGGACGTGAATGACTGGACCTATCTGAACGAACTAGCCGGGCGCACCTACGCCCCCGCAACCGAAGAATCCCGTCTCAAGGGGGCCGGTGCTGGCCTCTCCGATAACGACTGACACGCCGAGGACACCATGATTGAAACCAAAACACTGACTCTTGCCGAGATCGAAGACCTGTCCTTGCGCGCCCTCATGGCCGCTGGCACATCCGAAGAAAATGCCCGCCCGCTGGCCGCAGCAACTGCCCAGACCGAAGCGGACGGCGTTGCAAGCCACGGATTGGCCTATATTCCGATTTATTGCGAACATGTGCAGTGTGGCAAGGTTGATGGGCAGGCCACACCGGTGCTGACCCAACCCCGCCCCGGTGTGGTCAAAGTCGATGCGGCCACAGGGTTCGCCCATGCAGCCATCGACATGGGTTTCGAAACCCTGATCCCGCTGGCCCGGGAACAGGGAATTGCCGCATTGGCGATCAACAACAGCTATAATTGTGGTGTTCTGGGCTGCCATACATACCGGCTGGCCCAGGCCGGACTGCTGGGCATGGGGTTCACCAATGCACCTGCGTCCATCGCGCCCTCGGGCGGGTCCAAACCCGTTGTCGGGACCAATCCGTTTTCCATCGCCGCCCCCGGAGCTGACGGGCAACCCGCCCTGTTGATCGACCAAAGTGCCAGCACCATCGCCAAATCCGAAGTGATGAAACACGCCCGCGAAGGCAAATCGATCCCGGTTGGTTGGGCATTGGATAGCGAGGGCAACCCCACCACGGACCCCAACGTTGGCCTCAAAGGGTCCATGGCCCCTTCGGGTGGATACAAAGGCGTGGGCATCGCCCTGCTGACCGAAATCATGGCCGCCGCAATGACCGGCGCGACGCTGGGCATAGATGCGTCGCCGTTTTCCGGCACCGCAGGCGGTCCCCCAAAAACCGGACAATTCTTTATCGCCATTGACCCGGGCCAGACATCGCAGGGCGATTTCGCCGCGCGCATGTCAGCGCTGGTGGCAGCCATCCACGAACAGGATGGTGCCCATCTTCCTGGCGATGGACGTCAGGCCAAGCGGCGCAAGTCCGCTGAACACGGCGTTGCAGTCAACGTCGCAACTTTGGAGCGGATCAACGCGATTCTGCTCTGACACGACAGTTTTCTCGACACATGTGTCGTTTCTTGACCGTTTTCCACCGGACAAGAGCAAGTGCAAACGGCGCAATTGGGAAAACTAGGACAATTGTGTGAACAGGGAGGAACACATGTCTATCAAACAACCCTTTACCGATCTCCAGATCCCCAAAGCTGGTGGCGGTTTTTACGAAGGTCACAGCGTCGAGATCGCCTTGCTGAGCAAGGGGATCATGGTCGCGCTGGTGATCTGGGCATTGATATGGCCAGCCAACGCCAATGGCGTTCTGGGTAGCCTGAACTGGCGCCTGCTGGAAGATTTCAATGCCTTCTACATCATCATTGTTGGCCTGTTTTCCTTCTTCCTTTTGGTTGTCGCGATTCTGCCCAGCACGGGTAAACGCGTGATGGGAACCCCGGGTGAAGCACCGGAGTTTTCGAACTTCTCATGGTTCTCGATGATGTTCGGGGCTGGTCTGGGCGTCGGCCTGATGGTTTTCGCCACCGCAGAACCTCTGGGCCTGTGGGGATCAAACCCCGAAGTCCTGTCCGGCAATGTCGCGCCGAACACCGAAGAGGCCGTTCAATCTGGATACCGTTATACGTTCCTGCACTATGGCTTCCACGCATGGGCCATCTATGTGACCACAGGCCTGGCGTTGGCCTACTACGCCTATACCCGCAACATGCCATTGACCATCCGGTCGGCCCTGACACCATTGTTCGGTAGCCTGATGAACGGCTTCCTGGGTCACGTCGTAGACGTCCTGGGCGTTGTGGCAACCATTCTGGGTGTTTCCGTGACCATCGGTTTCGGTGTCTCGCAGTTCATCGACGGCATGTATGCCATCACGGGCATGGAATGGATGATGGATATGACTGGTGACGCACCCAAACCGGGTACAGTCGGTCTGGTAGCAGGTCTGTTGGTCATCATGAGCATGTCGATCCTGTCCGCCGTGTCGGGTGTTGGCCGCGGGGTGAAATACCTGTCGAACCTCAACCTGGTTCTGTCGATCATCCTGCTGATGACTTTTGTTATCTTTGGATCGTTCCTGTTTGCCATGTCGACTTATGTGTCGGCTTTTGTTGACTACATCCTGCACTATGTATCGCTGTCTTTTGGTGCCTTTAGTCCAATGTCTGCTGACGCATTTGCGGCGGGGCTGCCTGCTGATGCCGCACCGCATGCTGATGCGCTGCGCGGTGGTGCAACCAATGCATGGGGATCGTTTGCCGGGTTCAAATCCGGCCTGGAAGGCGAAGCTGCCAACCTGTCCGACGAAGTTCTGACCGCTGCCTACGCGGCTGGTGAACAGGGTCGTCAATTCGGCTGGCAGGCCGGATGGACCACATTCTATTGGGCTTGGTGGATCGCGTTCTCGCCATTCGTTGGCCTGTTCTTGGCCCGCATCTCCAAAGGTCGTTCGGTACGTGAATTCATCATCGGCTGCGTGTTCGCACCTGCCATGGTTTGTTTCGCGTGGATGACCATCCTGGGCGGAACTGCGATTGATCTGGAGCTGACAGGTAATGCCGAAGGTGCCATCATCGGGGCCTCCAACACTGCGAAACTGTTTGTCACCTTGGGTGAAATGATTTCGGGTGGGTTCCTGTCGGCCATCACCATCATGTGTGTGGTCCTGATCATGACCTTCCTCGTCACGTCGGCGGACTCGGGCATTCTGGTGATGAACACCATCATGTCCGGCGGCGAACAGCAAACCGGCATCAAACACCGTATCGTTTGGGGTCTGTTGTTGACGTTGGTGATCGCGACCTTGCTGATCGCAGGTAAAACCAACGGTGGTGCCGATCCGATGGAAGCGTTGAAGAGCGCGATGATCATCGGCGCACTGCCCTTTACCATGGTCATGGGCCTGATGTGTGTGGCCTTGGCCAAGGCATTGTTCCGCGACAGCCAGCGCGACAAAGCTGCGGCCGTGGCGACCAGCGCAGCCGAATAAAGCCAAAGGGTTTGACCCTTTGCGGGTCAGGCCACTCTTCCGGAACGCGTGCAGGGTCAAACCTGCGCGCGTTTTCCGTTCTCAACCCTTGAACGTCGTTGCGTGCGCTTCGCGCATTGTCAGGGCCGACTGGCGTATTTCATCCGAGATCTGGGTCAGCTGTGAGGCAAGCGGGCTGGACTTGCGCCAGATCATCCCGATGCTGCGCGACGGCTGCGGTTCCGGAAACCGCGACACCGCCACCGAAGCGGACCGGGTTTCAACCTGCTGAGCCATCTCGGGGATCAACGTCACGCCAATCCCGGCATTCACCATCTGAACCAGCGTCGACAGTGTGCTACCGTCCAGCCATTCCCGCGGACGTGCCGATTGGATATTGCAAAAGGTCAGCGCCTGATCACGGAAACAATGCCCCTCTTCCAGTAAGAGAAGCCGCATTTCGCGCAGCATGTCCCGATCCGGCACCGGTTTGTTGGCATCCACACCAGGGCGGATCAGCACAAAATTCTCCGAGAACAGATCAACTTCGGCAAAGGCAGGATCAGAAATCGGCAGCGCCAGAATGGCCGTGTCGATGCGCCCTTCGGCCAGTTCCTGCAACAGGTTCGGTGTCAGGGTTTCGCGTACATGCAGATCAAGATCCCCATGCGACTGTGACAAATCGCGAATGATCTGAGGCAACATATAGGGCGCGATGGTCGGAATTACCCCAATTCTGAGACGTCCCACCAACCGCTCCTGCGATGCCCTCGCCAGTTCGCCCAGCTCTTCGACAGAGCGCAGGATGTCGCGAACCCGCACCGCAAATTCTTCGCCAAACCCCGTCAATCTCACCTGGCGGGCATTGCGTTCGAACAGCGTCATGCCCAGCGATTCCTCCAATTCTCGGATCTGCACTGACAGCGCTGGCTGGGAAATCGACCGGTCATCAGCGGCGCGACCAAAGTGACCGATGCGCGCCAGCGCCTCGAAATAGCGCAGTTGTCTGAGAGTAAAGTTGATCATAACCTTTTCCTATCGTTACGATCAGAAAATGCAACTTAATCCAATCAATTTCCTTTGCTAGAATTATTCTAAGCACGCACCAAAGGAGCCATCCACCCAATTTCAATGCCCTGAACAAACATGCATCCGCACCCAGGCGGCGCCTGGACCTCAATAAGATTCAACATTTTAAGCCACGATCGGAGAACACTATGGACGGAAACGATATGAACACTTCGGGCGGATGCCCGGTCATGCATGGGGCTGTCGGCAACGGCGTCAGATCGAATCGCGATTGGTGGCCAAACCAGCTGAACCTCAAAATCCTGCATCAGCATTCACCGAAATCCGACCCGATGGGCGCTGATTTCAACTATACCGAAGAATTCAAGAAGCTGGATCTGGGGGCGTTGAAGCAGGATCTGTATGCGTTGATGACTGACAGCCAGGATTGGTGGCCGGCAGATTATGGGCATTATGGTCCGTTCTTCATCCGCATGGCGTGGCATGCAGCTGGCACCTATCGCAGCGCAGATGGTCGGGGCGGTGGATCAACCGGCAACCAACGGTTTGCCCCGTTGAACAGCTGGCCCGACAACGGCAACCTGGACAAGGCGCGACGTCTGTTGTGGCCGATCAAGCAGAAATACGGAAATCAGATTTCCTGGGCCGATTTGATGATCCTGGCAGGCAACTGCGCAATTGAATCCATGGGCGGCAAGACCTTTGGGTTTGGTGGGGGTCGTGCCGACATATGGGCCCCAGAAGAAGACATATATTGGGGTATTGAAGACACCTGGCTGGGCGACGAACGCTACTCTGGTGAACGCGATCTGGAAAACCCATTGGCTGCGGTGCAGATGGGTCTGATCTATGTGAATCCCGAAGGCCCCAACGGCGACCCAAAGGTGCTGGCATCGGGCCGGGACATCCGCGACACTTTTGGCCGCATGGGCATGAACGACGAGGACACTGTGGCGTTGGTCGCCGGGGGGCACACCTTTGGCAAGGCACATGGCGCGGGAGATCCGTCCCATATCGGACCCGAACCCGAAGCAGCCCCAATCGAGGCCATGGGCTTTGGCTGGCTCAGCACCCATGCCAGCGGCAAGGGCGGTGACACCATCACCAGCGGCATCGAAGGTGCCTGGACGGCAAACCCGATCAAATGGGACAATGGTTATTTCGACCTGTTGTTCGGTTATGACTGGGACCTCACCAAAAGCCCTGCGGGTGCCTGGATCTGGGAACCTGTCGGCGTCACCGAAGAAGACATGGCCCCTGCCGCGCATGACGCGACGCAGAAGGTCAAGACCATGATGACCACCGCCGATATGGCGATGCGCATGGATCCGATCTATGGCCCGATATCGAAACGCTTCCACGAAAACCCGGATCAATTCGCCGAGGCCTTTGCCCGTGCTTGGTTCAAGCTGACCCACCGCGACATGGGGCCCAAGGCGCGCTATCTGGGGGCCGAAGTTCCGGCCGAAGACCTGATCTGGCAGGACCCGATCCCCGCCTCGGACACCAATGTCACGGACGCGGATATCACTGCGCTGAAAGCATCGGTTCTGAACGCGGACCTGAGCGTGTCGGAATTGGTTGCCACCGCCTGGGCGTCGGCTTCGACTTTCCGCGGGTCTGACAGCCGCGGCGGTGCCAACGGTGCCCGCATTCGTCTGGCCCCGCAAAATGGTTGGGAAGCCAACGACCCCGAGCAACTGGCCCGTGTTCTGGACACTCTCGAAGGGGTCCGTACCGCCTTCAACGCCGGATCCGGTCATATCACCATGGCTGACCTGATCGTGCTGGCAGGATCGGCAGCGGTAGAACAGGCCGCGCGCGATGGTGGCCATGATGTCAAGGTGCCCTTTGCACCGGGGCGTGGTGATGCAACGGCCGAACAAACAGATGCCGAAGGGTTCGACGTTCTGGAACCGGTAGCGGACGGGTTCCGCAACTATCAGCAAAAACAGTTCAGCGTCTCGGCCGAAGAACTGCTGGTCGATCGGGCACAGCTGTTAACATTGGGTGCGCCAGAGATGACCGTTCTGGTCGGTGGTCTGCGGGTTCTGGGTGCCAATAGCGGTGGCAGCAAACATGGGGTGTTCACCAATCGGGTCGGCACGCTGAGCACCGACTTTTTTGTAAACGTGTTGGATATGGGCACCGAATGGAAAGCCAGCGCAGATGCACCCGGTACATTCAACGGTCACGATCGGAGCACTGGTGACGTTAAATGGACCGCAACCCGGGCCGATCTCGTCTTCGGCTCGAACTCGCAATTGCGAGCCCTGTCCGAAGTGTATGCCCAGAACGACAATCAGGCAGCCTTTGTCTCTGATTTCGTCGCCGCCTGGACAAAAGTGATGAACGCGGACCGCTTTGACCTGAGCTGACCGGGATCAACCGGGCGTGGGTTCGTCCCACGCCCGACTTACACCCAGGCCAAAGTGGCAGCAGCCAGAACCAGGTATCGCGTGCCTTTTGCCACCGTGACCAACACCAAAAAAGGAACCAGCGGCTCCCGCATCACACCGGCAACCACGGTCAGTGGATCCCCGACAATCGGCAGCCAACTCCCCAAAAGCGACCAACGACCATAACGATGATACCACCCCTGTGCTCGGTGCAGCTGTTGATCATTGACGGGAAACCAGCGTTGATCCCGATACCGTAGCAAAAACCGACCCAGTACCCAGTTGACTAACGACCCCAAAACATTCCCTACCGTCGCCACACCCAACAGGACACCCACCGAATGGCTCCCGTTTAACAACAGTCCGACCAGGACTGCTTCGGATTGCATCGGCAGAACCGTCGCCGCGATCAACGCCGAAGCAAATAGGCTCAGGTAACCAATCATGGCGTCTTTCCCCCGGGATCCAGGGGTCCATTAAATGTTCCAAACACAAAAAGTCTGGCTCCCCAGTGTCATTGCAATCGCCGCTTTGTAGCTCTGTGACGCGACGAGAACCATCATTGACTGCCTGACGAGCGCCCGGCAGCGTTATGCCGTGCATGATCCCGGTTGGGGTGTTGATCTCCCTCCGTCTGAGGGCCGTCTTCCGTCGTGCCGGAGAGGCGAACAATCGCTTTCCAACCCACCAGTCCGGGAAGCTACTAACCCCTTTTTCGCCGTACCTGAAATGACCCTAATTGCGCCGATTATCCTGCATCCGGTACCAGGCAAAAGCGGGTGGTAGCGACCAGCGCCGAAATGGACCCAGTTCGAACCGGCGCAACCGGCGCTGCATCAAATCGGGGTGGGGCAATGCGCGGCGACCCAACGCCAGATCAGCAATCAAAGCCCCAGAGTAATTTGCCATCGTTACGCCATTGCCGTGATACCCAAAGGCACCCCACATATTATCAGCGCCCGGCAACGCCCCTGCAAAAGGCAACAGATCGCGGGTCATGCAAATCAGACCTGACCAGAAATACGGCGTCTCGACATGCGTCCAGGCCGGAAACATCCGGTCAAAATCCGCCCGGGCAATGGCCCGGGTACGGGTCAAATGGGCTTCGCTGACCCGCACTGAGCCGCGCAAACCCAACATCATTCGATTGTCCGGCAGCAGGCGAAAATAGTGCAGCAATGTCCGCGTATCGACGAACATTTGGCGACTGGACCACCCTTGGGCAGCGATTTCTTGATCACTCAAGGGGCGGGAGACCAAAATGTTCGATTGCACAGGCAAATATCGGTTGGCCATCGCACCGGGCACGTCGTCGCTGGAGTATCCGTTGGTGGCAATCAACAGCTTGTTTGCCCGGACTTGCCCCTGTGGCGTGGTCAACACATGTGCCCCGTCCCGATGAATCGCAGAGACCGGCGTGTCGGAAAACATGCGAACGCCTGCTGCCTTGACCGCACGTGTCAAACCCAAAACAAACTTCATCGGGTTCAACGCAAACCCGATCGGCAAATGCCCCGCAGCGTAAAAATCGGGACTGTCCATACCCTGCTCGGCCATTTCACCCTTGGGCACAAACCGGTAGGGCAACCCATAGCGGGCTGAATAGCTTTCTCCATAAGCCCTGAGATCGGAAATCGCTGCAGGTGTATGGGCAACAGAGGTATAGCCCTCGGAATGCCGGTCAACATCCAGCTCGAACCGGTTCAGATATCCATCGACCAGATCCACACCGCCCCGTTCGGCTTCGAAATACTGCCGTGCGTCGGTTTGGCCAAACCGACGAATGATATAGTCGTCCTCGACCTTGGATCCGCCCACGGACACCAGACCACCATTGCGCCCCGAGGCACCCCACCCGGGCGTCTCGGCATCCACCAGCACGACATCTGCGCCCGCCTCGGCCAGACGCAACGCCGCGGACAAACCCGTATAACCTCCTCCGATCACGGCAAATTCTGCGACCACTTCACCGGTCAATTCCGGGTATTCCGGTCGTTGTTTGGGCACTGTGTCGTCCCAAAACCGGTCACGGATCGGGCGGTTCTGGTAGGCCATGGGTTCATAAATGCGCTTCATGTCTACCCCCTCCGGTTACAGTTTGTCGCGCAAGGAAAACCACAGCATCGCCAAAACCAAAAGAGGGGATCGCAACGCCGCGCCACCCGGAAAAGTCGGCGTCGGCACCTTGGCCATCAGGTCGAAACGTTCGGCTTGACCAGATATGGTTTCGGCCGCGATCTGACCTGACAAGGTGGCCATCGCCACACCATGCCCTGAAAATCCCGAACAACTGATCACATTACCTGCCAGCCGCTCAAAATGGGGCATCCGGTTCATGGTGATCCCCAATGTCCCACCCCAGGCGAAATCAATTCGGGTCTCTTTGAGTTGGGGATAGATTTCGAGCATCGGGCGGCGCACCGCCCCTGCGATGTCATCGGGAAATTTGTAGCGATAGCTTTCGGTGCCGCCGAACAGCAACCGATGGTCATCTGAGAACCGGAAGTAGTTCACCACAAATTTGCTGTCTGCCACCGCATGATTGTTTCGGATCAGGTTTTCTTGGGCCTCGGGTGACATGGGCTCGGTGGCAATGATGTAATTGTTGATCGGCATCACCCGTTCGGCCACGTGACGGTTCACATCTCCTAGATATCCATTGCACCCCAGCACCACGTGATCCGCCCGGATTTGGGCCTGATCGGTATTTACAGTTGCCGGGGTTCCATGCTCCAAGTTGGTCATGCGCGTCTGTTCATAAATCCGCACACCGGCCGCAACTGCCATGCGGGCCAACCCCAGTGCCAGTTCCAGGGGATGAATATGGCCGGCCTCCATATCAATGGATCCGCCAAAGTAAGCAGGAGAGTTAACCAGGTGCCGGCATTCTTCGGCATCCAGGAAACGCACCCTGTCATAGCCATAGTCGTCGTTCAGCTTTCGAACGTAGTCGCGGCTGTGTGCCACATAACGTTTGCGATGATCCGCGTGAATGATCCCATCATGAAAGTCCGCATGGACAAAATCGGATTTGGCCAGGCCGCGGACCAGATCGACCGACTGGTTCGCGATGGCCCAAAGCGCCCGGGCGTGATCAACACCCAGCATGTTTTCCAGTTCTTCCTGGTCGACCCGCTGCCCCTGCCCGACCTGCCCTCCATTGCGGCCCGAAGCGCCAAAGCCGACGCGTTGTGCTTCGATCAGGATCACGTCATATCCCCGCTGCGCCAGATGCAGCGCAGTCGACAGCCCTGTGAACCCGCCACCCACCACACAGACATCGCACTGCAGTTGCCCCTGGGCCTGAGCAAACGGAGCCAGCGGCGTTGCGGACGCTGCATAATAAGAGGCCGGATAGACCCCCGGTTGGTCATTGACGGTCAACAGATCCACAGAGGGCCCCATGTCATGCGCTCCGGTACGGCCCGGCGCGTCAGGTGTTGCGATTTCGCGTTGCAGGTCGACACCGGTCAAAGCAACCGGATGGACAGAGGCGACGTTTGACCGAATTTATGATCAAATTATCATTCCTGTCAATCAATGCCGGACGGCACCTGGAGGTCTTTTGGTCTCATTTTCTGTCAAACCAGCCACTTCCTGCCAACTTGGTGCCGTATGATACAGCTTGACAAGAAATACCCATCCACATGGGTTTTGATCAAATACAGGTTTTCCAGCACAATCATGCTCCAAACCAATATACCGAACATGTTTTCTTCTTGCACGCCTTTGGCGGCCTCTTCAAAAAGCAATCTAACCTGACCACCAAAACACAAGAGGACAGATATCTTGAACCGGGGGCTGATGTATCTGGCTGTCTTTGTCGGCGGTGCGTTTGGGTCGGTTCTGCGCGAAGTGTTTTCTGCTCAAATCCCCGGCCTGCCATTTCTAAGTGCAACGTTCGCCATCAATGTCACCGCCTGTCTGGTGCTGGGATATTTGTATGCGATACGTCACCGGGTCCATGCCCATATCGTGCATTTGGGAGCAGTTGGATTTTGTGGCGGGCTGTCGACGTTTTCGTCCTTTATGGCAGAGATTGCCCGGTTTGCAGCCGACGGCAGCATTCATGTGATCACCGCTCCGGGTATGGAAATCCTGTGTGGTCTGGGTGCCGCCATGATCGGAGAGACCATCGGTCGCTGGATGTATGGGGGGGGGCGATTTTCATGAATGACCTCTATCTCCATGGTCTCTTTGCACTGGGTGGTGGGCTGGGTGCTGTCCTGCGTCATTGGATTGCCCAGACGATCACCCATGACCTGCCGGTCTCGACCCTTGTCGTAAATGTCATGGGAAGCCTGCTTTTGGGTGCCTGGATTGCCAACCTGGGCGGCCTCCCTTCGATGGGAGAAGAAGAGCGTCAACTGGTATTCGGCTTTTGCGGTGGGTTCACCACCTTTTCGAGCTTTGCCTATCAGACCCTGAAATTGCACCGCGACCGCAGCGTTTTGACCGCGGCAGGCAACATCGGACTCAGCCTGATCCTGTGTGGCATCGGTTTCTGGTTGGGCCTATGGGGCGTTGGCGCTTTGCTTGGCTGATCCGCTCATCCGATCTTCTGCACCAACCCGGCATCTTCCAGCATCTCGCGGTCCGGCAAGTCACGCAAGGATTTGAGGTCAAACATCATCAGAAACTTTTCCGTTGTTACATAAGTATATGGCGCACCCGGGCGGGGGCTGCGCGGCCCCGTCGAAATCAGTTCGTTTTGGCGAAGTCGGGAGATCACGTCGCGCGAAACGTCCTTGCCAAAAATGTCTTGCAACCCGGCCCTGTCCAACGGTTGATGATAGGCAATAGCGCCCAATACCGCGACTTCGAACTCGGAAAGGTCCAGTGACTGATCCCGTACATCCGCTGCGGCCCGGATCACGACACCGAATTTCGGGCGGGTCCGCAAGCTCCAGCTGTCTCCAACCGCCATCACTTCGTAGGGGCGGTCCACCAGATCCGCCTGAATATCGTCGATCAACAGGTCAACCGACACGCCCTGACCAACCACACGTGCCAAATCTGCCCGCGGCACCGGTGTGGCACTGGCAAATAGCACCGCTTCGATCCGATGCATCCATTCGCGCCAGCGTTGCGCCTGCGGCAAATCCTTCAGTTCGCGGTCCAGATCTGACGTATCCTTTTTCCTGGCCATGTTTACACCCCGTAGATGCGAAAACTGGGTCGGCCAGTCAGCTCCCGAATGACACCCAGGCTGACCAGCCGGTCGCACAGACGGCGGGCCGCCCGATCGGTCATGGGCTGTGAAGTCCCCCGAACGATTGGTGTCAGCATGGTTCCAGGGAAAACTGCGTCCTGTGTCAGAAACAACTCGACCGCCGCATCCGATGCCTTAGCCCGCAGCTTGGGGGCCGCCGCCCGTAGCTGTTCGGCGCGCCGCTCCAGATCCCGTACGATCCGAATGGCTTGGGTTGCCGCCTGAGTCAAAGCCTGGTGACAGCCGGTCATATTTTTTTCCCCATCGGCGGCCTGCCGCACCAATTTGCGCGGCAAGGTCCAACCCAGTAATGGTACCGGTTGGAACCATCCCAACGCCCGTGCCAGGACCACATCGGCACAGATCAACGCCGCAGTTTCCGCCCGCGGCCATCGGGTCAACATTTGCACCAAAACAGATGTCGCCCCGCCGACCGGATCCCCATGTCCGGCCTCGGCCACCAGCGCGGGAACGTCTGGCCCCAATGTCGCTGGAAGCAGATCAGTCAGCAGGTTGAGCCAATTGCGGTGGGTCATCGGCAAACGGGTTGCCTGCGACCACAGCGAGAACACCTCTCCTGCCGGTCCCAACGCCTCGCCCGCACGGTGCAGACATACCGCATCGCGAATGTCGCCGGGGCTATCGCGACGCCCTTCCAGCGTCAGGCAATATTCCGTGGCCTGCAATGCCAACCTTTGACGCAACAACGCCCCCGGAACGCTGGCATGTCGCTGCGCGACGAACGGATGCAGGACAGCCAACGCGGCACCAGAGGAAAATGCAGCCATCTCTGCCGTTTCACCACGCCGGGCTGCAACCCATGCAGGAATTTCAGCACTATGGCCGGTGGATTGGTTGGACAAGGGCAGGATAGGTTTCATCCCGGAAACCTTAACAGCGCACGGCGCTTGGTGCCATCCAAATGCAGGTGAACCGCCGCAGTTTGGGATCCGGCCATTTTTTGCCACATCCTCGGGGGCCTTGAACGCGCGACCGGGGCATAACGGGATCGCGCGTTGCCTTTGACCGTGCAATTTGACAGAAACGGCCCACACACTCAATGACGTCATTCGCGGGAGTCACCATGGCGAATTCTGACACTAATGGTCCCCGCACTGCCTTGGTCACCGGATCGGCCGGTTTCATTGGCAGCACTGTGTGCCTGAGCTTGCTCAAGGCGGGCTGGAAGGTTGTCGGGATCGATTCGATGAATTCCTATTATGACCCCGATCTGAAACGGGATCGCCAGGCCCATCTGACGAAGTACAACAGTTTCATCCCCATCATCGCCAAGGTCGAAGACCCCGGTCAGATGATTCAGCTGTTTGCCGATCACAGCCCTGAAATTGTCATCCATCTGGCCGGCCAGGCCGGGGTCCGCCATTCCATCGACGCCCCCCGCGATTACGTCGAAGCGAACCTGATGGGCACTTTTGAATTGATCGAAGCCGCCCGTGCCCATCCACCTGCACATATGCTGTTGGCATCAACCAGTTCGATCTATGGTGCCAACGAACAGATGCCTTACCGCGAGACGGACAAGGTTGACACCCAGATGTCATTCTATGCCGCCACCAAAAAGGCGAGCGAGGCGATGGCCCATTCCTATGCGCATCTCTATCGCTTGCCGATCACCATGTTCCGGTTCTTTACCGTCTATGGACCCTGGGGACGCCCGGACATGGCCTATTTCAAATTCACCCGTGCGATCCTGGATGGAGAGCCAATCGACATCTACAACCATGGCAAGATGCAACGCGATTTCACCTATATAGACGATCTCGTGACTGCGATCATCAAGCTGGCCGATGCACCGCCGGGAGAACAGCCAGTTGGCGCGCACGACAGCCTCAGCCCTGTGGCACCGTTCCGGGTGGTCAATATTGGGGCCAGCCAGCCGACGGCGCTGATGGATTTCATCGCTGCAATCGAACACGCCATCGGGCGGACCGCAAAAAAACGGATGATGGGCATGCAACCCGGCGACGTTCCGGCCACATGGGCCGAAACCCAACTGTTAAAGGATCTGACAGGGGTCACATTAACCACATCCGTCACCGATGGGGTTCGCCAATTTGTCGACTGGTACCGCGACTATTATCAGGTCTAAAGCACGTCTTTGGCCGGAATTTCCGCACTGAGCAGGCACAGGTGATCACCTGGCGCGACCACAGGGTTGCGCCGACAGATCGAGATTACTCCGGCCCGATCTGCGTGATATGCCGCCCGTTGCTCACCAAAATTGTGCAAGTCGTGCAACGTCGCCAAAAGATCTCCGACAGCGACCTGATCCCCCGGCGATACATGCAATTGCGCCAACCCGTGATGTGCAGCGCTGGTAAAGCTGCTGTGACCAGAGATGTCCATGAAACGCGTCTTGGGCGGAGTTGTCTCTTTTTGGATCAGACCCAGATGTGACAGCACGCGCCGCGTGGCATCCCAGCCGATTTGAAACGCGGCCGGTGAAAAGCGCCCCAATCCGCCCAATTCGCAGGACAGAAACCGGGTGTTTTGCAGATATGCGGCGGTGTCGAAATCGCCACCAGTCCCGTCAATTGGGCAAACCATCGTAAACGGAGCACCAAACACATGCGCCAACTCCAAATTGGCCGCATTCAATGTCGCGTCCGGTCCGACACACAGAAACCCGCAATCGACATACTCTGTAGCAGTACCACCAGAATGATAGTCCAACACCACATCTGCCCGCCCGATCAGATGCGCGTTGACGAAGGCTGCAATCGCTGCCGTTGGTCCTGATGTCGGATTCCCGGGGAAACTGCGGTTCATATTGCCGCCGTCCAGCGGTGACACCCGCGCCCGCGCCCGCACGGCAGGGGTATTCAACGCAGGCAGAAATATGATCCGCCCCTGAATGTCGCCTGGGTCCAGCGTTTGCATCAATTGGTGCAAAATCACCTGACCTTCGTATTCATCGCCATGATTGCCCGCACTCATCAATACCGTTGGGCCATCGCCCCCGTTGATCACACCAACCGGCACGCGGATGGCGCTAAATGCCAAGTCATTGCTGGAATGGGTCAGGTCCAGAAACCCGCTGCGTTTACCAGGAGCGTCAAAATCAAAACTTGTCCTGACTGGGCCGTGTGTAAGCATGGTCAATTTCCATTCATTTGAGAAGCTCGGGGGGGTCGGATCACCAGCAATCCGGCCCCCAAGATCATTGCCGCCCCCAACAACAGATTGAGTGACGGAGTTTCACCAAGAAACACAACAGCCATCAACAGGGCCGAAGGGATTTCGATATACATGAACGGCGCGAGGAACGACGCCTCGGCCATCCGGAACGCATAGATCAGCAACACATTGCAAATCACAGAGACCCCAGCTATCGCGGCTAGCCGTGGCAGGTATTCGACCACGTGCGGACCCAGCTGTGTCCACACCAAAGGGGTCAACAGTATCGCTCCGATCCAGAATTGCAGGAACAGTGCTTGAATTGGATGCCAGCGCACCGCCACCACCCGATTCAGAAACAGGTACCCGCCGTACAGGCATCCGGTCAGCATTGCAAAATAGGCACCAACGGCGGGGGTTGCTCCGGGGTTCAGGGCAACGAGAACTCCGATCAATCCCAGCATCAGGGCCAATGTTCTGGCAGCGGTCATTCGTTCCTTCAGCACCAGAACAGCCAGGACCGAGGCAACGATTGGCGCAAAGGAGTAATAGGTCATCGCCTCGGCAAATGGGATTGTGCGAAACGACAGAACAAAGCTGCCAAAGGCGGCAATAATGATCACGGCCCTCAGAGCTTCGGTCGCGACAGCGCGACGGGTGGGACGGCCCGGACGCTGCCACAGCCAAATCGGGCTGATCAGCACGGCCGACCCCAACAGGCGCGCCCAAACGATGACCAGCACACCCAGATGATCCGCTAGCGATTTGGCCAAGGCATCGGCGGCGGGAAACATCGCCAGCGACGCCACCGCCAAAGCTGCGGCACCATATGGAATCCTTTCAGGAACCGGGACGGATTTCACGTTTACGCTTGGCAACATAGGCCTCCAGCTCTTCCTCGACACCGGGGTCGATCGGTGGTTTTTCATAGTCGCGCAGCAGTTGTTTCCAGATGCCATTGGCACGTTGTGTCGCTGTTCTGGCCCCATCATCCTGCCAGGTTTCAAAGTTGCGCCAATCGGACAGGATCGGGCTGTAAAAGGCATCTTCATATCGTTCCAACGTGTGCGCCGTGCCAAAGAAGTGTCCGCCCGGTCCGGCCTCAGCCATGGCATCCAGCCCGATGGCCGCATCGCTCAGGTCGATCGGGTCCAGCAACGCCGATTGCAATTGCAACAGTTCCGCATCCAGGATCAGCTTTTCGAACGAGCAGGTCAGCCCGCCCTCCAACCAACCACCCGCGTGCATCATCACGTTGATATGGCCCTGAATACATGCATTGATCGACATGTCGGATTCATATGCCGCCTGGGCGTCCACGCAGGCTGCGCCAGTGGTGTTCGAAGACCGGATCGGCAATCCATAACGGCGCGCCATTTGGCCGGAGACCATTACCGATTGCGCATATTCGGGTGTACCAAAGGCAGGCGAGCCAGTTTTCATGTCCACGTTGGAGGTGAAATGCCCATAAAATACCGGCGCACCACGACAGGCGGCCTGTCCCAACACCACCCCCGCCAAGGCTTCGGCGTTCTGCTGAACCAAGGCTCCGCCCACAGTGGCCGGTGCCATGGCCCCGGCCAACGTAAATGGCGTGATGTGAACAGGCTGCCCGGCGCGGGCAAATTCGATCATCGCCTCGGCCTGGCCATCATCCAGCAACAAAGGTGAATTGGTATTGATCCCACCCAGAATTCCCGGCCTCTGGCGCAGCTCGTCCTCGCTGACTTGCAACGCGATGCGGGCCATTTCGATACAATCGCGGGCCCGTTCGGCCGTATTCATCCAACATGGCTGCCAGCCCTTGTCGCACAGCGTCGTCTGCGCCAGCATCATGTCCAGATGGCGGGTTTCCGGCGGCAGCTCCAACGGTTCGCACCCTGCCCCTCCTTCGTGGTGAAAGACATTGAGCGAGGCCGACAGCTTTACGAAATCCTGCATGTCCTGCAGGGTTCCAGCCCGCCTACCCCGATCCAGATCCGAAACGAACGATGGGCCGCATACGGTGGCAAAGGTCAAAGAATTGCCACCCACAGTTACTGTTTTTGCAGGGTTACGCGCATGAATGGTGAATTCTGAAGGAATCCCCGTGATCATCTCTTCGATCTGCGCCGGGTCAAAGCGGACGATATGGCTGTCCGCGTCGACATTTGCACCAATATCGCCCAGCAACTGCCGGGCAACCGCGCTGTCCACCTTGAGCCCAATATCGCGCAGCACGCGAAGGCTGGCGTGGTGGATGGCTTCGACCTGATCCGCTGAAATCAATTCAACCGGACGCAGCGGGTTGTGCAGCTCGGCAAAGGGGCGTTGAGTGATCCCGGAGGTCCGGGGTTTACGAGGGGTGCGGCGACGGGCCATTTCGATACTCCTGTTGGGTTTGTGGATTGGGGGCTCAACCCCCAGACACCCCCGCCCAGGTTTCCGAATGGATCACGTCAAAATATGCCAATAGCGCGCTCATGGTATCAGATATATCCCGAATACTGTTTTGGGACGACGGCCCGGTGCATCCATTCCACGCATGCGATGAAATCATAAACGGGCAAGCCAGTCGCAGCCCGCACGTCATGCGCGTATGGTGTCAGCGACGTACATTCCAACACCACTGCGCCTATATTGAGGTCGCGCTGGCGCGCCTCGGCAATCGAGGCAATGACTTCGTCGCGCACATCGTCTGTTTCATAGCTGGTTTCCGATCCGAACATGCAAAACGACCGAAAGGTCGGGGCGTTCTCCAACCCTGCCACGGTGATACGATTGTCCAGATCAGCGCCAACGGCGGTGAAGAATTCGTTGGTCAGCAATTTGCCATCCGCAGTCACCACCGCCACCGATTGATCGGGTTTCAACATCTGATGGATGACCGGGATCATCATCAGCGGAGAAGTCATCACCGGAATGGCCACATGTGCCGCAACAATGGGTTGGATCAGCGAAAAGAACCCACAGCACATCGCCAGAGCGCGCACTCCGTCTTTCTCCATCTGTTGCGCGGCGGCGATGCACTTCTGGACTGGTTCGGTATAGCTGCCATCCGGATTTGTCAGCGGGGGAAAGGGGTTGTCGAATACCCCTTCCATCACCCGCAGCAGCACCGGAAACGGATAGGTGGTCGCATTCCCCACATCGCCGGGCGGCATCGGGAATTCCAATCCGTCGAACATCAAAATTCCGACGCTGTAGCCCTGATAGGGCTGGTTGGCAGAAACGAACATGACTTCACTCTCCTGTTAGTTTTATCGCATCTTCTGTCCTGATGGATCATAAAGCGGCTCCAGGTGCAGGCGTGCCTTGTGCAATGATCCGAACAATTCGACCTCGTATGTTCCGCTTTCGCTATAGTCACCGCTGTTCACATATCCCAAAGCGATATGCTGGCGCGCCACAGGCCCCCAACCGCCGGATGAAATGTAACCCACCGGTTTGCCATCAAGGAAAATCGCCTCGTCCCCCCAGATCGCCAGGTCCCCGGCATCGACAGTCAGGGTGACAGGACGTTCCTCGGCCGGGCCATAGCTTGCCGCCGCGTCGCGCCCGACAAACGCGCCCTTGTCCAGCTTTACGTGATGCATCATCCCGCATTCATGCGCCTGATAGTCGGCGGTGATCTCCAGCCCCCAGGCGGGAAAACTCTTCTCCAGCCGCAACATCATCAGCGCCCTAAGACCACACAACCGCATCCCGTGACCGGTGCCCACCTCACGCAGCGCATCGAACAGCTGCGGCTGGTCAGCACGCGGCAGGTACAGCTCGTACCCCGTCTCCCCGGTGTAGGAGACACGCAGAACGGTGACCCCGTCGATGCCCGCCAGCGACATCTGCCGCGCATCCATGAACCGCAGGTCCGCAGGCGTCCCCAGCAGATCGGACAGAACCGCCGTGGCGTTCGGCCCGGCGATGTGCAGCCCGGCCAGATCATCCGACAGGTTCCGCATCACCACGCCCGTGTCCGGCATGTAGCGGTTGAAATGTCGGATAAAGGCCAACTGCATCGCATAAGTCCCAACCACCAGATAGCGATCGCCGAGATTGGAGATGGTGAAATCCCCCACCACGCGCCCCTTTTCCGACAGCATCGGGGTCAGGCACAGACGCCCTGGTTTCGGCAGGCGATTGGCCATGATCCGGTCCAGATACGCCTCGGCTCCGGGGCCGGAAAATTCGAACTTCGCCATGTCGGAGAATTCAAACAGCCCGACGGCCGCGCGCACCGCGCGGCCCTCCTGTGCGACCGGCTCCCACCAGTTGGGCTGGCGGTAGGTCAGACTGTCCTCGGCCTCCACCCCTGCGGGTGCAAACCAGGTGGCGTGTTCGCTGCCAAAACCGGTGCCGAACACTGCGCCCTCGGCCGCCAGCCGGTCATGCACCGGCGATTTCGCCTGGGGCCGCGCGGCAGGGAAGCTTTGATAGGGAAAGATCTTTTCCGAGCGGTGTTCATAGAAATACCGCGTCATCTCCTCGGTGTATTTCGCGGTGGCGAATTTGCCGAACCGCGCCACGTCCCAGTTGAAGATGTCGATCTCGGGCTCGCCCCCGATAATCCATTCCGCCATAACCCGGCCAATGCCGCCGCCCTGGTTGAACCCGGCCATCACCCCATTGGCGCAGAAGTAATTCCGCAAGGCTGGATGCGGCCCGATCAGCGGCCCCAGGTCGGGGGAAAAGATCATCGGCCCGTTGATCACCCGTTTCACCCCGGCTTCGCCCAGAACCGGCATGATCTCCACCGATTTCTCGAAATTCCACTCCATGCATTCCAGATTGTCGGCCAACAATTCATGCCCGAAATCCAGCGGCGTGCCTTCTTTGGCCCAATGGGTCATCTTGAGCTCATAGGCACCCAGCAGCATCCCCATGCCTTCCTGGCGTGCATAGGATCCGGTTTCATTGTCGTTGATCTGCGGCAGCTCGAACCCAAGGTTTTCGATCAACGGTATGTTTTCGGTTACCAGATAGTGGTGTTCGACCGGCATCAACGGCAGTTCGATACCTGCCATCCGCGCGACCTCGCGCCCCCACAAACCGGCGGCATTCACCACATATTCGGCGTGGATCGTGCCCTTGTCGGTTACCACATCCCAGGTGCCATCGGCCCGCTGCGTGGTGGCGATGACCGGCGTGTGCCGGTGAATCGTTGCGCCCAGTTTGCGCGCCGCCCCCGCAAACGCCATCGTGGCCGAGGCCGGATCCACATGGCCGCCCTCTTCCTCCCAAAACGCGCCGATCATATGGTCGGTGTCCAGCACCGGGGCCTTGTCCTTGGCTTCTTCCAAAGAGATGAAATGTCCCTCGATCCCCAGTCGGCGACAGGCGCTTTGCATCATGGCGTTGCTGTCGATTTCATCCTGGGTCCGGCAGACATTGATCCCGCCGGTAAAATGGAAGCCACAGGGCTGGTCGTATTTTTCCTCCAGCTCACGGTAAATCTGAAAGGTATAGCGGTGCATTTCGGCGGATGCATTGGGCCGCACCACGGTGAACAGCCCCCCCGCCGCGTGCCAGCTGGAACCGGATGTCAGCTCCTGCCGTTCCAACAGGGTCACGTCGGTCCAGCCGTTTTTCGCCAGATGATACAGGATCGAACAGCCGACAACGCCGCCGCCGATCACCACCACACGTGCTGTCGAATTCATGATGTCACCTCGGTCAGCTGCCGGGATGCGGGTGTTAAGTCAAATGTGCCGGTGAGACGGCCAAAGCGGCGGTGTGCCATTGCTGATCTCCTGAAAAATGGTGCCTGATTGTGGGAACATTTCCCGACAGGCCCCGGCCCAGGTTTCTTCCATCATCATCATGAATCGCTTGTTCATCCCGGGCCTCCCAGTGTTCAGGTTTCAGGGTTTCGTGTTGCGCGTCTCAGGCACCATCCAGCGCGGCCACCAGCTTGCGCCGCTCGACCACGGCCTCGTCCAGCCAGTCGGTGCGCATTTCAGGAACCGAGTTCAGCAGCAATTGCGTGTATTCGTGACAGGGTGGGGTCAGGACCTCGTTCACCGGGCCCTGTGCCACGATGCGCCCATGCCGCATCACCGCAATGCGTTCGGATATCTTGGACACCGTCGCAATGTCGTGAGTGATGAACATGTAGCTCAGGCCCAATTCATCCTGTAGATCCTCCAGCAGATCCAGAATCTGCTGCGCCACGATCGTATCCAACGCCGACGTAATCTCGTCGCAGATGATCAATCGGGGTTCCGCCGCAAGCGCGCGAGCCAAATTGACCCGCTGGCGTTGACCGCCCGACAGCTCTGGCGGGAACCGCCAGGCGAATTCGGTCGGCAGGTCGACCCGTTCCAACAACCGGGCCACTTCCTTTGTCGCTTCTGACTGGGACAGCCCGCGATAGAACATCATCGGGCGGCTCAGGATCTTGTTCAGCCGCTGGCGCGGATTCAACGCCACATCCGCCATTTGAAACGCAAACTGGATTTGCCGCAGTTCATCGCGTGAGCGTTTGGAAACACTCTGTGCCAATTGCTGGCCATCCAGAAAAACACCGCCGGATTTGGCATTCATGAGACCCGACATCAAACGACCCAAAGTGGTTTTGCCAGATCCGGATTCACCGATCACCCCAACAGTTTCACCGGCCTGAATGGTTAGGTCGATGTCACGCAGGGCGATGATCTCCTGTTCAGTCCCATATCCGGCAGTCACATTGCGCACCTGCATCAGGGGGGGCTGCTCTTCGGTTCCAATTGATGGCGAATGGATTTCGTCAGGCATCACATGCGCCGCGGCCATCAGTGCCTTGGTATAATCATGTTGCGGATTGGAAATGATCTGTTCCGTCGCGCCATATTCAACCATCTGGCCGTTTTTCAGAACCAGGATATGGTCCGCAACCTGGGCCACCAGCGACAGATCGTGGGTCACATAGATCGCAGCCGTATTGTTGTCTTTGATCAACTTCTTAAAGGAAAACAGCACCTCGATCTGGGTCGTTACATCCAACGCGGTGGTGGGTTCGTCCAGGATCAGCAAACGCGGGTCGCTGATCATCGCCATCGCCGCCATCAGACGTTGCAACTGTCCGCCGGAAACCTGGTGCGGGTAGCGTTTGCCGATAGTCTCCGGGTCAGGGAGTTCCAGATCATTGTACAGCCGGGCGGCCTTGGCCAACGCCTGTTCTCGGCTCATCGCGCCAGTGATGACAGGGATCTCCGTCACCTGTGCGTCAATTGTCATCGCCCCGTTGAACGACGCCGCCGCAGATTGCGCCACATAGGTGATTTCCTTGCCGCGCAATTCCTGAAGTTCCGGCAGGGATTGCCCCAGAACATTGGTCTCGCCCAGATCCACTGTGCCACCAGTGATATGGCAGCCCGGGCGGGTATACCCCATGCAGCCCAATGAAATCGTGGTCTTCCCCGATCCGGATTCGCCAATCAACGCGATAACTTCGCCAGGTTGCACGTCGAATGAAATGTCATCGACGATCTTGAACTCATGGCCCTTCTTGTCGCGCACCGAAACTTCGAGATTGCGCACCTTGAGCAGAGGATTTTCTGTCAGGTCGATGTGGGATGTATCACGCATATCAGATCTCGTCAGGCAGCTTTGCGCTCGACCGTTGCAACAGCCAATCGACAAAGACATTCATGGAAATGGCAATCAACGCGATGCCGATGGCGGGGTAGAGCGTGGTGTATTCGCCATACAGAATTGCCTGCATGTTCTCTTTTACCATCACACCCAGGTCCGACTGCGGTGGTTGCACCCCCAAACCCAGGAACGACAGGGCCGAGATGAAGAGGATCGCATAGGTGAACCGGATGCCGAATTCAGCAGCCAGCGGCGTCAGCGCATTTGGCAGAACCTCGTGCCAGACGATCCAGCCCTTGCCTTCACCCCGGACCACGGCCGCTTCGACATAATCCATCACCATGATGTTCACGGCCAATGCTCGGGCGACACGAAACACCCGGGTCATGTCGATAAAGGCGATGGTAAAGACCAGAACCACGAAAGACGATCCAAGCGAGTTGATCACAATCAATGCCAACATTAGCGCCGGAAAGGACAACATCGCATCGTTGATACGGCTCATCCAATTGTCGACACGCCCGCCAAACGCGGCAGCCAGAAACCCCAGGCCAACTCCGGCAAAAAAGGACAGGAAGGTGATGATAAGCGCCAGGAACAACGTGACGCGTACACCATAAATCAGCCGTGACAGCACATCCCGACCCAGATAGTCGCTGCCCAGCCACAGTTCGGCGTTCGGCGGAAGGAAGCTATCGTTTGTCAGGATAGCGCCTTCGTCATATGGGGCGAGCCAAGGAGCAAAGGCCCCGATAAAAAAGACAGACACGAGGATCAGGATGCACAGGCTGACACCCGGCGTCAGATCAAAAATCGCCTCGCGCAGCTCACCTTGCCATGTGCGGGTTTCGGGGTTCATTTCTTGTACCTCACGCGCGGGTTCGCCATGATCGACAGGATGTCGGCGGTCATGTTCAGCAGGACATAAAAGGTGCAAAAGATCATTGCACAGGTCTGGACAATCGGTACGTCGCGGTTCGTCACCGCTTCGACCATGTAACGTCCCAGACCCGGGAAGTTGAACAAGGTTTCGATCACGACAACGCCGCTGATCAGATAGGCTAGGTTCAATGCAACAACATTGATGATCGGACCCAGCGCATTGGGCAGCGCGTGTCGCAACAGCAATCGGCGGCGCGGCACACCCTTGAGGATCGCCATTTCGATTGCCGGGCTGGACAGAACGCTGAGCACCGCAGAGCGCGTCATACGCACCATATGGGCAAGAATGGTAAAGGTCAGGCCCATCACCGGGAGGATCAAAATGCGGATCCAATCGACCAGATCATAACTCGGCCGGATCGACGCAATCGCCGGAAGCCAGCGCAGCTTGATCGCAAAGATAGTGACGAGCACCACCGCGACCAGAAAATCAGGGAAGGAGATCAACGCCAAAGATGTCGAGGTGATGATCCGGTCCAACAGCCCCCCCGGTTTTACGGCGGCTGCCAGGCCCAGCAACACCGACAACGGCACCGCGATCAACGCCGTACAAACAGCTAGAATGATCGTGTTGCTGGCGCGACGGCTGATTTCGGTTCCGATATCTGCCCCATTCGCCAACGACGTTCCGAAATCACCCGTCAGGAAATTCGTCAGCCAAACGATATAACGTATGTGCAGTGGTTCGTTCAGACCCAACCGTTCACGAACTTGAGCGATCAGTTCCGGTGTTGCACCTTGCCCAAGGATTGCGTTCGCAACATCCCCCGGCAAAATTTCTGTCCCCAGGAAAACCAGAACCGACACGAACAACAATGTGCCCACGCCCAGTACCAACCGCTTTCCCAGGATTTCCAGCAAACTCATCCAATTCCCCCTTCGTGCTGGGCCTGTCTGGCCGGAGAACAGAGCTAACTGTGATCACAGATTGATTTCAATGCAAGAGATTACTTTGCCATACATCAAAAAAAATTCGACAGCCCGTTTGATGTCACCCAAGCCGTCGGTATAGATCAACGCCCCACTGGGCATCTGTTTCCATGAGGCGACGTGCCTCGGCAGCATCCTTTTTCCGAAGCGCCTCGATGATGTCCGGGTGCTCGCCCAACCAATGGTCTGGATTGACCAAATTGACGATACCATGCGCCAACCAGGGGCCGGTGCGCACATACATCGCTTCGATCATCGACTGCAGCGCCGTGTTGCCCGTCACCCCATAGATCCGGCTGTGAAAACGAAAGTTGGCCAACAGGAACATGCTCGGGTCGCGCTTCTCCCACGCCTTTTCCATGTCCCGCGCCAGTTTTTCGAGCATCTTGATATCCGATTCGCGCATGTTTTCAGTCGCGACTTCGGCCGCTGCGCCTTCGAGTACAGACCGTACGAAAAACAGGTTCGCCGCCTCATCCGGGGTCAGATCCGGCACACGGTAGGCCTTTTTCGCGGCTCCGATCAGCGCATCTTCGGACGCGAGTTGGCGCAGCGCCTCGCGCACAGGCATTGCCGACACGTCGTATTCTTCGGCCAGGGTCCGAATCGACAGAGATTCCGCGGGCCGCAATTCACCAACGATCAGCTTCAACCGCAAGTCGGAATAGATTCGGGCGCTCAGGTTCTCAGGTGCGCTATTTTCCGACGTCACGGCTTTGTCCATGGGCTGCTTCTCACTGTTGTTTAGCTGATTCCTAGCCCGAGAATCAGATTTAATCCAGCGTCGCGCATTTTCTGGGCATTCGTGAAACTGTGATCAAAGATGCTTGCTTTTGGCATCATTCTGTGATCACAGTTTGAAAATAGCGAATAATAAGGGGTTGCAAAAGACCCCGTTCAAGCCAATGGCGGCACCAGCCGGGACCGTCCAACAGCGGAGAAGCGCGAATGTCAGACGACAAGTTCAACAACTACCTTTTCAAACAATATGTGGCCAACAAGATCTCGCGCCGCAAGTTCATGGGAACCTTGGCCGCAGCGGGGGTTACTGCAGGCGTTATCAATGGGTTGACTGCGCAGCGCGCCCAGGCTGCAACACCGAAAAAGGGTGGACGTCTGGTCGTTGGCATCGAATCTGCCCAAGCCCAGGACAGCCTGGACCCAACCAAATATTTCAGCACCTCGAATATCCAGATGGGTTATGCGGTGCATGACAATCTGGTGAACCGGGACGCGAATCTGCAACCCCAACCCTGGCTGGCAACATCATGGGAATCCAACGCTGATGCATCGTCGTGGGTCTTTGATCTACGACAGGGCGTAACTTTCCATGACGGTTCGGACTTTGCTGCCGAAGACGTCATCTATTCGATGAAGCGCCACTATCGCGAAGGGTCCGAAGCACCTTCAAAATCCTTCATGAGCCAGATCAAGGATATCGTGAAGCTGGGCGAACATCAGGTCCGCTTTGACCTGGTCGCACCAAACGCCGACTTTCCCATGATCCTGTCGGACACCCGCGTGCAGGTGACCAAACGCGATCTCGAAGATTTCACCGGCACACCTCCGGGAACCGGCCCGTTCAAGGTGGTCGAATTCACTCCCGGCAGCCGCTATGTCATGGCGCGCAATGAAAACTATTGGGGTGATGACGGGCCCTATGTGGACGAGCTGGAATTTGTTGGCATCGCCGACAACACCGCCCGCATCAACGCGCTGATCGCCGGCGACATCAACGTCCTGTTGCAGCTGGATCAAAAGGCGACCCGCCTGATCGACAACAGCGGCATCGGCTATGTGATCGACGCCCCGTCAGGTGCCTTCATCAACCTGGCGATGATGTTGGACCGCGAACCCACCAACAATGCCGATTTCCGTCAGGCAATGAAATACGCCGTCGACCGCGAAGGCATCCGCGACAATATCCTCAAAGGGTTGGGCAGCATCGGCAACGACCACCCGATCGCGCCGATCGACCCCTATTACAACTCCAATATCCCACAGCGGCAGTACGACCCGGACAAGGCCCGCTTCCACATCAAGAAGGCAGGCCTGGAAAACACGCCCATCGACATCTACGGCTCCGACGTGGCGGGCACTGGTGCGCTGGCGTCAGCCCAGCACCTGCAGCAAAGCGCCAAGGCGGGCGGCATCAACCTGAATGTGATCAACCCGCCCTCGGACAGTTTCTGGTCGGCGGTCTGGATCCAAAAGCCCATGGTCACCTCGGGCTGGGATCCGCGCCCGGTGCCGGATCTGATCTTTTCCATCGCGTTTTCCAACACCTCTAGCTGGAACGAAACCCTGTGGAGCAACGACCGGTTCGAAAAGCTTTTGGTCGAGGCCCGTTCGGTCACCGACTTTGCCAAGCGCAAAGAGATGTACGACGAAATGCAAATGATGCTGCATGACGATGGTGGCCATATCACCTTGGGCTTCCGCAACTTTGTCGACGCGGCGCGTAACGAAGTGCAGGGCATTACTCCCCATGGTTCGGGACCGTTGGGTTTCTATCAGATGCAGCGTACTGCCTGGATCGACGAATAACCTGATCTCCCCTACCTCTGACTTGGGCCAGCGTTTTGCGCGCTGGCCCTTTTTCCCACTGAACCCCAATACATGAGGTGCCGAAATGGCCATCCGATCCCGTGGTCGCAGGCGGGTTGCTGGCTCTGTTGTCTCTCAACGCAGACCCCGGCAATCCTATCTGGAAACTATCACCAACGATCAGGCCGAGATGATTTTTGAAGGGGTGCTGAGTGTTCTCAGCAACGTCGGCATGCTGGTCGAAGACTCCGAAGCCCGGGCAATGCTGGTGGCCGCAGGTGCCCGTGCGCAGGACGAGCGGATTTTTTATCCTCCGGACTTGGTTCGCCGAGCATTGGAAACCGTACCGGCGCGCATTGCCTTCTTTTCGCAGAACGGCGATCAGGCCTTTGCCACCGACGACGCGGTGCCGCGATTTGGAACGGCCGTTAACTGCGTGCAGGTTCTGGATCCGCGCAGTGGCGATTACCGCCCTTGTGTTCTATCCGACATCTCGGACCATGGACGTCTGCAACAGGCCCTGCCCCATATAGATATAGCGGCCGCGCTGGGATATCCCAGTGATGTGGACGCAGCCACCGAAGCGCTTGCCAGCGCCCGGGCCTTGATGGAAACCACATCCAAACCGATCTTTTTTACCGGACATGACGAACACGGCGTGCGCGCAATCTGGGAGGATATGGCAGCGCGCGCCGGCGGCATGGGTAACCTCGCCGACAGGCCATTTGGCTTGGATTTGGTGGGTCCCGTGTCGCCCCTAAAGCTAGGTGGGGAAACCTGCCAGCGGCTGATGATGGCTGCCCGCCTGCACCTGCCGGTCGTCTGTTATCCGGCGATCTTTCCCGGAATGGCGTGTCCCTTGACCTTGGCGGGGGCAATCACTCAGGCGACGGCAGAATCCGTCGCCGGGATCGTGATCAGCCAGCTTGCCGCCCCGGGTGCCCCCGTCATGTCGGGGTCATCCGTCATGCCCATGGACATGCGCCGTGCCGATATGGCCATTGGGTCTCCAGAATACACACTGGCGGGATTAGGGGCCGCGGATGTGTTCCGCCACCTCGGGATCCCCAGCTGGGTTGGATCAGGTTGCACTGACGCGCATGACATCAGCCCCCAGGCCTTTGCCGAGGCCAGCGCGAGCCTGCATGGCACCTGCGTCGCGGGTACCGCGCTGACCCATAATCTGGGTGTGCTGTCGAGCGGACGCACCGGCTCGATGGAAATGCTCGTGGCATGTGATGAGATGGCCGCCATGGCGACCAAGTTCGGTGCCGGGATCGAAGTGACCCCCGAGACCATTGCCACAGATGTGATTGCCCGCGCCTCGGCTGACAATTCCTTTTTGACTGACCCACACACATTGGAACGCTATGAAACTGAAATGTGGATCCCCGGCTTGATGCGACGGGAAGGTATTGAAAACTGGCAAGACGCCGGGCGGCCGGTTCTGCGGGCCCAGCTGCGCGAGAAGACACTCGATCTCTTGGAGAGCCTCTGACATGGCCGATTATACTCTGTTCTGTGCCCCTGACACCTACGCCATGGGGGCCCATGCTGTCCTCGAAGAAGTCCAGGCCGACTATGCGGTACACTGGGTCCACCTGTTCGAGAATGACCCAGATCCGGCGTTTCTGGCGGCCAGCCCCCACTGCCGCACCCCTGCTTTGGCAGGCCCTGATGGTACAGTGTTTGAAACCGGGGCGGTCTGTCTGTATCTGGCCGAACGCCACCCCGAAGCAGGTTTGGTCATCCCGGTGGGCGACCAACGCCGTGGTGCTTTTCTGCAATGGTTTCACTATCTGGCCACGACCCTGCAACCGGACGTGATCATCCAGTATCATCCAGAGTTCTACCACGCAGACCCGACACTGCAGGCTCAGCTTAGGGACAGCTCGATGCAGCGGCTTCGTGGGGTGTTTGAAACGTTAAACACTGCGCTTGCGGATGGGCCCTACTTCTTTGGCGATCACCCGACGGTGCCAGATTTCGTGCTGGGGATGCAGACGCTTTGGGACGTGATTTTCCCGGAAGGTGACATCACCGCCTATCCCAATATCGCCCGTCACCGCGACGCTATCTGTGCCCGCCCCTCGGTTCAGCGGATGCAGGATCAGCACCGGGCCGAAACAGCCCGGCGCAAACGCTAGGGTCGGTCGGCCCCCGCCCATATCGAGCGGGGGCAATTGAGGCATCTACCGTGCAAAGATCTGAGGGAACTTCTGGCTCACGTAGGGGGCACCAGGCGACAGAAGATCATCCTCCAACCATTCCGCCACTCCCTGATCGGGATCATATCGGGCCTGATCCAACCCGAACCGCACTGCATATCCACGCCGCCGTCGGATCGATGTCCGATTGCCCATGGCCGAATGCACAATGAACCCGTCAAACGCCAACAGGTCCCCTGGTTCCAGATCCCACTGTACAACCCGATGCTGATCCCGTTCGGCTTCGAAATCGGGCATGTCTACATATTGCGGATCGTCCTTTTTGACGTAGTCCACGAACCCGCCCAGCTGATCGGTCGTAAATGGGCGGTATTTCTGGCCCCAGGCATGGCTGCCCGGAATAAATTCCAGCGCACCATTGTTGGCATCCACCGCGTCCAACGCGATCCAAGTCGTGATGATTGGCCCCGCAACCGGCCAATAGGGTTGATCGGTATGCCATCCGGTCTGGGTCTTGGTCCCGGGTTCCTTGACGAACATCTGGTCAAAGATCAACGAGGTCCAGTCCGACCCGCCGATATCCGCCACCAATCGCCCGACCCCGGATTTTAGGCAAAAGTCCTGAAAGATGCCGGGGTTGGTGCGCATATTGCGATAGGCGAAATACCGTTCCCCCCGTTTCAACTCTTGCTCGACTGCCGCTCGCAGTTGATCCAGCCAGAACGGTGTCAGCGCCCCGCGCACCACAACCACGCCTTCGCGTTTGTATTCTTCGGCAAGATGGCCGGTTTCTGTTTTGATGATATCCATGTGTCTCTCCTGTCAGGACGCATGCGCCCCGATCGTGAATCATGCCCTCTCGCAAGAGGTGTTTCGGAATCACGTCAGAGAGCTGGTGAACTGCGGCAATCAATTACGAAGGACGGCCAGGGCGACCGACAGGTCATGCGCGCAAACAACCCCGACATGAACCCGGCCCGCTTCACCGCCCGGTCCCTTTGGCAGGTACATGTTCCAACCCGACGGTGCCACCCAATTGCGTTCCCAGCCCGTTGATCATGCGCGCCCAATAGGCGAATGCCGCCACCAGTTGAATCAGATAAGAGATACCTTTGTCACAGAACCCAACCTGCCGCAGAGCTTTGACATCGTCCTCGGTCATCTGATCCGGGTGCAAAGACAGCTTGCGCGTATAGGTCAGTGCCGCCTGTGTCGATGCATCGCCTAATCCCTCCAATTGGCCATCTCTCAGGGATTGCAGGATCGCCTCTCCCCGTGCCGGATCCCCCAGGTACATGATGAAGTTGGCACCATGGTTCGCAGCGGCATAGTCACTGCCACACAAGATCGCGACATAGGTGCTGACCAGTTCGGCCAACCAACAGGGCAACGGGTTGTCCGGATTGTGCAGCAGCGCCAAATAATGCGCATCGGCTGGCTGGATGGCCCCGGGCGTCTGTGACATGGCGAGATACAGGTTTTCGACTTGACCATCCTTGCCCTTGACCGCGTCATAAGCTTTGGACAGATCGCCGCTGGCATGATCCTGAGGGATGACCTGCACCCATGCAATCTGTTTGTCGCCCACCTGATCAGACCCCGATTTCGTGCAACACCGAAGAATTCAGCAGCTTCTGCTGGTCCTGGTCCATCATGGCCTGAATTTCCGGTCGGTCCAGAAAAACAAATCGCCCCCTGTCCCACACCACTTGATCATCGAATGCAATCGTCAGGTCCATCAGATGAAAGGCGGCATCTCCGGGATCAATCCCGGCTGCATGCATATGCGTGTAGCGCGGCGAACCATAGGTCACCGTGCCCCATTTTTCCAGATCTGCATAGGGATCGCCGACATAATACGTGCCTGGGTTGATCCCCGTGTGCCACGAATTGATGAGATAAGGATCACCACCGGTCAATGCCGCTGCGCGTTCCAGCTGCGACTTTAGCCGGGCCACCAGGTCGGCAGGCCCCTGAAAGTCAATCATGCGCGAATCTTCGACCCTGGTCAGGATCGGTTCGTTCAGCACCAGGGTGCTGTCGTCATAGGCCCGTGTCGAAGACGACGTGACAAAGTGCTTGATCGCAAGGGTCCCCTGCATCCGATGACAGATAACTGGCGGAAAGATCATCACCGGAAACAGCTCTAGTGCAAAATCGGCCACGGCGTCCTCGCGCCCCACTTTGATCTCGCTGATCAGATCCGTGCCGCAATCGCCACTGATGCGGTAACTGCGCGCACTCAGGATCAGATCCAGAAGCGCATCGTGCACCCTTTTCATCACCGCAAAATCCGCACTGGCAAAGGGGGCCGAAAGATACCCCAGGTCCAACGTATAGGTCATCACGGCCTTAGCCTTGTCGCCCGACAGATTGAACCGCACCTGATCGCCTAGTCGGGAAAAGAAAATGGTCCTGTCTGCCCGCTCCATCGCCTCGCGCACATTGGCAGGAAACGCGCTCGCATCTGTAACGGGAGCTGCCATAACCACCTCTGGTGTCATGCCCAGATCGGTGGCGACCTTGGCAACGGCGTCGCACAGGGCTGGATCGAAATACAGATCAGGACCTTCTTCGCCGACCAGCAAAACCCGGTCCCCGGCTTGTGCGCCCGCACAGGCCAGCAACAGGTTACGTGCCCCAGGTACCAATTGTTCCAAAGCGATCTCGGCCATTTCGTCCCCTTTGGCAAAAGTCTTGTTATGGACTCAGCTATGACTCTTCTGTGATCACAGATCAATAAAAATCTGCAGCTTGCCAAATAGAATTTCCCGCGCTAACTGTGATCACAGATTCAGCGCGAAACGGATCCGAGCATGAGCTATTCAGGACTGTCCCTCTTGGGACATGCAATCACGGGAAACAGGCATTGGCCAGCGATCATCGCTGCGCCGGACATGCGCGCAACCTATGACATCGTGATTGTCGGAGGCGGCGGTCATGGGCTGGCGACCGCCTATTATCTGGCGGACAACCACGGGCTAAGCAATATTGCCGTAGTTGAAGCCGGATGGATCGGCGGGGGCAATACCGCCCGCAACACCACAATCGTGCGGTCGGATTACCTCCTGAATTCCAGCTTCGAGCTCAAGAATTTCGCTCTTGGACTGTGGGCCGACCTGAGCCGTGATCTGAATTTCAACCTGATGTATGAACCCCGCGGCTATGTGGATCTCGCCCATTCGGACGGCGAACTGGAGCATTTTACCTTGCGGGCAAACGCCATGCGGTTGGGCGGGGCGGACGCCTCGATCCTGACGGGTGACGCCTTACAAGCACGTGTACCGGAATTGGATCTGTCCAACGGCAAGCGGTTCCCGGTCAGCGGCGCTCTGGTGCAGGAAGCCGGCGGGGTGGTGCGCCATGATGCAGTGGCCTGGGGATTTGCCCGCAAGGCATCAAAGGCAGGCATTCACATCTTACAAAATTGTCCGGTAACCGGCTTTGACATCGTGAAGGGTCGTTTGAACGCAGTAGAAACAACACGGGGCCGCATTAGCTGCAAGCAGGCAATGATCAGCGTCGCGGGTGCCAGCAGCCATGTTGCGGGCCTCGCCGGGGTCGATCTGCCACTGAATTCGATCAATGTGCAGGCCTTTGTGACCGAACCGGTAAAACCCGCTCTGGATGCAGTGGTGAACTACAATGCGGGCCTGTCCTATGTCAGCCAGACAGACAAGGGTGAATTTGTTCTGGGAGGAGCGACTGACGGCTATGGCTCCTTTGCCCGGCGCGGCAGCTTTGAGCGCATCGAAGACGTGCTGGCCCGAGCGATGCAAATGTTTCCCTTTCTGTCGCGACTGCGGGTGATGCGGCACTGGTCGGGAACCGCCGACATTCCGATGGACGGCAACGCCATAATGGGCCCCACCCCCATCCAGGGTCTGATGATCAATGGCGGCTGGGGTTACGCCGGGTTCAAGGCAACTCCGGCAGTCGGCCACCAGATGGCCGAGTTGCTGGCCACCGGGAAAACACCCGCCCTGATCGCGCCATTTGCGTTGGACCGGTTCACCAGCGGCACCGAACAAGATGATGCGGGTCTCGGCCCATATCCCTGGCTGCACTAAGGAGAGGTGCGATGTTATTGATCCCTTGCCCCAACTGCGGCCCCCGCGACGAAGGTGAATTTTCCTATGGTGGCCCGGCCCGCGCGTTGCCTGCATTGGAGGCTGACGTAAACACTGGTCACAACGCGCTCTATCATGGGGTCAACCCGCGAGGCCCGTTGCGCGAGCTATGGTACCATACATCCGGTTGTGAATGCTGGATCACCCTGACCCGTGACACCGCCACCCATGATTTTGTGACAGGGGACATATGATGCGCCTGTCCACCGGCGGTCTGATTGACCGCGAAACTACACTGACTTTCACGTTCGATGGTCACAAGATGATTGGCCATGCCGGCGATACGCTGGCTTCGGCGCTGCTGGCCAATGGGCGTCATCTGGTGGCTCGGTCGATCAAATACCACCGCCCGCGCGGCATCGTGTCGGCCGGGCTCGAAGAACCATCGGCGCTGGTCACCGTCACGGATGAAACCGGCAGCACGCCCAACCTCAAAGTCACCGAAGTTCTTCTGAGGGATGGATTGCAGGTCAGCAGCCAGAACGCCCATCCCTCCCTGGAGAACGACCGCGCAGCGGTATTGGGGCTGGGCGGCAAGATGCTGAGCGCAGGGTTTTACTACAAGACCTTCAAATGGCCCCAGGCTGCCTGGTCAAAGACTTATGCCCCGATCATCCGCCGCGCAGCCGGGCATGGTCAGGTTGATCCGACGGCCGATCCGGCCCTCTATGACAAACGCCATCGCCATTGCGACCTGCTGGTCATTGGCAGCGGCCCGGCCGGTCTGTCGGCGGCTCTCACAGCGGCCCAGGCCGGAGCCACGATCATAATTGTGGAACAGGACCACGAATTGGGTGGGGCTCTTTTGGACAGCGACACCCAGATACAAGGCATATCAGCCCGGACCTGGGTCCAGGACGCGCGCGACGCGTTGGCCGCGCTGTCAAATGTAACCGTGATGCCGCATACGCTGGCCTTTGGCCACTATGATCATGGATATGTGCAGGCGGTCGAGACTCAGCCCCCCGGCAGCGTCACCCGCGCCATCCTGTGGAAGATCCGCGCCAAACGCATCCTCCTGGCTGCCGGTGCGATTGAACGCCCTGTGGTTTTTCCCGGCAACGACCGCCCTGGGGTGATGCTGGCAGGCGCAGTGCGCAGCTATATCCGTCGCTTTGCTGTTGTTCCGGGCAAACGCGCTATAGTCGCGGTTGCCGATCCGGCGGAACGCGCAGATACAATTGCCGCGTTGCTTGCAGCCGATATCCAGGTCGTCGCTGCTCTGGAACCTGGAGCCCGTTTGCTGGGCACCTCCGGCAAGCGGCATCTGAGCGGCCTTGTCTGGCGCGACGAGGCTGGAAAACGCCATCGAACCTACTGTGATCTGATCGCCATGTCCGCGGGCTGGATGCCCACCGCCCATCTCCTTGCTCATATGGGCCCACGGCTCAGTTTCGATGCAGACGCTCAAAGCCTGCTGCCCCCCGCCAGGGATGGCATCCTGCAACCTGTTGGCGGTGCCCGCGGCGTTCTGGGCCTGGACGAATGTCTGACCGACGGCAAGGCCGGCGCACATCAGGCCATGGCCGAACTTGAGAAGCACAAACATCTCGACCTGCCACGCCCAACCCCGACACCTGCCCCCACACAAGCGTTCGAATCCGGGCCGGGAAAGGCGTTTGTCGATCTGCAAAATGATGTGACCCGCGCCGATGTGGCGCTGGCACAGCGCGAAGGGTACAGCGATGTGGAGCTGACCAAGCGTTATACAACGCTTGGCATGGGCACTGATCAGGGCAAGACCAGCTGGACCAATGGGATCCTGGAAATCGCCAAATTGTCCGGCAACGACCCTGCCGAAATCGGCCACACGACCTATCGCCCCCCATTTTCACCCGTTTCCATTGGCGCGTTGGTCGGGACCGAAGTCGGGACCGAAATGACCCCGACCCGCCGCACCCCATTTCACACTGGGTTTGAACGAATGGGGTGCGTGTTCCAGACCTCGGGAGATTGGCTTTATTCGCGCTATTTTCCCGTTGCAGGTGAAACCATGGCCCAGGCCATCACGCGGGAATGTAACGCCGTACGGAGCAGCCTGGGATGTATCGACATGTCCACCCTGGGCAAGATCGACGTTCAGGGACCGGACGCATTGGAGTTTCTGTCCCGGCTGTATTGCAATGCCTTTGCCAAGCTACAACCAGGGCGGCTGCGGTATGCGCTGATGCTGCGCGAGGATGGGTATCTGTTTGACGACGGCACCATCGCACGTTTGAGCGAAAACCATTTTCTGGTCACCGCCACAACCGCCAATTCGGGATCGGTCTGGCGGCATATGCAGCGATGCGCACAGGTGGAGTGGCCCGAGTTGGATGTGACGCTGACCTCGGTCAGTGATCACTGGGCGTCGCTGGCCATTGCAGGCCCGCATGCCCGCGACCTTCTCAGCGCGCTCATGCCCGATTTTGACGCATCGGGCGACGCCTTTCCGTTTGCCGCAGTGCGCGAAGGGCTTCTGGATGACCTACCAGTCAGGGTGTTTTCGGTCAGCTTTTCGGGCGAGTTGAGTTACGAGATCAACACTCCAGCAGGGTTTGCCGACATCTTGCTTGATCGTGTGATGGCCGCAGGCAGCCAATGGAACATCACCCCATACGGGTTGGAAACACTGGACGTGCTGCGGATTGAAAAGGGCCACCTTTCGGTCGGAACAGAAATTGACGGGCGGCGCACACCGGCTGATCTGGGTCTGGGCGGCATGGTCTCTCAAAAGAAGGGCTTTGTCGGGCGCGGGCTGTTACAGCGCCCGGCCTTGCAAGCAGAAGGGCGCGAACAGCTGGTCGGGTTGATCCCCGAAGATGGCACCACACAGATTCCTTATGCCGCGCATCTCAGCGATACGGAACTGGATGCGAATGGACTGGCGCAGACCTGCGGTCACCTGACAGCTGCTGTCCTCAGTCCAACCTTGGGGCACCCCATTGCCCTGGCGCTTCTGACCAACGGACGTGCCCGTATGGGTGACACCCTTTGGGCTCATTCCCCCATCGCCGGGCAATCGGTCCGCGTGCGTGTCACACCCGCTTGCGCCTATGACCCAAAAGGAGAGCGTCTGCATGTCTGAAACCCTGCTTCCGCGCCCCGCCACCGATGCCGCCGGGTTCCTGCCAGGGCCACTGGGGCTGCGGCTGGACGAAGAATTCCTGCCACTGATGTCGCTGTCCGGCTCGACTGCCACGCTGGACATGGCGTTGCCCTTTGGCCAAGTTCGCTCGGACAGCACGGGCCTGTGCCTTCGGCTCTGGCCCGATGTAATCTGGGCCAGCGGTCTGCTCCCCGAGGGAGATTTTCGCCAAACCGATATTTCCCACGGCGTAACGCATCTGCGTTTACGCGGAGTAGAGGCGTTGCATTTCGTCGCCCAGTATACCCGCGCCGATTTGCACAGCGCCCCCATTCGTCAGGCGCGCGCCGTGCGCACCCGGCTGAACCATTTTGATTGTACGATCTGGTGGACCAACACCCGCGATGTCCACATCGTAACAGATCGGTCCCTGGCACAATCTCTGACCGATCACCTGAGGGCACTGTCGCTGCGACACCCCCCCGCCGATCCATCCAAAACCCCGCGCCCGGTGGCACCGGACGCTCCAGACAGAAGAGGCTGAACATGTATCTCCGCAATACCTGGTACGTCGCTGCATGGGACAGCGAAGTCACACGAGAGCCCAAACAGATCAAGATTTTGGGCGAAAAGATCGTCACGTACCGCACCCAAGCCGGTGACCCGGTCGCCCTGTTGGACGCCTGCCCCCATCGCAAATTGCCCCTGTCAAAGGGCCGGATCAAAGGTGATCAGATCGAATGCGGCTATCACGGGCTGACATTTGATTGTTCGGGCTCCTGCGTGCGGGTGCCGGGTCAGGACCGTATTCCCGGCGCGGCAAATGTACATTCCTATCCTGTCGTCAGCCGCTATGGGCTGGTCTGGATCTGGATGGGCGATCCGGCGTTGGCCGATCCAGACAAGATCTTTGTGGTCGAACATTTCGACGACCCCAACTATGGGATCAACAAGGGAGACGCGATTCCGTTTCCCTGCAATTACCTGTATATCACCGACAACCTGCTGGATCCTTCGCACGTCGCCTGGGTGCATCAAAGTTCGTTCGGGAATGCGGCCTGCGAAGAAGAGCCCCTGACCGTCACCGGCACGGACACCGGCGTGATCGTGTCGCGTTGGATGTATGACGTCGAGGTTGCACCCTTTTACAAGAAACTGGTTCCGTTTGAGGGCAATTGCGACCGCGAACAACACTATGAAGTCCGCTATCCTTCGCTGGCGTACATCAAGGCGATCTTCACCCCAAAGGGCACCGGAGGCGACGCGAAAAATCTTCCCGATGGGCAATATTTCCAGATGGACAGCTATAACTTCATGACACCCGTCGACGAACGTACCACACGGTATTTCTGGTTTCAGGTCCGGAATGTGAAGCCAGACGACGAAGAAATCTCTCAATACATGAGCGACTCGGTGATGTTCGCGTTCAACGAAGACCGCGACATTCTGATCGAAGTGCAAAAGGGCATGGAGGAAAAAACCACCCGCAATATCGACATTGCCATTGACGCGGGCCCGCTGTTGTATCGTCGCCGGTTGCAAAAGCTGATTGATGCGGAACAACAGGTGCGTGCGGCGGCTGAATAGTCCCCGATCCCCGATGCCCCACCAGCGTAACATGTTGGTGGGGAAACCGGCCCTATTTTAAGTAGGAAGTCATTTCGCAAATAGGCCATGGGTGATACGGTCGACACGTCAGTTGTTGTTTAGGTCATAGCCCATGCGTTCCAGAGAGTCCGAGAACTTACTCAATCGTTCTGCATCTGGACCCTCCGGACGCAATCCGGTGGTTCCAGTGATTGCAGAAACAGATGTTGTTCTGGTCAACCTGGGGCGCGATCCGGAGACAACCCGCCTGGACCAGGATATCACCCCCTGGGGCGTCGACGATTTCGAATTCGTGCCGCTGTCGGATCTGGAACCGATCCCGGTTGATGACCAGAACACGCGTGACGACACAACAACACCCTTTTCGGGCGATATGGCGGCTGACCGCGGCAATGGTCGCGATGACACAGGGCCCGCTTCCGATGACACACCGCCTGAAGACATTGATGCAGACCCGGCACCGACTCCTGTTGCGCTACCGGAAACCCCGCCAGCCCCAACAAACAACGGCCGCCCAACCGGGGAAACCCCTGGTACGCCACGGGTAACCCCGCCCAGCATTGCGCCGGGCGATGACAACGCCGAATACGGCCGCGATCCCGGAGCCACCCCTGATGTTCCCCCGGTCACCGGCCCAGTTGCCGACTATGTCAGCGGCGGTCCGGCTGCGTCCTCGTATAACGTCGCAATCGAATTCATCGGCACCTGGACCACCAGCTTGCAGGCCGCATTCACCGAAGCGGCCGATTATCTCAGCACGATCATTCTAGCCGACATTCCGGACGCTGTTGTCGATGGGGTTGTGGTTGATGATATCACCATCACGGCCACACTCGAAGGGATCGACGGCATCGGCGGCACCTTGGGAAGTGCAGGACCTCGCATGATCCGCAATGATGGCACCTATTTGTCCGCAACAGGGGCCATGACCTTTGACAGCGCAGATGCGCAGGACCAATTTGATCTTGGCAATTGGGAAACCATTGTACTGCACGAAATGATGCACGCCTTGGGGTTTGGTACGTTGTGGTCTCTGATGGGGCTGACCAGCGGTTCAGTTGCTGGTGGCGACATGCGGTTTACCGGTGCCAATGCCACCGACGTCTATCAAACCGAATTCTCGGATATTGCAAGTGCAGATTCAGGATCTCTGTTGGGTGTGCCGGTGGAAACAGATGGCGGGCCTGGCACCGCCGGCGGACATTGGGACGAAACGGAATTTGATACGGAAATCATGACTGGCTATGTGGACACCAACAGTTTTGTGTCCCTCATGACCATCGCAGCTCTCGAAGATATGGGCTATGATACGGTGTTTGATAATCCCTATAGCGCGACTGATCTGAACGGGCCGACCCCAGGTGATCCGCTTTTGGATCTATTTGTCTGAACGGCCTGGTTTCGCTTTCATATTACTAAACATGACAACTACATTTGCGGAACCTGTACCCTTGAGGTTCAGTAGAGTCCGCTTCATGAGCCCTGCCCGTTCAAACTGCATATTATATAATTAATTCAATGCTCCACGGGACCATGGGCGACGCTGGATACGCCTGCATGAGCCCTCCAAAATCCAATTACTTTAAGCTCTAAATTTTTAGGGTTGAATTTTAATTCCATTCAGTGCGGAATAGTCTCCAAGACCCTTTGCGAATTGTAAGATCAGAATTCCGATCTTACGGTAGGGGCGCAAAAACGATCCCAAGGGGAGGACAGGGACATGAATTTCAAAACTCTGGCGGCGGTTGCCGCAGTTGTCGCATTCGGCGCAAATGCCCAAGCCGAAGGGCTGAAGGTTGGCATGATCACCACGTTGTCCGGCGGCGGCGCTGGTCTGGGCATCGATGTGCGTGACGGGTTCATGCTGGCGATGAAACAATCGGGCCGCGATGACATCGAAGTCGTGATCGAAGACGACCAGCGCAAACCCGACGTGGCGGTTCAGCTGTCTGACAAGATGATTCAGTCCGAAAAGGTCGATGTCCTGACCGGCATCATCTGGTCCAACCTGGCGATGGCCGTAGTGCCTTCCGCCACCGCACAGGGCAAATTCTATCTGTCACCAAACGCAGGTCCCTCGGCGCTGGCCGGGAAGCGCTGCCACAAAAACTACTTCAACGTCGCCTGGCAGAATGACAACTTGCACGAAGGGGCCGGGGCCTATGCCCAGAGCGAAGGTTATAAGAACACCTTTATTCTCGCGCCGAATTACCCCGCCGGCAAGGACGCGCTGACAGGATACAAACGGACTTATGGTGGCGAACTGGCCGGTGAGGTCTATACCAAGCTGGGACAAAAGGATTACGCCGCCGAGATCGCCCAAATCCGCGCCAGCGGCGCAGACAGCGTCTTCTTCTTCCTACCCGGCGGCATGGGGATCGCATTCCTCAAGCAGTATGCTGACAGTGGCGTGGACCTGCCCGTTGTCGGCCCTGCCTTCAGCTTTGATCAGGGTATCTTGCAGGCTGTTGGGTCTGCCGCTCTGGGGGTGAAAAACACCAGCCAGTGGAACAAGGACATCGACAACGCGGCAAACACAGCTTTTGTCGAAAGCTTCCAGGCCGAATACGGCCGCTTGCCTTCCCTGTATGCAAGCCAGGGTTTCGACACGGCCAACCTGTTGATCAGCGCCGCGGCCAAGGCTGATGTAAACGATCAGGATGCTTTCCGAGCAGCTTTGAAAGCAGCGGAATTCGACAGTGTCCGGGGTGATTTCGCCTTTGGGTCGAACCACCATCCAATCCAAAATATCTATGTGCGTGAGGTGATTCAGGAAGGTGACGTGTTCACCAATAAAATCATCGGCACTGCGCTGAGCAACCATGCCGACGTCTACGCCGCCGATTGCAAGATGTAAGCATAGGCAAAGGATCAGGAGATCAACATGGTAAAAGAGCCTTCGGCCCTGGAAGCCAAATTGAAGCTCCTGGCTACCTTCGTCGCCTTTTTGGGTATCGCCTGGGGGGCGACGGAGTTTCTGATCAGCAAACGTCTTGAGGCCAAGCGACCATTTCTCGACTATCAGCTGGAAATGTATCGCGACGCTGTTTCCACAGTTTCCGTTCTTGCGACCGCCGGTCGTGACACGCCTGAATGGAAAACAGCCGAACGCCGGTTCTTCGAATTGTATTGGGGTGAACTGGTGTTGGTCGAAAATTCGCGAGTCGAAGCAGAAATGGCGGCTTTCAAGACCGCGCTTGAAGATGGCTCGCCCTATCTCAGGACACGGTCCTATTGCCTATCGCATGAACTCAGGCGCTCTCTGGATAAATCCTGGTCCGTCAAACTGTGGCGATTTGACAAAGACGTTGATTGTTCTCCACCGCCTTTTGACACGTCCAAAGGTTGACCCCCGCGATCACAAGAGCGCGGGCGTGATCAAAACAAACAAAGTAGAAATCCTGTGACATTCGTTCTTTTCTTCGAACAGCTTTTGAACGGGCTGCAATTTGGCGTCATGCTGTTTCTGACCGCGGCAGGGCTGACTCTGATCTTTGGCGTGATGGGGCTGATCAATCTGGCGCATGGCTCGCTCTATATGATCGGTGCTTTTGCAGCCTCGGCCGTGGCTGCGGCCACCGGATCCTTTGTGCTGGCTCTGGCGGCCAGTCTGATGGCGGCCGCGCTGGCCGGTGCGATCGTCGAATTCACCATCATCCGCCGATTATATGACCGGGATCATCTGGATCAGGTGCTGGCCACATTCGCGTTGATTCTGATCTTTTCCGAAGGCACGCGGTGGATCTTTGGGTCATTCCCGCTGTTTCTGGATGTCCCCCCTGCCCTTTCGGGCCCGGTCAGCCTGCCCGGTGGGATCGAATATCCGCTGTATCGTTTAACCATCATCGCCATTGGTCTGACTGTTGCCGTCGGACTGTTCGCCCTGATCCGCCGGACCCGTATCGGTATCCGTATTCGCGCCGGTGAAAGCGATCGTGAAATGATTGCCGCATTGGGCGTGGATATCTCCCGGCTGTATACATTGGTGTTTGCCTTGGGGGCCGCGTTGGCCGGATTTGCCGGGGCATTGGTGGGCGCGATCCAGTCGGTGCAGGTCGGAATGGGAGAACCTGTGCTGATCCTGGCATTTGTTGTGATCGTGATTGGCGGTATCGGCTCGATCAAAGGTGCGCTGGTTGGGTCTATTCTCGTCGGCCTGACCGACACTGTTGGCCGCGTGCTGCTGCCTGGTGTGTTCGGCCTGTTCATGGACCCAGCGGCCGCCAATTCGGTCGGCTCTTCGCTGGCGTCGATGTCAATCTATGTGTTGATGGCAGGCATCCTGCTGTTCCGCCCAACTGGACTGTATGGAAAGGCCTGAGATGACACGTGAACGATGGATCAATCTGGCGGTTCTGGCGGTGCTGATCGCCGTGCCGCTGTGGGCAAAATCGACCGGCGAGATCTTTATCATCTCGCTGACAACCAAGGTTGTCATCTTTGCCATCGCCGGGGTCGGGTTGAACCTGGCTCTTGGGTTGGGCGGTTTGGTCAGCTTTGGTCACGCTGCATTTTTTGGCATCGGCGGGTATGCCATGGGCATCCTGGCCAGCCACGCACAGGACTATTCCCCGCTGATGGAATGGCCGTTCCTGATCGAGGGCAGCAACCAGATGCCTGTGATTTGGGTGTTGGCTGTTGTAATCAGCGCCTTGGCGGCCTTGCTGATCGGCGCACTTTCACTGCGCACGGCCGGCGTCTATTTTATCATGATCACCTTGGCCTTTGGTCAGATGTTCTATTACTTTGCAATCAGTTGGCCCGCTTATGGCGGCGAAGACGGATTGTCGATCTATGTCCGCAACGAATTCCCCGGCCTCAACACCCTGGATCCGATGCAGTTCTTTGGTATCTGTTTTGTGTTGCTTCTGGTGGTTTTGGGTGTTTCCGGACGGGTTGCGGGGTCGTCGTTTGGCCTGGTGCTGTCCGCCGCACGGCAGAATGCCGAAAGGGTGCAAACCGTCGGTGTCGAACCGTTTCGCGTCCGGTTGATGGCGTTTACCTTGTCCGGTGCGATCACTGGTTTGTCCGGCGCGCTTTATGCGGATCTCAACCGTTTTGTCAGCCCGGCAATGTTCAGTTGGCAAACCAGCGGAGAGATCATGATTTTTGTCATTCTTGGCGGTGTAGGCCGGTTGTTTGGGCCAGTCGTCGGCGCGGCCCTGTTCATCCTGCTGGAACATGTGCTGGGTGGCATTTCCGAATTCTGGCACATCTATCTGGGTGGATTGCTGTTGGCGGTTGTGTTGTTTGCCCGTGGTGGCCTGATCGAACTGCTGGCCGGACGGGAGGTCGCCCATGACTAAGCCCATTCTGGACGTTCGGGACCTGCATAAATCCTATGGCGCTCTCAAGGCGACCAATGGTGTGTCTCTGGACCTGCGTCCTGGCGAGATCCACGCCTTGATCGGCCCCAATGGTGCGGGGAAGTCCACTCTGATCCGACAGATCGCGGGCAGCGAGGCATCTGACAGCGGCACGGTTTGGTTTCAGGGCGAAAACGTCACACCACTGGATGCAGTGAAACGCGCCCAAAAGGGACTGGGGCGCACGTTCCAGATCTCGTCTCTGGCGATGGAATTCACCGTTTTACAGAACGTGGTACTCGGTGCGCTGGGGAAACGTGGCACAGTGTTTCGCCTGTTCAACCGGGTGATGAAGGACGCTGGCCTGCTGGAGACCGCGATGACGGCATTGGACCGCGTCGGGTTGGAGGATTTTGCCAATTATCGAACCGCCGACCTGTCTCATGGTCAGAGACGTCAACTGGAGGTCGCAGTCGCCCTGACCCTGAACCCGCGGGTGTTCCTGATGGATGAACCCATGGCCGGTCTGGGGGCCGAAGGGTCGCACCATCTGACGGGTGTTTTGGACACATTGCGCCATCAGGCTCCGATCCTGTTGATCGAACATGATATGGACGTTGTGTTTTCGCTCGCCAATCGGATCAGCGTGCTGGTCTATGGCCAGATCGTCGCGACTGGAACCGCTGATGACATCCGGTCCGATCCGGCGGTCCGCGAAGCCTATTTGGGAGAGGAGGACCTGTCATGAGCCTGTTAAAGCTGACCAATGTATCCGCCTTTTATGGTCCCTCACAGGCGTTGTTCGATGTCTCTCTGGACATTGCACCGGGCGAAGTTCTTGCGCTGATGGGACGCAATGGCATGGGTAAAACCACCACGGTCAAAGTCATATGCCAGATGCTAAAGGCCCGCGGCGGGGCTGTGAATTTCGACGGCACAGACCTGACACACCTGCCTTCGCACAGGGTCGCCCGTTTGGGCGTCGGATTGGTTCCAGAGGGGCGGCGGTGTTTTCCGAACTTGACAGTCTACGAAAATCTGATCGCAGCGGCGCGTCCTGGCGCGTGGAGCTTTGAGACCGTGTCAGACCTGTTCCCACGCCTGGCAGAACGGCGGGACCAATCTTCGGCTTCATTGTCGGGCGGTGAACAACAGATGCTGGCCATCGGGCGCGCCTTGATGATCAATCCGCGCCTTTTGATCTTGGACGAAGCCACCGAGGGGCTTGCTCCGGTGATCCGCCAGGAAATCTGGTCTGCCATCGCTCGGTTGAAACAAGACGCTGGTTTGTCCATTCTGGTCATCGACAAATCCATACGCGAATTGTCCACTGTCGCTGACACGGCTGTTATTCTGGAAAAAGGAAAATCTGTCTGGACCGGGGCCTTTGCCGAGCTGTCTCATGATGTGACCAATCAATATTTGGGCGTCTGAGGCGGCGGCAGGGGCAATAGCCAATCCCCCATGGCTCCATTCGTCGTGCCGCCCTATGCGCAGCAATGCGCATTGTGCTTCATGTTGTGGGGCCAGCATTGTGTTTCTGCCGTGCGCCCAACAGGATCAATCGGATGGACCCGCTCCCCATCGACATTGTCGGTGCTGGTCCCAGGCCCGGCGAACACACTATTGGCGCGCCTCGATGTTCTGGATATCGCCCCCGCTGTTCTTCGTCGTGCTCCTTCACGGCGCGCCCGGCCAACGGATGGATTGAAGAAACGGGGATGACAGCTGCGCCTTTGCCACAGCAGCAGCTGTGAAAATCTGACCCTGCTCTGGCGAAAATGGGAAAATGCCAACGGCAACGACTTCCAAGGAGCGGCGTTCCGTGCAACTCTGTTCCAGTCAAAACAACGCGCCACAGGATATCATGAAAGAACCCCGCAAGGCTTTGGACGACAGGCCATCTCTTGATCTGATCGTCGGTGCTGCTGTCAAAAATGACCGCATGCTCGCCGGATTGACCTTGGCTGAATTGTCAAAACGCGCCTCTGTGTCCACAGCAATGATTTCCAAGATCGAACGCGGTCAGGTTTCGGCGTCGTTAACCACACTGGGGGCGCTGGCCGAAGCGATCGGCGTGCCACTGATCAACTTCTTTGCCGGAACCGTGGAAAAGACGGATGTCTCTTTTGTTCCTGCAGGCGAAGGCGTTCAAGTCCAACGCCAAGGCAGTGCCTTTGGCCACTCCTACAAACTGGTTGGACGCGCCGATGCGAACCATGTCAGCTTTGAGAGTTTTGCCGTCACACTGGAACAACCGCTCAGCAAGCGGCCATTGTACCAACATCGCGGGATTGAATTCATTCACGTGCTGGACGGTGAGATGGTTTATCGTTGCGGCGATGGGCAGTTCACGATGAAGCCCGGAGACAGTTTGTCTTTTGTGTCCAACGCCGCTCATGGTCCTGTGGAATTGCTGACACCCAAGGTCACATTCGTAACCGTGATTTCCAAGGCGGAAAGTGCAGATATGAATTGATGCCGGGCTTTGCGCCGTGTTTTTTCTTGCTCGGAACATTTTTTCTTGATATGAAATTTTTCAACTGATGGTTAAATACGCTCCAGACCTAATCACGAGGTCGGATCGCAATCGGGAGATATTTCATGCAAAACGATTTAACGGGCAGTGACGGCTTCATTCGCAACTGCTGGTATGTTGCCGGGCGGAGCGAAGATTTTGGCCAATCCCTGACGGCGAACCGTTTCCTGGGCGATGATGTCGTTATCTTTCGTGGCGAGTCCGGTGAACCCATCGCATTGGAGGACGCCTGCCCACACCGCAAGCTGCCCCTGTCCAGAGGGTCAATCCAGGGCAGCACCGTGGTCTGCGGGTACCATGGCCTGACCTTTGATTGCAGCGGTGCCTGTGTGGCCGCCCCAACCCAGGAAAATGCGATCCCCAAAAGAGCGACCGTGCGATCCTATCCGGTTGAAGATCGTTGGGGGTTCCTGTGGATTTGGATGGGCGATGAAGAAACTGCCGACCCTGGCGAAATCATAGACATCCCCAACTTTGACAATCCCCAATGGGGGCGCACCGAACGCGGATCAATGGGGATGGCCTGCAACTATCTCTATATCACCGATAACCTACTGGATCCCAGTCATGTGGCGTGGGTCCACCTGACGTCATTTGCCGGAGCCGGCACCGACAACAGGCCACTGGAGATGGAAGAAAGCGACGACCATGTCACGATCTTCCGCTGGATCCATTCAGAGCCAGCCGCACCCTATTATGCATCGATGCTGACCTTTGGTGACAATTGTGACCGCAAACAGCATTACGAATGTCGGGTGCCATCTACAGCAATCAACATGTCGGTCTATGCTCCCGCCGGACAGGGTGGCGCGGACAGGCCGCTGTCTGACGAAGCATTCGTGAACATTTCCTACAACTTCATCACACCAGTGGATCATGAAAATTCGCTGTACTTCTGGTTTCAGCACCGCAACCGCCATGCTGGCGTCGCCGAGATCGACAAACATATGTTCGAAGGGGCGATCATGGCATTTACCGAGGACAAGGAAGTGCTCGAAGAGGTCCAGCGCGGAATGGCCAATCGCAAGTCTGCGTATCTGAACCTGGGACTGGATGCAGGAGCGATGCGGTTCCGTCAAAAAGTGGCCCGGCGGATCCAAGCCGAGCAGCCTTCCGACTAAATCCAGCATATCCCACAGGTACCAAGGCGTTTGAGCAGGGTTCAAGCGGCTTGGCGCTGTGCCTCGCCCCGACATCACCAGGCCAGTGTGGCGGGGTCGACCGTATACCGATTCGACGGGGTTCAGTGGGCTGGACACTTTCGCTGTTGGACCCAAACAGGTCGCAATCTGCAAATGGATTTCGCAATTCTACACGTCGGACGCAGTTTCCGCCCCTAGGGTTTGGATCAAAGGAGATCGCGTCATGAATGATCAGACCCCAAAACCGCGCAGCCGCGCAGGAGGCCGCAACGCACGGCGCGCCCTGCGCAGTGCACCCAATTTCGAAATGCTGCCTGGGTTGGAAAACACTTTGCCACTGTGCGAAATCATGTCGGGCAGTCAGGTCGAGCGCATCGACAACGCATCCATGGACATTTTGGAAAATGTTGGCGTGCATTTTCGTGACCCCATCGCCCTGGCCGACTGGAAACGCATCGGGGCCAAGGTTGTGGATGAGACCGTTTTTCTAGACCGGGCCCTTGTGCGCGACCTGATCTCGACCATTCCCAGTGATTTCACCTATCACGCCCGCGATCCGCAAAAAAGCGTACGGCTGGGAGGTCGGAATTCGGTGTTTGTTCCGATGACCGGGGCCCCTTTCCTGCGTGATCTGGACGACGTGCGTCGCAATCCGATGCTGGACGATCTGGCGATGTTTCACAAACTCAGCCACATGATGCCTGCGCTGCACAGTTCGGCCCATCACATCGTAGAACCCTATGATCACCCGATCAGCCAGCGCCATCTGCGTATCACCTATTCGTCGATGAAACACTCTGACAAAATGTTCATGGGCATGACCACCAGCCCCAAGAACGCCGAAGACGTTATGGACATGTGCGCCATCCTGTTTGGAGAAGATTTCATCGATACCCACCCGGTCACGACCGGCAATATCAACGGAAACTCGCCCTTGGTCTGGGATGAAACCATGCTGGGGGCGATGCGGGCATTCAGCCGTCGCAATCAACCAGTGCTGTGCTCTCCCTTTGTCCTGGGTGGGGCCAATACACCCGCCTCGGTCGCAGCCTCTGTTGCCCAATTGAATGCCGAAGCTCTTTCGGCATTGGCCTATACCCAAGTGATCCGCCGCGGTGCGCCTGCGATCTACGGCCACTATCTGTCTACGGTCTCGATGAAATCGGGTGCCCCGATGGCAGGCACTCCCGAAATCAGCCAGATGAATTTCATGATCGGTCAGATGGCACGATACTATGGTGTGCCCTGGCGGACGTCCAATACGTTGGGTGGGGCCAAAACATTTGACGCCCAGGCCGGTTATGAATCTGCCACCACCTTGCAGGCGGTGATGCACGCGGGGGCCAACTATATCTGGCATTCAGCAGGCTGGAACGAGGCCGGAATGCATTGTTCCGTGGCCAAGTTCATCGTTGATAGCGAACAATGTGCCATGGCCTATCGCATGGCACAGGGGCTGAATTGGGACGACTTTGATCAGGCGATTGATGCCGTCAGCGACATTGGCCCCGGCGGTCATTATCTGGGCCACCCACATACACAGGATAACTTTCAAACCGCATTTTTCATGCCAGAGTTGTTCGACAACAATTCGATCGAACAATGGGTGGCTGAAGGCAGCATCGAAGTCACAGAACGCGCCCTGAACCACGCCCGCAAACTGTTGAGCGAGTATCAGGAACCCAAACTGGACATCGCCAAGGACGAAGAACTGCGCGACTATATTGCGCGACGCGAACGCGAAATTCCCGCTGCAGACGAGTTGAACCAGGAATACTGATCCCCCCTGCCCCGCCGGTTATGGTGGGGCCATTTGTTGGCTTCAAGGATATCACAGTTTGAAAATCACCGAGATTCACATCTATCAGCACGATCTGCCGGTCAAGGACGGTCCCTATACCATGGCCAATGCCCAGGTCTGGGCTCTGGATACGACATTGGTCAAATTGGTTTCGGACAATGGGTTGTCAGGCTGGGGCGAAACCTGCCCAGTGGGTCCGACCTATGCCGAAGCCCATGCCGGGGGGGCCCGGGCAGCGCTGGCACGAATGGCACCAGGATTGATTGGTGTCGAGGCGCTACCTTTGCCTCTGCACCGGATGATGAACGGCCAGTTGAACGGGCACAATTATGCCAAGGCGGCACTGGACATCGCCCTGCACGATCTGCTGGGCAAACATTTGGGGCTTAGCGTGTCCGATCTGCTAGGCGGGGCGGCCACAGATCGCGTGCCCTCCTATTACGCCACCGGCGTTGGAGCCCCCGATGATATCGCTCGCCTTGCCGGCGCAAAACGCGATGAAGGGTACCGACGTCTACAGATCAAGGTCGGAGGCCGCCCGGTTGAGATCGACATCGAGACCATTCGCAAGGTTTGGCAAGAGGTGCGCGGCAGCGGCATGAAGCTGGCTGTAGATGGCAACCGGGGCTGGACCACCCGCGACGCCCTGCGGGTCAGCCGGGAATGCCCGGATGTGCCGTTCATCATGGAACAACCCTGCAACACGATCGAAGATCTGCAAAAGATCCGCCCTCAGGTCACCCATGGGATCTATATGGATGAGAACAGCTTGGATCTGAACACGGTGATTACCGCTGCCGGTACCGGGCTGGTCGACGGGTTCGGAATGAAGGTCACCCGCATCGGCGGTCTGCACCCCATGCGGGCCTTTCGCGACATCTGCGAGGCGCGCAATCTGCCCCACACCTGCGACGACAGTTGGGGCGGAGATATCATCGCCGCCGCCTGTACCCATATCGGCGCGACGGTGCAGCCCGATCTGCTCGAAGGGGTGTGGTTGGCCGCGCCCTATATCGAAGGACATTACGACGCCGAGAACGGCATTGAAATCTTGGACGGGCACATTGCAGTTCCCACCGGTCCCGGATTGGGGGTAACCCCGGACGAAACCCTGTTTGGCGCGCCGGTCGCCTCCTTTTGACGCCACGGAGATTTCGCATGGATTTTTCAGGAAAACACGCACTGGTCACGGGGGCTGCTGGGGGGATTGGACAATCTATCGTGTCCAAGCTGCGCGCCGCTGGCGCTCGGGTTGCCGTGGCAGACCGGGACGTGTCAGCGATTTCGGCCGACACGCATCTGCCCGGAGACCTGCTGGACCCCGCATATGCCAACACTCTGCCTGCTCAGGCCGCCGAGGCTCTTGGCGGATTGGACATCGTGATCAACAATGCGGGTGTCATTACACGGGGTTCTGTAACCGAGACCTCTGACGACGATTGGGCATTGTCGATGGGCGTCAATGTCGAAGCGCCATTTCGCATCTGTCGCGCTGCCATCCCAATAATGGCTCAGATCGGTGGCGGAGCTATTGTCAACACAGCCTCTTGCTGGGGACTGCGCCCGGGGCCAAATCATGCGGTCTATTGCATGACCAAGGCGGCGATTGCCTCGCTCACCCAGTGTATGGGCCATGATCACGCCCACCAGGGTATCCGCATCAACGCCGTCTGCCCGAATGAGGTGAACACTCCGATGTTGCGGTCGGGCTTTGCTCAGCGTGGGTTCGACCCAGACAGCGCCGTCTCTGAATTGGGCAAAACCGTACCGTTGGGCCGGATTGCCGAACCAGAAGACATCGCTGACGTTGTGCTGTTTCTCGCCTCGGATGGGGCACGTTATATGTGTGGTGCATTGATTGAGGTCAACGGCGGAAAGCCCGTCACATGAAGCGGTTTGAAAACAAGGTGGCATTGGTGACCGGCGGACGCAGCGGTATCGGCCGGGCCATTGCCCGCCGTCTGCGCGATGAGGGCGCGCAGGTGTTTACCGCCCAACGGGGCAACGATAGCGAATTTGACGCAATCCCGGTGGATTTTCTGGATCCGGCCAGCCCGGCCCAAGTGGTGTCCCAGCTTATCGCCAAAGTCGGTCAATTGGACGTCTTGGTCAACAACGCGGGGATGATGCAAGAGGCCCGCGTCGAAGACATGAGCGCGGCGGACTGGCACCAGACCCTGACCGTGAACCTGACCGCGCCTTTCCTAATGATCCAGGCCGCCCTTCCCCATTTGCGCGAGACCCGCGGTAACATCGTCAACACCGGCTCCATCGAAGGGTTGGGCAGCAACCCCGGTCACGCGGCCTATTGCGCGTCCAAGGCCGGCCTACATGGCCTGACACGGGCCGTGGCGGTTGATCATGGTGGCGAAGGCATCCGCTGCAACGCTGTGGCTCCGGGTTGGATTGACACCGACCTGAACGTTGATTTCATAGATGCCATGCCCGACCCCGGCGCGTTTCGTCGAGACATCGGCAAAATACATCCCGTTGCCCGTACTGGAACGCCAGAAGAGGTTGCCGCCTTGGTTGCCTTTCTCGCGGCCGAGGAAAGCGGATTTATCACGGGGCAGATCTATTCCGTCGACGGCGGCCGCATGGCCAAGCTGAGCCTCCCCTGACAACAGCGACCCGGAAAAATCTACCCTGCAACCGAAATCAGGAGTTCCCAAAACCAATTTGTTCTCTAGGGTCACAAGTTGGGAGCGATATTCGGCTCTGTCACTGACCACGAGGACACTCATGCCCGCCAACACTGCTGCCTTCGGGACTTCCGAATATGATCGCCGCATTGCCAAAACCCGCACAGCCATGGCGCAGGCGGGGATTGATCTGCTGTTCGTCACCGACCCATCAAACCAAGCCTGGCTGACCGGCTATGATGGTTGGTCGTTCTACGTGCATCAGGGTGTGCTGCTGGCAATGGACGGGGACCCAATCTGGTGGGGGCGCCATATGGATAGCCTTGGGGCCTTGCGCACCTGTTGGATGGAGGCGGACGCGATTCACGGTTACGCCGACCATTATGTACAATCGACTGTGCGCCACCCTATGCAGGATCTGGCCGGGCATATTCAGGCGCTGGGTCTGCACAAGGCGCGCATTGGCGTCGAGATGGAGAACTATTACTATTCGGCCAAAGCCCATGCTGTTTTGACAGCCGAGTTGCCAGATGCGCATTTTGCGGATGCCACGGCATTGGTAAACTGGCAACGGTTGGTAAAATCCGATGACGAAATTGGTTTCATCCGCAAGGCCGCGCGCATTACGGAAAAGGTAATCAACACGGCTCTGGACCGGGCCGAACCCGGTTTGCGAAAAAACGATCTGGTGGCAGATATCTATCACGCGGGTTTGACCGGGGTGGATGACATCTGGGGTGACTATCCCGCAATCGTCCCACTAACTCCTTCGGGGTTGGACGCCACAGCCGCGCATTTGACCTGGAACGGCGCGCCTATGCGCAAGGGCGAGGCCACCTTCTTTGAATTGTCGGGCTGTTATCGCCGCTATCACGCCCCGCTGTGTCGGACCATATTTCTGGGGACACCGCCTCAGGAAATGCTGGACGCCGAACAGGCCCAGCTCGAAGGGATCGAAGCCGGGTTGAATGCGGCCCGCGCCGGCAACAGGACGTGCGATATTGCCAATGCTTTTGTCGGAGTGCTGGAGGAACACGGTATCCATCGCGAGGGGCGGTGTGGCTATCCAATCGGGCTGAGCTACCCCCCCGATTGGGGCGAACGCACCGCGTCTATCCGCAGCGAAGATGAAACCGTCCTGGAACCAGGAATGGTGTTTCATTTCATGCCCGCACTCTGGATGGACAGTTGGGGTTTGGAAACGACCGAAACCATACTGATCACCGACAGTGGAGCAGCCGAACCCCTGTGCAACATTGAACGACGGTTGTTTGTCAAAGAGTGACGGGAACACCGTCATCGCCAGATGGAATGGGAGAGTTGTGCGATGGATGAACCCCCTATCGCAATGTCATGCCATCTTCTGGCGATGACATGACCACGCCGGGCCTGTCCCGCCTATTCTGGGCATGTGCGCCGGTGGTGTTCGTCCTGTTTTGGGCTGGCGGCTACAGCTTTGCCAAACTGGGCCTGCCCCACATTGAGCCGATGACAATGTTGGCGGTGCGGTATGGGCTGGCCGTGCTTTGTTTGCTTCCACTGCTGGCAATATACCGCCCTGCCCTACCCCGGGATGCCACCCATTGGATGTTAATGGCTTTGAGTGGCTTCTTGATCCAATGCGTATATTTTGGCCTCGCCTATCTGGCCATGAAACAAGGTTTGGCAGCTGGAACCACAGCGATCATCATGGCGCTTCAACCTGCTTTGGTGGCGGCACTGGCACCCTTGGTCGCTGAGCCTAGGGGCCGTCCGGTTATGTGGGTTGGGCTTGGCCTGGGTTTCGCAGGTGTCGCTCTGTCTGTGCTCGACAACACCGGCAATCAGGGTGTTCCACCATCTGCCGGGCTCTTGGCATTGGGGGCTCTGGCCGGAATTTCTGCTGCAACACTGTTGGAGAAAGCCCATGGACGTCGCACGGATCCGATCCTGGGCGGGGTGGTTCAATACGCCGTTGGAGTGTGTGTTCTGACGCCGATCGCGTTGTGGAGCGAAACACAGGTGATCAACTGGCACCCTAATCTGATTATCTCTCTGGCATATCTCATCATTGCGAATTCTTTGATCTCCATCAGCCTGTATGTGGCATTGGTTCAACGCGGAAACATGACCCAAGTGTCCACGTTGATGTATCTGGTTCCCCCGTTGGCGCTGATGTTGGCCTGGGGGTTGTTGGGCGAACCGATTACGCTGCATACGGTCGTTGGTTTTGGGTTGTGCCTGCTGGGCGTCTATATTGTCAGCCGGTCAAAAGTTGGAATAAACCACCCCTGACCTTTGGTGTTATGTCTAAATACTTGAATCTGCCGGAAAATCACACATTTTCAGAGGTTATAACCACCTATCTCTTTGTTTTCTAACATTTTTTCAGATTGTCACCTGACAATTCCGTGCCGAGTGCCTCTTTGACAAGGCCTGAACCATCGGAAGTGTAGAAAACTGCCCGATTTGCGCCTTTTGCGACAAGCGTCTCAAATACGCACCCGGGCTGCGAATATCATGGGTGCGTTCGAGAATGCACATGATAGAGATGCTTGCATTCAAAGGGCCCATGGATTGACGCGCTTGATGCAAAACGGGTTGATCAATGCCTAGCATGGGAGCCACCTGATCAGCAATTCGATAGATCTCCTGTTTGGACCATCCAAAGTCAGGAAAGTAGCTTTGGATCTCTCGACAGACAGATTTCAAAAGCGAAAGACTGGGATCTTTGCTGCTCTCGGCATTTTCTCCCGGCAATTCACATTCTGTGTCTTGTGCACATTGATTGCTTCCCTGCCCTTCTTCTTCAGAGTCAAAAGATTGGTTTATTGAATCCTGTATGTGCCGCTCAATTTGGATGTCACTGCCGCTCAATTCCATTGGTTTCACAAGAACTCCACCTGGATCAACGGCCGATTGTCTGCTGGTTTCGATGCCAGCTTTGATCGCGTCGATTAGGTTCAGCAATGAATTGGCTTCGGGTTTGCGACGCAGAACCCGGCCGGCATGGGCAATGAGTTGGCTGTGATCCGCACCCTCATCAAGTTCAACCAGCTGCTGGCGAAGTTGAATCACCTGATCACGCAACACACGAAGCTGTTCGGTTTGGTGTTGGATGTGTTGTGCGGCGTCAAATATCTGATTGGCATGCAAGGCAAGCGGGGCCAGATCAAACCCAAAGGCAATTTGGACGTTGCCACCAACACGGCGGGCAAATCTTTTGCGGTTTGCGCTGTCATGGCGTTTGATAATTCCGAGGTCCACCAACCGAGCCAAATGGCGCCGCAGCGTGCTCTCGGGCATTCCCGAGAGGCGGGTGGACAGTGTGCGGTTGGCCGGGAAAACGATCGCCGAGCCGGGGAGGGCGGTGATGTCGCGTTCAGGTAGAAATGTCGCCAAAGCTTTGAGCACGCACAGCGTGCGGTGTGACAATTCAAAATGCTCTGCGGCCTGGGTCAGTGCATTCAGCACCTCCCATTTATCATACTGCGGAGCCTGCGATAGATCGTGCGTCAGCGAGGCAACAGGCGTCAAAGACAGCTCTACCGCTCGCCCAATTTGTGATTGGGACGTGATTTCCATGAAAATTTCACGAATGACAACAAAATCCACGCCCCACGCGCATACGCAGAGTTGACAGGTTCAGGGAAGGCGGGGTATCTCCAAGGTGCTAAGTTTGAGAAGGGCCTTCTGGGATTTTCCTGGGGGGCTTTTCTTTTGCCGTCGTGCTCTCGTGCCTCCTGCTTTGTTTCTTTTTGGTCTTCAGCTGTCCGACTGCTGATTTTTCCAGCGATCGTGCAGTTCGGTAATCAGGTCTTCGGCGTTGTCATTCAGCCACAAATCGAAGCCAGCCGCCGTGCGTGAGGGGACATTCAACGTCACGCCTCGTTTGGTCGTGCGGATGTCAGCCAAGGCTTTGCCATCGGTCCCGCGTAAAGTGCGGGGTTTGGCGGGGGCAGGCGAGCTGGGTTTTGTGGTTTCCGGCTGATGGGCAGCGCGGCTGTAAACAGCTTCGAACCGTGCATCTGAATCAAGACCGGAGATCTCTGATTGACCTGCAAATGATATGGCGCGGGTCTTGGCGGACCGGTCTTCAAACAGTTTAGCCAGGGCAATCCAGCGTTCTCGTCCAATTCCGGGGGCCGAGCCGATCAAGCGAAGAAAGCCCAAGTCGAAAGCTGTTCCGACCTTGAGCATTCGGCTGACCATAGGCAAGTCGATTGACAGTGCCGCTGCAATTGTCTGCCGGTCATAGTCGGCTTCTTGCAGTTGGGCGGCAAAGCTGGCCTTTTCGATAAAAGACAGATCCTGGCGTGATGTGTTTTCCTGGCCTTGGGCCATCACCAATGCATGGTCATCCAATTGTCGGACCATGGCTTTGACCGGTAATCCCAGATCGCGCAGTGCCATCAACCGGCGACGACCATACACAATCTCGTATCGTCCGGTTTGCTGAGGATGGGGGCGCAACAAGACCGGAACCTGCTGACCATAAGTCTTCAGGCTATCCTTGAGCTGAGTTTGAGCGGCGGAATCGATACCCAGACGGTCTTCGAACCCGGCGTCGTCGATCAGCGCGGCGTCCACCTCTTGAACAGCGTTTTCCTGAAGCTTGGTCAGGGACGACTGCAAGGCACCAACAGCCCCGCGTGGCATCATTCGCGCAGCGGGTTTGGGGCGTTCATCCGGAGAAGTGATTTTGGTTGTCAGGATACCTTTGCGTGCCATCAACGCCCCCATGCTTGTTGCAGCAAGGACTCGATCTCATCATTCACTAGATTTAGGGAATCCACCGCACGGTCGTAGGTGTTGCGATGAAACTGGGATCGGTCGACTTCGTAAATTGTCTGCTGGGTCAGCCCCGCGTCAGAAATTGCAGTGGATTTCAGCATCGGGGCCACCATGACCTCGTCGCCGAACAATTGCCGCAAGAATGCGACGACCTGCTGCTGTGGGCCATCATTTGGCTCATAACGGTTGATCAGGAACCTGAGGAAATCAAATTCCATACTGGCACCAGCATTGGACACCACATCCAACAGGTCGGCGCTCATCTGCAGAAACTGCGACATGGACGCCACGTCCAGCATATTGGGAACGATGGTGATCAGGATCCCGGTCGAAGCACACAGCGCTGACATCGTCAGATAGCCCAGCTGCGGCGGGCAATCAAAAATGATAACGTCGTAATTGGACTCGACTTCCTGCAGGGCCGCGGCCATGCGTGCAAAAAACGCAGGCTGAATATTGTTCATCAGCGCCTGAGGGGTTTCATGTTCAAACTCCTGAAGCATCAACCCACCCGGAGCGAGATCGATCCCGGTGAAAAATGTCTGCTGGATAACCTGTGACAGGGGCAGCGGATCATCATACCTGATGGCATCATAGATGGTCCCGGATTCAAGAAAGTCGTACTCTGGCCGATAGCCAAAGAGCGTGGTCAACGAGGCCTGCGGGTCGATATCAACACATAGCACTCGATACCCCTTTAGCGCTAACCTTTGCGCAGCGTGGATCGAGGACGTGGTCTTGCCTGACCCGCCCTTGAAGTTCAGAAAAGACAGGACTTGAACCTTGTCTCCCGGGCGACGGCCACGCAAATAAGTCCCTTCGGATTTGGCTGTGGTTTCCAATGTCTTGCGAATTTCCAACAGATCCGAAGCGGAATAGTGGCGCCGTCCCCCAGGTGTGGTATGAACCTCTGAAATGCGATTGTCGAAGTGCAGTTTACGCAGGAATGACGCGGAAATACCCAACAATTCGGCGGCTTCTCCGGCGCTGAACAGCCTCAGTTCCTTGCGTGCATCTGGTGCGAAAACCGTGAGCATGTGGCTTTCCAAAGCCGCACTGAGATTCTCCGCGTTCTCGCGAACGCGCTGGTTGATGTGGATCGATTGTGCCACAGTCTGCCCTCTGCTTTAGTAACGCTGTTTATCGTCAGCGCCTTATTTACCGTTTCTTTAAGCAAGAAGACGGGCGTTTTGCAATAGATTCTTGAATTTCCTGTTACTTGGAGTGTTATCCCCAGCCCTCCAAATCACTGTGGATAAGTTCCGTTTCATCCATAATTGATTGAATAAAAAACATTTTTCCTTGAATCCACCAAAATCCAGATTTCTCAGAAAAAAGCGAGAAAAGAAAGCTGACAAGCAGGTCACAGGCGCAATTGTCGAATCGTATCAGTTGGTATGAGTTGGCGGATACGGGTCAAAACGTCCTGTATTAGGCTCTAATCTGCTATCGTTTGATCGCCATAAGCAAAAATCCCTGGTGTCCCGCCGGTGTGCAAAAAACAAACTCGGTCGCCAGGCCGGATTCTGCCGGTCTGAACATGATGCAAAAGACCGGCAAAACCGCGACCGGTATAGACGGGATCCAGCAATATTGCATCCTGACGCGCTGCGAGAGTTATCGCGTCGGATACCGGTTTGTTCATCTGTCCATATCCCGGAGCAAGAACGGCGTCGCAAACGTCAATATCGGAACTTTTTAGTTGATAATCAGAGTCTAACAAACGGAATGTCTCCATCGCGCGTTGTTTGATCCGTTTGATTTGCAGGCTGGCAGATCGACGGACACAAACACCTAATACATTTACGTTCCATCCAATTGCTCGGGCACCGGCCAGAAAGCCGACATGTGTCAATCCGCTGCCTGATGCGACAACTACGTGATCGGGATCAATCCCGCGGACCTGGTATTGCAATCTGGTTTCAACGGCCGCCGCCACATATCCCAACGCACCCAAGGGAGCGTGGTCCAGCCCCAAGTGGATGACATAGGGGCGTTTGCCGTTCTGGCGCAGCCTGTCCGCGATCACGTCCAGATTGGCATCTGCGCCTGCTTCGTCTTCGCCCATGGGATAGCGGATGATTTCAGCGCCCAGCAGTTGGAGGAGCAACACATTCCCCGACGATGCATAATGGGAATCTGTATTTGGAACCCTGTCTTCAAGCTGCACAATCGGGTGCCACCCCTGAGTTCGCGCGGCCGCCGCGCACAGGCGCACGAAATTCGACTGAACGGCTCCGGTGATCAAAACAGTGTCGCTGCCATTGGCTTTGGCTTGCCCCAAGTAGAACTCCAATTGGCGAACTTTGTTTCCGCCCATTGCCAGGGGCAACAGGTCGTCGCGTTTGATGTCGATTTTCACCCCCAGATTTCGGCTGCTGTTTGCCATGGCTTGCAGCGGGGTGGGTGTGTCATACAACGGGAGTCTGGAGAATTTGGATAACACAGGCAGTCGTGAGACCAGATCAGAAAACCGTTGGGTCATGAGGCGGGCCTTTCTTGCTGTCAGCGTGGAAACGTCAACCCAAATTGACGGGCAATTCGCGCTGCAATCAAGGGGGGGCACCCTAAAGCCCGGCAGCCTTGGTCAGGTTGACCCGAAATCGCGCCCGGGTGTGGGGGTGTCGTGGCGGCAATTCTGATGAGATATGTTCCCGTTGCTTTTGCGCTGCCAAGCGCTCGACTTGGGCATTGGTGGCCAGCCCGGCGCGAAGAGAGTGTCCCGAATACATGGCCATGCGCTCTCTTTCAGGCAATTCGGGATGCAAGCCGGCTGCCAAGACGGTGCGTTTGATCAGGCGTGCAACATGCTTATCATTCAGGCGCTTGGCATTGGTTCTCTGATTGTCGCGGCTGACCTGTCGGAACACCGGGCCAGTTGTAATCTTGCCAAAGTGAACCCAGGTTTCCAACGCATGAACAGGGCATGTGTGTTCGCCGGACCCGCGGCCGATTTCAACTTCGCGCCAACCTGTTTTGCCGCGTAGAATGGCAATGGCACCCTGGTCTTCGATCTCGATCCATCCGTGTCCGTCTATTGTGTCACCGTGCCGAATGTCGAGCCCGACGATTTCGGAACGTCGTAACCCGCCGGCGTATCCAATCAGCAGAATGGCTTTGTCGCGCATGTCCCGCAGACCAAAGGACAAAGTGCCAACCATGGCCAGAATGTCCTGGGTCTGAACGGCCATCTTTTGTCGGGCAGGACCGGCATGTTGGCGGCGAACCTCCGCGAGCACCGCGCCAATGCGCTCGTCGGATCGATCCAACTGTTGACCACGTTGTGCGTACTGCCAGGCGAGGCCAGACAGGCGTCGTTCTAGGGTGAAAACCGACAGGGCAGGGGCCTTGGATTTGGGCGATGCACAATCAGCTATATATTGGCTGACCAGGTCGGGGGATGGGGGCCATGGGTCCAGGCCGTGTTGGCGACACCAGCGGGTGAAGTGCTTCCAATCGGCTTTGTACGCGACAATTGTTGCAGGCGCAGTAGTATGGGGAGCGTGGTCGGTGTCAGTTTCGGACATATGGTCTGGACCTTCGGTTCCCGGACTCTGCGACGCTACCTTGTGACACGGGTTCATTGACGGATCAGTCACTTTTGCCAAGGCCCTGGAGGTGCGGGTTGATCTGGGAGATAGACTGGGCTGAAACGATCCTGAACGCAAGATTATTGGACATAGCCTTGGGTCGCAGGATGCGGCGGTTTTTCGAATAATTTACGGATTAAGCGCCGTCACCTTCTGTTTCCAAGGGCGACACTGCAACAGCCTCGGACAGTGTACAGGTTTGTCTCCAGCGCTGCACATCCAAATTTTCCGTGCCAACGGGCGTTGTGGCGTTTTTGCCAAAAAAGTTGGATCAAGAAGCGGCCGGGTCACTGGGGTGCGTTTTCTCAACATGATTGGGCGTTTGGGGGCAATCGACGACAAGCCTTGCCAACATCCCAACGTTCTAGGCCAAACGGCGAAGTTGCCGAGTTACGTCTTGAACAAAAAGCTCAACCGCGCGGCGATGAAGCTGCGAATGCCGCATTGCGAGATAAAAGGCCGACGTTCGGACCAAGGACTCGTTTCCAAATTCACGGAAGACACCCTTTTGAACCCATGTTTTGGCAAAATGGGTCGGCAGGGCTCCAAGGTAGTGACCCGTTTCGATCAACATCGCCATAGCCTCCATGTTGGCCACGACGGCCTTGGGCTCAGGCGATCCGAGTTCGGGGGGAACAGCCAGATCGTAGGCGCGTTGGCACTGTGGATAGAATGCCAGGACATCCAAGTTGATTTCTGGGTCGGGTATGTCAAACAAAGGGTGTGACGCACTGCAATAGAGCCGGTGCTCTTCGGTGCATAGTTCAGTATAGCTCAATTCGGAAACCAGGTTGCGAAACGGCGCGATCGCGACGTGCAGATCACCGGATATCAATCCCTGTGTCAGGTCAGTTGGTGATGCAATCAGAACTTCGAGCCGTACGTCGTTTGGCCGGGACAGGAATTCCCGTATGGCCGTGACCAAACCAATTCCGGGCAAAGTGCTGGTCGCATCAATGATACCAATTCTCAGGTCTCCGGTTATGACATCGCGCAGTTCGAGAAGTTCTGCGTCAAAATCCCGGGCACTGCGCAAGATGTCCCGTGCTTTCTGATAGGCTATTTCGCCCCGTTCGGTCAGGCGAAACCCCGCGCGCCCCCGTTCGCACACGCGATACCCCAGCGCAGCTTCCAGATCGCGGATACGAATGCTGATCGCGGATTGGGTTACACCCAAAGCATATTGGGCGTCAGTGAACCCGCCACATTCCACCACACTCACAAAGGTTTCGAGCAACGTGTTTCTTAACAGTTTCAATGGCGTTCCCCATGGGCACCTGCACCCCATTCGTTTCATAAAAAAAATTCACTCAAAGATAAAGAGTTTGATATTTTTTCATGTTTTTGCCCGTGCTTTTGTCCTTTGCGATCCGAATGGAACAAGTCTTGGGGAAAACATCATATGGCCTTCAGCCTGAAACACCCGAAGATCATCACGGTTGCAACCTTGTTGAACCGGGTGCCATTGACCGCCCTGAAATATGTGATCCAGCAAATTGCGGGCGCGTTCATGCTGGTCACCAGCTGTGAAACCCAAGTGGGAAAAGGTGTTTGACCTTGGTGATGCTGGGTCCGATTTTTCCGTTCCCTCCAGCCACCGACGGGGTCAGGGGAAACGGGCTTGTTTTGTTTCCCTGTTGGATGTCTTTCCACACATCGACTGGGTCCAGCTGGAACTGGCCTAACACACGCTAAGAAAAACACAGGAGACCATCATGTCCAAACATGGTTACGAAGCAGGTCGGTTGAACCTGCCATTTGTCGGCATCGCTACATTTGGCAAGAAGCCTTATGTCGAAGACTGGAACCAGATTGACGCCGATGTAGCGATTTTGGGTGCGCCGTTCGATTTTGGGTGCCAATTCCGCTCGGGCGCGCGTTTTGGCCCGCGTGCCGTGCGTGAGGCATCGACTTTGTTCAGCTTTGGCCACGCAGGGGCCTATGATCACGAAGATGACGCCACATATCTGGGTGCAGATGTGCGGATTATCGACATGGGTGATGCAGACATCATCCATACCAAAACAAATGAAAGCCACGCCAACATTGAATATGGTGTGAAAAAGGCGCTGGATGCGGGTGCCATTCCCGTCACGATCGGTGGCGACCACTCGATCAATATTCCCTGCATCAATGCCTATGCTGCTGATTGTGCGGAAAAGGGGCCCATCCATGTGGTCCAGATCGACGCCCATCTGGATTTTGTTGATGAACGTCACGGCGTCACAGACGGCCACGGCAACCCGATGCGTCGTGCGATTGAAAAGGACTATGTGTCTGGCATGACCCAGCTGGGCATACGGAATGTGTCCTCGACTGCCAAAGAAGGCTATGATGATGCCCGCGCACGTGGGTCGGATATTCTGTCAGTCCGCCAGGTGCGCAAGCTGGGTACCGAGGCGATCCTGGATCGGATTCCCGAAGGTGCGCGTTACTATGTCACCATCGATATAGACGCCTTTTGCCCGTCGATCGCACCTGGAACCGGCACACCCAGCCACGGAGGGTTTCAGTATTACGATGTGCTCGAAATTCTCCAAGGTCTGAGCAAACGCGGAGATGTGGTGGGCATTGATCTGGTTGAGGTGGCCCCGGCCTATGACCCGAGCGAAAGCACTCAGATCCTGGCTGCACAACTTTTGCTGAACTTTATCGGGTTCATCTTTCACAACAGGAAATGATGAACCCTGTGGCGGGTGTCGGCCCCGGCTGATGACCCGCCTATCTTTGCATGTCTGCGATCACCAGCTCGGCCTGTCCGGGGAGTTCCCGGAATTCTGGGGGCGGGCGGCGATCTGTGACGATCAAATCATCCGGCAAGAGTTCCGGCAGGAGTAGCGCCGGGCTGGAGCCGCTTGCGCTGAACTTGGTGGAATCAACAACCATAAAGGACCGCTCGGCAGCGTGTTTCATGGCTGCGGCCATGTCGGCCTCGCATTGATCAAACACCATAAAGCCGCGGCTGGGGTGAACCTGCGATGCAGAGAGGATGGCTGTTTCCACAGATACGCTGGCGATAACGTCAAATGCGGCCCTGTCAAATGCGGCCCCATCGTGGTTACGCAGTTGCGTGCCTGCCATGAACACGCGGTTGCCGTCGGTCATGGCCAGGATGGCGGCGATATAGGCCGAATTGGTCACGACGGTCAGGTTTTTACGCGCGCGCAGCGCCTGCGCTACGTATCCAGACGTTGATCCGGTATCAATGGCGATGGCAGCACCGTCCAGAATTCGGTCGGCGACCGCATTGGCAATGGCCACCTTGGCAGCCCGGTTCTTTTCCATCCGTGCCATGAATGGTGGATCCAGCACATTCTGTGTGCTGACCAAAGCGCCGTGTACCTTGGACAGGCGGCCGTCCTCGACCATTGGTTTGACGATTCGACGTATGGTCTGGTCCGAAACCTGCAAGATTTCGGCCAGTTCAGTGACCGAAACCCGTCCTCGCAAGTTGACGGTGTTGAGGATGTCTTTTTCGTATTTCGACATTTTCCGACGCAAATATAGTGATTTCTTGAGGTTACGCCCTGTGCGCACGCCGCACAACCAACAAATATCAACATGAAGCGATCAAAAATGTTGAAATATGTCGCAAATGAAGGTTTCATTCCCACAAGAACTTCAACAGGGAAGCTGCAATGGCCATTCATTCTGCAAAACATCTCATCATTGGCGGAGGCATCATCGGGTGTTCAACCGCCTATCATCTGGCGCGATCCGGTGAAAAGGACGTGGTCCTTCTGGAAAAAGCATCTCTGACCGAAGGCGCAACCTGGCACGCCGCCGGGCTGGTCGGTCAGTTGCGATCATCGCGCAATACAACACGGATGCTGAAACGGTCCGTCGCGATGTACGATCGGCTAGCCGAAGAAACCGGTATGGAGTTCGATTGGAAAAAGGTTGGCAGCCTGCGTCTGGCCGCCACAGAAGAGCGACTGCTCGAAGCAAAACGGTTGACCACGATGGCCCGCAGTTTTGATCTGGAAATGGAAATGATCACGGCTCAGGAAGCCAAGGAGTTGTTTCCTTATATAGACGACAGCGGACTTCTGGGGGCTGCATATATCCCGTCCGATGGGCATGTCGACCCGGCCAGCCTGTGCCAGGCGATTGCATCGGGCGCGCGCAGACATGGGGCGCAAATTCGCCAGGGCGTCAAGGTGCTGGATTTTGAGATACACAATGGTCGTATCACCAAGGTGTTGACCAGCGAAGGGGACTATGAGGCGGAAACCATCGTCATGGCCGCTGGCATGTGGAGCCGGGAGTTGGGCGCAAAATTGGGGATACATGTGCCCGCTTGTGCTGTGGAACACCAGTATATCGTGACCGAGCCCTTGCCGGATATTGATCTGGTCAAAGGCTTGCCAACGCTGCGCGATCCCGAACGGCTGGTCTATTACAAACCCGATGCCGGAGGCCGCCTGGTGATCGGCGGATACGAGGAAGGCACGTTACCGTTCGGAGATGACGGGATTCCCGGCGAATTCGTGCGCCAGCTGTTGCCTGACAATCTGGAGCGCTTTGGCCCCTTGGCCGAGCTTGCCGCACAGGTGACACCGGTTTTGAATCAAGTCGGCATACGATCCGTGATCAATGGGCCAATCCCCTATTCCGCTGATGGTGATTTTGTCATGGGCTGGGCACCAGGGTTTGACAATCTGATGATGGCCACCGGGTTCCTGTATGGCATTGCAGCGGGGGGCGGCGCGGGTGAAATGATCGCGGAATGGATCACTGAAGGTCGCCCAAGTTTGGATCTCTGGCCATTGGACTGCCGACGCTTTGGTCCGCATCACGGAACCAAGAGTTTTATGTATCCCCGCGCTGTCGAACATTATGCGCATCACTACAAAATGCGCTATCCAGGTCAGGAGCATGAAACCGCGCGCAATCTGAGACTGTCGCCCCTTCACGGAATTCTAAAGGCGAATGGTGCAGTGTTCGGATCGAAGAACGGCTGGGAGCGACCGCTTTGGTTTGCGCCCGAAGGTGTTGACGCTGTTGACCAGCTCGATTTTCTGAACCCAGGGTGGCATCAGTTCGCAGCCTTGGAACATTTGGCCATCCGTGAAGGGGTGGCCCTGATAGATCAGTCAAGCTTTGCCAAATTCGAGATCATGGGCTCCGGTGCGCTGGATCTGTTGCAGCGACTCGCTGCGTGCAACATGGACAAACCCGACGGCACGGTGATCTACGCTCAGTTCTGCAACGACACCGGTGGCATCGAAGCGGATGTAACCATTACACGTCTGGGTCGCGATCATTTCTATCTGGTGACAGGTTCTGGTTTTGGCACCCATGACGCCGATTGGATTCGCCGGAATATGCCGGCGGACGGGTCGGTTCACATCGTCGAAGTCACGTCGGGGCGGGCGGTCATAAACCTTTGCGGACCAAAAGCACGCGATGTGTTGCAGTCTGTCTGCGAACAGGATGTGTCTAACGCTGCGTTTCCGTTTGGAACCGCTCAGGACATTACTGTTGGCAGCGCCCCAGTTCGGGCGGTTCGAATTGGATTTGTCGGTGAGCTGGGATGGGAATTGCATGTCCCCACCGAATTCGCTGTCCACGCGTATAAGACGTTGCGCGCAGCTGGGGCAGTTCATTATATCCGTGACGTCGGGTATCGCGCGATTGACTCGCTGCGACTGGAAAAAGGATACTTGTATTGGTCCGGTGATATATCGCCAGATTACACCCCGATCGAGGCCGGATTGGGATTTCGGGTTCACCTGAAGTCAGGCGGTGATTTCATTGGTCGCGATGCGCTGGCCAGGCAAAAGGCCGATGGTCCGGATCGAAAACTGTGTACTTTTGTAACGCTGGACAAGCTGCCGCTGTACGGCGGGGAAACCATTCTGCAAGAGGACACTGTTGTCTCGCTCGCGACCAGCGCCGGATTTGGCCATTCGGTTGGTCAGACAATAATCTTTGGCTATCTGAATCGCGAACTCTGGAATCAGTCCCATTTTGACATCGAGGTGTTTGGCGCGCGCCATCCTGTCAGGCGGGTCGACGGGCCACTTTATGATCCGCAAAATGAAAACCTGAAGTCCTGAGGAGGCGTCATGTCCAAATACACCAAAACCATTCTGAGCACGCTTCGCAAAACACCGGGGTTTGGTTCCCTTGTCGCCAATGAGTGTACGATTACCCGGCTGGGCGGGTTAACAAACCTTGTTCATCTGGTCGACACCGGGAATGACCGGGTTATCGTGCGCATTCCCGGCGAAGGTACCGAGGAATACATCAATCGGGCGACGGAGATTTCCAATGCCACGGCCGCGTGGCGGGCAGGGATTTCGGCCGAAGTTCTTTGGGCGGATCCCACATCTGGTGACATGGTCAGCCGGGCCATCGACAACATTGAAACCATGACCCCGGCTTTGTTCAAATCCCGTTCCGGGTCGCCGGGCCGGGCGGGCCGGGCACTGTCAAAGCTGCATAATTCCGGAGAAACATTCGAATTCCGATTTGAGTTGTTTGCCATGATAGACGAATATCTCGGTGTTCTATCAACTCGGGATGTGAGTTTGCCAGAAGGCTATCATGACATTGTCACAGCAGCCGAACCGGTCAAACAGGCGCTGGCGGCCAACCCGGCCACATTGGCCCCGTGCCATTGCGACCCGTTGTGCGAAAACTTTTTGGATGACGGTCAGGCGATGTGGATTGTCGACTGGGAATACTCAGGCATGAATGACCCACTGTGGGACGTTGGAGATTTGTCGGTCGAAGCCGAAATGGATGCCGTTCAGGAGGCAGAGTTGCTGCATGGCTATTTCGGTCGCGCACCAACAGACGCAGAATTGGGGCGTGTGGTGATTTACAAGGCAATGTGTGATTTGCTGTGGACGCTTTGGGGCCTGATCCAGCACGCCGACGGTAATCCTGCTGAAGACTTTTGGCTGTATGCCATCACCCGATTTGAACGTTGCAAAACCCTGATGCTGGACCCTTCTTTTGCCGCACATGTTCATGCCGTAGCCAAGACATAAAACCATGCGATCAGGACGCGTCCCCATGGGGCGTTTCCCTGACCGGATGGATCGGTTTGCCAACCGATTGCAGCCCCCATTGTGTTTGTGGGGATCGAAGGGCGGCAGAGATTCTGCAGGCCGGTCTTTTGCACATCGTTGCCATAGCAGGCCTGTGGGCAACTGACTGAAAGTCAGATGCGATGAACTGCATCAAGCAAAAGCACAGGTGACGGCTTCCCAAAGGCAGCAGGCGGGTGTGAGCCACAGGTATCACATGGACATCATCGGATAACCGGGCCCTTTTGGGGTCCGGCCTGATGTTCATCAAACGGCTGTTCTGAACAGGGTGCTCCCCTGTTACTCAGCGGCCAATTTTCGGGCCAGATCAACCGTGCGCGATTGGGCCATTGCCACCGAGCGTTCCCAACGGGCGTCCTTGAACTCTTCGTATTCGATGGCGACCGTTTCCATTTCTTCACGCTTTGCACCCAGATACAGGGCGGAGGCAGCCAAGGCAGGGTCCAACCCGTTAAGATGAGCCCGAGATCCGCCCGGCGCGAAATCGAATTCGCCACGAGATGACAGGATGACCAGCTGTTTGCCACTCAAAATCGGTTCGATGGGTGTATCGCCCCGAGCCAAATCAAAACTAAAGGTCAATCCAACCCGCGCAATCAGATCGAACCACGCCTTGAGCGCGGCAGGCATCGAATAATTGTACATCGGTGCACCGATCGCGATCACATCAGCTGCCTTGATTTCGTCGATCAAGGCATTGGATTCAGCCAGGATGGCGTTTTGGGGCGCGGTCAATTGCTCAGGGTCGGAAAAGACGGCCGCAATCCAGTCTTCGTTGATGATTGTTGGAGGGAAAAGGCCGACATCGCGATGGGTGATTTGCCCGCCGCCTTGGGCGGCCCAAGTTTCGGCAAACAGAGCCGACAGTTCACGGGTGTGCGACCGGTTTTGACGGGCGCTGGAATGCACCATCAGCAGGGATTTGTTGGTAGACATCAGGGTCTCCATTGATGTTGAACGTGTGTTGGATTTTTGTGGTGGGATGGGGTTCAGCCGGAAAAGAACGGCTCTGCATTCAGGCCGGTCGCGGCAAAGGCATCGGCAATGGATGGCAACATATCCCAGGCCTGGGATGCGATGACCCAGCCTTGGGGATTGCGTACCAAAAGAAACGCGCTGATATCCTGGGTCACTGTCTTGCGGTTTTCGTGCATTTCGCAGCCTGCCAACGCCACAGCCACGGCACCAGTGATCCAGATATGCAGGCCCCGCCCTTTTTCGCTGAAAACGGGCAATGCGCCTGAGTCACGCAGCGCAATCATTCGTTCGCCAAAATCGGCCGCCGTCTGGGCAGTTGCGGGGCGGGCAGATGCGAACAACGACGCGTCTGGCAGATATGCGCTGATCAGGGCCTGTGTGTCGGGAGAGGTGTGTTCATCCCAGCACAGGGCAGCGAACTGGCGTTGGATCAACGCAGTGATTTCGGCGCGATCCTGGGCGATCTGGTCTGTGTCGGTCATGCGGATATTACCTGATTGGTGCGTGACAAAAGCGGTTCCAGGGCGGTTCCGGTATTCAGGACAACATCGTCTGTTCCCTGAGGGGCTGTTATGGTCAGCGAATAGCCGGGCAAACCCTGCCCGCACGGCAGCGCCAGGGCGGGCATGTCTAGAAAGGCACCCAGCATGGTCAGGCTCAGTGCCCGCGCGTTGTGACGGGCGAACCCGGTTTGATCCGCAATCATGTCCAGACGGGGTGGTAGGTCCGGTACGGTAGGCAGGATCATCACTGCGCCGTCCAGTTGATCACGCAATTGGGCCTGAAGACGCGGTCGTGCGTCGGTCAACGCGGCGATGTCTGCCGTGGATATTTGCCGAGCTGCGTCCAAACGAACCCTGACATTCGGATCAAGTCGCGGATTGTCCAACCGGGTATAGGATCCCAGGCTGATCCGCGCCTGGGCTGCGACCAGTGTTCCGTATTGGGCAAATAATGCCCGGACCGCGGGTAACACGGGTATCGGACGGCGTTGAACGCGCCATCCTTCGTTTTGCAGTTGGCGGCACACATCGTCCAAAAGCGTTTCAATCTCTGGTGAAAGACATCCCAGATCCGCAGCGGTGGGCAGGACCACATGACGGTGCACGGGCGGGACCGTTTTCGAAGGCGCAGTCAACCGCATGGCCTGATCCAGGTAAGTTATGGTCTGCATGTTGCGGGCCATGGGGCCGGGCGTGTCCAGTGCCGGTGCCAGGGGCAAGATACCGCGATTGTCATATCGACCAAGTGTCGGGCGGAATCCGATGATCCCCTGATACGCGGCAGGAACCCGTACGGACCCCGACGTGTCGGTGCCTACCGCCATATCAGCGATGCCCAGAGCGATGGCGGACGCGCATCCAGACGATGATCCGCCCGGAACCAGATCGGCATTCAGGCCGTTTGGAGGCGTGCCAAAATGCGGGTTTGTCCCCAATCCTGAAAAGGCAAATTCGGACATATTCGCGTGCCCCATGGGCAGGGCACCGGCATCAACCAACTGGCGTACCAACGGGGCGCATTCGGTTGCGGTTGGCGCACCAAAGCTGCGCGAACCGGCCGTGGTCGGCAGGCCTCGCACGTCTATATTGCCCTTGATCACGACAACTTGCCCGTCCAACGGCCCCAACGATACTCCGGCCTTGCGTCTGGCGTCAGACACCCGGGCCAGATCATACAGCCGCGCGTCGTCTCGTCTGAGAAACACCGAAGCCGCCGTGTTTTGTTCCACGCGCTCCAAAACCCGGGCGAGCCGCTTTACCGCCCCCATCAGAACAGAACCGGTCGCGTGTAATAGGGCAACTCCTCCAGCCGGACGGCGGTTGAATCCTTGGCCGCTTCGGCGCGCACGTGGGCGGCGATTTCATGCAGAGGCGCAAACCAGACATCCCCCCGGTTCAGAACCCCTTCGAGCCAAGTTTCCACCTGTTGCCAGCGCGCCAGGCGCCCGGTCAGGAAAGGATGCCAGATCGCCAGCCAAAACCCGCCAGCAGTGTACTGGGCTTCGAATTCTTCCCAAAACCCTTGCAGCCCGTGGCTGGGACCGACGATCGGCATCATGTAGTCGATTTCCGCGTAGTGGGCAAAAGTGGGCCAGTCGTCTGTGCCCCAATGTACCGGCAGTTCGACCAGTGATCCCTGATCTGTTTTCATCTGATAGGGGATGTCATCCGCCATCAGCGAGCTGTCATACAAAAACTCGTGCTCGATCAGCAAATCAATCACGGTCTGGTTTACATTGTAAACGGGCGCACGATAGCCCCGAGGATTGTTACCGATCACCCGTTTGTGACTGTCCATGGCACGTTCGAACCAGGCCCGTTGTTCGGCCGGTCCGTGGTCAGTGGGGTCTTCGTGCAGATACCCGTGGTGGCCGATTTCATGGCCATCTTTCAGGATCATCTCCATGGCGTCAGGGTATTGTTCGACGACCCACCCAGGGGCAAAAAACGACTGTTTCAAACCAAATTTGCGATAGGTTTCCAAAATGCGCGGGATGGCGACCGTCGGGCCATATTTACCCATCGAAATAGGATAGAGCCGGTCATGCCCGTCTTTTGGACGCGAGATATGGATCAGGCTGTCGGCGTCGATATCAAAGCTGATGGCACAGGCACAGCGGGCCCCGTTGGGCCATTTGATTGGAGTGCGGATCATTGGAAGTCCTTTTCATTAGACCGGGCACCATAGCGCGTCACCGGCGGATGGGTGTTCTCAGCGTTGCAATCCCAACGGGCGTACCACCGCATCAAATAGGGGCGCAGATCACGTTGGAGCTGGGCAGCGACCGGGGCAGGGGGCGTACGGTCCAATTCGGCGCGCAGCTGATCCATCAGGGCATTGGTATTGAGTCCGGTGACGCGGCGATCCTGAAGGACGGTATGCCCATCAATCAAAACATGACTTACATCCTGTGCTTTGGCCCGGCCCACGATCAATTCAACGGGATCAATGGCCGGGCTGGTCCAGGGGGCCGTCATACGGGTCAGATCCAGAACCACGGCATCAGCGCAATATCCGGGATACAGCTGGCCCAACTCGTGCCCGCGCCCCAATAGCCGGGCACCATCCTGGGTCGCCATCTCCAACACACGGCGTGCCGTGAGGGCAGGGGCGGTGACGTGGGGCGGCTGGTTCAGGGTCAACGCCAGTCGCATTTCTGCGAACATGTCCTCATCCCCGGCCAATGTCGTGCCATCCATGCCCAAAGCGACGGTGACGCCGGCGTCCAACATCGTCGCAGCAGGGGCAATCCCGGATCGCAACCGCAGGTTCGAACCTGGGTTGTGGCTAACTTGAGTGCCGTGCGCAGCAATCATGTCTATGTCCGATGGTGTCGCCCATACGGCATGAGCCAGCGACAGCCGCCCGCCCAACAATCCCATGCGTTCAAAATGCGCGATCACCGAATGTGCACGAATGCGAGGGCTTTCCAGGCTTTCGTAGTGACTTTCCAGCGCGTGGGTCTGAATGCGGGTATCCACCCGATCCGCGGCCTGGGCAATTTTGCGCAGTACATTGTCCGGTGTCCATTGCGGGCCGGTGGGCCCGAACCAGAAACTCTGTGGTCCCGATGCATCACGGGCGAGGGAAGAAACCAGATTCAGGTAATCCGTGGCCGACAATCGCTCCCGCGCAGCTTCGCTGCGGGCCAGTTGCCTGCGCAATGACAGGGGCAATGTCGCAAGAAACGCGGCTTCTTCTCCTATGCCATGCACAATTCGGTTCTGCCAACGTTCGCCGGGTGCAATAGCAGCGCGCAGTCCCAATTGACGATAAGCGTCGGCTTTGGCCGTCAGATGGGCTTCTGCCTGTGCGCGGGATGCCCCAGCCGCGCACATGTCAACCACAGCTGTCACGCCGGTTTGCAACAGGCGGGCCCCGGCATGGGCTGTTGCAACATGTGGGGATAGGTCGACCATCGCCGGACCGTTGAACATCCACGGTTCCAAAAAGTCATCGGCAATCGACTGATTGGCCAGTTCGACACCGTAACAATGATGATGCGCATTGATCAGACCCGGCAGAATGGCACAGTCGAGCCCGCCAATTTCCGGCAATCCCGCGTGCTGCTGACGTAGGGCCCGGGTGGGTCCAACGTCAGCAATTCGACCATTGCGGATCAGTACAGACGTGTTGGTGCGCACGTCCTGCGCGCACAGAACCACCCACCGGCCGGTCAACAACAGCGATGTCATCTCAGCCGCCTGTTACCCGAAATTCCAGAGTATCTGGTGTGGTGCCAACGCCATTGACCGGTGTCACATCCTGTGGACAGGCGGACATGACAGCAACCACATCGGTTTCAGCGCGAAATGACATCTGATCGCCAGGGGCGGACACTGGCGGTTCAAAACTGGTGCTGCCATCGGCGCGCACCGGCACATTCATCCACAGGTTAAAGGGCGCAGGTATGGCAGGGGCGCGCAACCCGATAGCGATCAATGCCTGACGCAGGTTGTCGGCGCAATTGTCGTGGTATTCGGCGCATCCCAGCTGCTGATAACGCGCATGATCACAGGACGCGATCACCGTGTCGTGGACACCGGGGGATGTATCTTCGGTGATCGTCATCAGGTCGTGCCGCAGGTTCGATGTGATCCCGTCTCCTACCTTGGGGAAAATCGATCCCAGCGCGGTGTGCAGATGTTCCATCGAGGAATATTCGCCCAGGTCATCCGAGGCAAAGATCCAGAAATCGCAGACCTGATGACCGGATGGGTTCGAAATGGTCAGGGTTTGGCCCGCATTAACCCGCACAGCCATGCCGCAACGCGCTGCGATGGTGTAAAGCCGTCCCGGTTCGGGCGACCCGTCTGCCGAAATCGCTATGTCGAGAGAACGGTTGGTACCGTCCGGTTGGCCGGGATCGAATACAGTCATGGTGCGGACCTTTCGCGGGAAATCATCCTCTCCAGCACACACCAAAGCGGGGCTCGCGAAAACTGAGGAAAATTCAGGTCAGACCAAAGGTTTTCTAAGGTTTCCCCCAAGGCAAAAGGGTTGAAGGGCTCTGAAGCAAAACAGGTCCTGTGTTGCGATCAAATCTCCAGAGTTTCCATGCGCTGTTGAATGTCCTTTAAGCTGACAAGGCGATCGACCCAGTCCTGTGGTGGACCATGGACCGCGCCCAGCACACCCCCAAGCAGGATTGCACGACCACAGGAATCGCCCCCGGCCCGAATGTTGCGACGGATGGCATCTGTGTAAGTCGGAGCGGTCAACAGGGTATGAACCACGCTGGGTAGACCAAAGGACAGCTCGCACGCCATGCCAATATCGGCAGTAAAGTCTTCGGTGCTTTGATCGGTAGCGGCGCAGGCGGCCTCCAAAGGGGCGCGAATGGAGTTATCCGCGACTGCGAGCCCGGCGTTCACGGCCTGGCGGGCGTTGTGACCATCGCGGGCGGCGACCAGCATTGCGGTTGCAACCTGTCCATAAACCTCGGCGATATCCGTGTTGTTTGTGGTGCGAATAGCAGCCACGGCGTTGCGTTCTTGCCCGGCGGCGATCAATGCCGGCAACTTTGCCACCGCGGGCAACTGTGTGTCGTCTGCTCCAGGACAGGCAGAATCCCCCGTCTTTCGGGCCATCAGGTTTTCCAGAGTTTCGCGGGTGGCGTGGTCGATATACCCCTGATAACTCCCGCCGTCGCCAAAATGGGTCAGAAACGCCTGTTCGTAATGGGTTTGGTTGTATCGCCCTTCTGATGTCGCAAGTGCGTGCAACATGACCATCAACTGTTCGCCGTATTGGGTCAGATCGCCAGGTGCTTTGGACGGGTGTGCGAAATAGGACGGGATCCCGTCATAATCTTGCCTGGTGGTGATGCAGAATTCCGGTTTTGCCCCCCCTACGGCACGAATGCGCGGTTGATCATAAATCCAGTGCAGCCCCAGGGATGCGGCATCCCCGACCAGTGCGCCCAAAATCATGTCGCGATTTTTGCTCATCCCGTCTGTCTCCTATCCCTGCACCGCACCGCGGTCAGCATTCAGTTTCTGTCCGGTAATGTTAACGGCCAGCGGCGATGCGAGGTAGAGGTACGAAAGCGCAACATCTGTGGCGGATTGAACACCCGGCAGGGATTGATCATTGCTGATTTCGCGCGCAACCTCTTTCGCAGAGATGCCACGGTCGCGCGCAATTTCCTTTAGAGTATTCAACGCAGGACCGGTCATTACCCAACCCGGGCAGACCGCGTTTACCCGAATCCCGCGGGGACCCAATTCATGCGCCAACGTGCGCATGAACCCGATATTGGCGTGTTTGGAGGCGACATACGCACCCAGCTCCGGCACTGCCGTGCTGCCCCAAATTGATGCAGTGATGATAATACGTCCTCCGTCCCGCATCAGCGGAACAGCAGCGCGGGTGGAAAGATAGGTGCCCACCACGTTGATATCTATGATGCGGCGAAACGTGGCTTCGGCATCGGCGCTGCGATCATCAATAGGAGTCACAGCTTCTAGACCCGCGTTGGCGACAAACACATCCAATGCCGGGATCTGGCTGAATATGGCGTCTACCCGTGCGCTATCGGTAATGTCACAGGTCCAGCCGGTGACGGATTGTCCGGTTTCCCCGGCCAAGGTGGCCGCAGCATCATGTACATCCTCTCCTTGTGACAGAATGTGAACTGTTGCGCCCTGGTGGGCAAAGGAGTGGGCCACGCCATATCCGATGCCTCGGCTGGCACCTGTCACCATGACGGTCTGCCCGCTGAAATCGAGCCCGCGAATGTCTTGCATGTTCTGTGTCTCCGACAAAAAAGGACGGTGCCGGCCAGAGCCAGACACCGTTTGAGTTCAGGGAGTATGTCTTACCAGGTCAGCCCTTCGGCAGGTCGGGATGGAAACCAGCTTTCGGGTTCGGGATAGTCCCAATCATCGGGAAAGACGTAGGTTTCAAACGTGGTGCCGGTGGCGTCCTGGGTATCGAAAAAGGCAAATGAATTGCGTCCTTGCCATTTGCCTGACTGCACCATTTCGAACCCGCGTTGTTCCAGATCAGCAATCCGTTGCTCCCACGGCATGTCATTGCAGTCATAGGCGATATGGTGAAAACCAGTTCCGCACTGGTCCAGGAAATCCTGAAAGATGGATGGCCCCCACAAAGGTTGCATCAGCTCCCAGATCATGTTGCCAGATTTGGCAAAACACACCTTGAGCGCGAATTCGCAAGGGATGCCGCGATAGGTTTGATCCGTCACAGTTTCCGGTGAAAACGTATAGACGGCCCATGGACCGATGCCCAATTTGCACAAGCCTTCCATCGTTTTGATATGGTCGTCGGTGACGATGCACAATTCGACGACGTTGCCCAGAAAGGTATTGGACAACGTTTCATTGGTCACGACAGATGGCAGGGTGGACAGGTCCATGGGCGGGCTCCTTACTTTTCGGTACCGTCGACACCGGCGATGGCAAGATGCGGTAAAGGCATCACCCCAAGCTGGAAGAACAGGCCCAGAGTGTCTTCGTGGTAGAGGTAGTCGGTGACTTTGCCGTTCGCGTCGAACTTGAACCACTCGGCACCATAAATGTCGACTTTGCGGCCGGTGCCGGGGATGCCGTAAAAGTCTCCCTTGTGGGTGCCGCGCAGGCGGAACCGGCTCATCACAGTGTTGCCGTCGGCCACCAGATCAATGGCGTCCTCATGGATGTCGGGAAAGGCGGCGCGCCAGAAATTCACCAGCGTCTTGAACCCTTCGCGGCCCGTAGGCCAGCCTTCGAGAAACTGGGCGTGGCTGACGTTCTCGTCAAAGATTTCGTCGATCTTGTCCATGTTGCCTTGGTTCCAGCAGATGCCATAGATATCGGCGACGGTCTGTTTGTTGCGATCCTGTTCGGTCATGTTGGTCTCCTGTTTCCGGTCGGGAGCACCGTGGCAACCAGACGGTGCCTGTGTCACCCGACGAAACCTCATGCCTGGGCTGAGGAGATTTCAGGCACTGTTTCAGGGAATCCCCGCTAACACTGCCGTCAGCCTCTTGGTTGGTGTCCGATGTTCTATCGACTCCGGCAGAGCGCCGATGACCGTGCGCAACGGCCCATCACACAAATGGCGGACAGGTCCGATCCCTTGTGGTTTCGGTCTACGGGAAAGGTTTGCTCAAACGCACCTGCGCCCCGCCCAAGGACAGAAAACCAAAACGTTCCAACTGGGAGGAACACAAAAATGACACTCAACACATTCAAGACCAGAGCCCGAACCGGCCTGTTGGCCTGTGCGATGGCGGCCTGTGGATTCACGGCAGCGGCGGACATTATCTCGTTGGGCGCGCCTATTCCCTTGACCGGGTATTTTGCTGCCGATGGTGTCACGATGGAGCAGGCGATCACCTTGGCGGTGGATGAAATCAACGCCAAGGGCGGTTTGCTGGGCAATGAAGTAGAAGTCGTGACCTTTGACATCGGCGATTTGACCCCGGACAAGCTGGCCGCTGCGGCTGCAAACCTGATCGAACGCGGCGGTGTCAGCGCGCTGATCAACGGCTATGGCGGTATGGGGCCGGACATTCCGGCGTTTTGTCCGTATGGCATCCCTTATATCCACAATGACGCTGTGATCGGCGTGATCGACCTGGCAGAACGTATGGGATGCAATGCCATCTTCAACGCGTCGGATGTGGATGTGAATTACGGCAAATCACAGTTTGATATGGTGCTGAATACCGGTCATGACTTTGGCACAAAACGTCTGGCTATTGTACACGGTGATTTCGAATGGGACATCAACAATGCCAAATCCATGGCGGAGGCAGCCGAAGCCGTCGGTTGGGAAGTCGTTTACGTTCAGGAAGTGCCGTATGACACCGTGGAATGGACGGGTATCCAGTCCCAGATCCGGGCAGCAGAGCCATCGCTGATTCATCTCGAAGCGCTCGAGCCTGCAGTCGCCACAACGTTTTTGTCGCAATACAAGAATAACCCAGCAGGCGAGGCGTTGTTGAATGTCGGCTATATCGGTGCAACCCCCGGTCTGGATGATGTGATTGTACAGGGTCAGGCCGAAGGCATCCTGACGTTCACTTTGAATGCTCATCAGGACAACGAAGCGGGCAATGCATTCGTCGAGCGTTGGAAAGACGCCTATGGCGCAGAACCTTCGGTCAGCCTGGCTGCCGCTGTATACGACATGGTCAACATGTGGGCCGCTGCCGTAAAACAGGTTGGCAATGCGGATGACCATGCCGCCGTCGCCAATGCAATCCGAGACATGAAATATGACGGTCTGGTTGGCAAATTCGCCTTTAACGACCGCAACTTTATCGACAACGGGTCCGAGACCCAGCCCGCGCAGCTGTTCCAGGTGCAAAACGGCCAGCGCGTGCGCCTGGTCGTGGGTGACACCCGTGTGGGTGACATCGTGAAACCGTCGTGGATCCAATAACGATCCCGACGTCCGCCGCGCCTTTGCTCTCCCCCTCTTCTTCCAAAGGTGCGGCGTTGTTTTCTCTCGTTTCCCGTCACTCAGAGCCGGAAGGAGCCTCTGCATGACACAAATGTCTCTCACAAACGTCACGATGCAATTTGGACCGTTCCGGGCGTTGACGGATCTGTCGTTTGGAATTGAACGTGGTGAAATTCTGGGCGTTGCCGGGCCAAATGGAGCCGGGAAATCGACGTTGATGAATGTCTGTACCGGTGGGTTGCAGGCGACCCGTGGTTCCGTCGTGTTTAACGGGCAGGACATCACCGGGTTCAAGCGCCATTCCCGCTGTGGGCTGGGAATTGCTCAGACCTTTCAGATCCCGACGCTATTGTCGTCGGTCACGGTTGGTGAAAACCTGCTGGCGGGTCAGATCTTTGGGCACGAAGTTCGCGGCGCTGCGATGGACATTCCGCTGCGCGATATCCTGTATCTGACCCAGCTGGAGGATCAGTTGACCCTGCCTGCATCTCAGGCGGATTTGTTGACCCGCAAGCGGATCATGTTGGGGGCGGCGCTGGCTACAGGCCCCGAGATCATCTTTATGGACGAACCCTTGGGTGGGTTGAACGCCCAGGAAATTGTCGAATTCCTGCAAGTGATCCGCCATGTGCGTGAAGAATTGGGCATCACCATTGTCATGGTCGAACACAAGACCCGTGCCCTGGCCGAGATCGCAGACCGCATTCTGATCATCAATTTCGGCGCGTTTGTCATGCTGGATACGCCCGGTGTGGTGCTGAATGACGACCATGTGGTCGAAATTTACCTGGGAAAGAAACACGATGCTTGAGGTGAGTAATATCAACGCCTTCTACAGCGATTTCCATGTGTTGCATGATGCGTCGCTAAAGGTGAACAAGGGTGAGTTGGTGGCTGTCGTCGGTGCCAACGGACATGGCAAAAGTACCCTGCTCAAAGCGATCTGCGGTTTGACCCCGGTGAAGTCCGGCAAAATCCGGTTCGCCGACCACGACACGACCAGCCGTCGCGCACCGCATCTGGTGTCGCAGGGGTTGGTTTATGTTGCTGAGGACCGACGGTTGTTTCCGGACATGACCGTGTTGGAAAACCTCCAATTGGGGGCCTATCTCGCGCAGGCGCGGGCACAGGAAAAACGCAATCTGGATCATGTGTTTTCGCTTTACCCCCGGTTGGCTGAACGGCGCCACCAACTGTGCCGCTCGCTATCGGGGGGAGAAGCACAGATGGTGGCGCTGGGGCGTGGGTTGATGTCGAACCCGACGCTGTTGGCGATTGATGAACCGTCGCTGGGCCTGGCTCCGAACTTGACTGAAACCATGCTGCAAACCGTATCTCAGCTGAACCGCGACGGCCTGACGGTTCTGCTGGTGGAGCAAAGCCTCGCACTTTTGAAGGGCATGATTGATCGGGTTTACACAATCGAAGAAGGCACGGTCAGCGAAACGGACACCGACAACATGCAGGAGGTCCTATGACCCAGATCTTCGAAATTCTGCTAAGCGGGATCACCCAGGGCGCTGTGTATTGTGTGGTCGCGGTTGGGCTTTCGCTGGTCTATGGCGCATCGCGCATTTTGAACTTTGCCCATGGGTCACTGTATTCTCTGGGCGGTTTTCTGGCGTGGTATCTCGTGGCAGGCGGGTTTGACCTGCCGTTGTGGATGGCCGTGCTGATCATATTGCCGGTTCTGGCCCTGACTGGGATTGGGATCGAACGCGTGATCATCCGTCCGCTGCGCGGCTCTGACAACTGGAAGATCAATACAATCATGGTGACGCTGGGCCTGGCTTTTATCATTGAAAACGGCCTGCAGCTGGTGTTCGGCCCGGGCACCCGCACCATTGCGCCCTTTGTCGAGGGGACGTTGGAACTTGGGGGGATTACGCTGAGCTGGTACAAGGTTTGGATCTTTGCGATTTCGCTGATGTTGGTTGGGGCGCTGGAGTATTTTCTGGGCCACACCCGGTACGGCCAGGCCGTGCGCGCCGTCAGTCAGGACATGCAGGGTGCCAATCAGGTGGGGATCAACGTCAATCAGGTGTTTTCGTTCACCTTTGCGCTGTCGGTGGTTTTGACCGGGATCGCTGGTATCCTGTTGGCACCGGTGTTTCTGGTGTCTCCGTTGGGGGGATGGGCCCCTTTTCTCAAGGCGTTTGTGATCGTTGTTCTTGGCGGTTTGGGCAGCACCAAGGGCGCGTTCGTCGCGGCCTTTATCCTGGCCGTTCTAGAAGCGTTTGTCATTTTCTATATCGGCCCGAGCTGGGCCATGCCGGCCTGGCTGGTGATGCTGATCGTCGTTCTGATGGTCCGTCCAAAGGGTCTGTTCGGTGTGTGGGAGAACTGAGATGTCTGATATTTCAAAACCCGATACGTCGATGATTGCATCGGTGTTTACTGGCAAGGGGTTGGTGCGGGATTCGCTGGTCTTTTGGGCGGTGATCGCTGGGTTGGCGATGCTGGGAGCGGTGCTGGGGGACAGCTATGTCCGTCACATTTTTATCCTGGTGTTCATTTGGTGCATCGTGATTGCCAGCTGGGATCTGATTCTGGGGTATGCCGGGATTTTCAACTATGCCCAATTGGTGTTCTTTACATTCGGAGCCTATGGCTCGGCGATGTTGTCGATCTATGCCGGTTTCACGCCGCTGTTGTCCATCCTGAGCGCCGCCGCAATCGGTGCAGTGATCGGAGTGGTCATTGCGATCCCGAGCCTGCGATTGAAGGGCGAATATGTGGCGTTGTTTACTTTTGCCGTGCATTTGGCGCTACCGCCGCTCATCCAACAGGGCAAGGCGATTGGCATGGGTGGCAACACCGGATTGCTAGGTATCCCGTGGTTGAACCTGTTCGGCTTTCAGGTGTCGTCGATTGACAAGCTGACCTGGTATTGGGTTTCGCTGTTTCTGGGCGCGTTGTGTGTCTGGCTGATCTATTTCATCGTGTTGCGGGGGCGTATGGGGTTGGCCTTTGTCGCGATGCGGGATGCGGATACATTTGCTCAGGCTATTGGCGTCAACGAATATAAATACAAACTGTTGGCCTTTGTTGTATCTGCCGTTTTCACAGCCGTCGCAGGAGGGATCTATGCCCATTATACCAGCGTCGTAACGCCCAAGATTCTGGGGACCGAGTTTTTTCTGATGGCAATGGTCATGCTGGCCATTGGCGGAATGGGGCGGTTCCCCGGAGCGATATTGGGCGTATTCCTGGTGGTCATTGGCAATGAGCTGCTGCGCAGTTTTGATGACTATCGGCTGCTGCTGCTCGGAGTGGTCGTGGTGGTGACGGTAATATGCCTGCCTCGGGGGATTGCCGGGCTGTTTGAAAGACAATCAAAGCAGCCGTGAACCAATAGAGCCCGCCCGGTATCTGGCGGGCTCTATTGGTAGTTCCGTTCAACCCACCGATCCAGCTGTGCTACGACCCGGCGCAGGGATGCCCCTCGATCCGTTAGGGTGTATTCCACATGTGGTGGAAAGATCTGGACCTGTTTGCGACTGACAAGTCCAAGGCCTTCGAGATCGCGCAACACGCCTGTGAGAACCTTTTGTGAGATGCCGGACAATCGGTTGCGCAACACATTGGTGCGCATCGCCCCGTCGCCCAAGGCATCAATTGTCAGCAAGGCCCATTTGTTCGACAACTTTCCCAGAAAGACATGCGACGGGCAGCGGTCGGAAAAAACGTCCCCGATCTGGCAGGGTTCGCTGGTCTGGTCGGCTGCCCCGGTTGGTGTCATTGGTCTGCTACCGAATTGGGGATCCCTTTTGCCCCGGCAAACACCACCAGAATGCGCACTGGCACATCGCCGGTATTCTGCCCATTGTGCGAGGTCGCCATCGCCTCATACACCGCCTCACCGGCTGTGTAAGTGCGGGTGCCATGTTCTCCATAATCCACGGTCAGTTCGCCTTCGAGCATGTAGCCCACCAAAGGAACCGTGTGGTGGTGCCATCCGGTTTGCCCATTGGGCGGCAGGGTCACGATGGCGGTGGTGATTTGTGCGGGATCTGAGGGATAAGTGATTTCTTGCCCCAACACGGTTTCCCCTGCGGACAACAGCAGCTTTACCTGTGGTTTGGGGATCTCCTGGGCAACCAGAGATCCTGCGCTCAGACACAAAGCGCAGATAAAGGTGGTCAGGGTCTTCAAGGCGAGAACTCCAGCAAATCGGTCAATGTGACATTAGGTTGGTGAACTGTCTAACACCAAACACAATTTTCTGATGTCAGAAATTTCAGTACGCGGAACCGATAACTAATTATGATTCATTGTAAATCTGACTGTTCACGGCGTTTCACTCATGGGCTGAGCTTTTCTCAGTTGCTGGAATCCGGTGTGCGGCGATCCTGTGTACACAACCAGGCCCTCCAATAAGTGAGGGCCTTACAGTGACCAACAGGAAGACCGACACAGTGACCGATCTAGCCAAACTCAGCGCGACAGAAACCGCCCTGGCCATCCGCGAACGCCGGGTGTCCGCCACCGAAGTCATGCAGGCCGCAATTGCCCGGATCGAAGCTGCAGATCCCAAGTTGAACGCTTTTGTGTTCACGTCATTTGACGAAGCATTGGACAATGCCAAACAGGCCGACGAAGCCGTAGCGCGCGGCGATGCATTGGGCGCGCTGCACGGTGTGCCGACCGCGATGAAGGATTTGTTCGACTTCAAACCTGGCTGGCCCAGCACATTGGGTGGCATTCCTCAGCTCAAGGAAAACATCGCTGACATGAAGTGCGGTTTTGTCGAGAGCATGGAGGCCGCAGGCGCGATTTTTGTGGGCAAAACCAACAGCCCGGCCATGGGTTTCCGGGGAACCACGGACAACGCGGCCTTTGGTCCGACGTCAAATCCGTTTGACACCACCCGCAATGCCGGTGGGTCGTCAGGTGGATCTGCGGCTGCTGTGGCCAGCGGTATGCTGGCCGTGGCCGAAGGCACCGATGGAGGTGGGTCGATCCGCATTCCGGCGGCTTGGACCAATACGGTTGGCTACCGCGCATCGGCGGGGCGCACGCCGCTGTTGGTGCGCCCCAACGCGTTTGCCAACACGTTGCCGTATATTTTCGAAGGCACCATTACCCGCAATGTCCAAGATGCCATCGTGTCGCTGGGCGTCTTGCAGGGTGCCCATCCGGGCGACCCGAATTGCCACGACATGGTCAATGATTTTGCCGATGCGGGCCTGCGCGGCATCAAGGGCATGAAAATCGGCTATAGCCCGAATTTGGATGTTTTCCCGGTAGAAGATGAGGTCAGGGATGTTGTCGCGGATGCTGTCAAAGTATTCGAGCAGGCCGGGGCCGAGGTCGAAGAGATCAAAATCGGCCTGACCCGGGATCAACGCGAATACAGCGATATCTGGTGCCGCCTGTTTGTACCCATCATGCGCCACAGTTTTGAAGCGATCAAAGCCAGCGGTCTGGATCTGCTGTCCGACGAACACCGCCATGGTTTGGCCCCGGATCTATTGGAGTGGGTTGAACGCGTCGGGCCGGGCTACAGCGCTGACGACCTGTTTCGTGATCTGTCGGTCCGCTCCGAAGTGTTCGACGCCTATCAGGCCACATTTGCCAAATATGATTTGATCGTCTCGCCGACTGTGACGGCAATGCCGGTGAAAAACACAACCGACGGCAATACCAAAGGTCCAAGCCGGATCAATGGCATCGAAATAGATCCGCTGATCGGCTGGTGCCCGACGTTCCTGACAAACTTTACCGGGCATCCGTCGGTGTCCGTGCCTGCCGGGCTGGGGACATCCGGCCTGCCGGTAGGCCTGCATATCGCTGGACGTCGTCAGGCCGATGGCGACGTGTTGGCCGCTGCCGCCGCATTCGAACGTCTGCGTCCCTGGGCGCAGCACTATGACCGGATCGCGCTCTAACTCCCCGCGAACGGTTTCCTCCGGACCCGGCCCTCTGAACTCTCCCGAACTCTCCGGGGGTCGGGTTCTCTTTTGCCGAATGAAATCACCACTTCCAACAGGAGAACAAAGATGAAAAACACCTTCAAAGCCCTGGCGCTGTCCGCTGCGATGGTCGTCGGCGCCGCTACCGCCAGCTTTGCCGAAGACCGCCCGATCACCGATGCCGTGATCGTCGAATACCTGGAGTTCAACCTGGTTGATGGCTCCAACCCCGATGAATTCCTGCGCGAAACCCTGGCGATGGACGTGGTTCTGGAGGGCTATGACGGTTTCGTCGCCCGCCACCTGGCGCGCAACACCGACGGCTCCTGGGTCGAAGTCGTCTATTGGACCTCGCTGGAAACTGCTGAAGCCGCGTTGCCCCGTTTTGTCGAAGATCCGCGCACCAAGGGCTTTCTGTCGCTGGTCGATGGGGACTCGCTGTCGGTGAAATACTCCAACGTCTTCGAATTCTGATGATCTGGGCGGGGCGGCCCGGGGCTGCCTCGCCTCACTGATACCAACCGTAAAATCGCGGACCTCTTCCAACAGACCAACAGGGACAAACCCATGAAAAACATGACTAGAACCTTCGCTCTTGCGATGGGCCTGACCGTCGGCACGCTGGCCCAAGCCGCTGACATCAAAGACGTCACGACCGAACAGGTGCGCGCCGCGGCGGCCAATGCCTGTGAGGGTGGCAAAACCTACAAGGTCGCCTATAGCCATTCGGTTTCCGAGGTTGCGATCGTCAAGCAGGTGCGCCGGTTTGCCGATGCGCGCGCCGCGGATCTGGGCTGTGTGACAGTGCTGCATGACAACACGCAGGCCAATAACCTGGAACAGCAGATCAACGCCATCCAGGGCTGGATTACATTGGATGTGGACGCCATTGTTGTCTTGCCGATCGAACCCACCGCGTTGCAGCCGTTGCAACGCCAGGCGCAGGCACAGGGCATCAAATGGCTGACCTATCTGGGCAAGATGGACGGATCGGACGGATTCGTTGGATTTGACCACGCGCAATCCGGTCAGATCGTGGCGCAGGCCGCCGTGGATTGGGCCAAGGCCAACAACGTCACAGATGCCAAAGCGTTGGTAACCACATTGACGCCGCTGCCACCTTTGGCCCCGCGTTGGACCGAAGTTACCCGAATATTTGCCGAAAACGGGATCACGGTCGTGGCCGAACAGGATGCCGCCGACCAGACCAATGGTCTGCGGGTGGCCGAAACCGTGCTGCAACAGCATCCCGATCTCGACATCATCATCGGCATGGCGGATGACGCCGCCGTGGGCGCGCTGCGTGCGATCAAGCTGAGTGGTGCCAATGGTGACGCGATGTTTGTTGGGGGTCAGGATGGCTCTCTCGAAGGGTTGTCTGCTGTGAACGACGGTGGGGCGTACCGCGCCTCTGCAGCGATCCTGATCAACGAACTTGGTGCTAATATCGTCGATCTGGCGCTGAATGCCGTGCGCGATGTCGAACCCAGCTTTGCCTATACCCCGACGGTTCTGGCTAGCAAGGCGGATCAGGCGTTGTTGGACAAGCTGCTCGCCAATTACGCCAACTGATGCGTCCCGGACAAGGAGACAACCAATGCGTCTTGAGGTGAAAGACCTGCGCAAATCCTATGGCCCGGTTGCCGTGCTCAAAGGGGTGGATCTGACCGTAAAGGCCGGAGAGGTTTTGGCCTTTCTCGGGGCCAATGGGGCCGGGAAATCCACGCTGCTTAACTGTGTCAGCGGGGCGCAGGATGCGGATGCAGGCGATATCCTTGTCGACGGGGCGTCGCTGCGGGGCGCGTCACCCAGACAGGTTCAGGACCAGGGAGTTGCGATCATCTATCAGCACTTCCAAGTCTTTGAAGGTCTGAGCGTCGCCGACAACATTTTTCTCGGTCACGAGATCAAGCGTGGCGGTCGGGTGGACCGCCGCGCCCAGAACGCCCAGGCGCGCGATCTGCTCGCGCGTTTGGGAGTTGACGATATCGACCCGCGCGGCGACTTGGGCGCGCTGGGGGTCGGAGAACGCAAGGTGGTGGAAATTGCCCGCGCGCTGCGATTGAAACCGAAATTCTTGATCCTGGATGAACCGACCGCATCCTTGTCGGACAAAGAGGCCAAAGCCCTGCACGAGGTGATCCGCCAGGCGGTGGCAAATGACGGAATCGGGGTGATCTATGTCACCCACTTTCTCGATGAAATCCCCAAGATTGCCGATCAGGTCACGATTCTGCGCGATGGTCGCATTTTGTGGACCCGCCCTGTGGGCGAGGTGTCGATTGCCGACATGACGGATGCGATTTCACCGGATGCGCTGATGAGCGGGCTGGAGAGTATCCCGTTTGTCGCGGATGGCCCCGAAGCCCTGCGGCTGAGTAATCTAAAGACAGGATTTGTTGGCCCCATCAACGTGGGGCTGCACCGGGGCGAGGTGCTGGGTATCTATGGGTTGATGGGTGCGGGGCGCACCGAATTGCTGGAATGTCTGTCGGGTGCCGCGCCGCTGTCGGGGGGGGAGATGGTATTGAATGGCGAAAAACGCGCCTTCTCTTCGCCACGCGATGCGCTGACCAACGGGGTTGCACTGGTGGCGAGCGATCGCAAGGAGCAAAGCCTGTTTGCCAGTTTTTCGGCAGTTGAAAACCTGATGGTGCCACATATGGGCCGATCGCCGATGCCACGGCTGCTGCGCAGCTTTCAGCAGGAAGGACGTGGTTTTGAACGGGCGGCCCGGCGTTTGAACATCCAACCACCGAACCCCCGGTTGCAGGGGCAGCGGTTCAGCGGCGGCAACGCCCAGAAGATCATGGTTTCTCGCTGGTTGCTTGAAGGGTCGGGGGTGCAATTGCTGTTGCTGGACGAACCAACTCAAGGCGTCGATATCGGGGCACGTCACGAATTGTACGAGGCCCTGGCCGACGTTAAACGCAAGGGCACGACGATCATTGTGGCCAGCTCGGATGCAACCGAAATCTGTCTGCTAGCGGACAAGGTGATGGTGCTGGGGCGCGGTCAACAAGTGGCCCTGATCGACAATCCCCACGACGAAGAACAGCTGATTGAACTGGCACACAAGGCCGAACACAGCGCCGAACAGATGGAATTGACCTGATGACCGATACAGGAATGACGCGGGGCGCGGCTGCAGCACCCGAAAACCCCAAGAACCGTGATTGGTTTGAATTGTCGGTGGCGGCGGCGCTGCCGGTTGCGATTGCGGCTCTGGCCGTGTTTTTTTATCTGAATGCGCCGGTGTTCATGACCGCCAACAATTGGATTTCGATTTCGGTGCAGGTGTCTGCGTTGATGACGATTTCAATCCCCTTTGCAATGCTGTTGATGGCGGGCAAGATTGATTTGTCTGTGGGTTCGACCCTGGCGTTATGTGGTGTCGTCGCCGGTCTCAGCTTTGAGCCGCTTGGTATCCCTGGCGCTATTTTGCTGACATTGGCGGTCGGGACCGGAGTCGGATTGATCAATGGTTTGCTGGTCGCGTCGCTGGGGATGTCGCCGATCATTGTCACGCTCGGAACGCTGACTCTGATCCGGGGTTTGGCGCAATGGCTGGCCCCCAATCCGATCTTTGGCTTTCCTGAGGAATTCTTGGTCATTGGTTATGAGCGGGTGCTGGGGTTGCCAATCCTGACGTGGATCATGATGGCAGTGATCGCGCTGGGGGCGGCTGTAATGGCCTTGTTGCCCATCGGACCCCAGATTGTGGCCCTGGGTGTAAACCAGCGGGCCGCCTTTTTGGTGGGGTTGCGGGTCAAGGCCATTGGTATCGCGCTCTATGCCGGAACCGGATTTTTTGTGGCGGTCGCGGCCTTGATGAGCATTTCGCGGATCAATTCGGCACCGGCGGGCACCCTGGGGGTCGGGGTTGAACTGAGCGTGCTGACGGCCGTGTTGTTGGGTGGAATCCCGTTTGCCGGTGGCAAGGGATCTGTGATCCGCGTCGTGTTGGGGGTGTGGTTGTTGGGCATGTTGGCAAACGGGCTGATTCTGATGAACGTTCCAACTGAGTTGAGTTTGATGACGACTGGTCTTGTTCTGGTTGTGGCCGCTGCTTTGGACGTGTTGCGTTCACGACGAAGCTGAACCCAGACTATCCCCATTGGCCCCTTCCTTGTGGAGGGGTCTCGCCTTTGGAGGAAGAGGTTCGCCCGTGAAACGTTTGCCACCTTTGACCAGCTTGCAGGCTTTTGAGGCCGTGTCGCGGCACCTGAGCATCAAGCTGGCTGCCGAAGAACTGCTGCTGACCCCCACTGCGATCAGTCACCGTTTGAAAACCCTGGAAACACAGCTGGACGTACAGCTGTTTCACCGATTGACCCGGTCGCTGAAACTGACCGCCGAAGGCGAGATGCTGACCCCGTTTGTCAGCAACGCCTTTCGACAGCTGAACCAGGGGGTGGCCCAGCTGAGTATGGATGAGATCGAAGGCGAGCTGGTGGTGACAACAACCCGCTCGTTTGCCTGGAGCTGGCTAAGTCCCCGTTTGCCGAAGTTCAGTCGGTTGTATCCTGAGCTGGATGTCAAGGTTATCGCATCTGATAGCGTTCTGGATTTCGCGCGCTTTTCGGTCGATATCTCGATCCGATATACGGATGCACCGGACCCCGACGCTCATGCGGCATGGGTGCTGGATGACTATGTCACTCCGATTTGTTCCCGCAAGATGCAAAGCAAGATCAAAACACCCGCGGATTTGTTGTGCCGCGACCTGGTGGAATATGAATGGCTGGGATTTGGTGACGGCGATCCCAGTTGGAAAACCTGGTTCGCCTCTGTCGGGGTTGATGCAAGCAACGTCAAACCGATCGCAAATTTTAGCGACGAAATCATGTGCATCGAAGCAGCTATGGACAACCGGGCCGCCGCATTGGTCAGTGTGATTGCAGCGTCCCGTGAAATCGAACGCGGGCGCATTGCGGCCCCGATTCCAAAGGCGCTGAAGGATCGTAGCTATTACCTGGTATGCCCGGCCGAACGGGCCCAATCCGCTAAGGTTAGAGCCTTTCAGGATTGGCTCCTCGGCGAAGCGGATGCGTTTCGTGACAGCCCATACGGGCTGCAATTCATGCCACAGAATTGATCAATGATTCGCGTTTCGAGATCTTGTGCAATCTCTGGATGAACAGCACCAAACACGTTCCGGCTCAGGAGGAAATACGGCGCTGTCAAAGGCTGAGAAAAACTTGGACATGGCTGAATTCTGCTCGATTGTTGGAAATGCGCCTGGCCCGAATACTTCCCTTCATCCACGTAAGGGAGGAGCCAAAAATGGCAAAAACGACTTTCACACGGCGTGCGCTGCTGAGGACCAGCGCATTGGCCGCAGGCGCATTGGCGATGCCATCCATCACCCGTGCCCAATCAGTTACCGAGATGACAATGCTGGCCTGGTATGGTCAGGCAGAACCGGATGCGGTCGCTGAATTCGAAGAATTGCACAATGTCAAAATCACGCCAAAATATTATGTGGGTGGCGAACAGATGCTTGCCCTGTTGGCGCAATCTCCGGCGGGCACCTACGACCTGATCCACGCCGATGCAGAATATGTGCAACAGCTGGTGCGGGCCAACTTTGTCGAAAAGCTGGATGCCGAGGACTTTCCTTTCGACGACTTTTTCCCCGAATTTCACCATTTCCCCGGTCACTGGCACAATAATGACCTTTATGCGGTGATCAGCCGCTTTGGCTTTTTGGGGATCTCGCACAACCTGGACGCGGTGTCTGTCAAAGAGGCGATGTCTTATGACATGCTGTGGGACGCCAAGAACAAAGACAAGGTTGGCCATTTCGACTGGCATCTGCCCAATCTGGGTGTGTTGAGCCTGCGCGACGGCAATGGCGAACCCTATGACATAGGCAGCGACGCCTGGGCAAAACTACAGGACACCACTTTGAGCCTGAAGCCGCAGGTGAGGGGGTTCTATGACTACGGCGGGGTTCTGTCTTCGCTGAAGTCAGGCGAAGTCACGGTTATGCCTGGTATCGGTGAATGGATCACCGGGGTGTTGCGCCGTGACGGTGCCAATGTGACCACCACCATTCCGGAACAGGGCGGCATTCAGTTCACTGAAAGCTTCTCGGTCGGGCGCGGGTCGCGCAAGGCAGAGTTGGCCCGCAAGTTTATCCAGCATGTTTCCAGCCCAGAGGGCCAATACAATCTGGCAAACCTGAACGTGTTCCCGGCGATTATTCCATCGAAATCCGGCTGGGACCGCATGATCGCGGAGAAACCGGATGATGCCCGCCACCTGGGCATGTTCCAGGGTGACGGAAACGCAATCGACCTGATCCGCAAGGGCCGTATCCACATTCGCCAGCTGCCGCTGCAACAGGATCTGGCCGACTGGAACGATTTCTGGTCCGCCTACAAGAGCGCCTGACCTCTCCTGAACTCCCACAGTCGCTCTGTGGCCCGCTGCCCGATCTGATCCGGGCGGCGGGCACTTAACCCGGCATCACAGACCACACGGATCTCCAATGACCTCTTTCGTTCACTCACATCGCCTGTCGCGCATGGCCTATCGGGCCTTATGGAGCTTACCTTTGCCGATCTGGTTGGTCGGGTTCTTTTTGGGGCCGATGATCCTGTTGGTCTGGCTCAGCTTCTGGGATGTCCGCAATTTCCTGATGACCCCGGATTTTCAACTGGCGAACTGGCAAAAAATCCTGTCCGCCAACTATTTCTGGGCCGCCTATATGCGGACCTTTATCATTGCGATGTCCGCGTCCGCATTGGCCACCCTGGTTGCGTTGCCCTGTGCGCTGGCCATCAGCTTCTTCCTGAGCCACCGGGCCCGGTTGATCATATTGGGGCTGTTCGTTGTGCCGTTTTTCACCAGCTATCTGGTGCGGATCTATTCCTGGCAGATCTACCTGACTGAAAACGGCATTGTCATGAAGACATTGGCGGCCATCGGGATCGAAACTGGAAGCCTGTTGAATACACCTCTGGCTCTGATGGTCGGGCTTGTGACGCTAACATTGCCATTGGTCATCGTGATCCAGTCGATTTCGATGTTGTCATTGGATCGCACGTTGATTGATGCGGCCTATAATCTGGGCTGTGGTCCACGGCGGGTGCTGTTTGCCACCGTGTTGCCTGCGACCCGCCCGGGGATCGTGCTGGGAGCCCTGTTCGCCTTTATTTTCAGCTTTGGGGATTTTGTGACCGCGACCTATCTGGGCGGCGGCAGATTCACCACCCTGTCCATCCTGATCGCCGACACCGTCAAATCCGGTCAACAATGGCCTCGTGCTGCTGTGGTGGCACTCATGATGATCGCCACATTGCTGGTTACTGCACTTGCATCGATCACCTATGCGTACCGGAGGGCCTGATCCATGCGCGTTTCCCAAACCACTCGCCGACTGACAATTGCATTTGTAGGTCTTGCGCTGATCTTTCTCTATGCGCCGATCCTGACGAATTTTGTGTTCTCGCTGAATTCGGACCGGTTCCCGACCATTCCCTTGGGGGATTTCACCCTGGACTGGTACCGATTGATCCTGGCCGATGCGCTGGTCATCGACGCGTTCAAAAACACGATCAAGGTCGCACTGATCGTGGCCCCGATTGCCACGGCCATGGGGTTCGCAGCTGCCTATGCCGACTATCGGTTCGACTTTATCGGCAAAAAGCTGGTTCTGATCTTTGCTCTGATGCCTCCGCTGATACCGTTGGTGGTGATCGGGTTGTCGATGCTGGCTTATCTGTCCCGCATTGGCCTGTCAGGCACGCTTCCGGCGGTGATTGTCAGCCATATCGTTCTGACATCCCCCTTTGCCATGGCTATCATCCGGTTGCGATTTTCTCAGATCGACGGTGATTTGGAATTTGCTGCGCAAAATCTGGGCGCTTCCAATTGGCGCGCATTTCGCGAAGTGATCATCCCAGCAACCAAAACATCCATTCTGGCCGCCTTTTTGCTGTGCATGGCTGTCAGCTTTGATGAATACGCAGTGACTTGGTTTGTTGGCGGGTTGGAAGAAACCAGCAGCGTACGCATCCTCAGCTTTTTGCAATCGGCCGTCAGTCCGCGGATCAACGCCATCGGTTCGATCACCTTTGTTACCTCCATCTCTCTGATCCTGGGCGCGCAGTTTCTGGTGCTGCGCCGCCTGACCAAGGAGGCGTCATGAACTTTCAAACCAACAGCGCATTTGCGCCCGAACTGCAGGAGCGCCCGATGAGCGACGCCCATATTTCCTTGCGAAGCATCCGTAAAACCTATGGCTCGGCTGTCGCGGTCGACGATCTGAACCTGGACATCGAAGAGGGTAAATTCATTGCCATCATGGGGCCGTCCGGATGCGGGAAGTCCACCATGTTGCGGATGTTGGCCGGGCTGGAGGACGTGACCAGCGGCGACATTCTGCGTGAAGGTGCGCGGATCAACGAGTTGCCGATCTGGGAACGCGAAATGCCGATGGTCTGGCAGTCGCTGGCGCTGTTTCCGTTCCTGTCAGTGCGCGAGAATGTAGAATTTGGCCTGCGCATGAATGGCATCAAGGCATCGGAACGCCAACGTCGTGCGCTGGAGTGGTTGGAAAAACTGGGTTTAGGCGACTTTGCCAATCGTTCGATCAATCAGCTGTCCGGAGGGCAGCGTCAGCGCGTTGCCTTGGCGCGGTGCCTGGTCACGGAACCGTCGGTCCTGTTGTTGGACGAACCTTTGTCAGCGCTGGATGCGCATCTGTCGGTCCAGATGCAAGGAGAGTTGAAGCGTCTGCAACGCGAATTGGGCATCACATTTGTCTATGTCACACACAGCCACTCCGAAGCATTTTCCATGGCCGACACCGTGGTGATCATGAATCAGGGGCGCATCGAACAGGCCGGCAGCCCCGAAGATATCTATTTGCGCCCGGCAACCCCGTTCGTGGCCGAATTTCTGGGAGGTTCGTCAATCTTTGAGTGCACTGCTCGCGCCCGAAAAACCGGTGACTTTGTGTTGGAGAGCATTGATGGCGCATTCAAATGTGACGCGTCCGAGTTCCCCGACCTCGAAGAAGGGCAACACACCAGTCTGATTGTGCGTGCTGATCAGATTTCAGTCACGGCCGAAGGTGGATGGGCGGAAAATGAAGTTCGCTGCAAGGTCATCGGCGAGGAATTTGTAGGGGCCTTGGTCAACCTGCGGCTGGAGACAGCCGCAGGTACTGCGGTCAACGTGCAGCTGCAACAGCGCGACATGCAGGCGCTGGACATCGAAGTGGGCGCAGGCGTCACCGCCAGCTGGCACCCCGAAGACGGCCATCTGATCAACAACACATAACAGGCAAAAGGAGCCAATCATGGCACAGAAAAAGATCCTTGTTTACGGAGACAGCAACACCTGGGGATGGATCGGGGTGCAGGAGGCATTCCCTTCGTCGCGTTATGGCGACGATGAACGCTGGGCGGGCATTATGGCCACCGAATTGGGCGATGAATATGACGTCGCTGTGGATGGGCTAACTGTGCGCGCCACCAATCTGGACGATGCGATGGATTGGAATGCCATCACGGCGGACATGTTCAACGGTGCCAAAATGCTGCCTGCCGCGATTGCCCGGGAAATGCCTGTTGACCTGGTAATCATTGCGTTGGGCACCAATGATCTCAAGGCTGACACCAACCGGTCAGCGGCAGAGGTCGCCGACGCCATCATTGATGTGGCGAAGGTCGCGCAGGGATGTGCGGGTGGGGTTGCGTATACCTATGACGCGCCCAAGGTGCTTGTCGTTTCTCCAGCGCCGCTCAATGACATGCCACACCCTGATTTCGCAGCCATGTTCGAAGGCGGAAAAGTCAAATCCGAGGCCGTGGGCGCGGCGCTGAAATCGGCTGCGGACAAGGCCGGAATTGCAAGTTTCGATGCAGGTGCCGTTGTCGGCAACGTGCGCGGAATCGACGGGTTGCACCTGAGCAAGACCCAACACGCAGATCTTGGCCGGGCGATTGCCCGGATCGTGCGCGATCTGTGAACCGAATTCACCACCACTTAACCCATCCATCATGTAAACGGAGGAGAACCTCATGATGAAACTTGTAACCGGCCTGAAGTCTGCAGCCCTTGCGACTGCTCTGGCCATTGGAACTATGAACGCTGCAATTGCCGCAGATCTGAGCAAAGCCGGATCCATCGAATATGTGACCTTCAAGGCCAAGGACGGTGTATCGGTCGATGCGATGTCCGAAGCGGCCGCTGGGGGCACCGTGAATGCCAACCTGCGCGCCAATTACGATGGATTTGTAGACCGTCATGTGGCTCTGCAGGCCGATGGCGTCTGGATTGAGGTTGTATATTGGGAAAGCGAAGAGGCAGGCCGCGCGGCGTTGGACAAGTTCGTCGCTGACCCGGTGAACAAGGATTTCCTGAATCTGGTGAATGTCGACTCCGTCACCATTGCCTATTCCGATATCCATTGATCTGACAGTCCGGGCCGTCCGTTCACAGGACGGCCCGGCGGTTTTCGACGTATCCATCTCTTTCATGTATATATTTCAACTTTGTTGGACCCGAATGTTCGTGTCATGAAAGGACAAGATGAAACGACGCTTGCCACCTCTGAATGCGATCCGCGCCTTTGAAGCCGCTGCCCGATTGGAAAGCATTTCCGAGGCGGCCGAAGAGTTGTCGGTGACACCCACTGCCATCAGCCATCAGATCCGTCATCTGGAAAACCTGCTGGACATCAAGCTGTTCGAAAGATCGGGGCGCAATATCGTGCTGACCGATCAAGGTGGGCGCATGTTGCCCGACATCACCCGAGGGATGGACAGTCTTGCTGCAGCGTTCGAGGAAACCTATGGCAATATCGACACCAACACGGTGAATATCTCGACCACCCGGGAATTCGCGCGCTATTGGCTGCAACCGCGGCTGGGGGCATTTTATGAAGCTTTTCCTGCGCTGACATTGAACATCTATGCATCCGAAACGGTGGCAGACATGTCCGGCAGCGAAATCGACGTGGCCGTAAGATATGGATTGAAACCGCCGGATGGATCCGATGAACTGGGGCTGTATCAGGAATATTATGTGGCGGCTGTGTGCCGCAGCCTGTTGCCTCCTGATCGTGCCCCCCGGATCGAGGCGTTAACTGCCAAACGGCTGATTGATGTCCGATGGGAGAACTCGGCCCTGATTGCGCCATCCTGGAAGATCTGGTTTGGTGAAGCAGGGCAGACCAATTTCGACAGTTTCCGCCGGATGAGTTTTGACGCTTACAATCTGGCGTTTGATGCCTTGAAACGTGGCCACGGGGCAGCGTTGTTGAGCCGGACGATTGTCAAATCATCCGAATTTGACGCGGATCTGGTCCAGCTCGAAGGGCCGCAGCTGCCTGGGTATTTCTATCGCGTCATCCGGTCGCCTGCGGCTATGCGCAAGCGTGCGGTGCGCCAGTTTGTCGATTGGTTGGTGGAAACTGTGACCGACTAGGATCGGTGCCTCTTGAGCTCACTCGAATTTGATCAGCACGGGCATGGTTACCAAAAGGTGCCTTATTCGAAGGTTCAGCGGGCTCGGTTAATCTAGGACGCGATATGTTGCGGGGGATTTCCCTTATGGTACGACGCCTGTTTCTGATTCTGACGATCCTTTTCCAGCCTGTAATCGGATGGGCAGATCAGCGCGTATTGGTGCTGGGTGATAGCAATACCTGGGGATCAAATGCATCCGGACCCCGACACGGCGACGTCGTGCGATGGGGCAGGGTGGTGGATGCGGCTCTCCCCACTGTGGTGGTGATCGAGGAGGGCCGCATCGGTCGCCGGAGCGATCTGAATTTCGAATACCCTGTGAACCCCAAAACCGACCCGCTTCCGGAGTTGGTTCGCCGACATCTACCATTGGATCTGGTGGTGGTCATGTTGGGGACCAATGATCTGCAATCGGGGCTGAACCGGACACCTCAACAGGTGGCGGCTTCTGCTGTATCTCTGGGTCAACTGATCCAGACAGCGCAAATCAATGTTCTGTTGGTGGTCCCGCCTCCCCTGCACCACCCAGAAGACGGGGCGCTGGGTCATTTGTTCAATACACGCTCGGCGGTTCTGTCCCGACAATTGGCACCGGCCTACAGGGCGGCTGCCCAACGGGCGAACCTGTCGGTTTTTGACGCCGGGCAGGTGTCGGTGGCGGATGGGCGGGACGGTGTGCACCTGACCGCAGGAACCCACCGTCGCCTGGGCGTTGCCATCGCTCATCGGGTCGAGACGTTGCTGGCCCAAGGGAAATAATCTGAACCTCAACCCCCAACCGCTTTTGCCGACAAACTGGAGAAACCATGAACAAACGAAGCTTTCTCGCGATCACATTGACCGCGTTGACCATGAACACGTCTGCGGTCTTTGCTGCGAATTCACCGGTCACATTTCATTTCTATGGGGCACAGGATTGCCCGCCCTGTATGGCTTTCAAGCGCGATCACCTGGCTGATGTGCAGGCTGAGGGGCGGGCGTTGGGGTTTGCTGTCGAAGACAACGTCATCGCCCGCACCCGCGACGTTCCCGATGTCGGTGTCTATGGTGAACGTGATCCAATCCTGCGGATCGCTGCGCAACAACTGGAGCTGACCTATCCGCCGATTTTCTTTGTGTCTCGTGATGGCCAGGTGATGTCTGTGCATGGGCCCCATTGGCAGGACGCGCTCAAAGCCGCTCAATCGCTTAGCCAGAAGTGAGCGGACATGAAAAGGCCGCCCCAAATAACATGGGGCGGCAAAACTCGTAAAACGCATTGAAAAGGTGTTATTCGCTGTGGAACAACGCGTCACCTTTGCCGTCCTGATAGATGAACAGTACACAGTCCTCGGTGCTGACACAGGCATCTCCGTGAAAGGCATTGCCAGGCTGAACCACGCGCGAACCAACCGGCAGGACCTTGGATTCCCCGGCAAAGCTGTGCTTCCACTCGCCCTGAATGGTGATGCCTTCATAGGCATAAGTGTGGGCGTGTTCGGGCACTTCAAAGCCGCCGGGCATCTTCAGGTACATGGCATAGGGACCGGTATCGCGGCTGCCCCACAGGATCGAAACTTCCATCGGGGTGCCTTCGATCGGGGCCCATTTGATATCGTCGAATTTGGTCATCAGACCGGTATCCGCCAATGCGGACGTTGCGCCGACAACGACGAGGGATGCCGCGACGAACAGGTTCTTGAGTGTCATAGTCTGAATTCCTTTTCAGATGTTGGAAAGGAAGCGAACGATCAGCGCCGCTGCCATTTCGATGGTGATGGCAGCAAACCTAACCAGTGGGAGAAATTGGAAAATATGCAGCGCTGCATCCTCTCGTTTCACGAACGCCTATGCCCCTGAGCAGCGAAGATTTATTGGTTATTCTTGCCCTGTGCCGGGAACAGACTCTGGACAGGGCAGCCGCCTGGTTGGGGCGGGATAGTTCTTCGGTGTTTCGAGCTATCAAACGCATTGAAACCCGGTTGGGAACCCCGTTGTTTTCGCGCTCCAAATCGGGGTTTGAACCCTTGGGTTTGACCCGTGAACTGGCCGAAAAAGGCCGAGAGATCAGCGAAACCCTGCGACATGCGGACAATATTGCGTCTCAGTTGGATTTGGCCCGATTTGAGAAGCTGAGAGTAACCACGACGGATGTGATATTGTCCTGTTACATTTTGCCAAACATTGACCAGTTTCGTGCAAAATATCCGGGTACACACATCGAATTCAACACATCCAATCAGTTTGCCAAGATGTGGGAACGAGGGTTTGACGTCGCTGTGCGTCCGTCGTCCAACCCGCCAGGTGATTTGATTGGCCACTTTTTACGCCCGTTGGATTACAAACTTGTCCATGGATCGAATTATCTGCCCAAGCTGAAATTGTCGGGCCGTGCGATCCAGGGTGGAGATTGGTTGCTTCCGGGAGGGACGCTGACAAACCACCCGGTGCGCAAATGGTTTTCGCAACAGGTTTCCAACCCAGATACCGTGACGCAATTCGACTCCATGAACCTTTTGGTACAGGCTGCAAAATCGGGTTTGGGACTGGCCGCGCTCCCTGGATTGGCCCGTATCACCGATGGGCTGGTTACCCTGTCAGACGTAGAGGTTCCCGAGGTGTCAGAACTGTGGTGTCTGTATCATTCATCAAACCGAGAGAACCCATTGGTTCAGGCCTTTGTCAGGTTTGCAAAACACTGTTTGGATGGTTGATCCGTGCCAGAGACTGGCGGTGCTTTGCAAATCTAAAACAAGAATATGCGATCGGCCAACTCCAACGGGTCGGTCAGAGTCAGCCCGACAAGAAGGAGACTCCCATTCCCGTCAAAGGTAATTTCCAAACCTCGTGACGTCAGTTCTGCATTTTGTGCGATGTCATTCACAGATTGATCACCTGCGAGCGCCGTGGTGAACCTCAGTCGGTCCAGATCTATTTCAAAATCTGCAATCACGTCATCGCCCATCAGGACGTCGAAATCAAAGGTATCTCTGCCTGAACCACCGGCGAGACTGTCATTTCCGGTCAGGCCGATCAGAACGTCATTGCCTTCCAGGCCATCCAGAGTGTCGTTGCCCCCGTCGCCAATCAGCGTATCATTGCCTCGCAGGCCTGAAAGATGATCGTGCCCCGAATAGCCGCGCAACCGATTGTCTGCATTGTTGCCGATGACACGATCTGCGTGGTCCGTGGCAAAGAGGTTTTCAATATTGATCAGCGTATCTGTACCGCTGTACCCATCATTGGAGACGGTACCCAAGAACAGGTTTGCAGTGATACCAGATGTTGTCAGAGCGGGGTCGCCAACCTCAGTGAAAAAGATATCGCCGCGATAATGCACGGCGTCGATTCCCGCACCGCCGTTGATCGTATCATCGCCAGCCAACCCCCAGAATGAATTGTCCCCGGCGCTGCCGACCAGGTAATCGTCGCTCGATGTGGCCCTGACATCGTCAATGTTCACCAGTGTATCGGTATCGCCGTATCGGTCGGTTGCATAGCCGTTTGACGTCACCGCAAAGCCATAGGCGTCTTCCAGCGCCGCCTTGCTGTGGCCCGATGTTGCTCCGCCATCATCAAGATATACCAAGACCCCCTTTGTTCCTTTTTCGTACTCATAAACGACCGTGTCATCGGTACCGCTTCCGCCATGAATTGTGTCGGCACCCTTGTTGCCGTGAAGCCATTCCAGATAATTGTGATTGGGATTTCCACCGATTATGACGTCTGGAAACTGGCTGCCCTCCACTTCGAGGAAATGTGGGCTTTTGGTAAAATCCAAACTCCCGCCTGCCCAGGTCGCGCCATAGGCGACACTCAGATCAGATCCCGTGGTTCCGCCGAGATTGACAGTCACTCCGTCATGCAACGCTTCAAAAACGAGATGGTGGTGAAATCGAGATCCCGCGCTGCCCTGGCCAGTGATCGTGATGTGACCTGTTGTTTCAATGGCGTTGTTGGCAAACCCAAAAACAAGAACGTCGCGGGTGTTTGTGTGACTGGTTCCCACATTAACAACGGTTCCGTCCAGATCGCCGCGCAAATGAATCCGGCTATGACCATCACCGGCATCGATATAATTTGCACCGCCGTAGGTATAAAACGTTTCCAGCTTGTCGGTCTCAGAACCGATCAAGATATCGTTCTGGTGTGTTCCATGCAGGGTCTCGATGCCTTCGAGATGCTCGCCTTGTGTGCCGTATGTATCGGTCGCAGTTTGGGCGGCAAACAGAACTCCATCGACGTCTTTATCAGAAGCGCTCAGGTTGACTGATACGCCATGCGGCCCCGTTTCTTGTTGGTAATTGACAACATCAATGCCGGGTCCGCCAATGAATGAATCCACCCCGGGGCTGCCTACCATAACGTTGTTTGGCGCGGGCAGGGTGATTGTTTCACCGTTGAGCAAAAGGTTGATCGCTTTTTGACTCTGGCCATCAACCAAGGCCCACAGGATTTGACCCGTCGGGCGATACGTCACAAAAGCTTCGGCAATCCCATCTTTACCCGCTCCGGGTGTTTCGACGAATTGGAGCTGGAACTGGTCTGCGGTAGCAGCGCCGCCAAAGTGTAATACGTCCCGGTCGGCGGCTGAATAATCCTGAATCCAGTCCGACCCGTGCCCCGCAGTTCCCAGATGGAAAAACCGATCCGCGCCCCAACCGCCATTCAACCGATCATGCCCAAACCCGCCATTGATGAAATCCGCGCCTGAGTTGCCAAAGATCACATCGCTGAGCGCCGAGCCGGTCAGCACATCATGCCCTTCGCCACCGATCAGCGTGTCCGACCCGAACCCGCCCAGCAGCGTGTCATTGCCAACACCGCCACGCAACAGGTCATTGCCATAGCCGCCATCAGCAAAATCATCGCCATATCCGGCCAGAATGCGGTCAGCCAGATCCGTCTCAGAAGAACCCTCTGACAAACTGCCATAGATAACATCATGCCCTTCGCCGCCGATCAGCGTATCCAGACCCAGCCCACCGATCAGCGTATCGGCCCCTGCATCCCCCGAGAGCCGGTCGTCATGGGTGCTGCCGATTAGGAGATCGTCGCCATCCAGCCCTTCTAAATGGCTGCCGGTGGTGGCAGTCGTGTCATCCAGAACATCGTCTTCGGCGGTGCCTAACAGAGAGAATTTGGCTGCGCTGATGACCCAATTCTGCGTGGTCAGCCGTGTGTCGGCCATTTGCGGGTCGGAATTGAAGAGACCTTCTGCCCTAAGCCAACTGCCGGTCGGAAGGCGAACCCCATAAGGATCAAGCATTGCCCAACCCGCCAACGGGGCATCAAAACTCATTGGATTTGGCAATCCGGGATACGCAGCAATCATTTTCTTCTCAGGGATAACTGAACCAATGTCCCAGATCGATGTCGTGTCGGGGAAAACATCAACTTCGAAAAAATGGTTCTTCTCGATATAAAAGTTCGAAAACAAATCCGTGCCATGCGCTGGCATCCTGTTCACCTCAATCACCTGCTGATACGTCGATTAAACATGTCAAAACGGGAAAGCGCACCCACCCGGCGGAACGTGCAAGATGCGTGATCAAACAACGGCCCGTTATATGACAGAGACGCCAGGCCCGGGTTGCTGATTAAGCCGCTGAGCGAGCTGGAGAACTCTCTGTGACTTGCGCTTGATAATACGGTTCTTTGCCAAAAGGGTCTGCAGGGCGAGCTTGCTTCCCAAGGTGTTGAACCCATATTCCATCTTTTCACTGACGATGGTGAAAATTCTGCGCTTGTCCGTCCCATAGACCAAGCCGACCAGCCTGAGAATTTCTTCCGACTTCCACTGGATGATGAGGTCCTTGGCAGAAAGGGCACCTATATCGAGCTTGCCCGCGATCAGATGAAAGTTTGCTCTGATTTTTGAGCGGATCTCTGGCGTGAGCAGGTCGTGTTCGCCGAGATTCAGGATCTCGTATATCAGTGCCTGGTAATCTTTGGGCAGGACGTCACCCTGCTCGCTTCCCTCAAAGCGCCGTCGGATCATGTTTGCTGCATAAAGAAGGTGGGACCCGGCGGCGTCCGGGTCGTTTTGCAGAAGGGCAAACCGCGCCTTGTCAATTCCATGGAGCGTGTCGCCAAAATTATTGAGGTAACCCGATATGCTGACTTTGACTCCATTGTCGACCTTGGGAATCTCGTCGAGAGAAAAAACCTTGGATGACTTGGGGCCTAGTTGGGTATTGACGAATAGGATCTCCTGGACCCCCGCCTCGGCAGCCATTTCCTGAGCTCTGATCAACTGTTCCGGGCTGTTGTTGCAGTCAAAGAGGATGTATTTCCAAATGGTTTTGATCTCGCGGCCTTCGTTTATGACGCCTTGGCAGAACGACTTCATGAAGGTGTAGGCCTTGTCAAAGTTTCCGCGGATCCGGTTTTCTTCAAAACTCTTCTGATCAATGCCATCAATCGCAAACATGACCTCATCTATCCCTGAATGAATTTGACTACGGTCGTATTTTCCATGGGCAACGGTACACATGGTTATGTTGGCCTGTGGAAAATAGGATTTGGCAAGCCCAGCCATCTTCCAGACATTCCGGTTCAGGAGCGGCTCTCCATGTCCTTGAAAGTCGATCGTTCGTATGGAAACACCATCGTTCTTGAAGTCCGAGAGGTATTTTTCAAAGATTTCCACTTCAAGATGCCAGGGCCGACCATGGTTCTTTTTTCGCGCGGCCAATGTCATGCAGCCAGGACATTCCAAAATGCAAGCGATCGAAGCTTCAACCTGGAAAATGTGAATCTCCTTTTTTTCCTCCCATTGCCGATTAAAACACGCCCCGCTGGCCAGCACCATGCAATCGCGGCAATAGTCGGGAAATGGCATCTCTCCCTTTTGGAGTTTGCCTCTAAGACCTGAAAAGACCGGGCCAAAAACGACGTCTTTGGAATAATTGACGGTCGGGTCATAGGCTTTGAGGGTCAGCTTGCTACCTGCATCACACCAACATGCCAAAGATCCATTCGCGCGCAGAAAAACACTGTGATTAGAATGACAATCCAAAATGGACCCTCTTTTGTAATAAGAAAAAAAATCGTTGGGTGAGAGGCCTCTCTCAGTCTCTGATGCTGCACATTATGGCCATTTTTGCGATTAGCCAAGGACCGTAAATGGGGTCAGGTCGCCCGGAAGTACAGCCCAAAGGCCCCAAGAGTGACGTTGCAGATCAGAATTCCACAGCAGTTTTGTCAGAGAAAGTGATCACACACCCAAAGGGCCGGGCCGAGTACCTGCGTAGTTTGCAAATCTCTGCGGTGCCGGCAGCGGTAAATCCATTGAGAATTAATGCCACAGTGTCGTTTGATGCCTTGCAGAGGTCGCACAGCTCAAGGCGGACCATCAGGATTTGCCCCGAAACTCGGCATTCCCTCCCGGTCTTTCGCCTTGCGGTGAACGGCCATTGGCCCGCTTTGATCCGTCAAGGCGGGCCCACTCTCCTGTTGGTAAATGATTGGTCACTCCAGCCCCTAAGCTGCATCAACCCGCGTCAGCCATTCGAACCGGGGTTCGCGTGGGTGGGCCAACATCTGCGACCCCGCACGTTTGAAGCGTGTTGCCCTTAGACGGGTTTCGACCGTTTCAAGAATACGACAGGCTGCATGATCATGTGTCGCGTCCAGGGCTTCGGACCATTTGTCAGTGCCGGGTGCAACAGTGTCAGCAAACAGCTTCATCAACGCGCGCACGGCAATATCCCATTGCAGATAGGTGGCTCCAATCTGTGCCTCGTCACCATCGTCGATACCCAAGCCATCTGTCGGCTTGGCGCGCCAGATCGTTTCCGGTACGCCGATCTCGCGTGCCATCCACGGCACTTCCCAGGATTTCATCAGGGATTGCACGGGCGCGAGATCACCCACGTCACCATTGATCGTCCAGAAACCAGCGGACAGTTCAGAGAAGTTGTCCGTGCTGGCAACCAGCCCTCTCAAGCTGTGTGCCTGATTGTACAGTGTGATCATCCGAAGTCGGGCGCGAATGTTGCCATGACGAATGCGAGCCGCGCGTGACTCTGCATTGGACAGGGACTGATCCACCGGCTGCAACGCCTGAACCATTGATCGGTATTGGTCAGTCAGATCAATTTGGGCGTGCTCGATACCCAGACTGCGACAGGCTTCGACGCCACGTTCGGTTTCGGCCGGGTTCTGCAGAATTGGCATTGTATAGCCGACCACACGCCACCCTGCCTCGCGAAACAGAGCCGCAGTCAGCGCACTGTCGACCCCGCCGGACATGCCGATGATCACCGTCGACAGCCCGCTCGCCTTGCCATAGTCGCGGACCTTGTCGATCAACACATTCAGATCCTGCCGGAGAACCAAAGGTTGGGCAAAAACGCCGCTTTCGATCTGACTCTGGAATGTCTGGGCGAACCAGTCAGACAAGGGTCCGGTTTGTTCCTGTCGGGACAGCATGAGGATTTCGGCTTCAAGAGCAGAATTTTGAAGGGGCGGTGCGTATGTCAAAGGCGTTATCCTGTTTGATAGCGGACGATCATCGCGTCTCGGCGTGTTCTGGTGCTTGGGTCTTCTATAGCCTGTTCGCGGCTGGTCTTGAAATGTGACAAAGGCCGGTCGGGGATGTTTTTGCTTGATACCGGCAGCCTGTCAAAGTTTCGAGTGGTGCCAGGCGTGATTTCTTCATTCGGATCTGGCCCCCCAGAACAGGCGAGGCGGGAAGAGGAGAGCATCAGGAACCTGACAATTCCACGGGATACGAATTTGGAAAACGCGGATTTTTGAGTGGGACAAGTCCCCGCCACGTCCAAAACTCAGGAGCAGTACTGACGCGTGGGGGACCCACATGTTGTCCTGTTTCCTGCCCCGTGGTCCGGGCTGAAAAAAGCCGCCCATCTCACCCGCGGGAGGAGGAAGGGGCAGGATGGGCGGCAGTACTCTGTGTTGACCGGTGGAACGCTATTGTTCCAGGTCACCAATAGATCTAGCCCTCATGCCGCAGTGCAGCAATGCAATTGCAGCATTTTTTCTGACTTAGATGGTTTTGGCCAAAAATTGAGCGCCCGAACCAGGTCACTGGTGACTTTATGATCACCAAGGCACGTACTTTGGCCCAGCTTCAGGTGCGAATTATCCCGGTCTTCGCAAAATGATTACCGCCAATACCTGGACGTGAACCAGGGCCAAAAACCCGAACCTAAGTATTCGGTCGACTGGCTAGCCAGATAAGAAGGCCGATATAGGCAAACACCACGAGGTTCAGCAGGGTGTCGATCAACGTGCCACTCATGTTCGCGGCTCCTTTTGTAGGGATCTCAGCAAACACAGCACCAGAATGGGAACGATGAACACGAATGCAATTGCGGACAGGGCAATGATTGAGCGCACCAACGACATGTCCCCGACAAGAACCATGGCAAAGCCGAGAGCACCAAGGATACCGCCCCATATGGTTCGAATTCTGGGCGAGGGGTTTTCGTTCCCGCCCGTACCGATCATGGCCAGCGTGAAGCCTGCGCTGACGACGCTGGTCACGACAAACAAGAAGGCTGCAATCACTGTTGCTGTCCGGGTCAGCCCATCCAGAGGAAAGCGCTCCAACAGAGCAAAGGTCGTCGCATCGAGATTTTCGCTGTTCACCGTCGACAGCGCCGCGTCCTGCTGTAGCGCATCAAAAAACCCCAAACCGCCAAATACGCCAAACCACAGAATTGAGAACAAGGTTGGAGCAACAATGACCCCCAGCAGGAATTCGCGGATCGTTCGTCCCTTGGAAATCCGGGCGATGAAAATGCCGACAAATGGGGACCAGGCCAACCACCAGATCATATAGTTCAGCGTCCATCCGTGAAACCAGTCGACAACAGATCCGTCAAAAAACGCGGCTGTCGAAAATCCGGCGGGCAAGGCACCAAATATGTATCGCCCAAACCCGGCCACTATACCGTTCATCAGAAAAGAAGTGGGTCCAAGGATGAGAAGATAGCCCATCAACCCAATCGCAATCAGCATCGCCGCATTTGACAATCTGGCCATGCCGTCCCCCAAATCCCGACGCAAGGGAATGACAAAGGCGACGCACATGGCGATGAACACCGGGATCGTGAGGCGACTGCTGTCTTCGATGCCGACAAGGCCTGCCAGACCGGTCTGAATCTGAAACACCCCCATCGCCAGCGAGCCGGCGAGCCCGACGGCAATGGCTATGATCGAAAACAGATCAAATACCCAGGCCACAACCAAGCTCCAGCGCGTTTCGCCAAAGGACTCCATCAATGGCGCGCTCAACAAAAGTGTACGGCCCCGGCGGAAGGCAAAATAGGCAACAATCAACCCGACCATCCCATAGATGGCCCACGCGTGAAAACCCCAGTTCAAATAGGTAACAAACAACGCATAACCGGCTGCTTGGGGATCTCGAAACCCCTGTCGTATTTGTTCAAAATGGGTGAGCGGTTCCGCGGCCCCGTAAAACAGCAGGCCAACGCCCATTCCAGCGGCAAAAAGCATTGCGATCCACGCCGGGGTTGAGAACTCGGGCCGTGCGTCGTCGGGACCGAGGCGGATTTGACCAAACCGCGAGAGGGCGAGAAACAAGGCCAGGACAAGCAAACCGCTGGTTTCCAGCATGATGAACCAGCCGCGGCTATCGAATTGCTTGGCGACAGCGGATGCAGCCAATTCGCCCATGCCAATCGGATCCAGAATTCCCCAAACGGCAATGGCGGCGCTGACGGACAATGCCACGATCAACAATGGGCTTGGGGATTGGTCATTCATATTTGCATATCTCCGGAAACGGTTTCGCGCGCAAAATCCTTGCGGTCTCGGAACAGTCGGTCATCAATTCGTGTGTTCAGCAGATCAGTAAACTCTATCCGGTATTGGTAGCCAAAAACTGCGTTGTGTTTAAGGGGCTTTTGCAAATGACATTGGCCGGGTCCAGAAAACGGCAGGTAAATCCACAGGGGCAGAATGTTACCCTATGGTAGCTGCGTGACCGCAAACGTTTGCGACGGATCCATGCGACCCGTCACAATTCGACCCACTGAAATATCGGCGCTGTTCACTTCAACAAAATCTTGTTTCCCGTCAAAGGACCGCAGCCGGGGCTCGGACAGAGGGATTGGCGTATTTTGGAGGCTGGTAACCTCGCGGCTGCTCAGATGAACCAATTGTTACCTGAAACCCCTTGAAGCACCGGTTGCCAGAGGCTTTAAGATTTGACTTTGGTAGAGAATCGTGACGCCAGTCATTCATGAGTGCAAATCGGGATCCGGACTATGCTGACAAGACGCCATTTCATCCAGTCCAGCGCTGCTTTGTTTGCAGCAACTGTTGCCAGTCCTGTTTTGGCCAGGACATCACCCACCGGTTCACAAAAAGCCGCTTGGGACGCTCAAATCACGCCCACTGGTTATGACGCGGCAACGTCGAACCCGTGGGGCGTGCACACCCGGTTTCTGCCTCAACGGGTGACTGCCAAAAACGGTTTGGTGCCAGGTGACATTCACGTGGATGCAGTCGCACGGTATCTGTATCACATCGAAGAAGGTGGAACCGCGATGCGCTATGGCGTCGCCATTGCACGGGGAAACCTGTACGAGCCGGGAACTTATGTCATCCGGCGCAAGGTTGAATGGCCGACGTGGACACCGACTGCATCGATGATCGAACGCAACCCGGAATATGCAAAATACAAGGACGGCATGGCACCGGGACCCAACAATGCGCTTGGATCACGGGCGCTCTATCTCTTCGAAGGTAATCGGGATACATATCTGAGGATCCACGGCACGCCTCACCCGCAAAGCATTGGTGGTCGGGCCAGTTCCGGCTGCGTCCGGATGATCATGGCGCACATCAATGATCTTTATCCGAACATCAAAATTGGTGCTACGGCGCATCTGTATTCAGCGGCGGACAGCGTTACAGCGCGTACATGACGGAAAACTCGCTTCTGCACAGCCTGTCTTCAGCCCTGCCAAAGTCAGGGTCGCAATCAGGATTGGGCGGCGAGACAGATTGGCCCGCCATTCGTCGCCCGCAACGGTAGCAAGGTTACCTCGACCGGTCCGCTGTGTTCATACCAATAACAGTTATCTTGTGGCAAAAGATGTGCGGTTGCCAGATCCTGTCCCGGCGCAGCCAATTCCACAACGGAATCCGGAAGGTTTCCGGTTTTGGGTGCTGCGCCGCCTGTGCCCGACAATTGCTCGGAACATCCGGCCATGAGTGACAGGGCCGCGACAAGGGTCACAAGTTTTTTCTGCATCTGGCCTATTCCGACTTATACTTTGATTCGATGTATCAAAGGTTGCATCAGCGTGGGTTGCCCGCAAGACGCAATGTCAGCGCGCTACGACAAAGTCAGTCGCCGGTCCGTCCGATGGCTGGTCAGGCGACCACACTAATTAGAGCTTTGAGCTGTGTGCCAACATGAGCCAGAACCGCCCGTGAGAAACTGCGTGATGGGTCGCAGGCTGGATCAAAGGGATGCCTGTTTTTCCTCGCCGGCCTCCAACGCCCGCCAGATGCCTTCGATGCTCGTTCCCAAAGGGCGAGGTGGTCGAAATGCACAAATGTCCAGATCCAACCCCCATTCAGGGGGGCCGATCGGCGACATCAAATGTGGATCAGCATCCCCCACTGCGCTCTGGGGAAGCCACCCAATTCCGTATCCGGCCGAAATCACTTCCTTCAGAACATCTGACATTTCGCATTGCACGACGACCTTGTGCGGAAGCGGGGTCTTGTTGCGCGCAACGACATGTTCGAACAACCGGGCGAAATAGGCCCTGTGTGAATAAGAAATCATTGGAAATGGGTTTCGGGGTGTGCCGGGAAAGTCCAGCTTGTTACGCTTGACCGGATCAACGGTCGCATAGGGTTGGAACCGGTCCTTGCGCAGAACGAGACGTTCGTGTTGATCCAACGTGTCGTGCATCGGAATGGCAGGGCAATCGTGCGCGAACAGGATATCCGCATCCCCTGCCAGATAGCGCGCAACCACATCCAATGTGGTGCCGACGATTACCGAAAACGAACTGTTGTGCTTGCGTTCGATCACATTGAGCAGTGCCTTGAATTCAGATCGCGCAAGGACGTTGGGCATCGCGATACGCACTTGGGACATGACTTCGAACTGGCTGGTTCGGATCGACGCCCGCGCTTCGAACAATCTATCAACCGCAATGCGGGCACTGTCGACAAATTGTTCGCCCGCATCGGTCAGGCGCACCGGAACCGCACCTTTGACGACCAGAGGCGTCCCCAACCATTGTTCCAACGATTGGATTCGGCGCGAAAAAGCTGCCTGAGACACGTGCCGGAATTCGGCGGCCCGGGTGAAATTTCTGAGTTCCACAAGAGCCAGAAAATCCTCAAGCCACCGAACGTCCATTGATATCGTGTCCTTACAAACCGATCGCCCGATAGTAATCTGCGATGCGGGCGATGGTAACCACGTAAGCCGCTGTTCGTAAAGTGACATCCGGCAAGGTTGTCTTGCGTTCCATGATATCGTCGAACGCTTGAACCATGATCTCTTCCAGACCCGAACGCACCACATCAATTTCCCGGGCATCGCGCGATATCTGGGTGCGTTGCGGCTCTTGTAGCGGGCGGCCCGCGATCTCTTCCAGCGCCGATACAACGGCCGTGCCTGCGCGAATGTTCTGGCGACGATCCATCAATCCAAAGGGCAAATGGGTAATGTTCTTGACCCATTCAAAGTAGCTGACCACAACCCCGCCGGCGTTGACGTAAAGATCCGGCAAAACAACGATGCCGCGCCGGTTCAGGCACTCTTCGGCGTCTGCCGTGATCGGGCCATTCGCAGCTTCGACGATCAGCGCATAATTCACATCCTCGCAATTCTCCAGGGTGATGGCGTTCTCCTTGGCGGCTGGGATCAGGATATCGGCGGCCATATGGGTCAACCCGGCCTCGCTGGGCACGGTTTGCGCACCGGGGAAATCCGACACCGAACCGGTTTCAGCGCGATAGGCGGCAACCGCTTCGACATCCAGACCTTCGGGATCAAAGATCGCCTTGTCATGTTCGACAATCCCGACGATCCGACAGCCATCCTGTTCCAGGAATTTGGCCGCGTGATATCCCACGTTCCCAAAACCCTGCACAACAACCGTCAGCCCCTCGGCGGTTTTCTGGCCCGATATTGGGGCGGTGTCGGGGTGGGCCAGATAGGCGCGCAGGGCAAATTGCAGCCCCCGTCCCGTAGCTTCGACCCGGCCGGCGATCCCACCTCGGGCCACAGGTTTGCCCGTAACACAGGCGTTCTGGTTCATGGCGTCAGACGATCCGATGCGACGGTATTCATCTGCCATCCACGCCATTTCCCGTTCGCCTGTTCCCATATCCGGGGCAGGGACATTGCGACCCGGATGGATCAGATCGCGCCGGGCCAGCTCCTGGGTAAAGCGGCGGGTGATTTTTTCCAGCTCATCTTCGGTCCATGCGTTGGGATCAATTGCCAGCGCGCCTTTGGATCCGCCAAAGGGGACGTTCACCAGCGCACATTTCAGGCTCATAAGCGAGGCCAATGCTTCGACCTCGTCCTGGTCGGAGTCAGGTGCATAACGGATCCCGCCCTTGACCGGTTCGATATGCTCACTGTGGACCGACCGCCAGCCCTGAAAACTGTGAATACGCCCGCGCAGCTTGACGCCGAAACGTACCGAATACGTCGAATTACATTGCGCGATCCGTTCTGCCAGACCTTCTGGCAATTCGAGATGTTCGGAAGCGGTTTCGATGAAGTGCTGAACGCTGGTCAGAAAGTCTTGTTGGCTCATGGTCTTGTCCGATGTTTCCCCTGCCTCCTATCGCGAGGCCATGTCGCGACGGAAACGGCAAACCGGGCCGGAAGTCCAATGCAGTTATTGCATGGGCCATGCACAGCGCATGGCAAACATCCCAGAACTGGCAATCTCCGTCGGGTTGCAGCCGTATTGGCTGGGGACCACAGAGGTCGGATATGGCTACATCTGTATCAACGTCACCATTTTGTACAAACGGACAGCCGGCAATCAGCCAACGATCAGACTGCGGGGCGTGGGCGTCGCAATATTGATCCATGATTTGATCTCTGGGCGGTCGGCTCTGGTTAGGGTTTTGATCTGACCCTTACCAATCCCAGGGGTCAATCAGCGGGGCGATGTGTTCAGGTGTTGCGGCGGGAAATGGTCTGCAAGACCAGACGCCAGCCGGTTTCGCCATGCTCAAGAACAGCAGCGGATGTAGCTGGGGCCTTGTGCGGGAAATCGGAACCAGGACCAGGCAGCGGGAAGGTCGTGCAAGGGTTGGTCTGATGTTGGATACCACCGCTGGAATTCGAATAGTAATATTCAACGAAACCCAATGTACTCTGAACCGGGTCGCGCTTACGCGCTCCGAATGCATGTTTCACGTCGGGTCGGTGTGCAATTTGGCCATTTTGTGGGCTGCGGTTTTGAGCGGGCTGAGGAAGGCCTTGATGTCATCCAGGGTGCGGCGCTGGACGGGGGCGTGGGCCGACAGGGTGGCCAGCAATCGGTTCTGACCGTCCAGGATCGGCACCGCGATTGCCGCCATGCCGTTCATGAATTCTTCATCGTCGGTAGAATAACCTTGGGCGCGGGTCCGTGCGAGTTCGTCGATCAGCGCGTCGGGGTCGGTGATGGTGCGACCGGTCTGACGTTCCAGTGGCCGGGCCGACAGCACGCCGCGCAGCGTGGCCGGGCGCAGGGTGGACAGGTACATCTTGCCGCTGGCGGTACAATGAAACGGCACCTGGGTGCCGATGGGCAATTGGATGCGCAGGGGCCATTTGGTTTCGACCCGGTCCAGATAGGTCATGCCTTCGCGGTCGGGCGTGGCCAGATTGCAGGTTTCGCCGATTTCTTCGGCGACGGCCTTGAGAATGGCGAGCCGTGCGGTGCGCAGATGTTCGGAGGACATCGTATGTACCGCGAGCGCCCGCAGCCGTGGCCCCGGCCCATAGGACCGCCCGTCCAGGTCGCGTTGCAGGAACCCTTCGGCCTCGGCGGTTTGCAGCAGCCGGTGGATGGTCGGCTTGGGCAATCCCATGGTGCCGATCAGCTGACCGGGTTTGACGGCGGTGCCCAGGCGGGCGACCTCTTCGAGGAGCAGAAGAAGACGCAGATTGGTGGGAATCTGCGCCTCTTTTTCCGGGCTCGCATTGTCCAGGGTCGGGTCGGGCATCGCATCACGTTCATCTGTTGGGCAACAGGATCAACGCGAGCTCCGGCACCAGCGATACCAGCACCCAAACGCCGATCAAGGCTGCAAGGTAGGGCACTGTATAGCGCAGCAGACGGAAGTAGGGAACGCCCGTCACACCCGATGCGACATAGAGGTTGAGACCATAGGGCGGCGTGATGAAGCCACACAAATGGTGCAATGCGAAAGTCGCCGTGCCGACCTCGCCTTGAGAACATCGGATTGTGTCGAGTTAGCGGGGTGGATGCGCGGTCGACACCACCCTTTGCACAGTCCCAGGGATCATCAGGCCAGGTCCCGCCTGCGGAACATGTATCATCCGGGCTGCCGCAGCCCCAGAATAGCGCGCGCCTGTTGCCAGGTTGCCACGGGACGGTCATGTTTTTCGCACAAGGCGGCTGCCCGTGCCACAAGCGCCGCATTGGAGGGGGCCAGAGTGTTCCGGTCAAGCCGGATATTGTCCTCCAGCCCCGTGCGGGTATGACCCCCTGCGGCAATGGCCCATTCGTTCACAAGAAGCTGATTTGGTCCAATCCCTGCGGCACACCATTCGGCATCTGGTGCGCGGTCCTGCATTGTTTTGACATAAAAATCGAACACCTGTTTGTCTGCAGGCATGGCATTTTTCACACCCATGACAAATTGCACATAGAGATTTCCGAACAACCGGTGTTCACCATGCAGGCGGATCGCCTGGAGAATGTGAGAGAGATCAAAGGCTTCGATCTCTGGCGTTACCTGATAGCTGCGCATTTCCCCGGCCAGCCAGTCAACCAGATCCGGTGGGTTCTCATAGACACGCGTGGGAAAGTTGTTGGACCCCACTGAAAGCGAAGCCATGTCCGGGGCTAGCGGCAACATTCCGCCGCGGGTTTTGCCAGCACCAGATCGCCCACCGGTGGACAATTGAATTATCATGCCGGGGCAGTGTTTTTCGATGCCTTCCTTGAGCCGGGCAAAGCGCTCCGGGTCCGAAGACGGTGTTTCATCATCATTGCGCACATGGCAATGGGCTATACTTGCCCCCGCCTCAAAGGCTGCATGGGTGCTTTCGATCTGTTCGGCAACAGTGGTCGGAACCGCGGGGTTGTCAGCCTTGGTTGGCACGGACCCGGTGATCGCGACGCAGATGATACAGGGTTTGGTCATGGTTCAGCCCTTGTGCGGTGTGATCGTTCGGGAACACCGAGCGATCAATGGAGTTCAAATATCAAAGAAGACGGTCTCGTCCTGACCTTGCAACTGAATGTCGAAACGATACACCACCTGATCGTTGCGTTCACTCCGTTTTGCGATCAACGTCGCACGCCGCCGTTCCCACTCGATTAGATTGATCACAGGATCCGCGGCGTTGGCTTCGGCTTCGTCCTCAAAATAAAGCCGTGTGTTAAGCCCGACATTAATACCGCGTGCAACAATCCACAGGTTGATATGAGGTGCCATCATGGTGCCTGACCGGCCAGGAACACAGCCTGGTTTGACTGTGTCAAAGCCCCATTCACCCGTGTCAAAGTCGGTGATGACCCGACCCCAACCGCGAAACCCATCTTCGACGTCTCCCGGATGTTCGGGGTGGGCATAGATACCGTCTGCATTGGCTTGCCATGCTTCCAGCAACACGTCCTTGATCGGAGAACCGGTGCCATCAATCACCAGACCTTCGACGCGAATACGTTCACCTGTGGCGTTGGGGCCGGCAATGTCCCAGCCCAATTCCTGTTTGTATATGTCGAACCCGGCCGCCCCGGGCGCGAGCCCGATGTGGACGTAGGGGCCCGCGGTCTGCGACGGGGTTTCTTTGAGATAATTGAGCGATTGTGGCATTGTGTTCTCCTATTGACGCCTTTGCGAACCGGAAAACCGGTCCCCACTTTTCCTGATTGTGCCTCAGTTTCCTTCGAGGCGGTTTTCAAACAGGGTCGAGCGGCGGCCGCGCAATATGATGTCGAATTTATAAGCAATCGTGTCCAACGGGATGGTGGCGTTCAGGTCCAGACGTGCAATCAATTGTTCAATGGCATCCGGATCCGGGATCGTGTTGACGATCGGGCATTTGTGGATCAGGGGATCACCTTCAAAATAGAGTTGGGTGATCAGCCTCTGGGCAAACCCGGTTCCAAAAATTGACAGGTGAATATGCGCCGGACGCCAATTGTTGACCCAGTTTCGCCAAGGATAGGCACCGGGTTTGACGGTTCGGAAATAATAATACCCGTCCTCATCCGTCATGGTTCGCCCGCAGCCGCCAAAGTTGGGATCAATCGGTGCCAGATAAGTGTCCTTCTTGTGCCGATAGCGTCCACCAGCGTTGGCCTGCCAAATTTCGACCAACGTATTGGGGACGGGGCGGGCATTTTCGTCCAGAACCCGACCGTGAACGAGGATGCGTTCGCCAATCGGGCTTTGGTCCGGTTGGGCGTAATTGCTGATCAGGTCATTGTCGATTGGGTCGATGTCAGTGTGACCAAAGACCGGCCCGGTGATTTCGCTGGCTGAATTCTGAAGCGATATCAGGGCATATTGCGGTGACCGGGCGACGCTGGTTTTGTAATCACGGGTCAGGGCAGGGGCGTGCCATTCACGGTCCCGCTGGTAGAACTCTCCGGGTTTTTGCATCTTTGGGATCTCCTCCTTGGACTGGCGGCTTGCACGCTCAGTCAGTCCTGTTCCATCTCTGCATAAGCTTGCTTGGCCAGTTTCAATGCGTGGTTGGCGCGCGGTACACCCGCGTAAATGGCAACATGCTGAAAGGCCTCCAAAACATCCTGCTTGCTGGCTCCGGTGCGTGCGGTGGCGCGGATATGCATTGGGATTTCGTCAAAATTCCCCAAGGCGGCCAACAGCGCCAGGGTCAACATCGAACGATCCCGATCGCTGATCCCGTCGCTGGCCCAGACATTACCCCAGGCGGTTTCGGTAATCATGGTTTGGAACGGTTCGTCGAAATCCGACTTGCCAGCTTCGGCCCGGTTCACATGGGCCTCGCCCAGGATGTGCCTGCGGACTTTCATTCCTGTTTCAAAACGATCAGTCATCAATTGCTCCTTCACATAACGCGGGTTCAAAACGGCAGGCCAACATAATTGGTGGCAAACACCTTTTGTGCGTCCTTGTTTTCACGGAGAAAGTCGATATCGGCCTGTTGCATCCGCAAATCGAATTGGTTCATTTCAGGAAACCGGTGCAGCAGCATGGTGGTGGTCCAAGAGAAGCGTTCGGCTTTCCAGATCCGGGCCAAAGCCCTTTCCGAATAGCGGCCGATCCCTTCGCTGTCCTTTTCCTGATAGAATTGCAGCAGCCCGTGATAAAGATAATGAATGTCAGATGCGGCGGTGTTCAGCCCCTTGGCACCGGTGGGTGGAACGATATGGGCGGCGTCGCCACACAGAAACAGGCGGCCCCAACGCATCGGTTCGGTGACAAAGCTGCGCAAGGGAGCGATGGATTTTTCGATTGACGGGCCGGTGACCAGCTCATCGGCCGCCTTTTGGGGCAGACGGCGGCGCAATTCGTCCCAAAACATCTGATCAGTCCAATCATCGGGGCTGTCTGACAGCGAACACTGGATGTAATAGCGGCTGCGGGTCCAGCTGCGTTGCGAACATAGCGCAAAACCACGTTCCGAATTCGAATAGATCAGCTCGGGGTGCACGGGCGGGGTGTCCGACAGAAGACCCAGCCACCCAAAAGGGTACAGTTTTTCGTATTCGCGGCGCACGCTCAGCGGGATGGTTTGGCGGCTGACCCCGTGAAAGCCGTCACAGCCGGCGACAAAATCACAATCCAAACGATGTTCCTGACCATCGCACTGGTAGGTCACATGGGGTGTCTCTGACTCGGCGTCATGGATGGTGACGTTTTCCACGTTAAAGACGATTTTCCCATCGGCGGCTTCGCGTGCATCATACAGGTCGCGGGTCAATTCGGTCTGCCCGTAGACCACCACGCTTTCTCCGGTACTCTGCTGGAAATCAATGCGAAATTGGTCTTCGCCATAGGCGATTACGGTGCCGTCATGGACAATGCTTTCGGCATCCATCCGTTCAGCGACCCCTGCCTCTCGCATCAGATTGACGAACCCGGTTTCCAACACACCGGCACGAATTCGACCCAGAACATAGTCACGGGTCTTGCGTTCCAGAACAACGGTATCGATGCCCTTGCGATGCAGCAGTTGGCTCAGCAACAGGCCCGATGGCCCTCCACCAATAATGACAACTTGAGTACGCATGGTGACCCCCTTTGGAAACATATGAGATCATATTGAATGTTGGAAAACACAAAGTAAAATGAGGTTGTGTAGATTTTAGTTTCTAAAAATGGAAAGTAAATGATAGATCGCCGGATCAAATTTCGACATATACAGTGTTTTATCGAAATTTGCCGTGAGCATAGCTTTAAGCTGGCTGCGGAAAAACTGTTCCTGACACAGCCCGCAATTTCCAAGACCCTAAAAGAACTGGAGGAGATCATGGGGTCCACCCTGCTGACCCGCAACCGATCAGGGGTGACGCTGACCCGACAGGGTGAAGTGTTCCTGCATTTTGCCGAAATGTCATTGGCGGCCTTGCAGCAGGGGTTGAGCGGTGTCGAGCAGGTGGGTGCGCAAGGCAAGACACGGTTGTCTGTGGGGGCCTTGCCCTCTGTTGCGGCCCGGTTGATGCCGGATGTCGCCGCCGAATTTGCTGATCTGGCACCGGGATCCAGCCTGCGGATCATGGATGGGCCGCATGGGTATCTGATGGAGCGATTGCGGGTCGGGGATCTGGATCTGGTCATCGGGCGATTGGGGCGACCTGACACCATGCAGGGCGTTTCCTTTACCCAGTTATACGAAGAGCGTGTCGAATTCGTGGTGCGGGCAGGACACCCATTGTTGCAGGCCCCCGACATTCAACGCATTGGCGACTGGCAGGTGATCTATCCGTCCGAAGGATCAGCCATTCGTCCGCTGGTGGACCGATTTTTGATCGCGCATGGGGTCGGGGGCATCGACAATCGGTTGGAAACCGTATCGGGTGCGTTCGGGCGCGTCTTTACCCGCCGGTCGGATGCGATCTGGATTATTTCTGCGGGGGTCGTTGCCAACGAGATTTCGGACGGGCATCTGGTGGCGCTGCCCTTTGATACAGGGATCACACGAGGTCCCGTCGGGTTGATGCAACGCCCGGATGAAACACCGGCCCCACAGGCGCGGGTGTTCGGGCTGGCGGTCAATTCGGTCTTGCAGCGGCTGGGGCTGACACAGTAATGCGATATAGCTTTCATTCGCCGTCCAGTTTGCCAAAATAGCCAGATGCAAAACGCGACTGACAATCGAACTGACAAAACCGTCAAGATTCTGGTTCTCGTGACGCCCAGCTTTAACATGGCTGCAACCGTTGGATTCCTGGACCCGTTCCGAGCCGCCAATTATTTGGACGGTCGGTCCCATTTTCAATGGCAGCTCGTCTCGCCAACCGGGGGCGTATGTCTGGCCAGCAACGGTATGAGCATGGATACCGTGGCGCTGTCCATCGTACAGGAGACGCGCTACGATATTGTCATCGTGTCAAGCAGCTGGGCACCAGAGACGCATAAATCAGCTCCGTTGAATGCGGCGCTTTGGCGATGGGCTCGCCAGGGCAGCACCATCGGGGCGATTGACACCGGAGCCTTTATCCTGGCCGAGGCGGGATTGCTGAAACACCGTCGTGCGACGGTGCATTACGAACATATCGATGCGATGATTGAACTGTTTCCCGATGTGGGAACCAGCGAAGAACTGTTTGTGTTCGACGGCAACAGGATCACCTGCTGCGGCGGGGGGGCTGTGGTGGATTTTGCCCTGCACATCATACGGGGCACCCATGGCGACGAGCTGGCCAATGCGGCAGCACGTTACCTGTTTCACCAGACTGTCCGCCCGGTCGGAGCGTTACAGAATCCGGGGTTGGCCGAACCGATAGGACAGCTGGCACCTGGCGTTGTGAAACGTGCCATTGCAGTCATGGAACAGAACCTGGAAGCCCCACTTAGCATTCCGGAAATCTGTGCCGCCGTCGGGATTTCACAGCGCCAGCTGAATCGGCAATTCACCACCTACGTCAAAAAAACGCCAATGCTGTATTACAGGGACATCCGGCTTGATCGCGCACGTGGGCTGGTGACCCAAACCGAAATTCCGCTTGCCGAAGTGGCGGTCGCGTCGGGGTTTTCCAGCCAGGTACATTTCAGCCGCGCCTATCGTCAGCGGTTTGGGCTGGCCCCGCGCTCTGATCGAGTCGAAGGGCGGGTTCCATTTGAATTTCGGGCCTGGCCGATGCATCGAAAGACAGATTAGCCGAAAGCTGGCCAATTTTGTACAAAACGTGGCGAACTGCGCACAGAAATTGAACAGGAAAAGCCCAATTCTGATACATAAGCCGGATCGCCCGGCCTGCTCATCAACCAATTTCGGAGGAGGCTTGTTATGACGGAGCTGCCCAGCACCCAGCAATTCGCAGAGATTTCCCGCGGCTATGATGAAAATGCGTCTCGATCATTTTCTTTGCGTGCACAGGCCTATACCGATCCGGCTTGGTATCAGGTGGACCTGCGTGAAATCATCGCCAAAACATGGCAATGGGTGTGCCACGTCGAAAAGGTTCGCGTCCCTGGTAGCTACACCACCATCGAAATTGCCGGCCAGCCGATTGCCGTGGTTCGTGGACGTGATGGGACATTGAGAGCGTTTTACAACGTCTGCAAACACCGGGCCCACGAACTCTTGTCTGGCGAAGGGGAAACAACCCGGATCATGTGCCCGTATCATGCCTGGGTTTACAAACTGGACGGCCAATTGGTGCGTGCGCCCCATACCGAAAACCTGGAGGGGTTCGACGCCGGTGAGATCTGCCTGGATGAGGTCAAGGTCGAGGAATTCTGTGGGTTTGTTTATGTGAACCTCGATCAGAATGCTGGGTCCCTTTCGGACATGTCAGGTGATCTTGAAACTGAAATTCGCCATTGGGCACCAGACATTGATGGCCTGACATTTGCGCATCGATTGACCTATGACATCAAATCCAACTGGAAGAATGTCGTTGATAACTTTCTGGAATGTTATCACTGCCCCACAGCGCACAAGGATTTCTGCGACCTGGTCGATATGGACACCTACAAGGTGACAACCCATGGGATTTATTCCAGTCACATGGCAGATGCGGGCAATACGCCCAACAGCGCCTATGACGTTTCCAATGCCACAGTGAAAACACACGCCGTTTGGTGGCTTTGGCCGAATACGTGCATCATGCGATATCCTGGGCGGTCTTCGATGATTATCCTGAATATCATTCCGGCAGGCCCCGACCGGACGCTGGAGACATATGATTTCTTTCTCGAGGACACAACTCCGAACGAGGCCGAGCTGGATTCGATCCGGTATCTGGATGAGGTTTTGCAGGTCGAAGACATCAACATCGTTGAAAGCGTGCAAAAGGGCATGAACACGCCTGCGTTCGACAGAGGCCGAATTGTCAACGATCCTGGCGGGTCCGGTATGTCGGAACATGCGGTGCATCATTTCCACGGTCTGGTTCTAGATGCCTATAAACGGGCCGCTGGATGATGTCCCCCTGTCCGCCTGGTTCGCCGCGGACAAAGCCGATGTTGTACGAGCCACCGCCGCAGGGTGGTGACCTCATCACATTGGTTCAACAGGGAGAAAAAAATGGCACAGCCGGCCAATATCGTTATCATAATGGCAGACCAACTGGCACCGCACTATTGCGGTGCCTATGGGCACAAGGTCGCCAAAACCCCGCATATTGATGCATTGGCTGCGCGTGGAATGCGCTTTGACGCGGCCTATTGCAACAGTCCGCTGTGTGCGCCGTCCCGTTTTGCTCTCATGTCAGGACAGTTGATCAGCCGCATTGCCGCCTATGACAACGCAAGCGAGTTACCCGCATCGGTGCCCACTTTTGCTCACTATCTTGGGGCGTTGGGCTATCACACGTGCCTGTCGGGCAAAATGCATTTTGTCGGCCCGGACCAGAAGCACGGCTTTCAGGATCGGGTGACCACCGATATTTACCCGGCTGATTTTGCCTGGACGCCAGATTGGGAGGCCCCCGACGAACGCATCGACAAATGGTACCACAACATGCAAACCGTCAAGGAAAGTGGTGTGGCGGTCGCTACGTTTCAAACCGATTATGACGACGAAGTCGGCTTTGCCGCGCGGCGGTGGCTGATTGATAGGGGGCGGGATCGAGCACAGGGACAGAGCGCCCCGTTTGCTTTGGTGGCCAGTTTTATTCACCCGCATGACCCCTATGTGGCCAAACCCGAGTTCTGGGATCTCTATTCGGACGACGACATCGAATTGCCTGAATTCGTACTGTCTGCCAAAGCGCAGGATCCGTTTTCGCGTCGTGTGATGGACGGGATCGAGGCCAGCACGGTTGCGTTAACAGACGAAGAAGTGCGCCGTGCACGCCGGGCCTACCTGGCCAATGTCAGTTACTTCGACAGCAAAGTTGGCGAAATTGTCAAAACGCTCGAAGATATCGGGGAGCTGGACAATACCATTGTCATGGTCACTGCTGATCACGGTGACATGTTGGGCGAGCGCGGAATGTGGTACAAGATGAACTTCTTTGAACATTCGGCGCGAATTCCCCTGATCATGGCCGGACCGAATGTGGTGCAGGGGACGGCGCTCAATGCGTGTTCGCTTGTCGATATTCTACCAACAGTCATCGAAATCGCCGGGGGCAATGATGCGATCTTGGGTGAGCCGGTGGATGGGCGCAGCCTGATGCCGCTGGCACGGGGTGAGGTGGATCCGTGTGACGAAGCCATAGGTGAGTATTGTGCCGAAATGACTCCCGCCCCGGTGTTCATGATCCGGCGTGGGACGCTAAAGTATATCCATTGCGATACTGACCCGCCACAGCTGTATGATCTTGCAAATGACCCTCTGGAAAAGGTCAATGTGGTGGCCGACGCTGCGTATGCCACCCAGGCGGAAGTGTTTTCAGCCGAGGTCAAGGACCGCTGGAACGGTGATGCATTACGGCGTGATATCATGGCCACTCAGAAGTCCCGCCGCGCGTTGCACGCGGCGATGGAAGCCGGGGCTGGCGAGGCCTGGGACTATAACCCGCCCAGCGATGCCAGCCAGCAATATGTCCGAAATCACATGGATTGGACTGTGGCGGCAAACCGCTATCGGTTCCCCCCTTTGAATACGCGCTCAAACGACACAACAACAGTGCATCAAAATGAAGGCCAAAAACATGAAACTTGAAGGAAAAATCGCACTGGTTACAGGCGGACGCGGCGGTATTGGTCGGGCCATTGTGGCCCGTTTCCTGCGCGAAGGGGCCACGGTTTATGCGGCAGATCTCAGCCCGCAAGGGTCTTTGGCGGAACATGATGAGGAGGGCAGCCGCTTTGTACAAATGAATGTCGCAGACGAAGCTGTTGTCCAGGCCACAATGGAGCGAGTTCGGAAAGAATGCGGAAAGCTGGACATCCTGGTCAATGCCGCAGGGATCGAAATCGAAAAGACCATCGAAGACACGTCGTTGGAAGAGTGGAACCAATCCTTTGCAGTGAATTGCACAGGTACGTTCCTGACCTCGAAATATGCATTGCCGCTGATGCGTGAGGCAGCCAAATCTGGCAACAGTGCCAGCCTGATCAATTTCGGCAGCTATGATGGGTTCATCGCGGATCCGGGTCTTGCGGCGTATTGCGCGACCAAGGGCGCGGTTCATGCGCTGACTCGTGCAATGGCCTGCGACCACGGCCCCGAAGGTATCCGGGTCAATGCGATTTGCCCTGGGTATATCGACACGCCGATGCTTCAGAGTTTCTTTGCCGGTGACGGATCCGGTGGGGAGGGGGGCAATATTGAAACCTTGCAAAAGGCGGTCCGCGACGTCCATCCGATGCGCACCTATGGCACACCCGAAGATATCGCCAATCTGGTGAATTGGCTGGCGTCGGACGAAGCGCGTTATGCCAGTGGGCAGCTTTGGGTTCTGGACGGGGGGCTATCGGCCCAGGTCCAGCAGATGAAACTCTGAGGGGAACGGGACATGGGAAAACAGACAGCCATCGTAACTGGCGGCAGCCGGGGGATCGGGAGGGCCATTGTCGACCGTTTGGTAGCGGATGGATACAACGTTGTCACCTGTGGGCGCGGACCACGGCCCGCCGAACTGCAAGAGGCAGTGATTTGGGTGCAGGCGGATGTGTCTTTGACAGGTGATGCTGCGCTTTTGATCGAAACCGCCAATGCCACCTTTGGCCGGGTGGCGTTGCTGGTCAACAATGCGGGCGTACAAGTCGAAAAGACCCTGGCTGACAGCGATGATGACGATTGGGATCTGGTGATGAACGTCAACTGCAAGGGGGTGTTCAACATGTGTCGGGTTGCCCTGTCGGATATGGCTGAACATGGTGGAAATATTATCAATATCGGGTCTATTTCTGGCGTTGTCGCGGATCCGTCGATGGCATTGTACAATGCGTCCAAGGCATTTGTGCATGGCTTGACCCGCTCGATTGCGGTGGACCATGGTCCAAAGGTTCGCTGCAATGCCATTCGCCCGGGATGGATCATGACCGAAATGGCCGATGATGCTTTTGCATTGGCGAAAGATCCCAAAAGGGCCAAGATTGATGCATTGGCGCGTCATCCAGTGGGCCGATTTGGTCGACCTGAAGATATCGCCAATATGGTGGCGTGGCTGGCCTCGGATCAGTCGGCCTATGTGTCGGGTGAATGTCTGACCGTTGATGGTGGCATGACCGCCGCATCGCCTCTTAATCCAGGATTGTTCTAATGTCAGAATTTGCACATACCGCCAGCCTCGGCGGAGGCGTAATCGGGGCCAGCTGGACCGCGCTGTTTCTGGCTTCGGGTCGATCGGTGGCCGTTTTTGACCCGGCACCCGGTGCCGAAAAACGGGTGCGTGACTATGTGGAAATGGCCTGGCCGACAATGGCTGAACTGGGATTGACGGAACAGGGCACGCCTGACGCCGTCAGCTTTCACACTTCGGCCCCCGCAGCGGTGGAGGGAGCGAGCTTTATTCAGGAGAGTGTCCCGGAACGGGTCGAGATCAAACATGCCCTGTTTGCCGAGATCGAACCGGTCCTGACCCCAGAGACGGTTGTGGCCAGTTCGGCTTCCGGATTGACGCTGAGCCAGATGCAGGGGGGGTGGCGCGACCCTGCACGATTGGTTTTGGGGCATCCGTTCAACCCGCCCCATCTGATTCCTCTGGTCGAGGTGATGGGAAATGACAGAACTGCCCCCGGAACGGTCGAGGCTGCAGAGCGGTTTTATGAAAGCATCGGCAAGGTGACGATCCGGGTAAACAAGGAAGTTCCCGGACATGTTGCAAATCGTTTGCAGGCAGCAATCTGGCGCGAAGCGATTAGCCTGGTGATGGAGGGTGTGGCCAGCGTCGAAGATGTGGACAAGGCGGTCTGGGCCGGGCCGGGATTGCGATGGGCCGCGATGGGGCCAACGATGCTGTTCAATCTGGGCGCAGGCGAAGGTGGATTACAGGCGTTTTGCGACCATTTTACCGATACCTTCAACGGGTGGTGGGACGATCTGGGGCAGGTGCACCTGGACGACACTGTGGCCCAGGCTCTGATTCAGGGGGTTGGGGAGGCGGCACAAGGGCATACGCCATCCGAGCTTTCGGCCAAACGGGATGCATTGATAACAGCGATGCAAAAGGCCACAGCGGGCCTTCGGTAGGTCCGCCTGTGCCGCGGTTCAAAAGGCTGAAAGCAATTCGGTTGTGGTCGGGTCCATGAAACCGGCAATGGTGGCTTCTGTTTCCAGTGCCAATGCGCGGTTCAAATCGGTACTGGCCGAGGCATTCAAAACACGCTTCATTGCGCGCACCGAGAGAATGGGCAAGTTTGCCAGCCGTTCAGCAGTTTGATGGGCGGTTTGCATCAGCACGTCATCTTCGACCACCTTCCATGCGACACCTGCGGCCAATAGGTCCTCGGACGAATACTTATCACCAAAGAACAGCATCTCTCGGGCCTTGTGCACTCCGACCAGCGCAGGCAGCAATGACGTGACTGCTCCGGTGACAAAGAGATTCAGTGAGACTTCGGGAAAGAAACCTTTGGCGCTTTTACCCCAGATCGGAAAGTCACAGTTGATTGCCCATTCAAACCCGCCCCCCACGGCCCAACCGTTGATGGCACCGACAACGGGTTTGGCACCAAAGGTAATGGCGTGGGTCGCGCGTTGGATCGCCTGTACCAGGTCGCGGGCTTCCTGTTCGGACGCCGGATGCACATGTTCGCGTCGATCATCACCGGCGCAGAATGCTTTGCCCGCGCCGGTAAAGATGATGGCACGTGTCGCGGGGTCGCCATTGGCGTGATCAAAAGCACGGGCCACGTCATCGATCAGGCACCGGTTCATCGCATTGAGGCTGGCGGGGCGGTTCAGGGTGATCGTTCTGACACCGGTTTCCGCCAATGTGCTAAGGACGGTTTCAAAGATGGGATCGCTCATGAAAAACTCCTGATGACTCTGCTGGTCTTGCCTTCGGTGACGCCAAAGGTGCCTGGGGACAACAGGGTCAATCGGGCAGTGACGCCCAGCACCTGTTTGAATCTGTTTTCGATGGCCTGGGCCAGCGCCACAGACGGGGTGACGTTGTCCGCCAATTCCACATGAACCGGCAGCACGTCAAAGGGTGGCGGTTGGTCCAGAATAATCCGGTAATCGCCATTGAGGTCGGAAAATCCGTTGATGACCGCGGCCACCATGGTGGGAAACATGTTCAACCCCCGCACAACAATCATGTCGTCGGACCGCCCGACAACCCGGAACCGGAATCCGGTACACCCACATTGGCAGGGATCGGTGGCATCAACAGCGATGATGTCACCGGTTCGAAACCGGACCAGGGGCTGACATTCACGTTCAAGATGGGTCAGAACCAATTCGCCCGTAACCCCGGGCGCTATGGGCCGGGGCTGTGTTGTTTCTGGGTCAATCAGTTCCGGATACAGAACATCAGCAGCCACGAAATGCAGGCGTGTGTCGTATTCGCATTGGGCGGCAAAATTGGAAAACACGTCAGAGACACCATAGTTGGCGTTGCGAGGCTCTAGCCCCCAGGTCTGTGTCATTCGCGTCCGCCAGGCCGGATCATCCAAACCCGCCTCACCCCCGAACAGACCCAACCTTAGTCCCAGATCCTTGGGTGACAGGTCCGGAAACCTGTCGGCGATCACCCGTTCCAATACGGCGGGATAAGACGGGGTGCAGGACAATGCCGTCACTCCAACTTCTTGAATGGTGCGGATCAGCAATTCGGTGCTGCCGACGCCAAACGGGATGACCAATGCGCCGGTCTTTTGCAGGGTCATGTGATCGGTCAGCCCTCCCATCCACATCTGGTAATTCAAACAATGAGCGACAGTGTCGTCCGGGGTCAGTCCGGCCAGGCGTTGGGCCCGTCCGCCGACTGTTTCGGTGATTTCGCAATCACGTTCGGACAGGGCCAGGTTCATGGCCTGACCCGTGGTGCCAGATGTGCGATGCAGCCGCACGGCTCGGGCTTGGGGCGCAGCCAGGTAGTTACCAAAGGGCGGGTGATCCGCCTGCGATACCCGCAGATGCGATTTGTCTGACAGGGGCAGATCGGGCAGATCATTCAGGTCGCAGGGTGGCTGTTTCCCGTCCCAGAGGCGACGATAAAATTCCGAGCTTTTTGCGACATGGGAACATTGTTGCCTCCAACTGATCCGGGCGTTGTCGGACAGGGTGCTTGCTGGCAGGGTATGTGCGTTCCGTAGCAGTGTCATGATTGTAATCCCCGTTCCCATAGCAAGGTCAGAGTGTCGATCAATGCCTGCCGATCCCGGGAAAACGGCTGCATGTTCGGGTCCTTGTCCAATAGCAGCCCGGCCAGATATTGATCTGTCATTCCTCCCAATGCATAGGCGCGTCGCATCAGTTCGTCGTGTTTGATGTCCAGGCCTGTCTTGCGCAGTTTGTTCGCGGTCGAAGTTGCGACGGTTTCCAACCACTCGCGGTTCAGGTTCCAAAATTCGGCCTGTGCCTCGGGAAAGTTGTCCAAATGCCGCATCAGACAGCGCATCAATCCCAGGTTGGCTTCAAACAGCTGAAAATAGGCATATGTTGCCGCCCGTGCGGGTCGATCATCAGGATCCTCGCGCGAGGCGTTGCGCATCCGGGCCTGCACAAAGGCAGAAAAACGGAACAGTACATCCGCGACCAACGCATTGCGGTTCGGAAAATAGATATAGAACGTCCCATGTGAGATTTGGGCTGCGTCACAGATATTGGCAATCGTCAGATCGGCCAGCGACACTGTCTCGAGTTGTTTGCAGACCGCGACCTGAATGGCGGATCGGGTGCGTTCTCCCTTTCTGAGGGTCATGGCCGATCGGGAAAGGTCGTCTGCAAAGCAGAACCCCAAGGCAGCTGTGGTACTGGTCGGGGACGATGTGGATTCGTGAGGCATGGGCGACTCATCATAAATATGACGTCATAATCATATTTTTTGAAATTTTGGCAAGGAATTTGTGCACAGGGGAAACTGCGGGCGAATGTTTTGTCAAAATCCCTGCAATGCCACAGAAATATCAGGGTTCTGACAGTTGCTGGCTCAGCCAGTGCGCCCGGCCCAATTGTTCCTGAACGATCTGCAACTTGCCCTCCAACCTTTCTCGCTTGGACGGTTTGGTGGTTTCCGCCAATTCGGTTTTCAGCATGTCCTGTTTGGTTGTCAGCTTGCGTTTGATCTTTTCCAGATGCGCAGGTTTGATCTTTTTCGTTTTCCCCTTCTTCAGGCGCTTCAGATATTTGTCGAGCTTCTGAATTGTGTCTTCAAGTCCCATGACGGATGCGCTCCTCTGACGCTCAATTATAGCAGCTTGGTGTGTCAGTTTTGTGATGCAGAAGCTGGTTCCTTGTGGTTCGGTTCCGAATGCGCCGGAAATCCCGTGTCGGCGTAGGCGGAAACCTCGTCGTCCTCCAGTGACAGAATGCGTTCGACTTCGGCCAACGCATCAGAAGGTTCATTGTACATGGCCTGGGCGGCACCCAGCAGATCGCGCATGGCACCATAGGCATACCCGGAATCATTCAAAAATGAAGTTGCCATAAAGGCGTCTATGGCATTGTCCCGGATCAGTGTTTCGACGGTGGCGTTGGTGCCCTTGGCATCCTTTTCCACCTGGATACGTTCCTGGTCCAGCCATAGTGTTGATCTGTCTTCGGGGTCTGCCTGATCCAGTTTTCTGATTTCAACCAATATGCGCGCCAGTTCGGTCCTGAGCTGATCGTATAGATCGGTGATCACCCCCTGTGTCTGTTCGGTATAGTGGGTCGCGTTGCGGCGCAGATGTTTGACCGATTTCACGGCACGCACAATGCGTCCGGCCGCGTCGCGCATGGTATAAATGTCTTCCATGACCTCCTCGGGCAGATCCTTGGGCCCGACGCGCGTTGCGAATTCGACAATGGCGGCATAAAGCGTTTTGATCCTTGCTTCGTATCGCTGATCAATGTCGAATTCGACCGGAGTCCTACAGGCTCTGACCGTGGCTGCGATGTCCGAGCTGTCAAAAATGTCATGGCGGTGCAGATTGAGCCCATGCGTGATCAGTTCGACCGCGTTGTCATACAAGTGCATGACCTCCTTGCGCATGGCCACCTTGACGGTCTGGGGGAATTCGTCGACGACTGCGGACAGGTATCTGGCTTCGCTCAGGTCTTCGGTCGGCTCAACGACCACCCGTTCCAGCATGGCAATCATTCGGCGCATCAGCGGCAACATCAACGCAACCCCAAGAACATTGAAGATCGTGTGAAAGACGGCGAGCTTCAGCGCGAAATCGGTGTCTGCAATGCCGACATTCAAGCTGATGATGTCCACTGCGTCTCGGATTGGTCCAATAAAGACCAGGGCGACGCCCGCCGTGACCAGATTAAAAATCAGATGCGCCAGAGCCAGGCGTTTGCCCTGAAAATTTGCGGTGAAGGATCCGATAATGGCGGTAATCGTGGTGCCGATATTGGCTCCGATCGCCAAGGCCAGCGCGTTTTCATAGGAAATCTGACCGGCGGCCAATGCAGTAATAATCAGCACCATGGTGGCATGACTGGACTGCATGACCACGGTCGCAGTCGCCCCGATCATCGTATAGACCACCAGCCCTGTGAAACCCGTCATGGCAAAGCGGGTCAGATCAAACTGATCCTTGAAGGCCTCGAACCCTTCCTTCATGTGGTGGATTCCCAGGAACAGAAACCCCAGCCCGGCCAACACAAAGCCAGCACCACGCCAGTATTTGTTCTTTTGGAACACCATGACGATCGCTATCGCCAGCATTGGCAGTGCATAGGCCGAAATCTTGACCTTGAGCCCAAACCCCGCCACCAACCACGCGCCCGTTGTCGTGCCGATATTTGCACCAAAGATGATCCCGACACCGGCCAGGAGGGAAATCAACCCGGCCGACAAAAAGGAAATGGTGATGACCGACACCAGCGAACTGGATTGCATGATGGTGGTGGTGATGATCCCGAACCCCAATGATCTGGGGATCGATCCGGTCGCCTTTTCCAACGCAATTTCCAGAAATCCACCGCTGAATAGTTTAAAGCCGTCTTCGAGCATCAACATGCCAAACAGAAAGATCGCCACTCCGGCTGATATTTCCTGAAAATCCGGGCTGACATAAAGCCCAAGAATCAAAAGCGACAGAATGACCGGAAATAATAGCTTTTTGAGCATCCTATATGGCCTCTGTTTCTATGTTGATCGCTGGCGTCCAGCGCAGGGATGAGCCTAGCAAAAGCGATAGTAAACCGCCAAAGCCGAATGGTCCGCTATCGCCACGACTGCATGTTGATCCAGAATACTGGAGAGCGCCGGGAACTGGCTCTGATTTGTATCAACGATCTGCCGGTTTTGAATTCACTGTCAGTCAAAGGCTTGCGGATGTACAGAAGCCAGGTGAATGGCGCGTTTTTTGTGCTGTACTGCAGGTGTCACACTGGGTAACATCGCGATAAAAATATTTCCTGTCAATGAGTTGGGCTATGATCAGCCTGAAATGGATTTACAATGCAACAAAATGGAAAGACCAGTTCGGTCCTTGAATGTTTGGTCTCAATTTCAAGGTGGGCGGTTCTGTCTGCCGGTCTTTTCTTCGCTTGGATCGAAATGGCGCATGCGGAACAATTTGACCGCCCCAATTATGTGGGATCGCAATCCTGCGGCAACTGCCATGATCAGGCGATGCAGGATTGGCAGAAATCCCATCATGCGCAGGCCTGGACGGAACCGTCAGAAAAAACAGTTGTCGGCGCATTTGACGGACGCAGTTTTTCGCATCAGGGCATGACGACCCGATTTCGGCGCAAAGACGGGCAATATATAATTGAGACCGACGATATCCCGGGGGGCAAACGTCAGTTTCCGGTGGTGGGTGTTGGCGGGATCGCGCCCCTGCAACAATATATCGTCGAAACCGAACCCGGACGGATGCAGTCGTTTGATGTCGTATGGGATGTGGAACAGGAACGCTGGTACCATCTATATCCGGATCAGGAATTGGTCCCCGAGGACGGGTTGCATTGGAGCGGCCCTTATAAGAATTGGAACGCGCGCTGCGCCGAATGCCATGCAACTGGGTTCGAAAAGAACTATGATCCCAAACGGGACCTGTATCAAAGCACACAGGTCGAAACCGGTGTTGGTTGCGAAGCCTGTCATGGCCCAGCCCAGGCCCATGTCGAATGGGCCGAGGCCGGAACAAGCCTGGCCAAAGGCAAATGGAGCGGTGTGAATGGCATCGGGCTTTTGGTCAATCTGAACCTGACGGACGACGGGCAGTCCGCTGTGCGCCGCTATCTGGCCGGGACGACGCAACCGCTGAGTAGGCTCACCGATACCGAGGTCCAGATCCAGCAATGCGCCTCGTGCCATTCGCGGCGTGAGCCATTTGAGGGCGGCAACCCACTGCCCGGCACCCCGTTTCATGATGCTTATCGGCTCAGTATTTTGCGACCTGGATTGTACCACGCAGATGGGCAGATCCTGGACGAAGTTTATGTTTATGGATCTTTCTTGCAGTCCAAGATGTATGCAAATGGCGTGACATGCAGCAATTGCCACGATCCGCACACGGCCCAGCTGAAAGCCGAAGGAAATGCGGTTTGCACCCAGTGCCATTCTCCGGCAGGCAATCCGGACTTCCCATCTCTGACCGCCAAGGAATACGACCACCCGTCACATACGTTTCATCTCGCGGATACGGCGGGATCTGAATGCAAAAGCTGCCACATGATCGAACGTAATTATATGGGGGTTGACGGTCGGCGGGATCATTCGTTTCGGGTTCCACGGCCGGATTTGAGCCTCGAAACCCGCGCGCCCAATGCCTGTAACGATTGCCACGACGACCAATCCGCCCGCTGGGCCGCAGGTAAGATTGCCGATTGGTTTCCCGATAGCTCGCGTCGCGAAGAACGGCATTTTTCCCAGACCTTTGCAGCGGCACGAACCGATTTGCGCAGCCAGCGGGAGTCGCTGATCATGTTGGCAGAGTACGATCAATTGCCGGGGATTGTTCGAGCAACAGCATTGGATATGTTGCTCCCCATTGCGGACCCGGGCCTGGCGACCCGCGCCGACCCCATGTTGTCCGACCCGGATCCCTTGGTGCGTGTATCTGCGATCGCACTGCAACGGGGTGCGCCAGAAGTCGAGCGTTCCGCGCGGTTGGCCGGGTTGCTGGAGGACCCGGTCAAGGCGGTTCGTATTGCAGCAGCCCGTGGGTTTCTGGGAATGCGCATCGCCTATCTGCCGCCCCGCATCAATGAAAACCTGGGCAAGGCAATGGGAGACTGGCAGAGTTCGCTAAAGTCCAAGGCCGACTTCCCCGAAGCCCAGATGGTTTTGGCGGGTATTGGTCTGACGACTCGCAGAATGGAAATCGCGCTGAGCGCCTTTGGCGAAGCGGTTGACATGGATCCACAGCTGACACAGGCGTGGTCCATGATGGTGCGTATTCACAGCGCTATGGGAAACCGACAGGCTGCATTGGAGACGGTGAACAGCGCGCTGGAGGCAAACCCGGACGATGTTCCGTTGAATTTGATGCGCGCAGATCTGGGTGGATGATCTGGGCCGATACCGGGAAAACGCACCGGCCCAGATCCGTTATTCTGGCATGGCTTCGGGCAGGGCGGTGCCTGTTGCCCCCGACGGCATCTTGGTTCCCAGAAATGTTGTCACCGTTGGGGCGACGTCTACGGTTTCGACCCGGCGGGACACATTCCCTGCCTTGATCCCAGGGCCAGAAAAGATCAGCGGTACATGCGTGTCATATGTCCATGGCGACCCGTGCGCCGACGCAACGACCAACCCGTCAAGATCGGCGACAAACCAATGCGGTTCAAAGACCACATAGATGTCCCCCGACCGTTCGGAATGGAAATTGTTCAAAACGGCGTCGGTAATTTTTGCCTGTGCAAAGGTGCCGTCTCGCAAATCAGAGCTGGCAACTGAATACGCAATTCCGGGCAGTTTCTGCAATTCTTCTGCGACGGCCTTTTCCACCGCGATAGGATCCAGACCCCGGTCTGCGATCATCTTTTGATCGAGGTAGACATAGGGGTTTGAAAAGTTCTGGATCAGATCGCGCGATACCCCAAATTCTTCCTGTAATCTGACAAAGCCGGGTTTTGTGTCGACATCATCAAAATTGAAAACATCCGCTTGTATCCCAAGAGTTGCCAAATAACCCGGGTGCTCTGGTGCGCCATGATCAGCGGACAGCACGATCAGGGTTTTGTCCAATCCGACCGTTGCATCAACATGGGCAAACAGATCCGCCAAACGGCGATCCAGTTGAGCCAAATTGTCTTCGGCCTCCAGGCTCGAGGGGCCAAAGAAATGACCCACGTAGTCGGTCGATGACAGGCTCACTGACAGGTAATCGGGTATAGTGTCCCGACCCAGTTCTTCGGCATCCATCAGTGTTTTGGCAAAATCGACTGTGATTGCATCCCCGGCCGGGCTGAGCGTCAGGAGCGTTGTGAAGTACTTGTTGTCGGCGGGACCCCAATTGTGCGGGAATGTTCGACCAAAGCCGGGCATTTCGGTTTCCCAGGGTTGGTCATCACGACCACTAAAGGCATAGGTGGCGGGTTCACGCAACAGGGTCCATTGTTGTTCAGCATAAGATGCGACCAATCCTCGGGCTTCCCAATCGGCAATCCAGCTTGGGTAGTCTTGGCGATAGAAGGTGCTGGTGACAAACCGGCCTTCGGCTTTGGAAAACCAATAGGCCTGACCTGCGTGGCCGGCCATGGCGATGGCACCGCGATCCTTGACCGAGACACCAAAAATCTTGGATTCAGGGCCAAAATGCAGGGCAATCTCATCCGATAGGGTCGAACTGATGATATTACGGGGCGACCGCCCGTCGGTTGTAGCGGCCCGTTGCGTCGGGTCGATTTCGTTCTGTGCATCTATCCCAGCGGCCCCAACCAGAGGGAAATCAGGGTCCTGAACATTATAGAACTGTTCACCAGTTTTTCGGTCGAACCAAAGATTTGCAACCATCCCATGAATGGCAGGATCAGCCCCGGTGGACAGCGTGGTGTGCCCGACAATGGTTTCAGTATTGGCATGGCGGTGATGCGCGTTCTTGAAAACGACACCATTGTTCAGAAGATAGTTGAACCCGTCTTCACCGAAATGAGACCCGTATCTGTTGATCAGATCGCCGCGAAGCTGATCCACGGTGATCTGCAAAACCAGGCGGGGCAAGTCGCCCGCTAGGGAGTGAACCGGCGTCAGGACTGACGTCGAAAGCGCAATGGCACCAAATGCAAAAGAAAGTTTTGAAAAACTGGACATGACAACTCTTTGGTAGCGAGAGGAGCGGGGCCTTAACCGCACCAGATTTAGTCGGGCGTTTGTGGTTCAGATCAGGGCATGTTTCTGAGCCCGAGCACGAAGCGAAAACACCCAAACCTATTACTCGGCAACGGGGCGATTGTGAGGATTTCCAACAGCATAGCACGGTTTGCGAGGTTGTTCATCACGAGGTGCCCAATCCCCAGGATCGAAAAGGGTCCGGGAAACATGAGCCGCGTCCTGGATGCGTGTCATCAGGTTCGGAGCACTGACAGACTGTGTTCGCGTCTATAGCCGCCGGGTTTGGTCGCCCTCATTTTTCCAGCGTTGTGACAGGGTTTTCCTGTTCTGGAAGTCGTTCGAGGAGATATGCGGCGGCACACGATAACCCGTGTGCCGCCGCCGATTTCAGGACGTCACCAATGGCAATTAGTTGCTGCCGTGGTTCGTCGTCATTTTCTCCATCACCTGATCAAGAGAGAATGAAGCTGCTTTTTGCCGGGGTGGGAACTCCTGGAAAGTGGCCAGGAATTGCCCGACATAATTCTGCGCGGGCACCAGCAGATAGGCACGATCCAACAGCCAATCATAATAGGTGTTCGAGGTGCGGTACGACCGTTCATAAGGGTCGCGACGAAGGTTAAAGATCAGCGGAATACGCAGTTCGGTCCAAGGTTCGATCCAAGCCCGCAGGGTCGAATAGGCCTTCTGCTCCAGGAAGATCATTTTCCAGTCGTCATAGCGCAGCGCGGTCAGGTCGCCATCGTCCGAAAAATAGAAGATTTCGTGACGAGGTCCTTCTTCGGCTTCGCCAGTCAGGAAGGGCAAGAAATTGTAGCCGTCCAGATGCACCTTGTATTCACGCCCGATTGCCTGAACACCACCAGCTTTCAGCTGGTCTTTGATGTCCGGGTTGCCAGCTGCTGCCAGGTAGGTGGGCAGCCAGTCCATGTGGTGCATGATCTCGTTGGACACGCTTCCGGCGTCGATCTTGCCAGGCCAGCGCACCATCGACGGCACACGCCATCCACCTTCCCAATTGGTGTTCTTTTCACCAAAGAAGGGGGTCGATGCCGCATCGGGCCACGTGTTGTAATGGGGGCCGTTGTCAGTCGAATAATGCACGATGGTATTGTCGGCAATGCCCAGTTCATCGACCTTGTCCAGCAGCATGCCGACATGACGATCATGTTCGACCATGCCGTCAGAATACTCATCCTGACCGGAAATGCCGCGCAGCTCGTCTTTGACGTGGGTGCGGAAATGCATGCGTGTGCCATTCCACCAGATGTAAAACGGTTTTTCCTGTTCGACGGACCGTGCCATGAAATCGATGGCCGCAGCCACGGTTTCATCATCTACGGTTTCCATGCGCTTTTTGGTCAGCGGACCGGTGTCTTCGATCTTGCCATCTGCCGAGGACCGTACAACACCACGGGGGCCGTATGCCTCGCGGAAGGTCCGACCATCGGCCAGAATCGTATCGCCAGGATAATCGACATTCTCGGGCTCTTCTTCGGCGTTCAGGTGATAAAGATTACCAAAGAATTCATCAAAGCCATGATTGGAGGGCAGCATTTCGTCCCGGTCGCCCAGATGGTTTTTGCCAAACTGGCCGGTCACGTAACCTTCGGCCTTGAGCAATCCTGCGATGGTTGGATCTTCGACCCGCATACCCAGCTCTGCACCCGGCAGACCCACCTTTGACAGGCCGGTCCGGAACACGGATTGCCCCATGATGTATGACGAGCGACCCGCCGTACAGGATTGTTCCCCGTAGTAGTCGGTAAAGATCATGCCTTCCGAAGCGATCCGGTCGATATTGGGTGTCCGGTATCCCATCAGACCCATCGTGTAGGCCGAGATGTTGGATTGGCCGATATCATCGCCCCAGATGACCAGAATATTTGGTTTGTCTTGCGCGGCAGCAAGCGCTGGCATCGTTGCGACAACCGAAAATACGGATAGCGCACTGGCCAGAGATTTTAATGGGCTGAGTTTCATAAATGAATGACCTCCTACTTATTTCTTCGTTAGTTGCAGTTTCCCCGGTAGGGATAATAGGGCGGACCCCTGAAAGGGCAAATTTGATCGAATTGGTATTGGCCCGGATATTGCGCGTAACGCTAGCAGATGGTGGCGGTGACGCAATCCCTCAAAATTCGGGTACTGATCGGAAATGATGGAATTTTATTGAATTTCAAGCCGCCTTTTTGTGCATCGAAATACACCGGGGCGCGCCAAATTCTACAAGCGTTGCGAGTCAGACAGCCGCAAGATGTCCCACAAAATATTGCAGATCGCGTGTTTGGCACCAATCAGGGAAAGGAATTCCGGTGTGGGCATTGCGGTGCTGTCAGAGGCGGATTTGAACGATTTTCCAGCATATTTCCCTTACGCGAGGTCATCAAAGAATGCGTCTCGAAAACAGCCTTGTTGCATCTTGATTTGGGGGCCCGGGGTGAAATTGGATCCTTTGGGATAGCGAAACCGTGTGTGTGCCCTGCCTGACCCAGGGTGGACGTCTGCCGGGCGTCATGAAAATGTCCCAGTCGCGTGGGGCAATCGACTGAAAGATGTCAAAAAAACTCCAAAATCGGGGTCACAATCCTTGTGCTTCTGCTGTTATGCTCGCACTGACAGGACCAAGCGTTGGGTGTTCACCCGAGGCCACAATTGATGGATGTTTATTCGCTGATGTCGGCAAAGGGTATTTTACCCTCATGGAAAAACCGACGTACAAGAACGATTGGTGTTCGCAAGATCGGATGGGCACCGACCGAAATCAACATTTGGGAAGGTAGAAAAATTGTTGGTATGTATTCAGCGCCTGGCACATCTTATGGCTAATAGTACTTTCGATCTGACCAAGTTTTCAGGAAAGGGACCAAGAAATGGCAACTGAAACCCATGGAGCGGGGCCTGGTTGGTGGACGGCACCGGGAGAAACGGACACTTTTGCCTTTGTTGCATTGGCATTTGTGTTCCTGATCGTTTTTCTGGTGATCCACCTATATGCAAGGTTTGATCAACACGCGGAGCACAAGTCGGAAATGACGCCGCTCAAGACGACGATTCCGACATTGCTGACTGTGGCGCTGGCATACGAGGTGCTGCCACCTTTGTCCCACTTTAGCGTCCTGCTGCCGCTTGCGCTGATTTCGGCAGCGTTGGCAAGGGATTTGATGGTCTGGTTGAAACCAGAGCATGAACACGCCCACGACCACCAGCACGAAGAGGTCTCAGAATGATCGAACTCATACTCACCTCATTCCCGTTGGTGATCCGGATCATGTATCTGCGCTGGCGCGGGATTCCTGTCACGCTCTATAATGTGCATCGGGCTGTATTCTTGTGGTTCGTCATTGCCGTCGCCCTATTCTTTACGGTTTTCTATTATTACCCCAAATCCTACACCGGTTTGGTTCCGTTCAGGATTGTGCCGGTGGTTGCCGAAAATGGTGGTACGGTCACGCAGGTGCTGGTCAAACCTGGCGATCATGTTGCCACGGGGGATCTGCTTTTCACTGTCGAAAACACCAGTGAGCAGGCTGCAGTGGATGTTGCCGAACACCAAGTGGTTGAGCTGCAGAACGCCATCGAAGCCGGCGAGGTCGAAGTGCGAACGGCGCAGGCTGTTCTAAAGGGCGCTGAAGCCGGGCTTGCCCAGATTGAATTGTCGTTGGCGGATCAAACTGCCCTGAAGGACCGCAATTCTGCGGCCTTCAGAGAGAATGAATTCGAACGGGCTCAGAACACGCGGTTGGCGCGTCTGTCCGAAGTCGAAGCCGCCCGGACACAGCTTGAGTCGGCGAGCCTCAGGGTGACGTCAGTATTGCCTGCGCAACTTGAAACAGCTGAATCCATGCTGGAACAGGCGCAGGCTGAGCTGGCGAAAACCCGGGTTTATGCCGTGGTCGACGGGACGGTTGAACAATTGACGTTGAACGTTGGCGCGCGTGCCGGGCAAACCGCACTGAGCGCCGCGATGGTGATTGTGCCGGACGACAGGGCTGATCCGACGTCGGAGGTTGCAGCAGGATTTTCCCAAGTGGCCAGCGCAGTTCTGTACGAAGGAATGGCCGCTGAAATCGCGTGTGACAGCAATTTCAACGCCAGTATGCGCAATACAGTGCTGCCTGCCAGGTTGGTTCGCTTGCAAGAGGTCATTGCTGCAGGTCAGATCAAGCCGACCGGGTATCTCATGGAAACTTCAGAGCGGGCTCAGCGGGGCGAGATTGTTGCGCACTTCAAACTTGTACATCCAGAGCATACCGAGCTCTTGATCGATGGCAGTGGCTGTATGGTGCAAGCCTATACAACGCATGTAACCGGCCCGCTGGAGGGAAGTGTTCTGGCCCATGTGATCGAAGCATTGGGGGCGCTCAAGGCGATTTTGTTGCGCATCAAGGTCTGGGTCGCTCTGGCATCCGGTATCGGGCTCACAGGGGGAGGCCATTGATCCTGCTTTGACAAGATGTCCGGCTGGAAGCGACCTGCTTTCATCCGGACATTTCGGCGCAGGCCTGATTTTGGGTGTGGGCGATACGGAACCTTGGCACCTATGGCCTGTAAGGGCAGGGGAGGGCAGTGTCCCTCAAAATACTCGCACACTGAGAGAGGTTGCCAGAAAAGCCGTTTTGCGACTGGAGCACTAGACACAGTGAGAAACCGCTTTATCTACTTATCCCTATGACACCCATTGCAATTAATTCATTACAGTATCGCTGGCCGGGCGAAGCGAAACCAATACTCGATATTGACAAGTTCGAACTGAGCACCGGCGAGAAAGTCATGTTACGTGGCCCTAGCGGGAGCGGAAAGTCGACTTTGCTTTCGGCGATTGCCGGGGTCATTGACGTTCCCAGCGCATCGGTTCTCGTTTCAGGAACGGATGTAGGGGAATTGTCGGGCAGTGATCGTGATCGTTTTCGTGTCGATCACATGGGAATAATCTTTCAGGTGTTCAATCTGCTGCCCTGGCTCAGTGCGATTGACAACGTTTTGCTGCCCTGTCGCTTTTCTGCCCGGCGGCGGGAAAACATATTGGCCGAACCCCAAAAAGCCGCGTCTCGGTTGTTGGGTGAATTGGGGTTGACTGACTCCAAGACACTGAATGGCCCGGCCAGCGCGCTGAGCATTGGTCAACAGCAAAGGGTTGCGGCAGCCAGAGCTTTGATCGGATCACCAGAAATCGTTTTGGCTGATGAGCCAACATCAGCGCTGGACGAAGAGGCAAAGGATGTATTTGTCGAACTTCTGTTAAAGGAGTGTAATCAATCTGGATCAAGCCTGCTGTTTGTCAGTCACGATAGAACCCTTGAAACGCATTTCGACCGAACGGTGGAATTGGACGCGCTGAATGGTGGAGCAAAGTGATGCTTGATCTCTGCTTGAAAAGCTTGCTCAACCGACGGTTTGTTGCCGCTTTGACCATCCTGAGCATCGCGCTTAGCGTTGCGCTGATCCTTGGTGTTGAAAGGCTGCGTACCGAGGCACGCGCCGGCTTTGCAAACTCGGTTTCAGGCGTGGACCTGATCGTGGCCGCACGCGGCAATGACGTGCAAATCCTGATGGCGACTGTTTTTGGCGTTGGCTCGACCGGAACGGGCCTCAGCTGGGAAAGCTACGAAATGGTTGAGAACATGCCCGGCATCGACTGGACGGTGCCGCTCATGATGGGCGATTCCCACCGTGGCTATCCGGTCGTGGGCACTTCCGAGGCTTATTTTGAACGCTTTCGCTACAGTGGTGGACAATCTTTGACCTTTGCACAGGGGCGTGCCTTTGACACTTCGATGGGTGCCGTCGTTGGGGCCGATGTTGCGCGGGCTTTTGGTTATGGTCCTGGAACTGAAATCGTAAATGCCCACGGATCCGGAGAGGTGTCATTCGATATTCACGACGAAGCACCATTCACGATCAGCGGCGTCCTGGCAGTGACCGGAACTGCCGTTGATCGAATGGTCTTTGTGTCGCTCAAAGGCTTTGACGCTTTGCACGAAGACGCAGTGCCCGAAAACGCCGACCCCTTCGCGAAATTGGGAGGATCTGATGACGGTGATGAGCAGCTGCTGTTACAGGATGAACACGAAGAACACGAACACGAGACAGGGCACGCCGCAGAAGGCGATCACGCTGCACACACAGATCACGTGGCTGAGGCAGATCACAGTGAACATGACGATAGTGGGAACGAGGAGTCACACGACGCCAACGCACATGCCGCCCACGATGAACAGGGGCACGATGATCACGGGCACGAGCCCGCCACAATCAATGCGATTTTTGCGGGGCTCAAGAGCAAGACCGCAATTCTATCAGTCCAACGCCAGCTTTCCGAATATCGCGGCGATGCGCTGACGGCGGTCCTGCCCAATGTCGCGCTGCTCCAACTTTGGTCAATAACGGGCACCGCTGAAACGGCCTTGCGTCTGATGGCAGGCGCGGTGGCGCTGGCGGGGGTTATTGGTATGGTGGTGATGCTGTCAGCAACGCTTGATGCACGACGGCGTGAATTCGCCATTCTGCGCTCGGTTGGGGCGACACCTCGCGCGATCTTTACACTGATAATGCTCGAGGCGGTGCTTCTGTTATTGACGGGGGTTATCCTTGGCTACATCCTGCTGACCACAGTCATGATGGCGGCCAACCCAGTTCTGATGGCGAATTTCGGGCTTAAGGTCGGCTTTGGGCTGCCAAGTTTTCGTGAGGCCCTTCTCATAGCGTTTGTTTTCTGCTCTGGTCTGGTTGCTGGCGCTATTCCGGCATTTCGAGTTTACCGGATGACTTTGGCAGACGGGCTGTCATTGCGGCTTTAAGGAGAGATGGAAGTGATGAAAACACTGGCGCTTGCTCTTGCAGCTACTCTTGCATTTACCATTGCGCATCCTGCCGGAGCGTCTGAGCCGCTCGAAATCACCTGGGTGGACCTGCTGCCCGAAGAACGGCCCTACCATGATCCTTTTGCAGAGCTGGAGTACAGCCAGATCAGCGATCTTGCTGAGTTGTATCGCATCGAGATTTTGAAGCCCGCTGAAGAAAGTGACACCACGCCAGCCAGGGCCGCAGTGATCCGGGAAAAACTCGCGTCTCAGGGACTGGATCCTGACCAGTTGTTCAAACAGCGCGACATTGTGATGAATCAGCGCAAATTGGCCGCAACCGAGCCAAATGTTGATCTGATTGGAAAAGTCGTGCGGTTGCCGGGGTATTTGTTGCCCTTGGAAATGGTCGATCAGAAAACAATCGAATTTCTGCTCGTTCCGACTGTCGGTGCCTGTATCCACACACCTCCGCCTCCTGCAAACCAGATGGTTTTTGTGCGCTATGACGAGGGCTTTGATGTGGACGAGCTGTACAAACCAGTTTGGATCAGCGGCGAAATGCGCGCCCAAAGCCACTCGAATGCGCTGCATCTGGTGGACGGGCAAGCTGACATCGAAACGACCTATTTCGTAGAAGCCATGTCGGTGGATATCTATAAGTAGCGATCGACGGTTACCCAGCCGACCAGCGGCGGAAGACCGCTGCGCAGGACGTTTGAAGAGCGGAATTCTGCCTTTTTTCAAACGGGCGACGGGAGGAACTGCTGCTGCAACCTGAACAGAGAAAATTGGAGTTCAAATGCTCCCGGCCTTCACGCATAAATGTTTCATGAACAAAATCACTGTTTCCTTCTTATTGGCTGTTGGCCTGATAGTTCCCAATTCTGCCACGCCTTGCGGATTTCACAATTATGCGCCGCAACCGACATTGGTTGATCGGTTGCTTGGAAGCGACGAAATTGTTCTTGCCCGTTCGGCACCGAACAATCCTTTTCGGTTCGAAGCAATTGAAGCCTTGGAAGGTAATCTTGGGTCATCCGAAATTCCCTTTCTTGTTGACAGCGTTACCCGCCACCGCTTTGCGATGGATGCCCAAACAGCAGTTCTTTTTGCGCGGGACGGAGACTATGGACCCTGGCAGCGTCTTGCTCTGGTTGATGCCACGATGGCTCCTGTCCTGAGCACCATTATGGAACAGCTGCCCGCTTGGGAAATCGGTAGCCAAATGGATCGGTTCCGCTATTTCGCGACCCTTCTCAACCACCCGGATGATCGCATCCACAAAATGGCTCTGCGCGAACTGGATCAGGCAGACTATGCCACTTTGCGCAGCCTCAACCTTGCAATTGAAACCCGGCGGCTGCAGGCCCGGCTGGACGAACCCAACGAGGCCGACTTCAAGGCAATACGTATCCTGCTTCTTGGTATGAGCGACGATCTGCAATTTCGTGACCTGTTAGAAGCGGGTGTCGAAAACAACGTCCGATCCGAAGGGATCTATCTGGGGGCCTATGCCACTGCGTTGATCGAACTTGTTGGCCCTGAAGCCGTAGCGTCCATTGCGGCCAAACACCTGACGAATTCAAACCATTCGCTGCTATCGCGCGAATTGCTGATCGAAGCGGTCGCTCTTCATGGCGGCTCGACAAGTTCTGAGATGGAAACGTCCGTCATGCAGGCGATTAACAGCTCTCTTTGGCTTGACCCAAGACTGGCCGGAGCAGCGGCACGCCAATTCGGCGCGAGAGGAAACTGGTCGCTTGCGCCAGTGCTGAAAACATTGCTCGAAGAAGGGACCGTATTTGAGATGGCCGACAGGCAGGACGCATCGCAATACGTAATATACGCACAGGAGTTCAAAACGCAGCCGTAGCGCCAGATCCAATAGTTGGAGGGGGTTTAGGCAATTGGAGATCCTCTTTGCACCTGCTGATCGAAGTTGGGTGTTTGATTTCGCCGGCCATAAACCACGGCATCCGGTTTTCCGTCATGCTTCGTGCACGCGCGCTCCTCGCTGAGTAAATGGCGATGGTCGACGATCAGCTGACCGCACTTGCAAAGCCCGCCCCGATGCCTGGTTCGGGCTGACACTGCGGCGATGGAAATCAGCACAGACTGACATCGGGGGCGCATCACGGGTCAGATTAGGCGGAGTTTCCAGGCCGACCACGGATACTGAATTTCCGGTACAGCAACTCTGTCAAAGGCGACTTAGGACGTGCTCCATGACTTCAAGGAGGTGATCGGTATTCGTCTTTGAAAATGGCATTGGTGGTCGGATTTTAAAGGTTTTCCTTACGCCCCAGCAATCCCATGCCAACACCGTTCTCCCGCATCAGGTTTGTGGCCCGCTTGGCCAGTTTCTTGTCCGCAGCCAGTTTGCCTGTTGGTTTGATGATCTCGGCTCCAAAGAAAAGGCCCGCGCCCCGGACATCGCCTATGAAGTTGTGCTTTTTTGCCAATTTCTTGAGGCGTTTCTTGGCATATGTGCCGACTTCTGCAGCGTTCTCGATCAGGTTTTCGTTTTCGATCACGTCGAGAACCGCCCTGCCCGCAGCACAGGACACCGGGTTGCTGCACCCAACGCTGGGCCATGGTAAGACAAAAACCTGCATAGAAACCACCATGTCTCGTTGCCTTGGTTCCTCAGAACTTTCCGACCAGAAATTCCGCAACTTCCGTTATTGATGCCTCGGCCTCAGGAATGCTTGGATAGAACTCGAACACATGCCACATGCCTTCCCAAACTCTCAAGTTGCAAGTGGCTCCGGATTCTCTCATTAGCCGGTCCAAACGCACACAGCCACTCAACAGATAATCCCGCGTTCCGCTGGTGACGAAGACCGGAGGGAACTGATCATCGAAAGATCCGTAAATCGGCGACAGATCGGGGCTGGTCAGATCAGCGTTATCTGGAATGTAAAATGAGCGAAAAGGCATTGCCAAGTTGTTCGGGGTGTCGTTTTCGATTAGGCAGCGAGGATGAAAATACCATCCGATATGCCACGCCTGAAAGGCTTCCGTTTTCCGCGCGAGATTATCGCATACGCGGTTTGGGCGTATCATCGATTTGCGCTGAGTACGTCGGATGTCGAAGACCTGTTGGCAGAGCGTGGCGTCATTGTCAGCCGCGAAACGATCCGGCTCTGGGTGAACCGGTTTGGAGGCCACTTTGCGGATTGTGTCAGACGAGACCGCCCGGCAGCGGCCGACAAATGGCACCTTGATGAAGTTGTCGTGCCGATCGGAGGCGTGAAATACTGGCTCTGGCGGGCGGTTGACGCGAACGGCGACGTTTTGGACATTCTCGTCCAACCGCGGCGAAACGCCAAAGCGGCAAGGCGTTTCATGAAGCGGCTGATGGCCCGTTTCGGCGATCCGCGCGTTGTGATCACGGACAAGTTGCGCAGTTATATCAAGCCGATCTGTGACCTAACCCCAAACGCGGACCACAGGGCACACAAGGGCTTGAACAATCGCATCGAAGGGTTGCACCGGCCGACCCGTAAACGCGAGAAGCTTATGGGTCGGTTCAAGTCCCCGCGCCAGGCTCAAAGGTTCCTCGCCGCCCACGACCAAATCAATATCGTTTTCCGCCCCCGCCGCTACCGAATGCCAACCAACATCTACCGCCAGACCAGATCGGACGCTTTTGACCTGGGGCACGGATACGCCCTTGAGATGACTGCCTAACGACCCGGCTGCCGGCTAACCGCGCCCAGCATCAGACAACTTGGCAATGCCGTTCGGCGGGCTTTCCTGATTTCTTACTTGGAAATATTCTCCACATCTCCAAGCATCCAGGTTTTGAACCAATCTGCAGATTCCAGACGATACAGACGGAACAGGAAGAACCAGTCGTTTGCGTCTGTCGCGCTTTCCGTGGTTACCCAGTTGGCTTCATAACCGTCCGGGACCTCGTCCAGATTGGGCGCGTAGTACAGGTCGACAGAGCCGTCGTCATTCTTGACCATGTTGTCCAGATCTTTGGTCGAGGCACCAACCCGGTCAACGCCGCGGTTAAAGTTCTTGGTTTCCATATTGTAGACGATGGCGGACCAGAAATCCTTGGCAGGTACATCGGCCGGAACGTTGAGCTTATAAGTGTCTTCCCCGTTCAGCATGTTGCCATCTGAATCACGCAGACCGGTCAGGTAGAAGGTCGCGCCACCCAGTTTGTTGGGCAGGAAGGTGACATAGAAATAGGACGCCGCGCGTTTGTCGATCAGGATCTCTTCACCATCTTCAAACGGGAAACCCAGTTTCGCTTGTGGGCCAAAGTTCCAGAAGGACCATTCAGATAGTTTCTCGCCATCTTTCACCCATAGCGGAGCAACCGTTTCACCTTCGGTCACGAATTTCTTCTGCATATAGGAATAGGCGAGCTCAAGACCTTCAAGTGCCGCTTTCTTTTGCATTTCAGTGGGTTCGAATGGTTCGTCTTTTTTGATGCCAATACTTTGAAGCATCGAGTAGATCGCGCGGTCTTTCTCTCGCACCGGGTTGTTCTGAACCACATCATTGATGTCTTCGATGAAAGTCATGTTGTAATAGGGCAGACAATCGTAATCGAGCTCGGTCGCATCCAGATAATGCGTCGGCTCAATCTCACCACTTACTGCTTCTTCCAGCGAATAGATTTTAATGCCTTTGGCATGTTCCCCTGCTTCCGCATGGGTTGCGCCATTCAGCAGCGTGGGGCGGAAGGAAAACGACGCGTCATGCGTGTCGAAATTGGGCACAATAATATAACCCTGCTCCTCCAGCTCAGCGGCTGTTCCAAACTCATTGTCGTATTCCGGTGGAATGAACAGATACTTGCCACCATTGCCTTCGTCGGCACCTTTCGAGCCAACATCGACCATCGGGACATGCCAGGCCGAGATGAACGAGCCAAAATAATCAATTTTGTCGCTCATCGGAGGGACCTCGACAACCATCGGGCCATCCTTGGCCGAGATCGACCCCCACGCATACGCGGTCGTATCGTTCGCGGTTAGAAAACCTTTCTCGGACCCAAAGGGTCTGGTGACAAAATTAACCGTGTCGTAGTTCCCGCCCGCCCGCACGGTTGCCTTAATGAAATCTACTTGAGCAACTGCTGGCATGTAATGGATCGCTGCCTGTGTCGCCCGTTGCACCATGATGTCATACTCGATGTCAGTGTGTTCGGCAGAACGCGCGAGAATATCGCCTGTATCGTTAAAGCCAGGACCGGTCGGCGTGGTCGCCATTGCGGACCCAACAATGAGCGAAATCGTGAATGCAGTTGAACCAAGCAGATACTTCATTGAATTAGGCATATTTTTCTCCATGTTTTGGATTATTCAAAATAACAGACCGATTTTTGACAGACCGCTCCGATCTCAGCAAAATGGCGAGCATTCGCTTCGTACTCTTCAGTCTTCGAACACCTCGTGCAGCACGTTACCGTCAGCCCCTGTTGGGGCTTTGATGCCCAGATATGCAGCAATGGTAGGGGCAAGATCGACGGTTTCCACCCGGCGGTTCACCCGCTTCGCCTCGATATCCGGGCCAGAGACGATGATTGGGACATAGGAGTCATACGGCCATGGCGCGCCGTGTGAACCTGCAACAATCAGCCCGTCCAGATCGGCCACGAACCAGTGCGGTTCAAAAACGATATAAATATCGCCGGACCGATCCGGGTGGAAATTCGCCTCGACCGCCCTGTTCACCAGAGTATCGCCGACCAGACCATTGCGCAGTTCGGTTGCGCCGACTGCAAAGGCAATCCCGCGGATCTTGACCAGCTCTTCAGCGACGGCACGCTCCACTTCCAGCTCATTCAACCCGCGCTCTCTGATCAGCTCCTTGTTCAGGTACAGATAGGGTTGTGAGAAGTTGGCGATCAGTTCCTTGGAAACGCCAAACTGCTCCTTCAGCCGGTCAAAGCCGGGTTCCTTGTCAATCGTGTTGAAGTCGAAATACTCCGCCTCAATCCCGATCTCGGCCAATGTGCCCGGCGTTTCCGATCCGCCATGATCCGCAGACAAGACGATCAGCACATTATCCAGGCCGATCTTTTCATCGACATAGTTCAGGAAAGCGCCCAGCTCCTTGTCGAGTTGTTTTAGATTATCTTCGGATTCAAGGCTGGACGGTCCAAAGATATGGCCCACGTAGTCCGTCGAAGACAGGCTGACCGCCAGATAGTCGGGCACATCATCCTGCCCGATATCTTCCGCTTCGATCAGGGCCTTGGCAAAATCCAGCGTCAGCGCATCACCTGCCGGGCTAATAGTTAGCAACGTCGTGTAGTAATCTCCGTCGGAGGGGCCGAAGGAATGCGGGAAAGCACGACCGAATCCAGCCATGATTGTTTCCCATTCTTGATTATCACGATCAGCGAACAGATAGTTTTCTTCAGGGAGCAGTAAATTCCAATCCAGAAGTTCATAAGCCCGCACCTTGCCCGAAGCATTCCACTCCTCAACCCATTCTGGGTAATCCTCTCGATAGTAAGTCGAGGTAACAAACCCATAGTCGGATTTCGAAAACCAATAGGCCTGCCCTGCATGCCCGGCCATCGAGATCGCGCCGCGGTCCTTGACCGACACGCCAAAAATCTTGGTTTCTGGTCCGTAATGCAGCGCGATTTCGTCGCTGATGGTCGAGGTGATGATCGAGCGCGGTGACCGGCCATCGGTCGTGGCTGCACGTTGCGTCGGGTCGATCTCGCTGTCCTTGTCAACGCCGCTGGCACCAACAAGCGGGTAATCGGCATCTTGTACGTTATAGAACTGCTGTCCGGTCACACGATCAAACCAAAGATTGGCCACCATACCGTGCACCGAAGGGTCGGCCCCGGTTGCCAGTGTCGTGTGGCCGACGATGGTTTCCGTATTCGCGTGGCGGTGATGGGCGTCAGCATAGTGAACGCCACTGGAAATCAGGCGAAAGAAGCCATCTTTGCCCATGCCCTTGCTATAGCGATGAATCAAATCGCCACGAAGCTGATCAACGGTCAGTTGCAGCACAAGTTTGGGCGTTTCTTGCGCCACAGCAGGGGCTGCAAGCGCTCCAAACACAAAGGGTAACCAGAAACGCATTGCAATTCTCCTCTAGTAGCCTGCAACGGAACTTGGATCAAAAACATGAAACCATCTTGCAATTTATTTCACAGTCGTGCTGAATTTTCGTGTCATTTGGCGACAGCTTTCGATTTGGAGACTGAATTTGTCCCTACCCCCGATGATCTCTACTCTAGCGCTGGGAGCGATGCCTGATTTTGTCCGTGAAAACCTCGGTGCTCGGGCATTGGACAAGGCCTATACCGCCGCCTCATTGTCTCACGAATTTGTCGAAGAAAATGCGGACTATCTGCCCGAAGTATCACTTGCAAACTTCATCGCCGAGATTGGACGGGAGGTCGGGGCGAAGAACATTGGACTGATGTGGTCACCAAGTTTGACTGTGCTCGACTACGGAAATTGGGGAAAATACGTTCTTTCTGCTGCCACTCTAGGAGAGGCATTGACGCGGGCAAACAAGGCTATGCCGCTTCACTCTTCTACCGACCGAACAACTTTTCGGTTTGAAGGACAAAACGCGTACTATGGGTACAAATTCGGGTTACGACAGCATTCTACCTATCCCGATATTGCCTTTTCCGCGCTTGGTTCAGTGCTTAGTATTTTCCGGAATTTCCTTGGGAACAACTGGCGTCCGATGAGCATTAACTGCGACTTTCCCGAGGTAAGTGTTCCCGATGATGCGGAAATCACATTCGGTTGCCCAGTACATTGGAATACCCAGACTTTAGAAATCTGTTTTCGAATTGCGGACTTGAAAACAACTGCAAAACCGCGAGCGCAGTCTCCGGTCACACTCGCAGATTTAAAGCGACAGTATCTGCCATGTATCCCTCAAACCTATGTAGAAACAGTCACGGCTGTCTTGCAGCAACATTTCGATACTCAGGGGATTTCTCTGGAGCGAACGGCCAGGGCGCTCGATATAGGGGAGCGATCTCTTCAGCGTTATCTAATGACCGAGGGGGTAAATTTTCGATCTGTTTCTCGTCGGGTCAAAATTGTCAGAGCAAAGGAACTCTTGCGGGAAAAGCAATTGACCGTGCAACAAGTTGCCATAGATCTTGGATATGACAATCCACAGAATTTCACCCGGGCGTTCAAAAACGAAACTGGAATTCCGCCAGGCCGATATGCGAAACAGTCAAACAATTGAATCTGTGACAGGTATGCCAAGAGCGGTGTAGCGGTTGAGGATGGCAACCCGGACCTGGATCTCAGCGCCCTGGCGGTCGAAGTTTTTCGCCATGAGGCTTTGCCCCAACAGCTTCACTCAGTGCATCCACTGACCGGCAGGGTGATGCGAAGCATGATCCCGAGAGGTTTGGCCTCGACACGGCTTCGTCGGTGGTATCCGCTCCATCGTCGCCAGATGGCCCGGCCCAAGTACCGTGCGGCATTGACGGCTTCGTTCCGGGCAATCGCCCCGGCACTTGTTGGCTTCCAAGGCTTGGCGTTCTTTCGAGGCGGAATGACGGCATGTGCGCCACGAGCGGCAATCGCGTCGTGACATTTGCAGGTGTCATAGGCCCCGTCAGCAGTGACCGATCCTATGACCTGATCGCGCGGGATTTGGGCGAGTAATTCCGGCAGCATCGGCGCGTCACCAACTGAGGCTGCCGCCCGCGTTTGCCGCTCGGCGGAGGTGTCCAAGTCATCTCGGGATCAAACCAGATTGACAACGATCCGCGTTGCTTCAGCGCTGTATTGTACGAAGACCAGTTCTTGGTCTTGTACTTCGTAGGGGCCCAACTGCTCATACCTCCCAGCTATCATGCTGGACTCAGGCAGTGAATCCCTCGTACTATTTGTGCAACAAAGCCTCGCGAAACCACAACAAGTCAAAACCGCCATCGGGCTCCAATCTGCCATGCATCCGCATCCATGTAGGCTGTTGGCCCGGTGTCATCGTAAGAAAACCGCTTGTATCCGGCGTAGGCTTCAATTCGATGCTGGTCAAAGTTTTGGATTAGTGAGACCCCCCACATCCGCGATTGCGAGTTGGCTGATACATAATCGCTCCCCCAAAAACCCTCCAAAGCCAGTTTTGTGGTGCCCGCAGCCATCAAATCCGCATTCCAACCCAGCTTTGACCATAGGTATTGCCCTGCACCAGAATGATCTTGGCCCATTGCAAATGTCGCGTTTAGACCTGTTTGGTGATCGAACATCGAAACTGATCCTACTGTTTCTCGCAAAGTGCCTCCCGCGGCCAAATCAGTATAGGCCGTTCCAAGTGTTGCTTCGATTTCCAAACGGTTAAAGCGATTTGCGTAGTTCAGTGAGAAATCATAAAATCGGTCATCCACTCCAGATGTCAAAACTTCGATTCCGTACGCGGCAGCAACCGAAAACCCGGAAATCGTGTTGGAATCATACCTAACTCTAAACCGCCGACCGTTGTCGAAATTGTCAAAGGCGCTTCCGATATCCACCGCCGTCAGCTTGCCGGTGCTATCGCGAAGCATGTATGAGCCGTACAGTTCTTTTAGGTTTGACTTGGCAACAATTGCAGTTCCAGCCAAGTCAAGTTCGGCCTCACCATCATTGGACATGCTCCCTTGGCCAAAACGAATTGTGCCAACACCACTCTTGTAGATAAACTGAACTTGGCGAAGATCCTTTTTGCTCCAGTTCCAGAATTCAGGAGTGTTGGTTTGGCTGGTCTTGGTTGATGGACGGAAACCCAAGCCGGTTTCGAATTGAAACGAAACGGGCGATTGTCCTCGTAGGTAAAATCCAAACCGGCTGTTTGCGCTGCTAACATCTACTAGTGTGGACGTTGTCACAGCACCATCATCAAACCTTTGGTTTGCAAAGTGGAGCTGCCCATACCAGGCCAGCGTAGTTTCCGCCCCTAGGGACACTTCATGGTCGTTGGCTTGTACTTCCTGGCTCGCCAGCGCGAACAAGCTCAAGAGAAGGATTTTGGATATGAGACCCTTTAGTACTTTGTCCCTCATAAAACGCTCCCCATCACTTTTCGGCACACTATCAAAAACATGGTTCCAATAAGTGTCATTTGGCGACACTTAGAATAGGTTTTCAATCTGCCTAGTTAGGGTAGGAAAATTCGAAGACTTTGGTGCAAATTTTCAACAAGGCGAAGCATGCTCGGCCCTCCAGACACAACTATCCAGCCAGCGTACCAAACTGTGTGAATGGCTCTGCTGCACAAGCCCCGCGAGGGATTCATCTCGTGAATTGTGACGTAGCACGAAATGGCAATAGCTCAGCTTCAATTATTTCAATGGTTTAGCGTTTCAATAAACGTAAGCGTTAGCTGGATGGCACCAGCGGATTAGCTTGACGGCGCAAATTTCCACGGCAGAAGGTCGTCAAGGCGGCTTTGCGGGTGGCCGTTGGCGATTGCTGAGAGGGTGGCCTTGAGATAGGCGAAGGGTTCGACGCCGTTGATCTTGCAGGTCTCTATCAGCGAGGCGATGCGGCCCCATGCGATGCCGCCTTCGTCGTGGCCGGCGAAGAGCGCGTTTTTGCGATTGAGGGCGATGGGGCGGATGAGGTTTTCGACGCGGTTGTTGTCGATCTCGACGCGGCCATCGGTCAGGAAGGTTTGCAGCCCATTCCAATGGTTATGGATGTAGGTCAGCTTTTCGCCGAGCCGGGATTTACTGGAGACTTTGCGGCGTTGCGCCTGAAGCCAGTCGCCGAAGGCTGCGACCAGCGGCGCGGTGCGGGCCTGACGGGCTGATAATCTCTGGCCGGGCGAGATACCGCGGATATCGGCCTCGACGGCGTAAAATTCGGCGATCCGGTGCAGCCCTTCTGCGGCGATCTCTGATCCGTCGCGGTCGAAGACTTCTTTGAGCTTGCGGCGCGCATGCGCCCAGCAATGGGCCACCCGAATGGGCGTACCACCCTTGCGCGAAGGTTTGGTCAACCGATTATAGCCCTGATACCCGTCGATCTGCAGGATGCCATCGAAGCCGGTGAGGAAGGTTTCGGCATTCTCACCCGCACGACCCGGGGCATAGAAGTAAACCACGCCGGGCGGGTCCTCACCGCCCCAAGCTCGGTCGTCGCGAGCCAACGCCCAAAGATACCCGGTCTTTGTCTTTCCGCGCCCCGGGTCCAGCACCGGAGCCGTTGTCTCGTCCATGAACAGCTTGCCGGATCGTTTCAGATGGTCGGCCAGCCGGTCGACAACCGGCTTCAAATGGAACGCCGCTTTTCCGACCCAATCGGCCAGCACCGCGCGGTGCAGATCAAGCCCTGCGCGCGCCAGTATTTGGCTCTGGCGGTATAAGGGAAGATGGTCCGCATATTTGCTGACCAGCACATGAGCGATGGTGGCCTCGGTCGGCAGGCCGCCCATGATCAGATGCGATGGCGCTGATGCCTGGGTGACCCCGTCGGTGCAGGTCCGGCAGGCATACTTCGGGCGCACGGTGACGATGACGCGCAGCTGGGCAGGCACGATGTCCAGCCGCTCGCTGCGGTCTTCGCCAATTCTGTGCATGACACCGCAGCCGCATGGGCAGATCAGGCTGTCAGGTTCGATGACCTCTTCGATGCGCGGCAGCGCAGCGGGAAGGTTGCCGATGGTGCGCTTGGGCGACGGTTTGGCCGTCCCGTCGCCCGCTTTGGCGGCCTGTTTTTCTTTTTCCGCCTCGACCTCGGCCAGCGCGATGGACAGATCCTCGAACGCCAGTTGTCGCTCATCCTCGGACAGCTTCTCTGACCGTTTGCCATGCAGGGCGTGGTTCAGTTCAGCGATCAGATGTTCCTGCCGCTTGGTGATATCCTTCAGCGCTGTCACCTCATCCATCAATGCCAGAACCGCTGCGCGCTGCAAAACCGGGATGGCAGAAAGATCAAGAATGGGGGCTGTTTGCATAGGCCAGAGCTACCACAAAGCCCCAGTAAAAACACGCAAAACCAGGCGGTTGATTCACTCTGCCGCAGATGGTGGGCGCCTCTCCAGCGCCTTTACCTTCCGCCAGTCCAGACCTGCAAACAGCGCCTCGAATTGGGCATGGTTCAGCGCCATTATCCCAGCCTTGATCGCGGGCCAGGTGAAGGTCGAATCCTCCAGCCGCTTATACGCCATTACCAGACCGGTGCCGTCCCAATACAAAAGCTTTAGCCGATCCGCCCGGCGTGAGCGGAACACAAACACTGTGCCGGTGAACGGATCCTTGCGCAGCACTGATGACACGAGCGCGGCCAGGCCATCATGACCCTTCCTGAAGTCCACAGGCTGCGTCGAGACCAGAACCCGCACCCGATTGGACGGGAACATCATGGCCGCGCACCGATCGCCCGTACAATCTCACCAACCCGCGCAGCCCCTGTGGCGCCATCAAGCCGGATTGTCACCTGGCCGATGCAAATCTCGATAGGACCAGATGGTGCAACGTCAGACTTGGCCAGATGTGCAGACGCTACTGGCACAGGAGCATCGCCGCCATCATCCGCCACTACAATCGACGCAAAACAAAAGTCATCGTCTTCAACTGCGGGCAAAACCAACCTGCCATCGCGCGCCCGACTGCGCCATTCCGATAAATGGTTCGCCCGAAGCCCATACCGGGCAGCAACCCCGTTCACTGTCGCCCCAGGCTTCAAGCTCTCAGCCACGATCCGCGCCTTGACCTCATCCGGCCAGCGTCGCTGACCATTGGTCCGTATGTCCACCCCGTAGTCCCTGAGAAACTCCACCGTAGTCGCCATCGCGAAACTCCTGCCCTAATCTCCGTCAGGTGCGAAATCTCAGGTCAGGTGAGAATTGGGAAGGTGCGGGCCAGGAAACGCTTACCAATAAACTATGAGAATTGGCACTTAACTTGAGAATCATGGCGCGGAGAATTATCCGTGAGGTTTGCCATGTCCGAGCCACTCCCCGACGAAATTGATGACGACCTTTGGGATGAAGCGCACCGTCGAGCGGAAGTGATCCGAGAGTTCCTGAAGCGCAATCCCGGCCAGTCCACCGCTGCAAATGTTGCCGATCTGAGCGCTGAACTGGACCTGAGTCAGGCGTCCGCATATCGCCTTCTCAAACTGTTTCGGGAAAGCGGGACGGTCATGTCACTGGTGGACCGCAAGCCCGGTCGGCGAACCGGCCATCGTGCGCTGGATACCGAGCGCGAGAAGATCATCAGTTCTGCGATCAAGACGTATTATCTGAAGCCCACCCGGCCCTCGGTCGCGCAGCTGGTGCGGGGGCATTGCCAAGTTGTCTGATGCTGGGCGCGGTTAGCCGGCAGCCGGGTCGTTAGGCGGTCATCTCAAGGGCGTATCCGTGCCACAGGTCAAAAGCGTCCGATCTGGTCTGGCGGTAGATGTTGGTTGGCATTCGGTAGCGGCGGGGGCGGAAAACGATATTGATTTGGTCGTGGGCGGCGAGGAACCTTTGAGCCTGGCGCGGGGACTTGAACCGCCCCATAAGCTTCTTGCGTTTACGGGTCGGCCGGTGCAACCCTTCGATGCGATTGTTCAAGCCCTTGTGTGCCCTGTGGTCCGCGTTTGGGGTTAGGTCACAGATCGGCTTGATATAACTGCGCAACTTGTCCGTGATCACAACGCGCGGATCGCCGAAACGGGCCATCAGCCGCTTCATGAAACGCCTTGCCGCTTTGGCGTTTCGCCGCGGTTGGACGAGAATGTCCAAAACGTCGCCGTTCGCGTCAACCGCCCGCCAGAGCCAGTATTTCACGCCTCCGATCGGCACGACAACTTCATCAAGGTGCCATTTGTCGGCCGCTGCCGGGCGGTCTCGTCTGACACAATCCGCAAAGTGGCCTCCAAACCGGTTCACCCAGAGCCGGATCGTTTCGCGGCTGACAATGACGCCACGCTCTGCCAACAGGTCTTCGACATCCGACGTACTCAGCGCAAATCGATGATACGCCCAAACCGCGTATGCGATAATCTCGCGCGGAAAACGGAAGCCTTTCAGGCGTGGCATATCGGATGGTATTTTCATCCTCGCTGCCTAATCGAAAACGACACCCCGAACAACTTGGCAATGCCCAATGGCGCATCAGGGCCTGCGCCCAAATGCGGTCGTCGGCTTCAGAAGACCGCATCACGGCCAATTGCGACCATTCGTGGGAGGTCTGAGTTGCTGCAGCGCGGCTCGTCTTCCCGACATTCGCTGCAGTCGCAAAATCAGGCGACGGTCGAACTCACAATTTGGGGACGGAGTCGCCGTTCATCGCTCACGCAGCATAAACAGCAAAATACGCCAGCTTCAACCTCGCCACGCAGCGACCTGATGTTTTCGGGATCTGTTAGGCGGAGGTAGCGGACTCGCCAACCGACTGCCGCAAGCTCCTCGGAAAAATGGCGCATGGCAGAGAATAAAAACGCGCTTTTTTTTGTGATGCGGCACATAGGTGGCCTCTTCGCGGACCTCAGCCATCAGAATAATTTATGTGTCCGGGTTCGCGTTTTTCAGCGCATGCATGTCGGGCGAAAGTCGATCCCCCAGAATCAAAACGATACCTGGGCGATCCGTGTCGGTGTTCGGTTCAAAAGGCGCAGTCACCACTGAATCTCTTTTCCTGCCCAGTCGAAAAACTGTCCGCTGTTGTCTGGCGTAAGAGTATCGATGACATTCAGCAGGTTGCTTGCAGCCTGTTGCGGCGGAACCGTCTTGTGTCGCGAGTAGTTTTGCGTGAACTCGGTCGCCACGGTGCCGGGGTGCAATGCTGCGCAAACCAGATGCTTGTGTGTCCGTTTTAGTTCAATCGATGCTGTTCTGATGATCTGGTTGAGGGCCGTTTTAGAGGCGCGATAGGAATACCAGCCGCCAAGCCTGTTGTCCCCGATCGACCCGACGCGCGCAGACAGTACCGCAAAAACGGCTCTCCTGTCTTTTGGCAGCAGGCGTTTGGCATGCTTTAGAACCAAAGCGGGCCCAATCGTGTTCACCGCAAACAGATTTGCCATCTCATCCGCAGACAACGCCAGCAGCGATTTTTCTGGTCCGCGTTTGCTCGACAAAACACCCGTTGCAACCACTATCAAATCGAACTTGGCCTGCAGTCTTCCAAGCTTTTCCGACACATTCGTTTCGCAGGCTATGTCCAGGCCATCCTGTGAACGAGAAAGACAAGCGACCCGGTACCCCCTGAACACCAACTCTTTTGCTAATGCTTGTCCGATGCCGCCTGAGGCCCCAACAACAAGTGCACGTCTCTCCATGGCCAATATCCCGTCTAATTGAGCTGGACGATCGCGACGTTCAAGGCCGATGCAAAGCCAACCCACGCGAGATACGGAACGAAGAGCAGGGCAGACAGTCGGTCGGGTCGCCACGCGGTCCGAATGAAGCCCCCGATGGTCAGTAGAAGGCAAAGAATAATGACAAGCGCCAACGCTGGATTCTGAGCAGCGAAAAACACCGGTGACCACAAAAAGTTCAAGCCCATCTGGACAGTCCATAGGCGAATTAGCGAAACCCGGTCGTCATGATGCCAAACGCGCCAGCCAACGTAGGCAATCATCAGATACAATACCGTCCACACTGGTCCAAAAATCCAGTTGGGTGGATTGAAAAACGGCTTTTGCAGATCTCCGTACCATTCGCCCGGAGCAGTGAGCGTGCCAATCGCGATTCCGCCGCCCATGACCACAATCAGGAAAAGCAGAAAGGAACCGAAGTTTTTCATAGTGATCAGACCTCTAATGTGAGCAGACGAGAAGGTAGGGCTATCTCGTCAGTGAAGTGCCGAAAAACCGCTGATATTTGCCGAAACCTCGCACGATCAGAGGGCGCATGCGGAGGAAAAGGCGATAGAGCTCTTCCAGAAGGGGCACGACGCCCGGAAGGCTTGCCAATCTCGCCAACCAGCGCCAGCCCGGTACGGCACGCCATAATTCTACGAACGCCCGTGCCCCGGACATTTGCCGACCGTCGGCCAGACGAACATGGAACCTGGCCATCGCGTCCGACCGAGTGACGCTGTCATCCCCCGAAAAGCGCTTGGATGAAACGTCGACAAGATTTAGCACGTGATCGGTGTCAGCCCGTTTGTAGTAACTTATCTCCGACGCACACAAGGGGCAGGACCCGTCATAGAATACGGTGATATTCTGCGGGTCCTTTTGTTTTATGGCTTTCAATTCAGAAGACCTTCTATTTCACCACGAAGTCGCGAAGACTCGGGCTTTGTTTTAGAGCCGTAGGTGCCAACCAGATCACCATTCGGCCCGATCAAAACTTTGTTGAAGTTCCAAGCCGGTTCAAAACCCTCCTCCTGCTTCAGCGATAAAAAGAACGGATGCGCCTTTGGACCTGTTACATTCGTAATCCCAGTCATCGGCATATCGATGCCGTACTGAACTTCGCAGAAATCTTTTACCTCTTCATTGCTGGAAAGCTCCTGTCGGAAATCGTCTGACGGAACAGCCAGAACCACTAAACCTGTGTCACGATAGGTATCATATAGGGCCTGTAACCCGCTGTATTGTTTGGTGAAGGCACATCGAGAGGCAGTGTTGACAACAAGAATGGGTTGACCGCTCCATTGAGACAGGGTCAGGCTACCCCCGTCGATGGAGTCGAAAGGCGCATCAAGCTCTAGGGCCTTCACTTGAAAGGCAGTCAACAGAAGCGCCAGCAGAAATACTATTCGGATCATAAAAGAACCTCCTTGTTCAACGTTTACGAGCCAAGAGCGCCTTTGGACCATTTTTCGTCTAGTGTGTGCCAGGAGTGCTCAATATCTATGTTGCACGGTGGTCGGGGCATAATCGACCAGCTCGCTCGACAAAAACACTTGGGTCAATAACAGTTCGGACCCATTTACGACAAATAACGCGGTCAAAAATGGATGAGATTTCTATGAGAAAACTGGCAGCAACTCTGGGCATTTGCGTCGCGTTTGGTTGGCTCTCAACACTTGCTGCAGGGGAGCAGGTCATGCTGGAAACTTTTGACAATAGTCCCGAAAGCCGTTGGGAATTTTTCGCGGACACCGTCATGGGCGGCGTATCAACTGGGCAGGTCAGTTTTGCACAGGAAAACGGGTCCGGGTATGCACGGCTGACTGGAAATGTGAGCACCGAAAATCGTGGCGGCTTTATTCAATTTCGGACCGAACTTACAGAAAAACCATCAATAAACACAAAGGGTGTACGGTTCATCTCCCGAGGCAACGATCAAACGTACTATGTCCACCTTCGCACCAGCGGAACGGTTTTGCCGTGGCAGTATTACCAAGCTAGCTTCGAGGTGACGCAACAATGGGCAGAAGTGCGAATTCCATTTTCGGCCTTCAAAGCATCGGGCAGTATGCTCAGGTCTGAACCACGCGCGGGATCTATCAAGTCAATCGGCATAGTGGCCTATGGTCGTGACCACCAAGCGGAGGTCGACGTGCAAGAAATTGGCTTTTATTGATCCCGATCACGGCCTTTTACAGAATTGTTCGTAAATGCTTGGGCAGTCGCAGCCCGCATTGCCGACGTTCGCGGCAAATGAGATGTTGGGCATAAGGTTTTGGTAAAACGCCGCAGAACGCCCCCCATCGCGAGGACAGGAACTTGGAATTTTCGGCAGAATACGAGGTACACGCTGCGGCGATTGCCAACCTTTTTACAGCGAGCTTCACCGCCTCGGAGGGATCGGACGAAGGTGAGCTGATAGGGGCTTTGGCCCGCCGTCTGATGGAGGAAACTCCCTCGGAGCATCTCCGTGTTTTCACGGCTTGGAATAATGGCGAGCTGGATGGCGCAATCATCTTTTCGCGCCTCACTTTCAAAGGCGACAAACGCGTGGTGTTCGTCCTTGGACCTGTCGCGGTGGCCACAAAGCGGCAGCGCCAAAATATCGGGCAGAGATTGATTGCCCATGGCCTCAGGGTGCTTCAGCAGGAGGGCGTCGATTTCGCGGCGACTTATGGAGATCCTCGTTTCTACGAGCGCGTCGGCTTCTCGACCATCACCGAGAAAGACGTGCCAGCACCTTTTCCCTTGCAGCATCCCGAAGGCTGGCTCGGTCAATTTCTCAATAATGCGACAAAGACGCCGCTCCAAGGACCGTCTCGGTGCGTTACAGCGTTTGACGATCCAATCTTCTGGTAGCTACCCATCCGAAACTTCGGCCCAATGGCGACCTTGGCGTCAGTCCCGCGCTCCGGCGACAACGTGGACGAAATGGGCATGCCTAGAAGCGGTTCGATCGACCGGTCCGGGATGCTGTTTGACCCTTGCGGAGTGCTTGAAGCTTGCCAAGATTGGTCTTTTGGGAAAGGCTCTCCCGATACTTAATTGACATGTGAGGAGCATTTTATGGCCAATCTAGGCGCTCAGCCGATTCGAACCGAACGTGATCTTAAACGCTTTGAAACTGAAATGACCATTGAAGAGCGTTTGCCGGAACAAAGCATTCTGGATGCCTTTATCAACAGCGCTGAGCGAGCCCCCGACGCCACGGCCATGACCATGTTGATGACAGGAGCGGCGGACGAGCACCCACGGCGGATCAGCTATCAAGAATTGCTCAGAAACATTCGGCGCGCGGCCAATCTGTTCACCGATATTGGCGGCGCATCACCGGGCGTCGCTTTCATGCTGCCCGCCTTGATCGAAACCCACGTCACTTTATGGGGTGCGGAAACCGCAGGCTATGCGGTGCCGATCAATTTTCTGTTGCAGCCGGAAAGCATCGCGGAACTGCTCAAAGCCTCAGGTGCAAAGATCCTCGTTGCCCTGGGGGCGCATCCGCAACTGGATATCTGGGAGAAGGCACTTGCATTGCGCGAGCAAATTCCCGAGCTCGTGTTAGTGCGCGTTTCACCTCCGGATACGCCTCCAGAAGAAGGTGTAATTGATCTTGGTGCTGCTTTGATGGCCCAACCTGATGATCATCTGACATTTGGGCAAGCGCGCAGCGGTGATGATATCGCCGCGTATTTTCATACCGGAGGCACAACCGGTGTTCCCAAGCTCGTTGCACACACCCATCGCAGTCAGTTGGTGGCGGCCTTTGGTGGCGCTGCAATGTGTGGCTATACGTCTGACGATGTTTTGACGGCCACCTTTCCGCTCTTTCATGTTGCTGGGACAATCGTCGCGGGTCTCAGCGGGTTCATGGCGGGAATTGAACTGCTGGTCATGACGCCCGCAGGGCTGCGTAATCCGACGGTCGTCGAGAGCTTCTGGCGGCTGGTCGCGGATCACAAGGTGACATTGGTGGCCGGCGTCCCGACGGCAATTGGTGCGGTTTTACAAACCCCTTTGGACGATCACGATATCAGCGCAGTGCGCGCCGGTCTAACCGGAGCATCGCTGTTGCCACCTGCCGTCGGGCAGAAGTTCAAGGACGTCACTGGCTGTACGCTTTTTGAGATACTCGGCATGACAGAGGCCTCAGGGCTGATCAGCATTGATCCCTGCTGTGGCGAGGGCACGACAGGGTCCGTGGGCTGGGCCTTGCCATACACGCAAGTCGAGGTTTTGAAGCTGACGTCGCAAGGCCGCCTCGGAGAAGCTTGCGAAACCGGGGAGATTGGCCTCATCGCAATTCGTGGTGATCATCTGTCACCCGGCTATAGTGATGCGACCCAAAACAAGGGTGTCTTCACTGATGGCATGCTGAATTCAGGTGACTTGGGATACAAGGATGCACAAGGTTGTCTCTACGTTGCGGGGCGCTCAAAAGACCTGATTATCCGGAGCGGTCACAACATCGATCCCACCATGATCGAAAACGCGATGAGCACGCATCCGGCTGTGGCGCTCGCAGCAGCAGTTGGCATGCCCGATGCTTATGCTGGTGAACTGCCAATGTGTTTTGTGCAGCTCCACCAGGGCGTTGAGGCCAGCATGGATGACCTCATGGCCCATGCGCAAAAAACAATTGATGAACGTCCGGCTTGGCCGAAGATGCTTCAAGTTATTGATGTGATCCCTCTGACTTCTGTTGGCAAGATTTTCAAACCGAGTCTGCGCTGTGATGCCGCCAAATTGGTGGTGTGCAGATTGCTTCATGACGAATTGAAACTGCCCGATGCCGAGGTCGACGTGGTCGCCGGTGGTTCGCGCGGACTTTGCGTCAACGTGGTGCTTGCACCAAAAGACAGATCATCGACTGATGTGGTCGAACAGGCTCTCGCAGCGTTTCTATTTGAGCCCCGCGTGCAGGTCGCCTAGGGGAGTTCGGGTGCAAAGCAAAAATTAGACCATCCCATACAGCCAAAGCCTTGTTGGTCTTCCACCTCCAAACCAACAGTGGGTTTAAATTGGATTGGCACCTGTCGTTCGAGTTCGTTAACAAACATTCTTCTACGGTGCAGCACATACCAATAAGGGCGCCCTACTGCCCTTGGTCGCGCCAGGTGCGGATGGCTGCAGGCAGCCCGATCGGACTATTTTCAGGCGTTTGCACGACCGCAGACGTCTCTCGGGGCAACACGCACCTGATCTGCTGGCCTCGTCAGGCGATCTTGAGGTTGGACGGCGGGATACATGGGGAATACCGGGCCCAAGGGTCTTGCAGTCCGCAATAGGGGGGGGCGCAACCGTCGTGTTCAGGCTAGAAAACAAGAACGAGTCGTGGGTCTAAGGAAAATCGAATTGTACTTTTCAAAGACTACATCCCAAGCAAGGAAATCAAACGTTGCCCACGAAAACAGTTCGAGAAAGGGCTTTGACAACCGGTGCGCTCCTCGGCGCGCTCATTTCGTGTACCGGCGGTCCGCCGGTCTCCCTCGACAATCCCCCGCTGGGAGCGGGTGGCCAGTCACGTTGGCTGTTTGTTCAGGTTGTCTCGCAAGATGCGGGGTTCATCGGTGAACTCTATGCGCGCAAATAGGATCAACAAATTAATTGCGATCTCACGCTGCACTAGCATTTCTTCAACTTCACGCAGGCTCAAATTGAAGCGAACATAGAGTCACACTGCATGAGAGATGATCTGATGAGGAAACCGGTGACGCTTGCAGCTGATCGACGGTGACTTCATCGATGTCACCTACGTCCAATTGCGGGCATCAGCAACCGAACGACAGTTAACGTGACAACACCGTTAGAAACGATGCTACGGGGCAGGGGAGACCTCACCGGTTACAAAATCCAAAGTAACCGCGCCACCTACTCGGCCAAACTCAACGAAACATCCATGAACACAGGGTGAGTGGTGGTGACAGCGGTCACGTTTTAGTGCCGCTCCGATCGCCAAGGGGCTTTTCCAGTCGAGCGCTGTGTGGCGGCAGGCCATTTGCAAATCCTGGGTCTGAGTCACAGCCCACGTAATTTTGGCATAAACTAGAGATTCTGAAAATAACCTCTGGTAGTATTCATATGCAAATATAAAGAGAAACTCCATGGTTCCTGCTCCAATTACAGATCTTAGCGGTCTATTTCGTGTGGGCGCAGATGACATCTTCGGCGTCGACAGTGTGTTTCCCGATGACATAGGCTTGTGGGACACAAGCGCGGTGACCCGCATGATTGGCACGTTCGCCGCAACGCTTGGTCGGTAAAACCCATTTAATCGGGATATCAGTGGGTGGGACACAGGGCGTGTGACGTCCTTGCACGGCATGTTTGATGCTGCTGCAGCGTTTGATCAGGACATTAGTTGATGGGTTTACCAGCAACGTTCGCTCCATGATCCACATTTTCGAAGGGGCCACCTCCTTTGATCAGAGCCTTGGCGTATGGGATCTGTCGTCGCTTTCGTCCCAAGGGTTGAGCCTATCGGTCACCGCGATGAGTATGGATAACCGCCGCGCGGGACGGGGTGCAGGACGGTTCGGTGTACATCCGCATGAGGGAAAGTCCCTCGTCGGCAAATGCGTTGATGCGCGGGGTTTGGGAACCGCGCACATAGTTCATTTCAGGAATGCCCATCTCGCCAAAAGACAGATCGTCCACCAGCACATAGAGGATGTTGGGAGGCTTGCCGCCGTTGCGCTCTTTGAACTCGGCGAGTTTTGCGTCGATGGTCTTATCGTGCTGCGACCAAACCTCACCATGCTGGGCCTCCAGGATTGTCCGTCGTCAGAGTTTTTGGAACCAGTGGCTGCCTAAACTAAGAGAGAGTTTGGCTCATCTGTTTGGTTTGATTATGCGGCGTGCTGGCGGTGATGCAAGCGTCGCGCTTCGCGTGTTTTCCGTTTGATCCTTTCACGTTGTTTTAGAATGGCTTTGTCGCGCCCGAAGTAGACGTCGGCGGGTGTGACGTTGTTGATGCTCTCGTGGAAGCGCTGGTGATTGTAGTGGTCGACGAAGGCTTCGATCTGAGCTTCGAGGTCACCCGGTAAGAAGTAGTTTTCCAGCAGGATGCGGTTCTTAAGGGTTTGATGCCATCGTTCGATTTTGCCCTGCGTTTGCGGATGATATGGCGCACCGCGCGCGTGCTTCATACCTTTGTCCTTTAGCCATTCGGCCAAGTCGCCTGAGACATAACTGGAGCCGTTGTCGCTAAGAAGACGCGGCTTATGAACGACGTGGATTTGATCACAGCCAGACGCCTGTAGCGCCAATTCCAGTGTGTCCGTTACATCTTCTGTCCGCATGTTCGTGCAGAGCTTCCAAGAGACGATGTAGCGACTGTAATCGTCCAGGACCGTGCTGAGATAGAACCAGCCCCAGCCCAGAACCTTGATGTAGGTGAAGTCTGTCTGCCAAAGCTGGTTGATACCAGTTGTCTTATGCTGGAACTCATCCATTGCCCGGCAGGCGATTGCAAAGCAATCTGCCGAGAGGGGGCCGCCTTCAAGACGATGAACGCCGGGCTGGTGATGAGATCATGGGCTTTGAGGGTGCGATACACCGTAGATTCCGAGACAAAATAACGGTCTTGATCGGTGAACGTCACGGCCAGCTCGCGGGGCGATAGCTCTGTCTCTTTCAAGGCGAGGTCGACAACCTTGCGCTTCACTTCGACGGGAACGCGGTTCCAAACGTGATTGGGCTTGGGAGATCGATCCTGCAAACCAGCCTCACCACGCTGCAGATACCGGTCGTACCAGCGGTAAAATGTGGTGCGGGGAATGCCCAGCTTGGCCAGTGTCCGACGCGCTGACAGGTGGCTTTCTTCCACCAGCCGAATGATCTCCAGCTTCTCTGATGCGGCATATCTCATTCGTGGTCGTCCCCATCCCCGAGCATGCTTTTTTGAGAAGACGCAGTTCAAGCGTCTGCTCTGCGACGACCTCCTTGAGATCCTTTGCCTCGCGGCGGAGTGCCTTGACCTCATCGGTGTTGGCTGCTCGTGCTGTGTCGCCAGCAAGCCTCTTCTTGCCAGCTTCCATGAAGTCTTTTGACCATTTGTAGTAGACGCCCTGCGATATCCCTTCACGACGGCACAGCTCGGCAATGCTGTCTTCGCCGCGTAGCCCATCCAGTACGATCCTGATCTTCTCTTCGCTGGAATAATGCTTGCGCGTGCCGCGTTTGATATCTTTGACGATCTTCTCGCCAGGGCTCTTCGTTGTCTTTCTCATCGTCCACTCCTCGGTGGCTACGATGAGCAACAAACCCTCTCTTAGCAAATAACCCTATTTGGACCCATAAGCGCTGACGTCAGACAGCAAATTCGTATCGCAATCTAAGCAACCCCGAACGGGGCTGATCAGCCTCTCCACTCCAGGCTTGTTAAATTCAAAAACTGGGCGATGAGAACCTTCTTGTTCCGCCTCTCAACTCACACGGACACACCCTTTAGCACGTCCTCCTTGGCCAGCGTTCCCTTGGTCCCTGACATCATGACCTCGCCCCGACGCAAAACTATAAATTGGTCGGCTAGGTCGTAGGCGAATTCAAAATACTGCTCAACAAGGACAATCGCCATATCGCCCTTGGCTCGCAACAATCGTATCACATCACCGATTTGCTGGATGATGTTGGGCTGGATGCCCTCTGTCGGCTCATCCAAAAGCAAAAGCCGTGGCTTGGTAATCAGTGCTCGCGCTATGGCCAGTTGCTGTTGTTGCCCCCCAGACAAATCCCCGCCACGCCGGTTTTGCATCTCTTTTAGCACCGGGAACAATTCGAAAATCTCATCCGGTACATGGTGATCGGCAGGTGGCAGACAGACAAACCCAGTTTCCAGGTTTTCGCGCACGGTCAGCAAGGGAAAAATTTCCCGTCCCTGCGGCACATATGCGATTCCCTTATGGGCCAGTTTGTGCGCTGGTAGGATGCCCAGCACCTCGCCTGCCAGCTCAACACTCCCCCCAGACCGCGGGTGAGTGCCCGAAATGGCCTTGATCAGGCTGGTCTTGCCAACACCATTGGTTCCCATAACGCAGGTCACCTCGCCCATCGCGGCCTCCATCGAGATACCGTTGAGGATTTGAGAATGCCCGTAATGCAGGGTCAGATCTTGTAGTTTCAGCAT
>NZ_CP123587.1:0-126909 GCF_045277565.1 Aliisedimentitalea scapharcae | reverse complement strand
AGTCAGGACCAAAGCGCAGATCGCGCCCGTCACCGAACTCGAGATGATGTTTGAAGAGCCCCGGCCATATGTTGAAATACCGCGGCTCGGGACCGTGTGGGGTGATCCGGGTCGAGACCAGAACGGCTTCCGGCTCGCCCTCGCGCAGGTAGATGCACTGGTAGCGCGGCTTGCCATCGTCCGTGAACCCCACGAGTTCATACCGGCAGCGGTACGCGATGCCCTTCTCGGACAGGTCTTTGACACCATCAATGGTGATCAGGATCTGATTGCGCGCTATCGGCATGTTCGGACTCTCCCCACGAGAGCCCTTCTACTTCACGACACTAAGGCCATAAAGTCATATGGAGTCAATACGACATATTGCAGAAAATTACATATTGCACGATAGTTGCCGCAACTTTTGCGGGAGAGCGACATGAGACGACAGGTGATGGCGGCAACGATGGGTGTGATGGCGGTGTTCGGATCCCCGGAGAAGGCGCAGGCCTACGACATTGACTGTGCTATCATGCTCTGCATGGCGGGTGGTTTCCCCCCGAGCGCCGTCTGCGCCCGCGCCTATCGTACTATGATCCGCCGCATCACGCCCTGGCCGAGCCTGCCGCCCTTCGGGGTCTGCACCTTCGCCCATGTGCCGGTTGAGTTGGGTGGGCCGGGAGGAGAGGGTGAGCTCGACACCAACCTGCCGGAATACGAATGGCTGAACCGAACCCGTGTGATCTGGTTCACCGGGAGTTCATATAAGCCTCGGGATGAATCTCGCCAGTGGAATTGGTCAGTCCGCTCTTGCGATCGCGAGAACCAGACTTGCCGCTATATCCAGCGGGTCTACGGATCACACAAGCCCTGGCCCGCGACATTCGTCTCGGAAAGCGGGCAAGAGATAGCCTACCCGACCGGTGGAGGCTTATGGCACTTCTATTCTCGTAGCATCATGGTCGAATACGGGGACTACGAGGGCAACATGGGCCATTCGGAGTGGTTTTCCTACTGATCCGTTTGCTTGGTCGTCTCTAGGGAGAACGGCCTTGCCTCTATTGACCGAAATTCAACTCCATTTGGATCGACATGCCATCGGCGGGTCACAGATCCATCGTTCCAGCGGTAATCGGTAAAGACATGAACTTCTGGTTGATCTTCCACAGTGTAGCCTTCCTGGAAAGGCCAGCCTGTTTGTTTCTTGCCCACTAGCTTTGCGCCACCGTTGCCATGTTCATTTTGGCTATCGCCATTTATTGAAGCCCTGCTTTCAACAGGGTGGATTCTCTCCGTTTGTTGGCTGATCTAGTTCATTTAAGAATGCCTCGAACCCAACAAGGAAACTACGTGTTCGGCTGCGAACAAGCGTCTCGATATTCACTCGTGTTGGGGTTTTGTAGACCCACTGCCGTACCCCTAGGTAAAAGATGCTAGAGTGGAAGCCCCAGATTAACTCCAATGCAAGTTCGCGGTCTTTCGGGTTCGCAAGTGCCTTTCGGCCCATGCTGGCGAGTTGCTCATCCAGCAAAGGTTCAAAAATTCGGCGCCGCAACATAGAAATGTACCGCTGAGAAATGATGGGGTCTTCGAAGGCGGTCAACAGAAAAATGCGCACCCAATCCTTTTGAAGCACCACCTTCGAGTAGTCCAATAGGTAGCACTCCAGTCTTTCCTGGACGCTAAGTTTGCGGTCTGTCAGGATCTCGTCCCATTCCGGGTTCCAACGTCCGACATAGACCCTCTCATAAATCTTCTCGATAATCTCCTCTTTGGTCGCAAAGTATCGGTATAGCAGACTTTGGCTGACGTTGAGGTGTCGAGCCAGTTCGCGGGTGGAGAATGCAAATCCATGATCCGCCACAAATTCGATCGCACCTGTAAGGATCAGGTGTTCCCTGTCCTGCGGGGAAAGGCGCGTTCGCTTCTTCTTGGCCGGTGCTTGCGTGTCAGGGTTTTGCATTTTTACTTCACGGTCTGGTGGTTCTGGTATTGCAGAAAAGTGCCCTGCCCAGGACTTGGGCAGGGCGTTGGGCTCACCTTAGAGCATAGGGCAGCCAGGTGGAAATGCTTGGTATGAATGCCACAATGATCAAAACCAATATCTGCAAGCCGATAAATGGCATGACACCAAGATAGATGTTGCGTGTTGAGATGTCCGGTGGTGCGGCTGATCGGAAGTAAAACAATGCAAAACCAAATGGCGGGGTTAGAAACGATGTTTGCAAGTTTAGTGAGATCAGAATGGCAAGCCAGATAGGATCAATCCCGGACATCAGCAATACGGGTGCGATTGTTGGTACAATGACAAAGATGATTTCGATGAAGTCGAGGATGAAGCCCAAAAGGAACATGACCGCCAGAACGACCGCCAGGGCAGCATAGGGGCCACCGGGGACGTTTGAGATCAGGTGTTGCACCGCCTCATCGCCGCCGAATCCGCGGAAGACAAGCGACAGCATGGCTGCTCCGATCAGTATCATGAACACCATCGAACTCAGTCGAACGGTTTCGACGGCCGTGCTGGAAATCGCACCCGTCTTGAAGACGCGCAACAGAGCAACAAGGAAGTATCCAAGGAAAACCAGAACCGGGATGGCAACACTTATGCGCTCCGCCAAAATCGGTACCTCTACATTGCCGAAAACCAGTTGCTTCAGAAAAACAGCTGCAGCCAGGAAAAGCAGAGCGGTGTTGGCGTGTTTTCGGTGTTCTGATCCAAACCCGGCCAGCAAAACGGCACCCGCAGCCCCGATCGAGGCGGATTCGGTTGGAGTTGCAACGCCGCCAAGAATTGAACCGAGCACACCGAGGATGAGCGCCAGAGGGGGAACCAGTCTAATAAGAAGAGATTTGATCGAAATCTTCATCTCCTCAACTTCGGTTTCCGGCGGTGGCGGGCAAGTGTCGGGCCTGAAGAAAGTCAACAAGACCTGGTAGGTGAGGAACACGACAACCATCAACAATCCGGGAACAATCGCCCCGGCAAACAGATCCGAGATCGACACGGTGTCAGGTGAGAAATTTCCTTGGGCCAGTTGGGCTTTCTGGTAAGCCGAGGAAATCGTGTCTGCCAGCAGAACCAGTACCAGAGAAGGAGGGATAATCTGACCGAGCGTTCCTGCTGCGCAGATTGATCCGGCAGCCAGGCGAGGCGAGTAACCCCATTTCAACATCACAGGCAAGGATAACAGTGCCATAGTTGTCACTGTTGCCCCAACGATGCCGGTCGACGCCGCAAGAAGTGCACCTACCAGTGTGATTGCAAATCCGAGGCCGCCACGGCGCTTGCCAAAAAGACGACCGATCCCATCCAGAAGTTCAGATGCAATGCCACTTCGTTCCAGCATTGCCCCCATGAACACGAAAAGCGGTACCGCAAGTAGTACATCGTTGGTCATTGCGGCATAAATGCGCTGTGGAATGGCAGCCAGAAATGACGCGTCGAAATGCTGGAAGAGGATTCCGACTCCCGCCAAGAGCAGCGATACACCCCCCAGAACAAAGGCCACCGGAAAGCCGGACATCAGGCAAATTAGTAGGCCCGCAAACAGGGCGACCAAATAGAATGTGTGAATGTCATCCATCGTGTGATCCTTTCGGCAGAATGCACCGTTTCAGGATCGACAGGGCTTGCAGGACGAGGAGCAGCAAAGCGATGGGGATAACTGTTTTGAACAGGAAAACGCCGGGCAAGCCCGATGCTTCTCGTGATCCCTCCAATGCGGACCAGCTGTTGAGCACGTAATCCTTGGATGCCCAAAGCATGAAGATGCAAAGCGGCAAGAGGAAAAACAGAATACCAAGGGCATCAATGATGCGCCTGCGCCTGGCGGGGAAAGTGTGATACAGCATATCGACACGTACGTGCCGGTCCGAGGCCAGCGCGTCAGCCATAGCAAGCATGAACATTGTCCCGAAGAGGTAAAGGATCGCCTCTTGGGCCATCACGGATCCCACATCAAAGAGGTATCGCGCGACAACCACTGCAAATTGGAGCAAGACCATTGCAACGGCCAGCCATTTACTGATGGTTCCTGTCCAGGCAATGACCTGTCCTAGCGCTCCCGTTCGCGCCATATGTGTTGTTGATTGTTCCATATCATTTTTCCCGGTCCCCGCCGTAGAGCAGGAGAGCCATTTGTTGGAGGGCAGGGGTGCAAAGCAAGGTGATCCGATCCGTGAGAAAGAGGTCCAATCCCCGGATCGGATCAGCTGACCACAAGGGTGGACAGGGGTCAGCTATCACGGGGCTTCTCAGCCCTGTTTTAGGCGCGCGTTTGCGTAGTCACCAATTTCGCCCCACTGGCGTTGGTTGTCGCGAAAGGCGATCCAGCTTTCGTGAACCTTTGTGGCCATCGGGCTTTTTGCAGCGCTTTCTGCAAGCACTTCCGGGGCGATGCGTTGCATCTCTTGGACAATATCCGAGGGCCATTCGTGCAGTTGCACCTCATGATCATTCACAAGCGTGTTTAGAGCGTCCAGATTTCGAGCGTTATACTCAGCAAGCGAGGTTACGTATTCCGCATCCGCGGCGTCCTGCATGATGGCCCGCTCGGTGTCGCTCAGACCAGCCCACACATCGGCGTTCACATGGGATGAAAGCGTATGTCCCATCTCGTGGAAGCCGGGATAGTAGTAATGCTTTGCGGCGCGGTGAAAGCCGAAGGCCAGATCGTTCCACGGAGCAATCCATTCAAGCCCGTCGATCGTGCCGGATTGCAACGCAGTAAAGAGCTCGCCGCCGGGAATGTTTACCGGTGTTGCTCCAAGCCGGGACAGCATCTGGCCGCCCAGTCCGGGATACCGGACGCGAAGCCCTTGAAGGTCGGCAGCGCTTTCAATCGGGTTCTTAAACCATCCGCCCATTTGTGCACCGGTATTCAGGTTGGCGAGCGGCTTAACACCATGGGCGGCACTCAGTTCATCCCAAAGTTCCTGACCGCCGCCAAATTTCAACCAAGTGAAATGCTCATCGGCGGTCAGTCCGAACGGAACGACTGCAAAATAAACGAACGCCGGGTCCTTTCCGAACCAATAGTAAGGCGTGTCATGGGTCAAATCGCCTGCACCGGCCGCAACAGCGTCCAGAACCTCGAAGGGTGCCACAATTTCACCGGCTCCATACACTTTGATGCGCAGCTTGCCTTCACTTGCGTCTGATACGCGTTTGGCAAATCGCTCAGCGCTGGTTCCCAGACCGGGAAAGTTCTTTGGCCAACAGGTGAGCATTTTTAGCTCTGTCCCACCTTGGGCAAGTGCTGGAGCTGCTAGCGCTGCAGCGCCCGTAGCCACAGTCGCGGTTTTGAAGAAATTTCGTCTTGTCACTTTCGAATTCATCACGGTTCCTCCCTAAGACCTCATAATGATCAGTCGATCAATAGAAAGGCATTCTTCGTACGTCAACTAGAAATTTTCTTGCTTAGATTGAGGTCGTGTGGTGTATATAAAGATCAAACGATCAACAGAGGTAAAAAATGCTTAGCGAACTATGCCCTGAAGTCTACTCTTGCTGGCCCGCTGAAAAGCAGCAGGAAATCATTAGCAACTGGGAGAACCGGCAAGTCGGATCGCGTATTGTCTCTGAAACTGACACGTTGCGGATCTGGCATTTGGAGCTTCAACCCGGAGAGCGCGCACCGTTTCACCGGCATGAAGAAACCTACTTCTGGACGGTGCTCGGCGATGGGAAATCCCGGTCCCACTACCATGACGGAACGGTACGAAACGCGGACTACAAAGCTGGTGACACGCGGCACTTTGAACTTCGCGACGGAGACTTTTTTGTCCACGACCTGGAGAACATCGGAGAGACGCCGCTGACCTTTGTCACGGTCGAATTCAAGGCATGAACAAGCCTGCGCAAGCCAAGTTACCCTTAGTTTGCGCCATTGTCGCCGGCGGGCAATGATTCTCTAGCCCGGAATAGGTGCGCCCAAGGAAGGGGATTTTTTAGAGAGCTTAAACTCACATTTCCTCTTTGAGGCGCTAATCCTTGAGCCCGTTTGGCTCCATTTATGGGGAACTGACGAGGCCTGATATGCAACTTGACCACATCACAATCCGCACCTGCAATTTGCCAGAGGCAAGGGCGTTTTTCCTGAGCGTTTTTCCTGATTTGGAAGAGCGCCCGCGCCCCAGGGTCATTCGAAAGATTCCCGGGCATTGGCTCTATGTGGGCTCAGATCCCATCGTGCATCTGATTGGATCGGCTGGGGGGCACTTGGACCGGGGCGGGGAGGCCTGGGATCATATCGGGTTCAGGTTGCAGGGTTATGCCGAATTTCGGAAACGGCTCGAACTTTTGAGCATTCCGTATTCGCAGATGGACCTCCCGGAATTGGATGAACGGAGGTTGTTTTTCAGAACGCCGGGCGGCCCGGTCATCGAGGCCGTATTCCACGAACCACGAAAAGAGGAAGACCAAAATGAACTTTGATACCTCAACAAAATCAATTGTGATCGGCGGCACATCCGGTATCGGTCGCGCCGTGGCAAATGCGCTGCGTGAACGACCCGGCGAAGTTGTGGTTGCGAGCCGCGCAACCGGATTTGATATATCGGATCCGGAGCAGGTTAAGAGGTTCTTTGAAGAACAGGCCGCTTTCGATCATTTGGTTATAACTGCGGGATCTCAGGCACCTGGGGGAAAGCTAACAGGATTGGACTTGGAAGGTGCAAAAGCTGCGTTTGAAACGAAATTCTGGGGAACAGTAGGCGCTGTTCAAGCTGCGGCAATTTACATTCGCCCCGGTGGAACCATTACTATTACTTCAGGATTTTTGGCGCGGCGCACTGTGCCGGGAACCTTTGTCAAAACAGCCATGAATGCGGCCCTTGAAGCTACGGCCATGATCCTTGCGCGTGAATTGGCGCCGCTTCGGGTCAATGTGATCAGCCCGGGTTTGACCGAGACTGAAGCCTATGCAGGAATGGATGCTGAGGCCCGAAAGTCTATGTTCCAAAATGCAGCAGGAAATCTCCCGGCCGGTCGCGTTGCACAACCTCACGATCTTGCCGCTGGCTATCTGTTTGCGATTGATACGCCCTCGGTGACGGGGGCCGTGATCGATATCGAAGGTGGGGCACTTATTGCATAAGTCTCACTACATACAGGCAGGGTATTGGTCGAGTGTTGGTGCGGACGGCCATTTGGGCCAATGAGCCAATCACGCGGTAGTAAAATTCCCCACACATCCGGTCGGTCCTTTATGTGCCGATCGGAGCCTCTGCATCGGTCATATCTCCTGTTATGGCTTTCGATCATCATATTGGGGATCAACTGGCCCATTATGAAAATGGCGCTGCATCATGTAACGCCGTTTTGGATGGTAGCGTTACGCTATTGCCTAAGCCTACCGGTGATCGCTGTTTTTGTAGTGGTCGCGCGGCAAAGATTACCAACGTTTGAGCGACGGGATCTGCGTGTTATTCTTGGCGTCGCACTGCTTCAATTTGTTGGGCAAATGGGATTGGTGACGCTGGCCCTGCAATGGGTGCCAGCCAGCACCGCAAGTATTCTCATATACACCACGCCCGTGTGGTTGGTGCTGATTGATCGGATTTTCTTTCGACAACAGGTTTCGCCACGTCGACTTTGGCCAACGCTGGCCTCTGCAACGGGCTGTGTTCTGGTCTTGTTAGGGGCCGGCCGGGTTGGAGACGTGGGACCGCTGTTTTTGATCTTGCTCGCCGCGTTATTCTGGTCATCTTCGATGAAGCTTATCGCGACGCATAATTGGATGGGCGATGTCCGGGATGCACTTTTCTGGCAATTTTTGGTTGCAGGGGCGATCTCTGTTCCAATTGCGTTCTTGATGGAAGGGGGGATGAACTTTCATTCTTTTTCGCTCGCCGGGTTGGGGCTTCTTGTATTTGTCGGTCCGGTGGCCACCGGGCTTGGGTTCGGACTGATGGTGGCGGTAGGGCGAACGCTTCCTGTGTCACAAATAGCCTTGTTCAGTACATTATCACCAGTGATCGGCTTTGTTAGTTCAGCACTCTTGTTGGGTGATCCCTTGAATTTGATGATTGTGGTGGGTGCGGGAACGCTGCTACTGGCGCTTGTGTGGGGAGCCTTATCAAGCAAGTCATCTGCTTAGATTTAAATTGGCCGAAAATCTACAAAAACTGACCTGAGCGCGAATGCAGGCCAGTCCTTTCTTTCGCAAAATATCGGCAACTCGGGGTGTGACCCCGCTTTCAGGAATTATCTGAGGATGTTGCGATGACCGTGCTGGATCTGCCCAAACCCGACTATGCAAACAACATGAAACTGATCGGTCATTCTGATCAAGGCGGTCGCCCGGATGGGGTGCAGTTGATGATCAACAAGGGTTTTGCGTTTACTGGGCATATGTTTTCAAAGGGGTTCAGCGTGATTGATGTGCGCGATCCCCACAATCCAAAACCCGTGGCATATGTTCCTGCACCGGCCAACACGTGGAATATCCACCTTCAGACCCACGAAGACCTGCTTCTGGTGATCAATGCAAAAGACATGTTCGCCTCAGCGGAGTTCCAGGACGAAACCGAGTATTACAAAGGGGCATTGGGCAAGAAGGTCGGCACAGCGCAGCAGACACGGCAGCGCGACTGGACCGCCGGTATGACAGTCTACGATATCTCCAACCCGGCTGAGCCAAGAAAGATTTCGTTCATGCCTGTCGAAGGCGGGGGAATTCATCGGATTTGGTATACAGGCGGGCGTTGGGCCTATGCGTCTGTACTTCTGGACGGGTTCACGGATTACATCTTCATGACAATCGACATGGCTGACCCGGCCAATCCGAAAGAGGCAGGACGCTATTGGCTGCCGGGCATGAACCTGGCAGCTGGCGAAGAGCACAATGGTGAGCGGCGAGGTGGCCTGCATCATGCGATCATTCATGGCGATACGGCCTACGGGGCCTGGCGCGATGAGGGCATGGTGGTCATTGATGTGTCCGATCGCAGCAATCCCGAATTGATCGTCCACAAGAATTGGTCTCCGCCGTTTGGTGGCGGAACACACAACTGCCTGCCACTGCCGGACCGAGACTTGCTGGTTGTTGTGGACGAAGCGGTGCTCGATAACTGCGAAGACGGGATCAAGCACATCTGGATGTTTGACAACCGTGTGCCTTCAAGCCCGGTCAGCATCTCGACATTCCCGATCCCGTCGGAGGCTGAGTATTGCAAGAAAGATGGGCATTTTGGGCCGCATAACATCTATGAGAACCGACCCGATGGGTTGGTGAGCGACCAGATGATTTTTTCCACAATGCAGAATGCGGGCATTCGGGTGACTGACATTTCAGATGCCTATCGTCCTAAGGAAGTGGCGGCCTTTGTTCCGCCCAAGCCAAACCGGTTGATTGATCACCGTCCGGGCCGTCCATTGGTGATCCAGAACTGCGATGTCTATGTCGACAAACAGGGGCTTGTATACGCAAACGACTACAATGGCGGATTGTTCATTCTGGAGTATCAAGGCTGATATGAAAGATGTGCCTGTAGGAATACCCAGTGTAACGAAGACGGTTCAGAACTATCTTTCTACGCTTCAAGATGCGGGTTTTGTCGGAGAGGTGATGTCTGATCTCGCGGATCGTGTTGCTTGTTCGACCGACAATTCGATTTACCAGATCCTGCCGCAGGCCGTGATCTATCCGTTTGATGGGGATGATCTGACCCTTGCGGTTCAGGTCGGGCAACGGGGGGAGTTCACATCGGTGGTGTTCCTTCCAAGGGGGGGAGGGACATCGACCAATGGACAGTCCTTGGGGGACGGTGTTGTCGTGGATACATCGCGCCATATGCGGCGTATTCACGACTATGATCCCGAGACCGGACTGGTGCGTGTCGAACCCGGTCTGGTCCGTGATAAACTAATCGATTTTCTGGCCCCACATGGGCGGTTCTTTGCGCCGCATGTCTCTACCACAAGCCGGGCTACGATCGGTGGCATGGTGTCAAATGACAGTTCGGGTAAAGGCTCCGTGGTTTATGGAAAGACCTCGGATCACATTCACTCGATTGAGCTTGTCCTACTCGATGGAGACGTGGCGACGTTTGATGCGAAACGTGCAGTTGGCGACAACGACGTAACCCAAGCGGCCGACCGTATCTGTCGTGACGTTGAGAAGATACTTGCGCCACATTTCAACGAGATTGAACAACGCTTCCCCAAAATGAAACGTGGCTTTACCGGATACAATCTGAAAGAGGTGCGGGCAGGGGATGGGGTGCTCAACCTGCCAAAGCTCTTGGCCGGGTCAGAGGGGACCCTGGGTTTCATCAAATCTGTCACCCTGAAATCCGAACCGATCCCTGCCCATACGGCGCTTGCGGTGTTGGTGTATGACAGCCATGACACCGGACTAAGGGCGGTCCCGGATCTGCTGGAAGCCCGCCCTCACGCCATCGAATTCATAGACGATAAAATTCTCGGAGCGGCTCTTCGATCTCCGTTTGCTGAGGATGTTCGACAGGTTTTAGGGATCACAAATGAAGGTGGTGCCTTCGCTGCGCACTTCTTCGAGATGTCAGATGAGGATGAACAGGAACTTGAGCGTAGACTCGTCAGCCTTAAGGAGCATTTGAACAGCCGCATCGCACCCGCGTTGCGCCCCATCGGCATTAAGATCCTTAGATCGCCTGATGATATCGCTCGCGTCTGGGAAATCCGCCGGGCGTGTCAGGGGTTGCTCGCGGGATTTGACAAAAACAAGCGTGCTGTGGCGTTTATCGAAGACTGCGCAGTGCCACCTGAAAACCTGGCTGACTTTGTCACGGAACTGGAAGCGGTTCTGGAAGCCCGTAACATTCCTTTGGGGATGTATGGGCATGCTGATGTGGGGTGTGTGCATATTCGGCCGCTCATGAACCTGACGGCGGAAGATGAGCGCCGCCAGATCCGTCAGATTTCGGATGTAGTGTTCGCTCTTACGCAAAAATATGGTGGGCTGTTGTGGGGAGAGCACGGCAAGGGGTTGAGGGGCGAGTATTCCGAGCAAGTGATCGGAAGCGAACTTGTGCATGTCATGCGCCAGATCAAAACGCTTTTCGATCCATTGAACCGAATGAACCCAGGGAAAATTGCAAGGCCGATCGATGACCAAAACCCAATACTAGCCCTGGATGAGGTGCCGATGCGCGGTGCCTTTGATGCACAGATAGAGCCGGACCTAGCCGCGCAGTATTCCAATGTCCTGAGATGTGACGGCAATGGCGCCTGCTTCAACCAAGATGCCGCGCAGCCATTTTGCCCATCTTACAAGATCACAGGAGATCGCCGTCTCTCGCCCAAAGGTCGGGTCAGCATGCTACGGGAATGGGCGCGAGCGCGTTCAACGGGTGAGGTTGCCAGTGCCCACAACATCGCAGAAGAGCTAAACGAGGTCCTCGAGACGTGTCTTGCATGCAAGGCCTGTGCGGGGGCGGGTTGCCCAGCAAAGGTGGATATCCCCGAGATGAAATCCCAGTTCCTGGACTGGTACCATGAGGACCGCAAGCGGCCCGTTGCTGATCTTCTCGTAGCCAACCTCGAGCGGGCGGCGCCATTGTTGGATCGAATTGGCGGTCTGGTAAATACTCTGCAGTCTACCGCGCTTGTCAGGTGGAGCATGGTGCGTGGATTTGGGTTGGTCGACTTGCCAAAGCTTCGCCATCGCCGCAGTTTTCTTAATCAGTTGCAAAAGCTGAATGTTCAGACCATGTCTGCGGCCACCCTGCTCGAGATGCGAGACGCGGAGCGGGCAGGGACTGTTGTAATTGTTCAGGACTGTTTCACAAGTTTCTATGACGCCGACGTTGTGCTGGCCCAGGTTGAACTGGTCAAAAGGCTTGGCTTCACCCCGGTCCTGCTGAACTATCGGGCAGGGGGCAAACCCTTGCATGTAAGAGGGATGTTGGGCCGTTTCAGGCAGATGGCGCAGCAGAACGCACATGATCTCGCAGAACTATCCAAAGCTGGATTTTCTCTTATTGGTGTCGATGCGGCAACCACGTTGATGTATCGACACGAATACCTAGAAACGCTGCCTGACTGCCCAGATCTGGGCGTGCAACTGCTCAGCGAATGGCTGGGTGCGCAAGACTTGCCTCTGCTTGACGGAGATATCTCCTACACGATGATCCAGCATTGCACCGAGCGTTCGCTGGAACCGCAAACGTCTTCGCAGTGGCAGAGTGTTTTTGAACGCTCTGGTCTGTCGGTCAATCTTGTCAAAGCCGGATGCTGTGGGATGTCAGGCTTGTTTGGTCATGAGGTCCGCCATCAGAAGATGTCGCGTGCACTTTATGACGAGAACTGGCGGGCGGTGGTCGAAGCCGAAGCGGAAGGGGGCTTGGTTGCAACCGGGTATTCCTGCCGCTCGCAGGTGAAACGTTTGTCAGGCGTACAGGCGCTCCACCCAGCCCAGATCTTGTTAAGCCACCTAAGAAATCGTTGATGTTCATCTAATGAAAACATCGGGTGCATATCTAGTGCACCCGATACCATACATTCAAAGCTCTTCGCGTTCCTTGTTGTAAGGATGTGTCAGGTCGTTCCCAAAAACCGAGCGATAGGTGTCGTATCGTTTCCCCAAATGCTCCCGCCAAACGGAAAGCCCAAGCAATAAGATGCTGACCACCACAAGAACTGCGGTCAGGATGGGCATCGGGTATTGCATCAGGCCGGAACCGACCGCGGCGGCAGCACAAAGCATGGTAAAGAACCCGGCGGTTTTATGGTAAGATTCCATGCGGCGGCGGCGTGGAGTCATGCTGAAATGGTCCCCTTCCCAGGTTTTGGGATCTTCGGGGTCAGCGATCTCGTAGTACCGTCCCCCGTGGGAACCGCGAAAGAATGCCGAAATACCTTGCAGAACCCCAAGTCCAATTGTTGCAAGGCCTAAGATGGAATGCAGTGATCCGGAGACGCCTTGGCTGACCACCAGTGCAATCAACATGCCCGCCAGAGACAGAAGAATTGCCAGGTTCAGCCCCCACTGATGAATGTGAAACCAAACCCACTCCGGACGCCATATAGTTCGGTAAGCGGTGATCCCGGTTTTGGTGGGTTTCGGTTTGAAATAGCGCAAAGAGATAATGCCAATGGGGACCAGCACGAACCACACCGTAACCATCAGGATGGCGTGATAATTCCAGTGGATTTCAACCGTGCGGCCAAGGAATTCGAGATAGACCTCTTCGGGGATGTTGTGTTGAGTTTTCATGGTTCCTCCCTCAAATGCGGCTTATTCTTCGCGTGGTCCCGCAATGACCGTAAAGCTGGCTTTGGCCAGTGTGTGCTGGTGAATAAAAAAACCGGCAAGAGCTCCGGTGGCGTTGTCCGGAATGTCCAATGTCTCGGCATCCAGTGCATGCAGGTAGAACGTGTATCTGTGCTTGCGACCCACTGGGGGACATGGTCCAAAATAGCCTGGCTCACCAAAATCAGTATTCGCTTCTTTGATACCCTCCGGCAGCGGCCCACTGTTTAATCGGGTAATATGCCTTGGAATGTCATAGGCGACCCAATGCCAAAATCCACTGCCTGTTGGGGCGTCCTGATCATAGAAGGTGAGGGCAAAACTCTTGGTCCCAGCCGGTACGTTCTGCCATTCAAGTCTTGGGCGTTCGTTCTCACCGCTGCACCCAAAACAGTTCAGGTATTGTGCGGACGAGATGTTGGCGTTTTCTTTAAGTGTGGTGCTGTTGAGTTGCAGTGTCTGCTGATCCGTCATGTTTCACTCCTGGTTCGGAAGACCGGACGATATCGGACCACTCGTGCATATTAGCTGCTGACACGGTGAGGGTGCTCTCGGATCTCATCTGTCCCAATATCGCCTATTTCTATCATTTTTGCCAAAAACGGCCAGTCAGGGCATGCGGGATTCGGACAAACTCCTTGGAAATTCGGTCAAAGGCTGCGCGCCGGATGTGCTGGAGATCTCTTGCTTTGTTGACAGTGCTTTGATCCATTTGTCAGCCCGTTAGAGGCTAGATATTCTTTCCGCACCTGGGCGCACCGATCTGGCGAACGCGGAAGGTGTCTTTCCAACATAGTCCAGGAAGGCGTTTGAAAAGGCGGAGCTGCTGGAAAATCCCACCTCAAAGGCTGTCTCGGTCACAGATTTCTTTTCTTTGCGCAGCAGTTCCATGGCCTTGTTCATGCGGAGTTCCCTAATGAACTCCCGCCAGCTTTGCCCTAGTTCGGTTTGCATATGGCGCCGCAGAGTACGTTCGGACATTCCAACATGTTCGGCGACTTCGGGCAAAGAGGTGGCTGGCCCGTGCGACCGCGCAAAATCTATGACCCTCTGGATGGCTGAGTTTTCTGCATAAGGCGTCCACATGATCCTCTCATGCTGGAACCAGCCCGGAACCATATCCCCCAATGTCAGAAAAAAGGCCTTGCTTTTGCGTCGGCATCGCTCTTCCTCAGGGCTCCATTTCAGCGAATACTGCGCCATATGCGCCGCGATATCGGGGATTTGGCCAACCCAACACCCGTCGTGGTTCCAAGTTACCTCGTTTTTGCAGAACTTCATCACCAAACCAGAAGAGGGCATTCGAATTCGAATTCGAAACATGCGGCCCGCTGGTATGAAAACCATATAGTCGGCCGGGATCGCCCACTCGCCATTATGACCGTAAAGCTCGAGCTCTCCGGATTGACACATCACCAGCTGCCCGGCGGCTTCTTGCTCCGACTGAAACGAGCTGCGGTCGGCCTTGAATGCTATGGAATGGCTATGGTCCGGGTCGGTGATGCTAAACGGTTTATCAATCTGAATTTCCATAAAATAAACCTCCCAGCAATGCGATCGAGTGGGTTCTTCGCGCCAATGCCAACGTGGCCGATTCAAGAATAATATTGACCGATTATCGAATGCGGGACAAGGCCGAAATAGTGGATAACTGCTAAATCGTTTAATTTGGGACACCTGAGTTGGCGATGATGGGAGGAAAAACATGGACAAAGAGCGCACTAAAAGTGCGGGCGTCCCAGTCTTGTCAATCGAAGGGTTGAACAAGCGGTTTGGCGGAACGAAAGCCGTTACAGACGTCAGCTTTACTGTTTCAAAAGGGGAGATTGTCGCACTTCTCGGTGAAAATGGCGCGGGCAAGTCGACGCTCATAAAGATGCTGGCCGGGGTCTATTCGGCCGATAGTGGACGCTTCTTGTTTGAGGGCGACAAATTTGACCCGAGAGGGTCAAATCCGGGCGTGGCTTTCATTCACCAGGATCTGGGACTGATTGAATGGATGACCGTCGCCGAGAATATCGGCTTGATGCAAGGGTCGTTTGAACGTCGGTTTGGTCTGATCAATTGGCGACTGACCCGCAAACGCGCCAGCGAAGCCCTTGCACTGGTTTCCGATACAATCGACCCGGATATGCGGGTGCAAGAGTTGACGCGAACCGAGAAGTCCCTGGTCGCGATTGCGCGGGCACTTGCGCGAAACGCCAAACTGCTTGTGTTGGATGAACCCACCGCAAGTCTTCCGCAATCAGATGTCGAGATGTTGCACGAAGTATTGTGCCGCCTTCGGGAAACCGGTGTGGCGATGATCTATGTGTCACATCGTTTGGATGAAGTATTTGCGATCGGTGATCGCGCCGTGGTGTTGCGTGATGGGTTTCTGGTCGGGGATGAGCCAATTGGAAAGTTGGATGGCGATAGCTTGATCCAGTTGATCATTGGGCGCGCACTGGAAGAGGTGTTTGTGCACCCCCCCGCGATGGAAAACAGCCCCGTTGCGCTTCGACTGCAAGAGTTGTGCACCGATGATGTCGGGCCAGTGACTTTTGATCTGCGCCGTGGAGAAGTCCTGGGGTTGGTTGGGCTTCGCGGTGCGGGGCAGGACGCTGTGGGCCACGCTTTGTTTGGACGCAGTCCAATTGCAAAAGGCAGGGTGGAGCTTGAAAACGGCGCACCTCTCAAAACCTCGCATCCACAACAATCCATAGAGCAAGGGATCTGCATGGTGGCCGGTGATCGGAACGCTGAATCCATCGCCCAAGGGCTGACCATTCAGGAGAACCTGTTCATCAACCCGGCGCTGACTGGGCGCAGTAACCTATCGTTTCGCACGCCTGCCGATGAGGCTCGCGAAGCACGTAGCATTGGTGACGCGTTCGATATCCGTCCCAACGACCCGTCGGCACCCATTGAAACCTTGTCAGGTGGCAACCAGCAGAAGGTTGTGATGGCCAGATGGATGAGCGTTGGAGGCTCGGTTCTGATCTTGGAAGATCCAACCGCGGGCGTGGATGTTGGCTCAAAAGCCGACATCTATGCGCTACTGGCCAAAGCGCTGGAAGACGGGCTTGCGGTGTTGCTTATCTCGACCGACTTCGAAGAAGTGGCCGCATTGAGCCACCGCGCTTGCGTCTTTCATGACGGCCAAATCGTTGCGGAGATCCCGCAAGAAGACCTCTCAATCACATCCCTACTGAATGCCGCGTCTTTGGATCCGGCGAGCAAGGAGCCCAGCCATGCAATCGCTTGAATCCAACGCACTCGAACCCACACAGGCACAGTTGAAAGGCCTTTCGACCCCCGCAAAGATCATACGTTTCCTGCCAGTCTATGGTCTGCCGATCCTGACGCTCGGGTTAATCCTGCTGTTTTCCATTTTGCTACCGCAGACCTTCCCAACTTATCTGAACCTGCGGGCAATTCTCGGGGAAAAGTCCGTGATCGCGTTGCTGTCGCTGGCTGCAATGATCCCGATGATGACGGGCCGGATCGACCTGACAGTAGGATATGGGATCGTCATTTGGCACGTGCTCGCGATCAGTTTGCAAACGGTCTATGGATTTGACTGGACCATTGCCGTCGTCATCGTGTTGCTTGGGGGCTGCGCCTTGGGCCTGCTGAATGGCCTGTTGGTCGAGGTGGCCCGGATTGACAGCTTTATCGCCACGCTAGGAACGGGCACGGTCATTTACGCATTGGCGCTTTGGCATACCGGTGGTCGGCAAGTGATTGGCGCGTTGCCCGAGGCCTTTACTGGCATCTATGCACACACAGTTTTCGGCCTGCCAGTTGCAGCGTTTTATGTTTTGGCCATCGCAATCGTGCTGTGGGTGGTGTCCGAATACCTGCCAATTGGCCGTAATCTTTATGCCATTGGCGCAAACTCGCGGGCCGCTGAACTGAACGGTATCCGTACCCGCCGTTATGTGATCGGAGCATTTATCGCTTCTGGCCTGATCGGTGCGATTGCCGGGATTGTTCTGGCTGCGAAACTGCGCATTGGCCAGGCCAGTGTTGGGCTCGAATTCCTTCTGCCCGCCTTGGTCGGTGCATTTCTGGGATCCACGACCATTAAACCGGGACGCGTGAATGTCTGGGGCACGATGGTTGGCGTGATCATCCTGGCTGTCGGCATCTCGGGGATCCAGCAACTTGGCGGTGCGTTCTTTGTAGAGCCACTGTTCAACGGGGCCACCCTTTTGATTGCGATTGGTATTGCTGGCTACGCGCAGCGTAAGCGGAGCTCCGTGCGCCATGCCCGTGTTCCCGACGTGAAAGCGGAATCCAACAGCCAACAAAAAGAAGCCTGAGACATAGACGTTCAACGAGGAGGAAAACCATGAACACGACACTTCAAAAAGCGGTCTTTGCCGCAATGCTGGCCGGATCGGCGCTTGGCGGACAAATGGCGCTGGCAGATGCGGTGAGCGATGCCAAAGCCTACGTTGCGGCAGCCTCGGCTCCTAACGCTCCTTGGACTGGGCCGACGGCCGGCCCGGAAGCCCAGCAAGGCAAAACCGTGGTCTATGTCTCTGCGGATCAGCGGAACGGCGGCGCACTTGGTGTGAGCGAGGGCGTCAAGGAAGCGGTTGCAGCCATTGGTTGGGATCTTCGCATCATTGATGGACAGGGATCGGTTTCCGGTCGCTCATCCGCAATGCAACAGGCGATTGCGTTGCAACCCGACGGTATTATTCTGGGCACGATCGATGCCAATGAACAGGCCGAGGCGATCCGTCAGGCGGATGAGGCGGGTATTGTGGTTGTAGGGTGGCATTCGACCGCCTCCACCGGCCCGTCGGACAAACATCCAATTTTCACAAACATCACGACCGACCCCCTTGAGATTTCGCGAGCTGCGGCTTCACTTGCGGTCGCCGATAGTGATGGTACGGCAAATGTGGTGATCTTCACGGACAGCGTGTACGAGATTGCGATCGCGAAATCCGATGCGATTGCCGAGGTGATCAGTGCGTGTGAAGGGTGCAAGATTCTCTCCGTCGAAGATACGCCCCTGGCCGAAGCCAGCACGCGAATGCCGCCCCTGACAAACGCGCTGCTGCAGCGTTTCGGGGATGACTGGACCTATTCTCTGACCATCAACGATCTGCCGTTTGATTTCATGGCTCCGGCTCTGATTTCGGCGGGCAAGGAGCAAGGTGGGTTCCCAAGGAATATTTCGGCGGGAGACGGGTCCGAGGCAGCATTCCAGCGCATCCAGCAGAACTTCTATCAATACGCCACGGTTGCGGAACCGCTTAATCTGCATGGCTGGCAGGCCGTTGATGAAATGAACCGTGCGCTGGCGGGAGAAGAGCACTCTGGATTTGTGGTGCCGGTTCATCTCTTCACTCCTGATAACGTGATGGAAGATGGTGGCGCCGACCTCTCTTATGATCCCGGCAATGGTTATCGCGATGTCTATCGCAGCATCTGGGGTGTGAACTAAGCCTTACAGGTCCAGGACAATGGCAGGCCCGTCTAGTGGGGCCTGCAACTGGATCGGCTGCTTATGCATGATCCAGCCCCTGCCGGAAGTGACCTCTCCCCACGCTTCCGGCAGAATTCCGTTCAAATCGAACCGGGTTCAGACGCACCAAATACATCTCACCGGAAGGACACAGCATGTTATTTGACCTCAGAACATACCGCACCCGCCCTGGAACATTGTCAAAGCAATTGGCGCTATACGAAGAGCTTGGGTTCGAAGCGCAAAAGCGGCATTTGGGAAACCCTGCCTTTTATGGTGTTGTCGAAAGTGGCGATGTAAATGCCTATGTACATCTTTGGCAGTATGAGAATGCAGCAGATCGCGAGACGCGCCGCAAGGCCCTTTATGACGACGCCGATTGGTTGGCCTATCGTCAAGCCGGCGCGGAGCAGGGTTATCAAACCGAACAACACAACACGTTGCTGAAGCCTGCCAAGTTCTGGCTGCCCGGAACACGCAAATGAACCAGGTTACAACAATACCCGATCCGTTGGTTTGGGGGCAGGGAGGCCCTGTTTTCGAAGTGTTTCTTGAGCCAACTTGCCCGTTTTCAGCAATTGCTTTTGGAAAGCTCCCTTCTTTGCAAAAGGAGTTCGGAGAGAAAGGGCTTGTCCTGAAGGTCTGGTTGCAGTCGCAGCCCTGGCACATGTTCTCAGGAATAATCTGTCGCGCGATCCTGGCCGCGTCCTGCCGTGCTGATGGAAAGGCGTCTGCTTGGGCTGTGATGGAAGCCATTTACGCGCAACGTGAGAGTTTCGAGTTTGAGCACCACTGCTCAGGTCCAAATATGGACGTGACGCCAAATGCTCTTATCGAGCGGATTGAATCTGTTGGCAGTGTACCGTTGAAAGTGCAGTTTGCGCGACATGATCTGGATCGGGAAATCAAAAGGCACGTCAAATATGCCCGGCAAAACGGCATTCAGGCTTCGCCAACATTTATGATCAACGGCATCGTAGATCCCGGTTTGGGAAGCCGCGATCCTATTGGAAACTGGGTGGATGCCCTGCGAAAAGTGTGATGCGTTGGCGGCCCAATCAGGCCGCCAACCGGAGCGGGTTTATTCACCTGCGATTTCGAGCGCCTCGTTGTGGGCAGGATAGTCGGAATACCCTACCGCAGTTCCGCCAAACAGGGTTGCCGGGTCGAAATCGGCCAAAGGCAGGTTTTCAGCAAACCGGCGAGGTAAGTCTGGATTGGCGATGAAAGGCCGACCATAGGCCACGATGTCGGCCAACCCATCGGTGATGATTTTCTCGCCACGTTCGTGAGTGTATTTTCCAGCAACGATAATAGCTCCCGAATACACCTTGCGCAGATCGCGGCGGAATTGTTCGGGTACGATAGGGGCATCATCCCAGTCGGCTTCGGACAGATGAACATACGCAATCCCGATGTTGTTCAGAGCCTCTGCGGCTTTCAGGATAACCTCGATGATCTCGTCATCTGCCATGTTGCGTTGAGTGATGTAAGGTGACAGCCGAATGCCGGTTTTGTCGGCGCCAATCTCATCGGCGACGGCTTCGGTGACTTCGCGCAGAAATCGGATACGGTTTTCCTGCGATCCGCCGTAGTCATCGGTTCGTTGGTTGGAAGACCGCCGCAGGAACTCGTCGATCAGATACCCATTTGCCCCATGAATTTCGACCCCGTCAAAGCCGGCGGCGATGGCATTGGCCGCACCTTGGCGGAAATCCTGAATGACGTCCGTGATCTCAGCTTTAGACAGCGCCCGTGGAACTGGGCAATCTACCATGCCACCTTCGCCAGTTTCTGGATCAACAATCCAAACCTGAGCGTCGGGCGATAGGGCAGAAGGAGCAACGGGTTTGCCATCACCGTGAAAGCTCTCGTGGCTCATCCGTCCCACATGCCAAAGCTGCAAAAAGATGTGCCCTCCAGCTTCGTGTACGGCGTGTGTAATGAGCTTCCAGCCCTCGATCTGTTCTTCTGTAAAGATGCCTGGCGTGAAGGAGTAGCCTTGCCCTTGATTTGAAATCTGTGTGGCTTCGGAAATGATCAGCCCGGCGCTGGCGCGTTGCGCGTAGTATTTCGCCATCATCCCGTTGGGAATATCGCCAGGCTGAGTCGTGCGCGCACGCGTCATTGGGGCCACCGCAATGCGATTGGGAATGCTGATTTTTCCGAGCGTCAATGGTTTAAAAAGGTCGTCGCTCATGTTTGGGTCCTTTCGGTGTTTGTGGGTTGAGGGCGACAGTTGTTCACCCGTCTCCGATTGGACCTTCGCTCTTTTAAAAAAATTTGTTAATGAGCCTATAAATACAAAACCTTTTAGGATTTCCAAACAATATGATCGAGAAGATTTCCGACCTAAAACTGTTCAAACGGATCGTTGAGCTTGGATCGCTGAGTGCGGCCGCAGGTGACATGGGAATTTCGCCTGGTTCAGTTTCATTGCGTTTGGGCGCGATGGAGCGTTCGGTTGGCGCAACTTTATTTCGCCGGACGACACGGCAGCTGCACCTGACCCCTGCCGGTGAAGAGTTCCTTGAGGTTTCGTTGAATGTTCTCAACGACCTGGCTGCTTTTGATGAACAGATCTCGCGCGAGAAACGAGAGCTTTCAGGAGTGATCAAAGTCACGGCGCCTGTCGACCTTGGGCGCAACTATATTGCCCCATCCTTGGATCGGTTTGTTGAGGCAAACCCAAGTATCTCGGTTGACTTGGTGTGCACTGATCGGGTGACAGACCTAACCGAGCGTGGGATCGACATTGCAATACGGTATGGGGCGTTGATGGATAGCAGCCTGCGCATTCGCAGGATATCATCGAACAAACGCATTCCTGTGGCTTCTCCTGATTATGTCGAGAAACATGGGGTGCCGGAACATCCGAAAAATCTTACTGAACATGACTGCATGTTGTTGTCCTCTCTTGGGGACAAAAACGATACATGGACATTCGTTGAGAATACCAAAGCGCTGGCCGTAAGAGTATCTGGTTCACGGGCAACCAATGATGGCGAAGTGCTTCGTCGGTGGGCATTGGAAGGCAAGGGGATCGCGTTGAAATCGGCCTGGGATGTGGCGGAAGACGTCAATTATGGTCGCCTTGTTCCTTTACTTATCAACTACTGCCCACCCAATGTAGATTTGCAACTGGTGTTCCCCCCTTTAGCGCGCCAGCCAACAAAGGTGCGCCGTTTATCGGACCACATCGTCCGGGAACTGAAAATCCTCGACAAGTGCCTTGAAACTATCAGTCTGACGCCACACTACCTTGAAAAAGATCAAAATCCTGATTGAAGGGTAAATCCCAGCGTTTGACCAATTTTCTAGAAAGCAAAATACGCCATTAGCGATTTGCAGAAATGAGATTGCGAAGAATAGCGCCTGTTTTCACAGGCAATGCGACGTGCCCCATTTAGGTGCACGTCGTTCTTTAGTGGAGGCGTTTTCCCTCGGTCGAAAAAAGGTGAAAGCGGTTTGGATCCAAGTCAACGGTGACACTTGATACCGCCTCAAGATCATCCTCGGTTTCAACTGAAGCAGAGAATGAGATTCCGCCCAATTCCAACATGAGCGTCGTTCTGTTGCCGAGTGGCTCCATATCAACGACGTGCGCATTTTTTTCCGAGTTTTGGGTGTTGCCGACAACAGAAACGCCAATATCTTCTGGACGAATACCCAAGAGAACGTCACCTGTAAAAGCGTCATCTCCAACGCCTGGCAGGCCAAATCTGAGGTTAGAAACTTGCACCTCTGTCTTGCCGGAAGTGCATTGAATCTGGGCAGGCAAAAGGTTGATCGGAGGGTTGCCGACAAACTGAGCGATTTCCGTAGTGCTTGGTGCAGAATAGAGTTCATTCGCAGTTCCAGATTGGACGATTTGACCTCCCATCATGACATTCACATTGTCCCCTAATGCCAGCGCTTCAGTAAAATCTGGAGTCGCGAAAATTATGCTGTGTCCGCTGGCTGAAAGCAATCGCTTCAACTCAGCTCTCAATTGACTGCGCAGCACGGCGTCAAGGCTGGAAAGTGGTTCGTCCAAAAGATAGATTCCAGCAGGTTTCGCCAAGGCGCGTCCAATTGCGATGCGCTGTTTCTCTCCACCACTGAAAGAAGCGGGTTTGCGATCAAGTATGTGGCTGACATGGAGAATTTCGGACAGCTCCTTCACTTTTGCCTCGATCTCCCGCGCTTCCATACCCTGAGTACGCAAAGGATGTGCAATGTTTTCATAGGCGGTGAGGTTTGGGTAAAGTGCGAGACTCTCAAACACCATAGAAACTGCCCTTTGGTTGGGCTGCAACCCTGTTACGTCCTCGCCATTGATCATGATCTGACCTTGGTCTGGCGTCTCCAAACCTGCGACAAGCCGCTGCAATGTTGTTTTGCCAGCGCCGGTTGGTCCAAGAAGCACCACCAGATCCCCCTTCGGGACCACCAAGGATACGTCATTCAGCGCCGTGGTCTTTCCATACCGTTTGGTAAGATTTCGGATTTCAAGAGCATTCATGCTGCATTCTCCTTGTTGGCAGTCGGCGTGATCACCTGAACGCCGGTTTCCGCGTCAAACAGGCTGATCATACCGGTGTGGAAGCGCAGGCTGCACGTCTCACCGATTTGATGGCTGACATCGCGGGTCGAGCGAAGCTTGATTTCGTGGGCACCTAGCAGCAACGTGACAATCGTATCCGCGCCGAGTTGCTCGATCAGCAGGATTTCTGCACGCACATCAGAAGCACCAGGAGCAAGAAGATCAATCGATTCCGGGCGCACGCCCAGCGTGACCTTGCGACCGTTTTGCAGTGAAAGCTCTGGCGATACCTTGTTGACCTGAATGGAAGCACAACCGATATCAACAAAAGTGCCAGCTGCGCTGGACTGAATGGAGCCAGATAAGAAATTCATCGGCGGATCACCAAGGAAACCGCCAACAAAGGTTTCCTTCGGAAAGTGATAAACTTCGTGAGTGTCGCCATAGTGCACAAGCCTTCCCTGTTCCATGACCGCAATCCGGTGTGCAAGAGAAAGGGCCTCAATCTGATCGTGAGTCACATAGATCACGGTCTGTCCGGTCTGTTTCTGAATGCGTCGGAGTTCCTGACGCATTTCATTGCGCATCGCGGCTTCGAGGTTAGACAAGGGTTCGTCCAACAATAAAATCGAAGGGTTGGTGACCAGCGTTCGGCCCAAGGCAACGCGCTGCAACTGCGAGCCGCCCATGCCAGTCGTCGGGTTGTCCAGGCTGTCAGTCAATCCCATCAGGTCGGCCGTTTTTTCTACCTCTTCTGCAATATCCCGTTTCGCCATGCGCCGAACCTTCAGGCCGAAAGCCAGGTTTTCGCGGACTGTCATGTTCCCGAACACAGCGTAGTCCTGAAAGACAAGCCCAATCCCGCGTTTTCCTGGCGGAACCCCAAGCATCGAGCGCCCATCAATACGGATGTCGCCAGCACTTGGTTCCGTGAGCCCAACGATCATATTGAGCGTAGTGGATTTACCGCAGCCGGAAGGGCCAAGCAGCGCGACGGTCTCGCCCTGTTCGATTGCCAGGTCCAAACCCTCAACCGCCGTGAAGGCGCCATAGGTTTTACGCAGGTTTTTGATTTGCAATTTTGTCATGTGTTCACCTCTTCACCGCACCAAATGTCAGACCACGAACAAGATGGGTCTGAATGAAGTAACCAATCACCACCAGTGGCAGCACGGCGACAACGGCCAGGGCTGCCTGTACGCCGTAAAGCTGACCAGCCGTGGCTGCGAAGTACTTGGAAAGCTGGACCGGGATTGTCACCACATCTTTGGCGGTGAGCACGAGACCAAACAAGAACTCGCTCCAGTTCAGGATGAAAATGAACAGTGAGGTTGAGATCAGTCCGCCGCGAATTAGGGGAATGGTAAACCGGATATGCGCCTGAATGCGGCTCAGCCCATCCAGCATGGCAGCCTCTTCGATCTCTTTCGGCAGATCGTCGATGAAGCTTTTGATCATCCAGACGGAAAATGGCAACGTGAACGCTGCATAGCACAAGATCAAGCCAATGTAGGTGTCGATTAACCCGATTGAGTTGAACATCACAAGAAATGGGATCGCAATCGCGATTGGGGGAAACATCCGCCCGCTCAGAATCATCAGAGGCGTTGAATTCCCACCAAAACGATAGCGCGAAATCGCCAAGGATGCGGCAAGCCCAACCGAAATCGACATGACGGTTGCGCAGGTGCTGATAATGATCGAACCGATGATGGCCCGCCACCCGGTTTCGCTGACTGAAGTCGCCGCACTCTCTGCGGCTCCGGCTTGCGAAACGAACACAGCGTTGAAATTATCAAGCGTCGGCTGCTCGGAAATCCAGACCGGAGGAATTGCAACCCATTCAGTTGAGGGTTTGAAAGCGGTCGAGACGATCCAAAAAATCGGGAAGACCGCAAAGAACAGGGCCAGCGCCAGAGCAATCCAGGCCCACCATGTCATTTTCTTGCTGACAAACATTGTTACTTCTCCCTCAGAATTTGACGGGTGACTGGGCGCAGCATCAGGTTGACGCCGATGACTGTGAGCAGCAGCACGATAAAGGCGGCGGCGGCGGCATAGGCGAGCCGGAAATCCTGAAACGCGAGTTTGTAAAGATACTGGCTGACCATCTCGGTGGCGGTTCCGGGTCCGCCCCGCGTCATCAAGAAAATCTCGTCAAAGATCTTGAGGATCTCCATTGTCCGAATGACAAAAGCGATAATGATGACTGGCAACAGGTTCGGTAAAACCACCGACCAGAAAACGCGCAACGGGCTTGCTCCAAGCATTACTGCGGCTCGGATTGGATTCTGCGGAACAGCATTCAATCCAGACAACAGCACAAGGAAAAACAAAGGCGTCCAATGCCAGACTTCCGCCATCACGATAGAAGCAAATGCCGTAGCATCGTGCCGGAACCATTCGATCTGCGGCAGTCCACCTTGAAGTGTGATCCAGCCGATGATTTGATTGATTGGCCCGTTGGTCTGGAACAGCATGAACCATGTGTACCCAACCACAACCGGCATAATCATCATAGGGCTGAGCAGCAGGGAAAACAGGAGTTTCCGCGCTGGGATTGCCTTGAGGAACAGGATTGCCAATCCCAGTCCCAGCATGAACTCCAGCGACAGGCAGATCACCGCAAAAAGCAATGTGCGCCCCAGTGCCTGCAGGAAACGTGGTTCATAAACGATCAACTCTTCGTAGTTGAAGTAGCCGATGAACTCGGCCTCCCAAAGCGATCCGAAAGTTGGTTGCCAGTTGGTCAGGCTAATCCAAAGCTCCAGAAAAAAGGGAAACACCATCATACCCATCAGCAGAAGTTGCGACGGTATGATCAGCAGAAGCGGCAGGGTTTTGGGGTCATTTGGATTTCGTTTGAACAGACCCGGAGGTCGAGGTGCCATTTCTGGCACCTCCTGTGTTGTTGTGTCGGTCATGTGATTTACCTTCTTTTCAGGTCCAAGAGCTTACGCCGTGGCGTGCTTTGATTTTCTCTGGGAAGGTTCTGGCAAGAGAGTGCCAGGATTGAATTTGGCGGTCCTTGCCCATACGTCTTGTTATGCGTGCCATTTCTTTGGCCGCATCATTCATGGCCTCCTCGGCCGTTTTCTTGCCCAGTACCGCTTCGACGCAATTTCTATCCAGGGCTTCTGAATACTCAAAGGTTCCGCGGATCACGAAATCCGGGATCACATCCCCGATCTGATCCCAAGCGGCGTCCAGCCAGGCCTGAGTGTACTTTTCTTTCATCGCAGCGCCGGGCGATTTGAAGTGGTTGGTCCGCGTAGGATCGAAATAACCGCCATTCATTGGAATGGCCCGATCAGACACATCCGGGGCCGTATGCCACTGCGCAAACAGATAAGCCAGCTCCGGGATTTCTGAGTGTTCGTTCACAACATAAAGCCACCCAAACGCATTGACCGACGCACGGATCAGCTCTCCGTCAACAATCGTGCCCGGCACAGGAGCAGAAAGAAGGTTGCCGGCAACGGCCTCGGAAATGGCGGGATCGTTGTTATAGCGGAAGAACGAGGGCCAGCTGAACGTGCTGAAGACATTGCCTATGCCGTATTGATTGTAATTTTCAGACCAGCCATTGGTGAACGCTTCTTTTGGCAAATTTGGTTCGCCAGCGATTAGTTCTTCAAGTGCGGCGATCCCTTCCGGGGTGTTGCAAAGCGGCTCCATGTCTTTGTCGAAATAAAGCATACCCTTTGAACAGAAGCGCTGCATCCACTGCCATTTTGTGTAGAATGGGGCGCGATATTCCAATGATCCATAACGGCCTTCTTCTGGGCGTGTGAAGAATTCGACAAGTTGATCATATTCACCCCAAGTGTCAGGTGCCGCAAGGTCGCGACCATATTTTGCCTTGAAAGCGGCCTGTTCCGCCGGGTCTTCCATCCAGTCCTTGCGCATATAAAGCGCCCAGTTGTCGGCATCCGCATAAAGCGCGCGATAACTGCCACCATATTTGCAGCCGAATTCAGAGAATGGGTATGGGATACGGTAGGCCCCATGATCCAACTCGGGCTGGTATTTTTCAACATAGTCGCCAAGTTCTTTTGCCAGGCCAGCTTCTGTGAAGTCCGGCAAAGCGAAAACAGGCCCGATGATCAGGTCATACTGCCCGGTTTTTGCCACTGCTTCCTGCATGGCTTTGGAATAAAGCTCGGTATTGGGAACCTCGATCAGTTCGACGGACAATCCGGTCAAAGATTTCCATTCATCCAGAAAAGGCGTCAAATTCCCACCAGATCCGCCCGGAATGAGGATGGAGATGGTTTTCTTGGCCGCTTTTCCGGCCAAATTGGTTGCTCCCTCTACCGCACGATTGGCGATGTCGTGGATCGTCTCAGAATCCGCAAAAGCAGCGCTGACATGCAGGATACCTGGCATCGCTGCCCCTGTCAGTGCTGCAGCCGAGCCTTTCAAGAAGCTGCGGCGTTTTAACTGTTGGCCGGGCTTATCGGTGATTTTGTGCATGTGACTTTCCTCCCTATTGATGGAAGGAACGCTACGATTTTAGATTTTTAGATTAATCACTGAGTTTCGTAAAAGATTATTGAGAAATCTTAAACTCTGAACATGTTAACTCGCGGCGAGCCATGTGCTCCATTGCTCAGGATTGGCTCCTAGCCACGAGACAGCGGCCTGGCGTGGTGTTTTTCCAACACAGCAGATTTCGCTATCAAGTTGGGATACTGTTTCATTCCCGAGGTGCATCCGGTCAAGAAGTGCGCGGCCTTTGGCATTCAGCTTGTGGGCTGCATCTTTTCGTAGCACCAAGGTTGCGTCGTCTCGCCCTCCAAGCAAACTCAATGGGTCTTCTAATTCACGTAGCTTGGACTGCCCGTGCAGCCACTGAGGATGCCAGAGCGGTACGATCGCCAGTTCGCCCTTGGCTTCTGCATCCAAGTAAGCAGAAGTACACTCATCAAGAGTTCCATTTTCGAAGTGGAACCCTTGTCTATCAAGTTGATAATCTCGAACCATTTGCCGCGAAAATCTGCTGATGCCAGCTCCGGGACCAATGCCCTGAATGCGTTTGCGGAAAAGTGCGGCAACCTGTGGGTTGGCCAGATCAGCAACCGAGCGAATGTGCTGAGGGGCCCGGTTTGAAATGCCCCAGATACAATAGGGGTTATAGATGACAGAGAGTTTCAGCAGTTCGTCAGCGTATGGCTCGATGTAAGTTCCATGACTGGCAGGAAGCCAGGCGGACACGACAAGATCCACGTCACCTGCTTTTTGCATGGCGTACATGTCTTCATGGGGGGCTTCTTTCACGTCCACTTCCTGGCCGGTTTTTGTTAGCATCTCACAAAGAACTGCCGCCGCTGCCTTGTGAAAGCTAAGCGCGATTTGTCCTACAACCAAAGGTGTGCTCATCCGTAACTCCCTCCGCTCAATCCGCAACTTCAGCCCAGAGCACAACAAGCGTCGCGCAGTTCAGGCACATTGCGGGGTCGGAATAAATCATGCGCGTGTGGCGACCGTTTGCACCAAAGACGTCGTTGATCAGATCAGAGGCCCCATTCAAGGCTGCGGGTTGTTCGGTGAAGTCAGCTGTGGTGTGGGCTGTGCCTTCTACGCGGACAATTCGTTTAATTCGGCTCAGCTCCCCGACCGCAGATTTCAGTTGTGCGATCCCGTTGAGCGCAGACAGGCGAAAGGCCTCATACCCATCCTGAAGACTCAACTCTGCCCCCATTTTTCCGGTGTATTTCAGATCACCATCAATCCACGGCAGTTGTCCCGACGTGTAGATGATATTGCCAACACGCACCCAAGGTTCATACGCACCAACCGCGCTCGGAACTGGTGGTAGCGTCAAACCCATTTTTGCGAGGCGTTGTTCGGGCGATTTGTTCCCGGCGGGTTGGGTATCCTGATCAAAAGACATAGTTTCCTCCCTATAGTCATTGATCTGAATGCCCATAGGGCAACGCCAAAACAATAAGCCAGTTCGGAAATCAGAATTTGTCAGGTTTGAAGAATGGAGGAGGCTGGGGCCTCCTCCACTGCGTGACTTTAGTATGTTACAGAGATCTTACCGATTGTAGCGCCCGTTTCGATGGATTGGTGAGCCGCCTTGAAAGATTCAACGCTCAACCCTGATAACTCCTGTGTAACGGTCGGACGCAGCCTGCCTGTATCAGCGAGGTCCGCAATTTGAGAAAGTATCTCTCCTTGGCTCGACAAATCGGACGTGCTGAACAAGGATCTCGTGAACATGAGTTCCCATACGAAGGTCACGGACTTGCCCTGAAGTTTTGACAGATCAACGCCTCCATCGAACTCAACAATGGCACCGATTGTACCCTGCGGCACAATAAGATCTGCCATTGCATCCCAATGTCCTTTGGTGTCTGCCGCGTTGAAAATATAATCGACATTCTCAAACCCAAGGTCGCGCACGGATGACACCAGATTGTGGTGATCAGCCACATGATCCGCGCCCATACGCTGAACCCAGTCGCGGGTTTCCGGGCGTGAAGCCGTTGCGATGACCGTCATATCAGTCAGAGTTTTTGCAAGCTGGATCATGGTTGAACCAACACCACCTGCTCCGCCGATGATCAGCAGGGTGCTGTTCTGATCTTTAGACAGTTTCATGCGATCAAACAGCGCCTCATAGGCCGTCAGAGACACCAGAGGCAGGGCTGCTGTTTCTGCATTTGTCAGGGTTTGCGGAGCTTTTGCGGCAATCCTGGCATCCACTGCCTGATACTCTGCATATGAGCCATCACGGGTGACATCGCCTGCGTAAAACACGCGATCTCCAATCGCAAAGCCTGTTACCGCCGAGCCCATTGCTTCAATGGTTCCTACTGCGTCATATCCGAGGATCCGCGGAGTTTCCCTGTCTTGGTCCTGCGCCGACCGAATGCGGATTTTTGCATCTGCAGGGTTCACGGAAACTGCATCAATCCGCACAATCAAATCGTGTTCAAGTGGTTTGGGCTTGGGTACTTGGTACTCTTTGAGTGAAGCAGGGTGATCGATGGGGTGAGAGCGGGTAAATCCAACGGCTTTCATTTGGTGTCCTTTTCGTTGCTGTTTTGGATGTAGGGAACGTTCAACGAAGGATAATCTCGTAGGAGCCCAAGTCAGATTTTGGGTTTATGAAACAATCGTTCCAAGGCCGGTTTTGCGAAACCGTTCCTCAAGAAAGCTGGTAAATGCCTGTACTCTTGGTGGAGTGGTCCGGCTGGCGGGGCGGACTGCCCATACCTGCCATTCTGGTGAAACGGTATGGCTGGGCAAGACACGTATCAGTCGCCGGGTCTTTAAGTGGCTTGATATGTCCCAGACGGATTTAAGCCCGATGCCCATCCCCTGAAGCGCAGTATCGGTCACCGCCTCGCCAAAGTTTGTGGTGAAGTTTCCGCCGACACGTACTTCTGTAATGTTCCCTGCCTCATTTTTAAGAGCCCAGTTTCGCGTTTCGCCAAGCACGATGCAGCGGTGTGACTTCAGGTCCGAGGGTTGCTGCGGAACGCCGTACTTCTCCAGATAGTCCGGCGAGGCGACAAGCAGCCGTGGATTGGGCGCAAGCTTGCGGGCCAACAGCGTTGATGAGTTCAGCATCCCAACCCGGATTGCCAGATCATACCCCTGCTCCACGATGTCGATGATAGAATCATTAAGGTCTAGCTTCAGAGTGACATCTGGATATTGCTTAAGGAATTCGCCGATATGTGGGACAATCTGTGAGCGCCCAAAAGAGGCCGAAGTGGTCACGCGAAGTTCACCGGCAACCTGTCCTTTGACAGTGGAAACCGCTGCTCTTGCCTCTTCGACGCTGTCGAGAACCCTTTGCGCATGCTCCAGGAATAGCTCCCCGTCCGGCGTAAGAGACACTGCTCGGGTTGTCCGGTTGAGAAGCTTGGTTCCCAGATCCGCTTCGAGCATCTGGATGCGCTGGGTCGTCGCCGTTGGCGATAGCCGGAACTCTTCGCCCGCCCGCCCGAGGGCTCCAAGAGCGGCCACTCGGACGAACAGTTCCAGAGATTTCAAGTCAAAGGTCATTATTTGAATGAGCCAAACAAAGGAGGCAAATTCAACCGCTTTATTTGCGAAAGCGGCATGGTCTCAAACGATCAAAACGACTTTTCCGGAAAAGCCGCCCTGTTCGGCGAACTCATGCGCGGCCACAATCTGGTCCAAAGGGAATGACCGCTCGACCTTGAGTTTCAATGTTCCGGTCTGAAGACATGCGTTTATGTCCTCAATCGCATTCTGTTGCGCTTGGGCGGAGATTGCGTAGACGAACACGAACCTGACGACCGCATTTGTTATCAGAAGGGAGCGATAGGGTAGTGGAGCGGCAGGGTCACTGGTAGCATAGTGCGCAATGACGCCGCCCTGCTTGAGGTAGAGATGCGCCTCCTCCATCGTATCGGACAGGGCCACATCAACAATCCGGTCAATTCTTTCTCCGCCGGTGATGGCCAGGATTGCATCGGGCAGGTTTTCTTCCCGGTAATTGATGATGTGGTCTGCCCCGGCCTGGCGAGCGATCTCAGCTTTTTCGGGTCCGCTTACCGTGGCGATCACCCGCGCGCCGGCCCATTTTGCAAGGGCAATGGCGCATTGGCCAACGGCGCCGGCCCCTCCGGTAACCAGAACCCACTGGCCTTTGACCGGCCCGTCCGCCATCAGAGCGCGATGAGCGGTCATCGCGGGCACACCTAGACAAGCACCCTGTTCGAAGGAGATGCCATCGGGGAGCAGAGCCGCAAGTTCGGCCTTGACCACGATCTGCTCCGCGGCGGTGCCCCGGTTGCCTTGGGCTAGGCCGTCTTCAGTACGATTCACATTGAACAGCCAGACACGCTGGCCGATCTGATCGGAGGAAACCCCCTTGCCTACAGCCTCAACAATGCCGGCACCATCTGAATGAGGGGTTACATCGCCATCAGGCAACGGGCCCTGAGCGCCCGAGCGGACCTTATAGTCTGACGGGTTAATTCCACTGGTGTAAATGCGCACACGCACCTCGCCCGCCCCAGGTTCTGGCACGGTACCGTTTGTAATGCGGAAACTTTCTTTCGCGGCGCCCTGGCCAATTGCGATCACGGTTTTCATGTATGTGTCTACTTCCAAAAAAAGGGTCCGCACGGTTATCCGCGCGGACAAGTTTGGGGAAAAGTGTCAGTGTCCGATACGCCCGGGCGCCGCAGGGCGGAAGCGGTATATCAGATAAGGCGCTTCGTTCTTTGCCTCACCATTATTGAACAGAGCGGCCTTAGATATCTGGGCTGCGGAAACATACATGTAGCCGTCCAACGCATAGCTTACGCCATCAGGCCAGGACAGATCCTCTGCCACGGTGTAGCGGCGGTATTCACGGCTGTCTGCCGGGATGATCCCGACAGCGTTGGTTTCCACCTCGGTCAGATAAAGGTTTCCGGCCTGGTCGATTGACAGGCCTCCGTTGTTGGGCTTGTCGGCATAGCGTTCGACCCGCGCGCCCAACTCAGTCTCGGACAAAGTTTCATTCAGAAGATCGACAAAACGAACGCGATAGAGGGCAGAGCCGTTCAGCGGACCGTAATACAACCATTCGAAATCCGTATCCGCAGCGATACCGTCCGCACCCACCTTGATCACGGCCCTCCCGCCATTGCCATCCGGAACGGTCAGCGGCTTGCCGTCCACTACGATCGCTACATCCTCGGGCAAGGTCGACACGTGACCTTGCAAAACGCGCCGCGTGGCGCCAGTCTTCATGTCGACGATGACCAATGCCGCGGTCGTTCCGTCGCCACCTGGCCCGATGCCTTCGTCGGCGATGACAAACACTCCATCTTTGTGATTGACGACAAAATCGTTGTGCTGGCTTTCGGGGCGCGAGGCCGGGGCAGGAATATAATAGATCTTTTCCAGCCGATCCTCCCAGGTGTTCCAGCCCACCAGCTTGGGTGTCAGCCCGGTGCGCTGACCCATGTCGAGGATCCAGACGATCCCGTCTTCATCGCCGCGAAGACCCAGCACGCTGTCGAAATAGCGGTCGGTTCCATCCCGTGGTGTGTTCCATTCGGTATTGGGAAACGGGGCAAAGGATTTGCCGTCTTCGCCCAGCTCGGCCACCCGGATTTCAGGTGCAAAGAACGGGTGGTGGCTATAGATGATCCGATTATCCGGCGTGAATGTGATATTACCGACAGATTGCGGGAGTTCGGCAACGATTTCAGCAGTTTGCGGGGTTTCGCTCCAGGCTGGAAAGGCGATGGCTGCACTCACACAGAGCGAGGTGACAAGGTGTTTCATGGAATCTTCCCTTCTTGGTTTCAGCTAATTCGGGCCAGGCGGAGCGGGCGTCCGTTGAGCGATAGTTCCGCCGCTCGCATGATCGCATCGGCGTCGATGCGGTGCGCGCGGTACAGATCCGCAATTGATCCGGTCTGCCCAAAATGCTCGACGCCAAGAGGGCGAACTCGCTGACCCAAGACCGACCCAAGCCAGGACAAGGCGAGGGGATGCCCATCCGTGACCGTGACAATGGCGGCATCCCTGCTGACCTCGGACAACAGCGTTTCGACATGGGATTGCGCATTGGGATGCCCCAGGGCGCGAGCTCGGTCTGCGGCGTGCCACCCCGCGTTAAGCCGGTCCGCTGATGTGATAGCTAGGACCCCGATGTCGCGCTGATCCTGTCCAATTCGCCCGGCAGCGGCTATCGCTTCGGCTGCTACCACACCGGTATAGGCGATCACGAGGGTGCAACCCGGACCCGGCTTGCGCAGCCAGTAACCACCATTGACGATGTCGCGCCTAAGCCCGTCACCCAATGTGCGTGTCGGCTGTTCCAGTTTGTGGGTGGATAAGCGCAGATAGACCGATCCGCCGGTTTCATCGCGGAGCCAGTCGCCGGGTTCGGGGGCCTCTTCTCCGTCACGCTGCAAATAGTCGAATGACCATTCCAGGATGCAGCTAAGCTCGTCCACGAAGGCAGGTTCGAAACTGGCCAGGCCATCTTGTGATATGCCGATCAGCGGGGTTCCGATGGATTGATGCGCGCCGCCTTCGGGTGCCAGGGTGATGCCGGATGGCGTCGCGGCCACGATGAATCGGGCATCCTGGTAACAGGCATAGTTCAGCGCATCCTTGCCGCGTTCGATGAAGGGGTCATAAAGCGTTCCTATAGGAATAAGCCGCTCGCCGAACAGAGCGTGCGACAGTCCTGCTGCACCGAGCAGGGTAAAGAGATTCATCTCGGCAATGCCCAGCTCGATATGCGCGCCTTCCGGCGATGCAGCCCATTTCTGCATCGATGCAATGCCCCGATCCCGAAACTCGTCCGCAATCGGAGTCTTGGCAAAAACCCCTTTGCGGTTCACCCATCCAGCCAGCCCGGTCGAGGTTGCCACATCCGGTGCCATTGTCAGGATGCGATCCGACAAAGGGGAGGAGCCGCGCGCAAGATCATCCAGCAGCTTGCCGAATCCTTCCTGTGTCGACAGAGCGGCTTTTGCCGATACAGGCGTCAGCTCCGGCACATTGATACGCGCGGCGGTGTAACGCCGACAACCTTGCGCGATGAAGGGCACCTGATTCAGGAATGCGTCGTATTCGGAGGCGGGGCGGGGTAGGCCCTCGAAAAGGTCCCATTCATGGCCGGTGCGAATTTGGTGCGCATCACGCAAGATTCCCAACTGGGCGCTGTTGATTTGGCCCGAGTGGTTATCCTTGTGACCCGCAAAAGGCAGGCCATAGCCCTTGACTGTATAAAGGATGAAGCAAACGGGGCGATCATGGTCGATTGAAGCAATAGTCTGCATCAAGCTGCGCTGGTCGTGACCACCCAGGTTGGTCATGAGCCTAGCCAGTTCGTCATCCGTGCGGCTCTCGATCAGGTGGCTGACATCGCCTTGATCGCCAAGATCGTTCAGCAGTTGTTCGCGCCAGGCGGCCCCTCCGGAAAAGGTCAGCGCCGCATAGATCTGATTGGAACAGCCATCTATCCAGTCGCGCAACTGTTTACCCCCAGGTTCGGCGAACGCTGCCTCTAGAAGCGATCCATACTTGAGCTCGACCACCTCCCAGCCCATCGAAGAAAAAACATCGCGAAAGAACGCGTTCTGCGCATCTTTCGTGACTGCATCAAGGCTTTGCCGATTGTAGTCGATGAACCACCAGCAATTGCGAAGATCGTGTTTCTTGCCTTCAAGTAGCGCCTCGTAGAGGTTGCCTTCGTCCAATTCGGCATCGCCGAGTATGGAGATCATGCGCCCGGAAGCCCGCTTGCCCCAACCCTTGGCCGCGACATAGTCCTGCACCATCGCGGAAAACACCGCCATCGCCCCTCCCAGGCCGACCGAACCGGTCGAAAAATCCACGTCATCGGCATCCTTCGTGCGGGATGGATAAGACTGGGCACCACCAAAACCTCGGAAATTTTCAAGGTTCTCGCGGGTCTGTCGGCCAAGCAGGTACTGCCAAGCATGAAAGATGGGGGAAGCGTGCGGTTTGACGGCGACCCGATCCTCGGGCTGCAGCACCGCGCCATAGAGTACGGCCATAAGGGTCGAGAGCGAAGCCGACGACGCCTGATGACCACCAACCTTGAGAGAATCCGATTTCGGGCGGATAGAGTTGGCGTGGTGTATCGTCCATGTCGATAGCCAGAGTGCCTTCTTCTCAAGGTTTTCAAGAATAGTGGATTGTGCGTGATGGTCCGACATCAGGTTTTCCTTATTTGTCGGGTCAGCCTATGCGCGCGTTTCGGCCAGATAATCAGGTCAGTTGCGAAATCTATTTTTGCGAATGGCAAACAAAGGTCGACCGAGGAGTCTCGGTCGACCCTGACCCGATCCAGTGTTATTGCTATTCCTCGCGTGGCCCTGCAATCACCTCAAGCGTCGCGGTTGCAAGGGTGTTGCTGTTGTAGAAGAAGCCCGCGAGTGCGGCCGAGGCGTTTTCTGGAAGATCCAGACTGGGAGCGGACAGAGCGTATACCGTATAAACATATGAATGCGTCCGTCCGACTGGTGGACAGGGCCCGAAGAATCCAGGTTGGTTCAGGTCAGTGTTGTTTTCGATCGCACCTTTGGGAATGTCAGTTCCTATACCAGTTGCGTCGAGGGGGATGTTGTAGACGCTCCAATGCCAAAATCCGCTGCCGGTCGGCGCGTCTTTGTCATAGAAGGTGACAGCAAAACTCTTTGTCCCCTCGGGTGCTCCTGACCAGATCAACTCTGGGCGGGTATTTTCACCAGAGCAACCGAAGTTATTCCAATAGTACTTGGCCGGGATCGACTGACCTGATGTGAGTTCGGGGCTCGACAAGATAAAGGGTTCGTCCGCATGCGCGGTGCCAAGAGCCAGAGTGGTCAAGATTGCGGCAGTTACGGTTTTTAGGTGCATGATGGGCCTTTCTTTCATTTTGGTGCCTGATGCGAAGTTAAGATCTGAGGGGCGAAAGCAAATCTTCTTCTTAGCAAAATCAGCATGTGGCGTTGGCAAACAAAAAAGGGCGCAAGCACGCCCTTTTGATTTCCTGTAGAGAACTAAAAATTGATCAATATTTGCGTGGAGGATTGATTGGTACATCGTCCTGTTGGAGTGTGTACTGCGCGATTTCATCCTTTCGCATGAAGATGACACCTTCATGTTGTTTTGCGTAGGTGAGGAACCGATCCAGCGCACCAACAATTCCGGGAGCGCCCCCAATGCGATCATGGGTGCTTATGGACATCATGCGCCGACGCTGGGCACCCTCAGCATAGAGAACATCGAACTCATCTTTCAGTTCTTGCTCAAATGCCGCTGATGTCATGCCCTGTGAGGAAAAACGCCCGATATCGTTGCAACGCAAAGTATAGGGTACCACAACGAAGGGCTTGTCGTGAACCAAAGTCAGGGCTGGCTCGTCACGAGAAAGATCGTCGGTGTGATAGAGAAACCCCAGTTCTTGGAGAATGTCGAATGTTGCACGTGTCTGACGCATCCAAAACGCGTTGAACCCCACTGGCCGTTGACCGGTCACACGCTCCACCACTTCTATGTTTTTCTCGTATGAAAGGCGTTCTTCCTCAGGATTCATGCCAAATTGAGGAGTCCAGTTGTAGCCATGTGCTGCCGCTTCATGTCCCCGAGATACCAGTTCCTTGGCCAGATCCGGACGGCGTTCGACTGCTTGGCCAACCATATGAGAAGTGACCTTAACATCGTGCCGGTCCCAAAGGTCAAGCAATCTGGGAATGCCCTCGTTCATCCCGTACTCGTACCACGTCGGTGTGATTGTATCGACTAGCCCGGCCTCCATAGGGGGGAAGGGCCCTTCAGCGTCCTTTCCTTGCGCACCAGCCTCAAACTGCATCGAAATCGAGATAGCAAGTCGCGCGCCACCCGGCCAGAAGCCGGTTTCTTCTTGATGTTCTTCCGTCATAACCCTTGTCCCGTGTTTGGATGGATTTGAGCTTTCAGACAGAGACTATAGGCCAAGCACAGACGAACAATTTCAAACACCTGAATTCATTGTTTGGCTATGTTAACGAAACCCGGGCGGTTCTAAGGGCATCTACAACTGCAAATCAGGGGTAGATTCCGATTGCGGGCTGGCTGGGCAGGGGTTCCATCACGTCCATCAGCCGGTTCATCAGATGCGTTGTGCTGCGGTCGTTATTGCGAAAAAGCACGGCGAAACGGGTCTTGCGTTCGACCAGGGAAGCCACGTTCGTTTTGCTTTGCGCACGTTCAAAGATCATCAGATCACCTTCCCATTCGCCGAATGTCTCACGTGTTTTGACGTAGTCGGGCCGTTCGTGGATTGACCGACCGGGTGGAAAAACAAGCCCTCGCGGTGTACTTCTGCGTCGTGGCTGCCGTTTCTTGCGTCGGTGAGGCAAGTGGCGGGCCAGTTCCTCGGATTAGCCTTCTGGGCCGTAAACATAAGCATAAATGGTTTAGTGACTGACACGCAGAGATTGACCATCAAGTTGCAATCGACCTGCGATCTGTTCAGGTGACCAGCCGATCTTCAACTGCTTGATCTCGTGCTGCCTTAGGGTCTGGACTCATTGAATTTCATAGCCAGTAGATGACGATGGCAGCTAGTGCGATGGCTGACAGGAAGACTTTGGGACAGCGGTCGTATCGCGTCGCCACACGCCGCCAGTCCTTGAGCCTGCCGAACATGATCTCGATCCGGTTGCGCCGTTTGTAGCGACGCTTGTCGTACTTGATCGGCTTCTTCCGTTGTTTTCGACCCGGGATGCAGGCACGTATCCCTTTGTCTTTCAACGCTTCTCTGAACCAATCGGCGTCATATCCACGGTCGCCGAGCAGCCAGTCGACATCTGGTAAGCTGCTCAGTAACGCGCGTGCCCCGATGTAATCGCTGATCTGACCGGCAGTGACGAACAGGTTGAGCGGTCGGCCTTGGCTGTCGCAGATGGCGTGCAGCTTGGTGTTCATGCCGCCCTTGGTTCGTCCGATCAGACGCCCACGCCCCCCTTTTTGCCGCCCAGACTGGTCGCCGTTCGATGTGCCTTCAAATAGGTCGCGTCGATCATGATCGTCTTCTGCTCACCGTGCTCGGCGGCCAAACCGGCCATCATCCGGGCGAAGATGCCCTTATCGCTCCATCGCTTCCAACGGTTGTACAGCGTCTTGTGAGGGCCATAGGCGGCAGGTGCGTCACGCCATCGTAAGCCATTGCGATTGATAAAAATAATTCCACTTAATACACGACGGTCATCAACGCGTGGCTTGCCGTGGGACTTTGGGAAAAAGGGTTCAAGACGCGCCATCTGGGCGTCGCTCAACCAGAAAAGATCATACAGCCCGGTGGAAATCAATGGGTCCTGACCCCAAGGTAAATCCATGAAATATATTGTCACTGCAACCTTGTTTTCAGCGATGTTCGGATCCGCAGCATACGCAGAATCTATAAACGTCACTATTCAAAACACCACAAATTTCGGCACTGTGCGCGCGGCTGTCTTTACCAATCAGGCTGCGTTTGATGGGAGTCAAGCCGTGGCAAAATCGATGATCAAGGCGAGCGACGGGCACACTGTTGTGACTTTCAAGGACCTTAAACCAGGACGCAATGGCATTGCCGTATTTCACGATCTGAATGGCAACGAGACATTGGACCGCAACTTGTTTGGTGCGCCGAAAGAACCTTTCGGCTTTTCCAATGACCCGAAAATCGGTTTTTCTGCTCCGCGCTTCGACAAGTTTGATTTCAAATTCGATGGCGAACCGATAAACATAATCATTAATTTGAACGGGGCATGATAATGGATCGTCGTACATTTATTTCGGCGGCCGCAAGTCTAATTACAACGACTGGTCTGCCGGGTCGGCTTGCCGCTCAGACCCCAATTGGTAAACAGGCTGAGTTTCTGAACGCACTGCAAGAAAAACCTTGGTTACTGGGCTACCTTGGCACGCGGGAAGAAGAGTTGCATGCAAGTGTGAGCGTGACCTCAGGGCGCATGCCTCCGAATCTGGAAGGTCATCTGTTTCGCAACGGTCCAGCATGGCACAACGTTGGGCCTGATAGATTTTCGCACTGGTTTGATGCGCCAGACATGGTTCAGCGGTTTTCCTTTGAAAACGGGCGTCTCGCGCATTTTGGAAAACTGGTAAAGACATCGCGCAATGCTGCTGAAGCGCAGGCCGGACACATTCAGTTTGCTGGGTTCGGAACATCCGGCCCACATCTTGGAACAGGCGGCTCGGCGGATGGGCAAAACACTGCTAACATCAGTTTGCTGAACCACGCCGGTGAATTGCTGGCGCTTTGGGAAGGTGGTTCACCCCATATCATCAACCGCGAAACACTGGACACCGAAGGCCGTAAAAGCTGGTCAGATGAAAGTGGCGGCCTGCCTTTCGGAGCGCACCCGCGCGAGGATGAAGACGGATCGATCTGGAACATCGGCTACTCCGCGAACCCAGCAGCCTTGATCATCTATCACATCTCGTCAGAAGGAGCGCTTTACAATACCCACGTCATCCCCCAATCCGCCACTCCGATGGTACATGACTTCATGATCACACGTTCAAAGATCGTGATCGTCATGCCGCCATATGTCGCGTCTTCAGGTGACGGGGACAGTATTGTCGAATTGTTTGAGTGGAAGGGGCAAAACCCCACGCAGCTTCTTGTCATTGACAAGAACGATCTGAGCCAAGTGACCACGCTCGAAATGGATCCCTTCTGGGTTTTTCATTTTGGCAATGCCTATGACATCAGTCCGACCGAGATCGGGTTTGATTTTGCTTTGCATGACGATCCGGGGTTCATGACCAAAGACGCCTTTGCTGTAATGGACGGAAGCTGGGATGGGGCGGCGTCTGTCAAATCTCGTTATGTCGAAGCTCGGATTGACCTGATCCGCAAGACCACATGCCTGCAGGAATCGCCTGAATTTGGGCAGGTCGAATTCATTCAGACGGATGCGCGGGAAAATCTGTCGGCGCACCGATATGCTTTGATGCTGGCTCAGCCTGGCGGTGCATCTGAATTTGGCTTCAATCGGCGGGTTCTGGTTGATCGCACTACTGGTAACGCATCATCATTTGATGCCGATGAGGCAGAAATTCTTGAGGAACATCTGATAGTTCCAAAACCCGGACATTTGGATGGTTTCTGGATCATCGGAACCTCGCTTGATTGGCGACAAGGGATTACAAATCTGTCGGTCTATGAAGGTCTTCATTTGAACGATGGGCCGGTTTTCAAGGCCGCATTGGACCTTGCCTTGCCACTTGGGTTGCATGGAACATTCGTTCGTGCCTGACTTGGAAAAATGATTGTCATACCTGGTAAGTTTTCTTATCTAGCTGACAGGTAATCACCATGGTAACTATGTCAGTCTTGGACCGCCCAAACCCGAATGGCCAAGTCGGGCTTTCGCCAGGTGCGCTCAAACAGGGCTTTGACGCCTCCGCCCTAAACAGCTGATTTATAGCGATTGAACGTGTAACGGCTGTAGCTCATCAACTGGCAGGCTTTGCTGCCATTGCCCAATTTCTCGGCTTGCTTCAGCAGGCCGGTTTTTGTTTGATGATCTTATCGGTAGAATTCAGCATTGTGGTTGCCCCGTTTTACGGTTTGGGATCCGCTGTCGAAAACGGCGACCCATCATCTGCTTCAGGAGATGATGGGTCGCCCCAGATCAGCGTGCTGAGAAGGGGGGGCGTCAGATCACATCGAGACTAATTCAGTTAATTCGCCGTACACCAACGGAAACTGTAAGCGCTTTTACAAGACGATCCTACGGGCAAAATATCAGATCACCTTCCGTATGAAGATCCACCGGTCCATTGAAAAGTTGCGTGGTGATCTGGATGAATGGCTCGATGCTCAAAAACCACCGACGCACGCATCAAGGCAAAATGTGTTGCGATAGAACTGACTAGTGTCAGGATTCATAACCAGTAGATTACGGTTGCTGCGAGGGCGATTGCTGAGAGGAAGACCTTCGGACACCTGTCATATCGTGTCGCAACGGGTCTCCAGTCCTCTAGCCTGCCGAACATGATTTCGATCCGATCGCGCCGTTTGTAGCGGCGCTTATCGTATTTCACGGGCTTTTTGCGCTGTTTTCGCCCCGGGAAACATGGGCGTATCCCTTTGTCTTTCAAAGCTTATCTGAGCCAATCGGCATCGTAGCCACGGTCTCCGAGTAGCCAATCGACATTCGGAAGACTGCTCAAGAGTAGCCCGTGCGCCGATGTAATCGCTGACTTGTCCGGCCGTCATGAAGAGGTTGAGTGGCCGGCCTTGGCTATCGCAGATGGTATGTAGTTTCGTGTTCATGTCACCCTTGGTTCGCCCGATCAGACGTCCACGCCCCCCTTTTTCACGCCCACACCGGTCGCTGTTCGGTGGGCCTTGAGGTACGTGGCGTCGATCATCACGGTCTACTTTTCGCCGTGCTCGGCAGCCAGTCTCGCCATCATTCGGGCGAACACGCCTTTGTCGCTCCATTGCTTCCAGCGATTGTAGAGCGTCTTGTGCGGGCCATAGGCCGCAGGCGCATCACGCCACCGTAAGCCGTTGCGATTGATGAAGATAATCCCGATAAACACACGCCGGTCATCGACGCGTGGCTTGCCGTGAGACTTTGGGAAGGATTGCTCCAGACGTGCCAGCTGCGCGGCGCTCAGCCAGAAAAGGTCAGACATGTTCACCGATCCTTGTTGAACCATGAATCACGCTGGCAGACGGAAATCAATGGGTCCTGAGCCTAGGTTGGTTTCTGTTGCAGCATAACTGCCATCACCTTTCCGCGGTGCCCATTCAAAATGCGCCAAGGGATGCTAAACACTCGTGAAACAGCGGGTGTGCCAACTCGCGAAGCGTGAAATTTGAGATCTAAGGAGGCACTTTTGAATTCGGGAATACGCCAGGCTACGAATTGGACGACTGCAGTGCTTTCCACGGCGCGCTTCTGGCTGTCGAATACGGGTTTGATCTTGCTGTGTTACTGGAGCGGCCCATTCGGCACCATCCATACGCTCCCTGCTGGGCTGAGGATGGTGTATTGGGCGTTGAGTGTCCTTTGTACCAGTTGCATGGGAGTATGGGCGCACGGATTTCTCCGGGTTCAAGAAGGGCTCGACTTTGGCAAGAACCTTGCTGTGGCTATCGTCTTCGGCCTTATGGCCAGTGGCGTGGTTGCCTTGCTTAGCATTGCGCTGCTTGACCCGATCCAGAGCAACCCGGGACCGTTGGAACTCTTCCTCTACAGCTTCCCCAGCGCTACTGCGATTTTCCTGACCTTGGTTCTCTTTGATAGAAAAAACCCCGAAGGCGGGACACAGCAACAACTGGAGCGGCCCGCCCTTTTCAAACGGTTGAAAACATATCAGGCAGCGCATTCCGTCTTGGCCCTGCGCGCCCAGGATCACTATGTCGAGGTCATTACCGAACTGGGTTCGGAGCTTTGCCTACTACGCTTATCCGATGCCATTTCCGAAGCCGCACCGATCAATGGCCTGCGAATCCATCGGTCCCACTGGGTCGCTGTTGCAGCGATCAAGAAATTGGAAATGCAAGGGTCTGAGCAGACCGTCCTTCTGACAGATGGCACGCACCTAAAAATAAGCAAGTCGCGGGTAAAGGAACTTCGCGAGGTTTTGGGGGGAGCGTCTTAATCCATCAAACATTTCATTGGCTATTCAGGGATGTCTTCCCAACTGAAAAATAGTATCACGCTAAACGAGGGAATTCCTGGCCAGAACAGTCATCAAATGCCGACGCGGACGAAAGCCCTGCCGCATTCGAGCCGAAGGGGGGTAAACGAGGACTTGGGGCGGCGCTAAAGCGCTACAGGTCCAAATTTTGGGTCCAGAAGAAGTCGATCCGGGAACTTCGGACCCCTGGGAGCCGCGTAACGAACGTCTGCTACCTAATTTTGATACAAAAGAATACAATCAGGCCGAGTTTGTCGAGGTAGGATGCGTTAACTAGCATTATGCAAAACACCACGCCACATATCTTGGTCGTTGACGACCATAGCGAGATTCGGAATGCAGTTACCCGATTTCTTGAAAAAAATGGTCTTCGAACTTCGATGGCAAAGGATGCAAGAGAAATGGATACCATGTTGGTATCCAACAACATTGATCTTGTCGTATTGGATGTGATGATGCCTGGCGAGGACGGTCTTTCCGCGTGTAAACGGCTGTCTCAGGTTGGCGATGTCCCGGTTCTGTTGCTGACGGCTCTCGGCGAGGACATTGACCGGATTGTTGGCCTAGAAACTGGCGCGGATGACTATCTAGCCAAACCGTTCAATCCCCGCGAGTTGTTGGCACGGATTAGAGCTATTCTGCGACGAACTTCCGGTACCACGTCCCCGGCGGGCAAGCTTGTCGGGAAACGCATCCGGTTTGCGCAATGGATTCTGGACACTGACCGGCGTGTTATCGTGGATAGCGATGGTCGAGAAACCAGTCTGACCAGTGCTGATTTCAAGCTTCTTATCGTTATGCTCGAGCGGGCTAGGATGGTGTTGAGCCGCGAGCAACTTATGGAATTGACTTCTGGCCGGGTAGGGGCACCACTAGACCGGACAATCGACAACCAGATCAGCCGCCTAAGGCGCAAGATCGAGCAAGACCTGCTACGCCCGCGCCTCATCACGACATTTCGAAATGGAGGTTATTGCCTCTCAGCAGATATAGAGGTTTTGGACAAGTGAGGTTCGCACCGCAAAGGCTTCGGACGCAGATTGTTAGTTTGGTCCTAGTGTCACTTGTGATTGCACAAGTCGTTACACTTGTCTTGTTGGAGGATCAGAGAGATCTTGCTGTGCGGGCTGCAATTGGCGACGAGGCAACGGGCAGGGCCGTGAATGTTGTACGACTGATTGAAAAAGCACCTGAAAGCCTACGTGGACAGATTGTGAGCGCTGCCAATTCACCCTTAGTGCAATTCGAGATTGGCACCGTTCCAGTAGTCGACCATGCTTCGCATGATGCGAAGGGGGCCACCGAAGCAAGGGTACGTGCCCTGCTCGACGAGGATTTCAGTCGTGAAGTCCGGGCTGAATTACACGAGATAGACAGTTCAGCGCTGCCGTTCACCTATCTTGAGCCACAGATGGCGGAACAGCATAGAGAGATGATGCGTGGTCAATTGCTTGCGGTCGAGATGCAGCTTTCGATTGCTCTTACAGGCGGTGATTGGCTTAACGTTTCGACACGGTTTGAACGCCCCCCTTTTCAATGGCCGCAATTTGCTACGCTATCTTTCGGGTTAAGCGCGGGCTTCATACTGCTAGCTTTGTTTTGGTACCTCCTTGCGCGGGTCACCGGACCCTTGCGTCTGTTGGCGGATGCTGCCGAAAAGCTTGGACCGGAACAATGCGGACCAGTGCTTCCAACAGCAGGACCGCGCGAGGTAAAGGAGCTGATCCAAACCTTTAATCGAATGCAAGACCGGATAGTCAGGCTCGTGGCAGAACGTACGCGTATGCTTGCAGCAATGGGCCATGATCTGCGTTCACCGCTGACAGCAATGCGTGTTCGTAGTGAGATGGTCGAAGATGATGAAACTCGCGATAGCCTCATAGCTTCAATTGTGGAAATGCAGCATATGGTCGAGGAGACTTTGTCCTTTGCTCGAGGTTTGGCGGACGCCGAACCGCGGCAAAGCGTTGATATGGAAACATTTCTCGAATCTCTACGTGAGAGTATGCTGGAAGGTTTCGCGCTGACCCAAGGAGGCCGCGCCGAGGTTCAACTGCGCCCGAACGCGATGCGGCGGGCCCTGCGCAATGTGATCGAAAACGCACAGCGTTATGGCAACGAAGCCGAGGTCAGCTTCGCGGTAGAGGCCGACACTGCCATCATCCAGGTCCGCGACCGAGGCCCGGGCATTCCCGAAGCCGAGTTGGAGCGCGTTTTCGATCCGTTCATGCGTCTGGAAGCTTCGCGCTCGCGCGATACTGGCGGGCATGGGCTGGGCCTGTCGATCACACGCAGCATTCTGCGTGGGCATGGCGGTGACATTGTCCTGAGTAATCGGGCGAGTGGGGGTCTTTGCGCTAACTTGACCCTGCCGCTGGAAGCCTGAACTCGAGGTTCAGACTTTTGGTGTTTCGGTGGTGTTTTCCTGGCAGTCAGGATCCGACGTGTGACAAGATCTTCCTGTTATCCGATGCATCACGAAGTGTATGCTTAGGCAAGCCACAAGCGGCAACGCGATCCACAGATTGCCCGAAAGTGCTGTCAGGCCGGTTCCAAAGATCATTACAATGGCAACTGGGACGACAATAGCTAGACAACACAATAGCATCCCCCATCTGACCAGCCACAGTTTTTTATCCTCTTGGGGTGCATGTTGCCGTCCCATGAGATCATCCTTTCGTTTTGTCTCTGTTGAGTTCAGTTGGTTGGTTCCTGAGATGGAAGGTCAAGGATACATTTCGATACAAATCGGTACCCACTGCGGCATTGCTTTTCAGCGCGGGAAGGAGGCAATTCAGCATTGAGCCGGATTTCGGCGCAGCGGAATATTCACGGCTACAGACAAGGCAGCGAAAATGACATGAAAAAGTTTAGCCTGGCAATTATGGCCATTCCCTTAGCGGGGCTTGGCTTTCTGGTCTGGAACGCGCTGGTGCCTGGGCAGCAAACCCATTCAATGACATCGCCCGACACCAGCGCATTGCAGGAGGGTGCACCAATCGCGGAGGTCACCTTGCCTGCGGCTTTATCCGAGAACGCCCGTATCGGTGAGCGGGCCTTTGATGCAAAGTGCGCTGTCTGTCACGGTCAGAACGCAGCCGGGCAAAACGGTGTGGCACCGCCATTGGTGCACCCGACCTATCGGCCCGGCCACCACGCCGATGCAGCCTTCCTGATCGCTGCTAGAAACGGCGTGCGTGCGCATCACTGGAAATTCGGAAATATGCCGCCGGTTGAGGGCATCACCGAGGGAGAGGTGCGTTTGGTCACCCAGTATATCCGCGAACTACAACGGGCGAATGGGATCGAATGATGCCGACCTCAGCGGGTCGAACATCGCAAGACAGTAAGGCAAGACCATGTTGAGCAGGCGTTCCTTTCTATGGGCATCGGGTGGGGTGACCGCATTGGCTGCCCTTCCCACAGCGGCGAAACGCGCCGTGGCCGCTGCGCCCGAGCTGGTGGCGCGCGCGAATCCGGTACAGCTGCTGCCGCCGGGCTATCAGGAAACCTCGATCTGGGGGTATAGCGGCCAGGCACCGGGCCCGGAGGTCCGGGTGATGCAGGGTGCGCGGATCTTGCGCCGTTTCGTCAACCAGCTGCCGCAGGCCAGCTCGGTCCACTGGCACGGGCTGCGCGCGGAAAACGCGATGGACGGGGTTTCGGGCCTGACGCAGGACGCGGTGCCGCCGGGCGAGAGCTTTGACTATGATCTGGCAGCCGAGGATGCGGGCACTTTCTGGTATCACTCGCACAACCGCTCGGCCGAGCAGGTGGCGCGGGGGCTTTACGGGCCGCTGATCGTCGACGAGCCGACGCCGCCGGACGTGGATCGCGATGTGACGCTGATGCTGGACGACTGGCGGGTCGACCCCAAGACCGGCCAGGTCGAGGAAGATTTCGGGGCCACCCATGATCTGTCGCATGGCGGGCGCCTGGGCAATTTCATCTCGACCAATGGCGAGGCCGCATATCAGCTGCCGGTCAGACAGAACGAGCGGCTGCGGCTGCGCATCGTGAATGCGGCCAATGCCCGGCTGTTCACGCTTGGCCTTCAGGGGCTTGACGGTTGGTTGATGGCCTATGACGGGATGCCGGTAATAAGCCCCGAGCCGGTGCCAGAGGCGCTCACCCTGGGTCCCGGTCAGCGGGTGGACCTGTTCGTGGATGTCATCGCCAAAGAGGGCGAGGAGGCACTGCTGGGGCGCATTGACCAGAGCAAAGGTTATGTTCAGGCGGCGTTCCCGGTGTCGGGCAGCAGCAGCGCCAATCGCCGCCCCGCGCCTGCGCTGTTGCCGCCCAACCGGACACCGGACATGACCGATCTCGCCGAGGCCGCAACCCTGCGGCTGGAGATGAGCGGCGGTGCCATGGGCAGCATGCGCGAGGCCATCTGGAACGGTTACAGCCGCAAAGCGGGCGAGCTAATGGAGAACGGGCAGTTCTGGGCCTTTAACGGGCTTGTCGGAATGACCGAGACTCCGCTGGCCCGCCTGTCGCTTGGCCAGGTCGCACGCATGACCGTGGTTAACGACACTGTCTTTCCACATGCGATGCACCTGCACGGGATGCACTTCCGGGTGCTCGCCCAGGACGGCACCCCTGGACCGCTGCGGGACACTCTGCTGACCCTGCGTGGGGAAAGCCACGAGATCGTCTTTGCCGCCGACAACCCAGGCCGCTGGGCCTTTCATTGCCATATGCTCAGCCACGCGGCTTCGGGCATGATGACCTGGATTGAGGTGACGACTTGAAACCCATCGATCTTGCCAGCTTTGCCGTTGCGATCATTGCTCTGGCCGCTGTGGTATATGTTGTACGGACGCCATCGGGGTCCGTATCCGAAGGCGCGTCTATATTTGCAAGCGACGTGAGCGAAGCCACGATTGCACAGGGGCAGGCCCTTTATCAAGAAAACTGCGCCTCCTGCCACGGCAAATCGTTGGAGGGGCAGCCAAACTGGCGCGAACCGGATGCGGATGGCCGCCTGCCAGCGCCCCCGCATGACGAGAGCGGGCATACCTGGCACCACCCCGACAGCATGCTGTTCGATTACACCAAGTTTGGCGGTCAGGCGACGCTGGCCGCGCTGGGGGTAGAGCTGGAAAGCGGCATGCCCGCCTTTGGCGAGAAACTGAGTGACGATCAGATCCGGTCGATCCTGGACTACATCAAATCGGCCTGGCCCGCGCGCGTACGCGCTGCCCAGGCCGAGCAGACCCGCGCCGACGAGGAGGCACGAAACCAATGACCCGAGCCAAGCATATCATCCTTTGGGCCAGCCTCTCGGCGATGCCTCTGATCGCCCAGGCCAGCGAACGCAGCGACGACGAGATCAAGGCGCTGGTCTATCAGGCGATCCTGGAGCGCCCCGAGATTATCCTGCAAGCGGTCGAACAACTGCAACAGACCGAAGAGGCGGCACAGGCGGCCTCGGCCCATGCAGCGCTGACCGAAAACCGCGACAGCTTGTTCAACGATCCCAACGCGCCGGTTCTGGGCAACCCCAAGGGCGATGTGACGGTGGTCGAATTCTTTGACTACAATTGCCCCTATTGCCGCCGCGCTATGGCCGAGGTTCAGGGTCTGGTCGACGCAGATCCGAATGTGCGGCTGGTCTATCGCGAATGGCCGATCCTGGGCGAAGGGTCCGATTTTACCGCCCGCGCGGCGCTTGCTGCTCGTCAGCAAGGCAAATACGAGGCGTTCCACTGGGCGCTGATGGGAATGTCGGGCAAGGCGAATGAGACCAGCGTGCTCCGGGTTGCCCGCGAGGTCGGGCTGGATACCGAGCAATTGCAGCGCGACATGGAGGCTCCCGAGGTCGCCGCGCATATTGCGCAATCCATGGTGCTTGCGCAGAAGCTCGGGTTCAACGGCACCCCCTCTTTTGTGGTCGAGGACCGTCTCGTGCCCGGTTTCGTCGAACAATCGCAGTTGCAGGAAGCGGTCGATCGCGCGCGCGACGCTTCGCCTGACTAACTCGACTCCGAGATAGCGCGGTATCTTTCGATCAAAACGTCTTCTAGCCGCGCCCTCGCGCGAGGCCTCCTTTCGGGTCGGGATATCTGAAAATTGTAACTGCCTGTCGCAGCATTTAGGCCTGGTTACATTCCGATACAAATATCCCTCGGGTTGTGCTGCCACTGCCCGAGGCCACTGCCTATATCTGACGAAGCAGCACTCCGCTGCCGTCCGTTCAACCTTCAATCACAGGTGCAAAGTTGCTGAGCAGACAAGTGCAGAGGTCGTTATCCAAGCGTCGGATAATGGTCGCGCTGCTCGCCGTTCTGGCGGGGGCACTGATGGTGGGATTGATCGTCAGATGGGCTGGGCTGGATCAGCAGAATATTGCGACCTTACTAGAGCGGGCGGGTCCCTTGGGACCCATCGCCATTGTCGGGCTGATGACGCTGGCCGTGGTGATCAGCCCTTTGCCTTCGGCCCCAATCGCGGTCGCCGCTGGTGCTGCTTTCGGCCATGTGCTGGGCACCGGGCTGGTGCTGGCCGGGGCGTTGGCAGGTGCCATGATCGCCTTCGCTCTAGCGCGGTCGTTGGGGCGCGTATTCGTGGCTCGTTGGGTCGGGTCGACGCCTGATGCGGGCCTGCTCGGGTCGCAGAATTTCTTGACCTGGACCGTCTTCGTCAGCCGCCTGGTGCCCTTCGTGTCGTTCGACCTTGTTAGCTACGCTGCGGGGATGTCGGCGCTGCGCCCCTGGCGGTTCGTGCTGGCAACCTTAGCCGGGACCGGGCCTGCCAGTTTCGGGCTGGCCCATCTGGGTAGCGCGTTGAGCCAACCCGCTTCGGGCGGCGTGTTCTGGCCTGTTCTGGCGCTCGGCCTTCTGACCGGCGTGCCTGTGATCTGGGCCGCGTGGCGGTCCCGGCGCGTGCCCGGGTTAGCGGATGCGGATGGCTCGCCCACTCAATCAACCAAAGTGCCAAGGAGGCTCTGATATGCTCATTCTCTATACCCTGCAGCTGTTCCCGCTCGTCGGGCTGGCCCTGCGCCGCGTGGTGCGACGTCAGTTGGTCCGCAGTGAAAATCCGACCTGGAAAGGAGCTCCGTCATGAACCGTTCCCTCACACTACCGGTGTTTGGTTTGACTGGCGTTTTGATGACAGCATGGACCGCGCAGGCTGGCATAGTCTATATTCCCGAAGGAAGCGCCGATTCTGTTCTAATGGTCGAGAGTGAGACCGGTCAGCCGATCGGGAGAATCTCGAGTGTCGAGGCGGTGCACGGACTGGCGGGCGCGCCGGGTACCCCGTATCTGGTGGCGGGCAGCTATAGCGAGATCGATCAGGAAAGCGCAGCCCAGACAGCCAAGCCCGAGGGTGTCAGCCAGGCCGATCACAACGCCCATCACGCCAAACCCGCCAATGCCGCGATGCCGACCGACAAAGGGCTGAGCCTCTTGTCGGTGATCGACACCAAGACGGGCGAGGTCGTGCGGCGGATCGAGGTGCCGGGCGCGGTGCACCACACCGCCGTTTCGCCTGATGGTCGCTGGGCCATGGCAACCCATCCAAGCGGCGATGGCGTGTCGCTGATCGACTTGTCCACACTGGAATATGCCGGTTTCATCGCGACCGGCCCAATGCCCAATTATGTGTCGTTCAGCCCCGACAGCAGCCTCGCCTATGTCAGCAATACCGGGAACGGCACACTCAGCGAACTGGACCTCGACCGGCGCATCCTGTCGCGCAACCTGCTGGCGGGTGAAGGACCCGAACATTTCGCCCTGTCCCGCGACGGCACCAGCGCCTTTGTCGCCGATGCCGAGGCGGGCACAGTACTGCGGCTGGACATTGCCTCGGGCACTGAAACCGCGACCTATGAGTTCGGGGCCGAATTGCACGGGCTTGACCTGTCCGATGGTGAGGAGACTCTTTTCGTCGCGGTCAAGGGCGCCGACCTGGTGGCGGCCGTCGACCTGACCTCGGGTGCTGTCCGTCTGCAAGAGCTTGCTCCAGCGCCCTACCACCTGACCGCGGCCGATGGCAGTGAAACATTGTTTGTCAGCAGCCGCGAGGAAGCCAAGGTCTGGGCGGTCGATCAAGCCTCGCTTCAGGTGACATCTGAGATCGCGGTCGATGGTGAAGGTCACCAGATGGTGATCCTGCCCTAGTACCGGCAACCCGCTCTGCCATTCACACAGTCAACAAACGGACACAGTATGGAACATTCCACCCACATCCATCAGACACCTGAAGGGACAGAGATTTTTGCGTGCCCGATGCATCCCGAGGTGCGGCAATCCGCGCCGGGCAACTGCCCGAAATGTGGCATGACCCTCGTTTCGGAACGCGAGGCGGAAACCGCTTCGCATGCCCATTGCCACGGGAACGGCGGCACGGTCGAACCAGGGGGCAACTATGACAGCGTACCCGCTGGCTGGACGGGCAGTGTCTATATCTGTCCGATGCACCCGCAGGTGCGTCAGATCGACCCTGGCTCGTGCCCGCTCTGCGGCATGGGGCTGGAACTGGACAGCGCGGCATCGGCCGATGACGGCCCGAATCCGGAACTGGTGGATTTCACCCGCCGCTTCTGGGTGGGTGCCGGGCTTACGCTGCCATTGCTGGTGTTGACGATGGCACCCTATTTGGGGTTTCCCGGCGTGCGTGGTCTGTTCGGCGAACGTATGACACTTTGGATTGAGCTGGCGTTGGGAACTCCGGTCGTCTGGTGGTGCGGCTGGCCGTTCATGGTGCGGGGATGGACCTCATTCCGAACTCGGCACCTGAACATGTTTTCGCTGATCTCGATGGGAGTCCTGGCGGCGTGGTTGTTCAGCATCGTCGCAGTGCTGCGGCCGCAGGTTTTTCCCGACGGGTTCCGCGATTCCGAGGGCAATGTGGGTGTCTATTTCGAGGCGGCGGCAGTGATTGTTACTCTTGTATTGTTGGGGCAGATGATGGAGTTGCGCGCCCGTGAAGGTACGGGCAAGGCGATCCGGGCGCTTTTGGACATGGCCGCCAAGACCGCGCGGGTGATCCGTGACGACGGCAACGAAGAGGAAATTCCGCTTGAGGCGGTCCAGGTCGGTGACCGCCTGCGCGTGCGCCCCGGTGACAAGGTGCCGGTCGATGGTACCGTCATCGACGGGCGGTCGTCGGTGGATGAAAGCATGATTTCGGGTGAGCCGGTTCCAGTCGAGAAGACCGAAGGCGATACGCTGACAGGGGCAACGATCAACGGCACCGGCAGCCTGGTGATGGAGGCGACGCGGGTTGGTGCCGACACCATGCTCGCGCAGATTGTCGAAATGGTGGCGAATGCCCAGCGGTCGCGCGCGCCGATCCAGAAATACGCTGACAAGGTTGCGGGGTTCTTCGTGCCTGTGGTGATCGTGATTGCCATCTTGTCGTTCATCGCCTGGGCGATCTGGGGACCAGCGCCTGCCCTTTCTTATGCTCTCATCTCTGCTGTGGCAGTCCTCATCATCGCCTGTCCTTGCGCACTGGGTCTGGCGACCCCAATGTCGATCATGACGGCGACGGGGCGCGGCGCCCAGGCGGGCGTCCTGATCAAAAACGCGGAGGCGCTGGAGCGCTTCGAGAAAGTAGACACTCTGATCGTGGACAAGACTGGGACGCTGACCGAAGGCAAACCCCGGCTGGTCGCGGTCCTGCCCGAACCGGGGTATGAGGAGGCCGAAGTTCTGCGACTGGCCGCCTCGCTGGAGCGCGGGTCGGAACACCCGCTGGCCGAAGCTATCGTACGTGGGGCTGAGGAGCGCGGCGTGGACATGGCCAATGCCAGCGATTTCGAAGCCGTGACCGGCAAGGGTGTGATGGGTGTGGTCGATGGCCGAACCGTGGCGTTGGGAAATATCGCGTTGATCACAGATATGGGGCTTGAGGGCGGAGTGCTGACCGACAAGGCCAATGCGAGGCGTGACGAAGGCGAAACGGTCATGTTCGTCGTTCTGGAAGGCGAGATTGCGGGACTGGTCAGCGTGGCCGACCCTGTGAAGGAAACGACGCCCGTCGCGCTCAAGGCACTGCACGATCTGGGCTTTCGGATAATCATGGCTACTGGCGACAACGAGCGTACCGCCAAAGCCATTGGCGTACGGCTGGGGATTGACGAGATCCGCGCCGACGTGCTGCCCGAGGACAAGGCGCGCATCGTGCGCGAGCTTCAGACCGAGGGACGCAAGGTGGCCATGGCGGGCGACGGCGTCAACGATGCGCCCGCGCTGGCACAGGCCGATGTCGGCATCGCCATGGGCACCGGCGCGGATGTCGCCATAGAAAGCGCGGGCTTCACGTTGATCAAGGGCAACCTTGACGGGATCGTGCGTGCCCGGCGTCTATCGCGCGCTACGATGCGCAACATCCGCCAGAATCTGTTCTTCGCACTGATCTACAATGCTTCGGGTGTGCCGGTTGCCGCGGGTGTGCTATTTCCCTTCCTCGGCATCTTGATCAGCCCAATGTTGGCCGCCTTCGCGATGAGCGCATCGTCTATCTCGGTGGTTTTGAACGCGTTGCGCCTGCGGGGTACGAGAATCTGATGCAAGGTACACAGATAGATACGGTTTGGGATTTGGGCGGCACGGGTGTTGTCGGCCAGAATCCAGTCCGCTTATTGCGCGGGCAGGAACTTGACCGGGTTGTGACGGTGTCGCGACGTCCCCTTCTGGACGGTACAGCGCATTTGGTGCGTAACCTTGCAGACCCGCGGTCAGACTTTCCCTGCGCACGCGGTGATATAGTGGTCAACCTGACCGAGCAAACCTCGGCCACAGTTGTCGGCACTGTGATACGGCGGGGCGCCTGCTTATTGAAACCTCTGCCAGCCCCGATTACATGGTTCATGCGAAGCCTGGCGCAGCCCTATAAAGCGAAAGTGGATGGAGGCTGGCAGCCTCTATCCCCGGCCGATACCCTAATCCGGGTTCTATGGCGGCAGGGAGATCAACCGGATTTAGCCCTTGGTTCTCCTTTTACCGAACAGCAGATTCTGGCCGAAGAGTTAGGACCTGCATGTGACACAGTTCAGTGCTTCCTATCGCTAAGACCTGGGTGGGTAACTCAACTGTTCATGAAACTTCTTGGTATGGGAGGGGGGAAGTTCTTGGCAAATCGAGCCGACCTTTCGGCACGTCTTTTGCTGAGGTTGCCGTCCTCTGGGCGGATATCAACCCGTTTGCAAGTTCGTGGCAGAAATCGTGATGGGAGTGAAACGGGTAGCCTGACCCTAACATGGGAGGACCAGTCCGAAGCGACTGCCACAGTACTGGCGCGGTCCGCCCTTGCCGCAGGTCAGCTCAACTCTGGCGGGCCCTTCCGACCTTTGCTCGATGCGTTGACTCTCGAACAGCCATTTGAAGCGGTTTGTAAGATCTACCGCGATGCCTTGATCCGCCATTCGTCGCCGGTATTGGCGGCTTGAAATTGCTTTGGAAGCAGGACTAACCAAATGATTAAGACCACACAAAACCATGCTGTCGCGCCCGAAGAGACTGGCAGCATCAGTTTGACCAACGCGGTCGCCATGGGGACCGGGGTGATGATCGGGGCGGGGATATTTGCTTTGACCGGGCAGATCGCCGGCCTGGCAGGGCCGTTGTTTCCGCTTTCTTTCGTACTGGGCGCGGTAGTGACGATGTTCAGCGCCTATAGCTATATTGTGATGTCGAACGCTTGGCCCTCGTCTGGCGGTATCGCGATGATCCTGATTAAAGCCTATGGCCCCGGTGCCGTGGCAGCGGCGGCTTCAGTGCTGATGGCGTTGTCGATGGTCATCAACGAAAGCCTGGTGGCTCGCACCTTTGCCACCTATGCGTTGCGCCCCTTTGGCATTCAGGACGGGCCGTTGGTGCCAGCGATCGCGGTGGCCCTGATTGTGATGGCTTATTTGGTCAACGTTTCTGGAAACCGGTCGGTGGGCCTTTGGTCGGTAGTGATGTCAGCGGTCAAGATCGGCGGTATAGCGCTGTTTGGCATCGCCGCCCTCTGGGCCAGCGGCCTAGAAAACTGGTTGGTCGAGGCTCGCTTTTCGGAAGACGGGATCACAGGATTTGCCGCATCGGTGGCTCTGTCGATCCTGGCGTTCAAGGGATTTACGACGATCACCAACAGCGGTGGCGAAATTACAAACCCTCGGCGCAATGTCGGCCGGACCATCCTGATCTCGATCTCGGTCTGTGTCGTCGTCTATCTGTTGGTGGCGCTGGCTGTCGGGTCGGCGCTGACGCCGGGGCAAATTCAGGAGGCCCGCGACTATGCTCTGGCCGAGGCAGCGCAGCCGGTTCTGGGCCAGATCGGGTTCTATTTAACCGTTGCGCTTGCCATGGTCGCTACCGCATCGGGCCTGATCGCCAGCGTCTTTGCGGTGTCGCGCATGCTGACCATGCTGACCGAGATGAAGATGATCCCGCACAGTCATTTTGGCATGTCCGGCGGCATCCGCTCCCATATGCTGATCTATACGGTTGTGATCGCCGGTGCCCTGACCGTGTTGTTCGATCTGGGCCGGATCGCCTCGCTGGGCGCTTTCTTCTATCTGGTGATGGACATGGTGGTGCACTGGGGTGTGTGGAAGAACCTGCGGCACCGGATCGCGGCGAGGGGCTGGGTCATCCTAACGGCGCTGGCGCTGGACGCCGTCATTCTGGTCGCTTTCATGCTGTTTAAGTGGCGTTCTGATTCCACCATCGTTATCGTTGCTTTTGCCACCATGCTGGTCGCTTTGCTGGTCGAGCGGCTGTATCTTGGGCGGTTTGTATCCCGTGATGAGGCCATAGACCATAGTAGGCATCAATAGGATTGGTCGGGTCATGCCGTGCCGTCCTTTGGGCGCTGCGGGCCCGGTCTCTCGATCAGAAACCCCAGAACCGCACGATAGCGGATGCGGGAATCTTCGAGCTGTTGATAATAGCGGAACAACTCTTTCAGCGGTGCCGAAAAGTCTTTGTGCGCGGCCAGCACCGCGATCAGGGCACCTAGGGTGATCCGCTCTTCGATCACGAAATAGCCGCCAAGAGAATAGAATAGGAAAGGGGTCAGCGCGGTCAGAAAATTGTTGAGCGCCTTGGCCAGAAACTTGACCCGGTGAATGCGATAGCGAATTTGCTCCAGCTCTCGCAGCGAGGCCGCCGTTTTTCGGATTCCATCGAGACCATTTTGCTCTGGCGACAATTGCCCGGTTAGGCCGCGAGTCAGTACCCGCATGGCCCGGATGCGTTCGCGGCTCAGCCGATTCACGATCCGTTGCAGATAGGGTAGCAGGACCAGTTGCAGAGGTAAAACCGTAAGTGCCGCAGCCCCTAGGATCGGGTCCTGAAGGAACATGAACAAGAGGATGGTAAGCAGGGTCCCGCCCTGTGTCACCGGTAGTGCAATCAGATCGGCGGCGAAGCCGCCGATGGGCTCTACTTCAGCACTCAGGACTTGCACGATTTCGCTTTGGCGATGGTGCGGCAGCCGATGCCGCCAATGCCGGTAGATCAGCAGCCGCAACCGTCTGAGCAGATGTTCTGCGACCTGGCTCTTGCACCTGTTCAGCGTGTATTTACCCAGGCCGTTCAGCGAGATGGCGGCAAGATAGATGGCGCTGAACAGGCCCAGCATTTGCGTCTGACTGAGAGTGAAGCCGTAAATCTCGCCCGGTCCCGCCGAGGGTTCCAGCACATTGTTGACGATCTGTTTGGGCATTTCCAGCGAGAGATAAAGTGGCGGCATCAGCGACAGGCTGAGCAGCAAAAGACCGACCTGGCGGCGGCGGGTTCCGCGCAGGATCTGAGTCAGCAGGTTCCGATCCAGCCCGCCGATGCGCGGCCGCCTCCGGTGCCTTGGGTCGCGTTTCTCATGGTGCTGGTGCAGCCGCCGCAATCCGCGGATCACCAGCGCAAGCAACGACATCATGAGAAGCGAGGGGGCAAGCACCAGGATCAGGTGCATCAGCGGATGTACCCAATCCGGGGCCCCGCTGTCGTAATCCGTCCCCAACCACCCAGCGACTGAATGCGCCAGCGTGTGAAACTCCGGGAACCAAGAACCAGTCATCGTTGGGGAATATCCAGAAAAAGCGCGGCAACCCCATTGAATTGCCGCGCAGGTGGGCACCTTGTTCCGTCGAGTGGTGAGGTGCCGGGAGGTTAGTTTACAGCGACCTTGCCGAACATGCCGGATTCGTAATGTCCGGGGATCAGGCAGGCGACCTCGAAGGTGCCGGGATTGCCGAAGGTCCAGATGATCTCGCCCTTTTCACCTGGCTCCAGCGTAATTGCGTTTGGACTCTGGTGGGATTCCATCTGTTGCGCCATCGCTTCCTTGTGCATTGCATTGCGCTCGACGGTATCTAGGATGAACTCATGTTCCAGTTCACCTTTGTTGGTCACCATAAAGCGGATTGTTTCGCCCTTTTTGATATCGAAATCTTTCGGGGTATAGATCATCTCGCCGTCGTCAGTTTCGCTCATCGTCACCATGATCATGCGGTTTACCTGGCTGGCCCGTCCGGGCATGCCCGTTTCCATCATGCTAGCGTGACCGCTGCTGCCATGGCCCTGTGCGCTGTTGTCCTTGCTTTCTTCACCGTGACCCGAGGGTCCGGCGATGGCGACACTGGCACCGATAGCGGCTACGAGCGAAACGATAAGAAGGTTTTTCATAGTTAACTCCTGTTAGGTTTGAGGATAGGTGATACCAGCGGCGCAGCGATTTTGGGCTTGCCACGCCGCTGGTGACCGGGCTGGCCGCGGCCCGCCCGATGTCCGGTCAGAACATCAGTTTTGTTCCGAACACGACCGAGAACGTGCCGTTCTCGTCGCCCGCGGCACGGATTAGATCCGCAGTGCCGCCATAGGACCGTTCGTAGTTCACCCCGATATAAGGCGAAACGGCCCGGTCGATCAGGTCGTAGCTGAGCCGCAAACCTGCTTCGATCGTGGCACCGCCAGCGGCCTGATCATAGGCCAGGTCATCCTGCAGGGGCACTGTCAGCTCTAGGTTCGGAGTCAGGATCAGCCGATTGGTCAGCATCGCCTCGTATTCGCCCTCGAAGCGAAAGAAGGAATTGTCCGACAGATAAAGGTCGGCGTCGATCTCGAACCATTGCGGTGCCAGTCCCTTGAGGCCCAGAACCGCGTTATAGCGATCCGGCAGGCCGTCGGGCGTGCTTGCCTGAATGCCGACCACCGCATCGAAGAAGGTCGATACCGGGAATTGCAGGCGCAGCTGGTTTTCGAGCGTCTCGAACCCGCCCGCCCCCTGTACCCGCTCGCCTTCGCTGCGCCAGACGAGTTTCTGCTCGTCGGTGCCGATCAGGGCGTCGAAATCCCAGACGAAGCTGTCTTCGCCATCACCCTGCCTGTATTCCAGCTGTTCGGCCTGGAACCCGTAGATCAGCTGTTCCGCCTGCGTGGGAAGCGCCCAGGCCATCGCCATCGCCCCGGCAAGGGCGGCATTGCGCATTCTGTTCATCTCTGTGTCTCTTTCCTTGTGGGAGCGCATCAGGCGGGGCCGCCTTGGATCACGACCTTGCGGAACATGCCCGCGTCGGCGTGGTAAGACAGGTGGCAGTGAAAGGCCCACTGGCCGGTCACATCAACCTCGGTCTCGGTATAGACGGTGGTGCCTGGCGCGACGCTGACCGTGTGTTTGATCGGGTCGTACTTGCCCTTGCCTGTATCCAGGATCGACCACATACCGTGCAAGTGCATCGGGTGGGACATCATGGTTTCGTTGACGAATTTGAACCGCACCCGTTCACCGTACTTCAGCACGATCGGCTCTGCCTCGGACAGTTTCTTGCCGTTGATCGACCAGATGTAGCGTTCCATGTTGCCGGTCAGGCGCAACTCGATCTCGCGGGTTGCGGGCCGGTCCTTGTAGAGCGGTTTACGCGCCGTCAGGTCGTCATAGCTGAGAAACTTGCCGCCATTGGCCGCCTTCGGGGTCAGCCCGCTGCCGGGAGCATAGAACGGGTCGCCCTGTCCCTTGGCATTGGCCATTGCAGAATGATTCATACCCGCCATCGAGTTACCGGACCCGGTCATCTTGGAGTGATCCATGCCTTTCATAGGCTTGTCCGCACCGGTCATGGTGGAGTGGTCCATCGGTGCGGCCTTGGCCTGAGCCGCCGGCGCGGCATGACCCATCTGGCTGTGATCCATCGGTTGGTCGGTGCCGGTCATGGCAGAGTGATCCATCGGCGCGGCCTCGGCCTTGGGGGCCGGTGCGGCGTGGCCCATCTGGCTGTGGTCCATGCCCTCCATCGGTTGCGGTTTGGGCTGCATGTTCATCTGGCTGTGATCCATGCCGCTCATGTCGTCGAGCGGTTTGGCGGCGCTTTGCATGACATGGCCTTCCATGCCCATGCCGCCCATCATGCCGCTCATGTCGGCCATGGTCAGGCGCGGTTTTTCCCGCAGCGGCGGCACCGGTCCGGCCATGCCTTCGCGCGGGGCCAGGGTGCCGCGCACCAGGGCCGTGCGGCCCATCGATTCAGCCAAGATGCTGTAAACGCGGTTTTCCTTGGGCTGCACGATCACGTCATAGGTTTCGGCCACCGAGATCCGCAGTTCGTCTACCGTGACCGGCTTGACATCATTGCCGTCGGCTTGAACCACGGTCATTTTGAGGCCCGGGATCCGCACGTCGAAATAGGCCATGGCCGAGGAGTTGATCAGCCGCAGCCGCACCTTTTCGCCCGGCTTGAACAGGCCGGTCCAGTTCTGCTCGGTGCTTTCGCCGTTGATCATGGGGGTGAACCCCTGGACGTCCTCGACATCGGTGGGCATCATCCGCATCCGGCCCCACATCTTGCGGTCTTCCAGAGCCGCCTTGAGGCCGATATCGCCCGAATCCTTGATCAGATCCTGCAATGTGCGCTGCGAGCGGTTGTAGTAATCCGCCGACATTTTCAGGTTGCGCATGATCCGCTTGCCGCGCTGCGGGTGGGTGTCGGTCAGTTGCACCACGTAATCGCGGTTCGCGCGGATGCGCTCTCCGCCCTTGGGCTCGATCACGATGGCACCATAGGCTCCATCCGGCTCCTGGAACCCCGAATGGCTGTGAAACCAGTAGGTTCCGGCCTGCTTGATCGGAAAGTTGTAAGTGAAGGTTTCGCCCGGCTTGATGCCGTCAAAGCTGATCTTTGGCACCCCATCCTGATCGAAGGGCAGGATCAATCCGTGCCAGTGGATCGATGTATCCTCGCGCAGGTTGTTTGTCACGTTTAGCGTAACATCCTCACCCTCTTTGAATCGCAAGACTGTAGGGGTCTGGCTTTTGTTGTAACCGATCCCGGATTTTCGAAAATCGCCAGCGTCGATGCGGATTTTGTCCACTGAGATGTCGTAGGTTCCTGAGTGTGCCGCGGTAGTCGCGGACAAGATAAGGGCAACGCTGGCTATGGCCGCGCGCCAAGGTTCGATGGTTGGCATCGTCAGTCCTTTGATCTGTTGAAATACTGGTCCGCTGGCCCCGAAGGTATCCCCAAGCGCAGCGTTTTAATTGTTGGTATCAACCGGAGCAGCGTTCATTTGCAAAACGGGGCAATTACACGCTGCATCCCTCAAACGGAGGGGATGTCATCGGTTGGTCAAGCTTTGGGGCTACACTTTGGGAGGTGGAAGGTGCGCTTCAGGCGCCAAGGAAGCCAGGCTGAGACTAACCGGGACGACCGCGAGTTCTCCAGCTTCAATGATGATGGAAGACTGCTGCCAAACCTGCAATGCAGCCGAGCCTTCGCAGGCCGAAGCCTGGTGGCACTGGCCGAGGGCGGAATGGTTGTGGCCTTCCTCTGTTCCATGCTGATATACAGCAGCGTTCTCAACTGGCCCTTCTGCTTCAGCAGTCAAATGCGCGGAAATCGCTGACATTGCCAGCAACAGCGCTAGCAGAAACGCCGTCCACTGTTTTCCCGCTTTTGAGCGCATTGACACAACTCCGCTTTCTTTTGCCTTATCTAGCTAGCCAGCGAAGTACTGCAACTCAAGGATACGTTTTGATACATTTGATCTGGATGCGCTCGCGTGAATGATCGGCTTTCTGATGTACTGCCGAGCTTCCAAGACTTCAGATCAGTAGCAGCTTGAAAAGCCCCTGGTTTCCCAGACGCCTGCCTTGCTAGTTTTCTTCCTCTCTATTTCATGGTCAACTGGCGACTTGATCAGCCCCACCTGATTGGTTCGGCTTGATTTCTAGTGCATGACCGGCCTCGAGCCGATCAGGTTGAGTGTTTCCGGAGGCGGAGGGCGATAGCGCAGGAGGGTAGAATGTGCCCGGTGTGAACTCACGCTGAAGTGCAGTTCCTGATATGTCGTTTTATCCCAGTCGGTTCTGGATTTCCATCAGCTTGGTCTCGAAGACCTCTGCGGGCGTTCTGTAGCCAAGGCATTTGCGCGGCGTTGAATTGAGGCGGTGGCAAATCGACCTCAAATATCGATTTGTCAGCGCCGTCGGTTCGGTCGAGCGGGGAAGGTACTTTCGCAATCTGTTGTTCGTGTTTTCCACGGTGCCTTTCTGATACGGCGCTTGCGGATCGCAGAACCATGCGTCCGCGCCGATCCCGGCTTGAGGTGCTTCCAGGCCGAGAACTCCGTGCCACGGTCGAAGGTGATCGACTGACGTGCATCTGCGGGCAGGGGAGCTAGGCCCTGGATCAGCGCTTCCATGATTGGTTTGGACTGGCGATCCTCGTTTCGCATCACCACAGCATAGCGGCTGACGCGTTCGACCAAGGACGTCACGTTGACCTTTCCATGCTCTTTGCGGAACATCATCAGATCGCACTCCCAGTGGCCGAACTGCTTGCGATCCGCGACGCGCTCGGGCCTGTGGGACAGGCTTTGAACGTCGAAGATGTGCGTTCGGTTGTGCCTGCGGTAGCCACGCGGCCTGCGGCGACGGCGATGTTCGGGAAGGTGACGATAGAATTGCTCATCGCGGCCATCTTTGGAATAAGCGAACCGATAGATCGTCTCGTGGCTCACACGGATCGGATGGTGCTCCAGCCGCATGCGTCCTGCGATCTGTTCGGGGGACCAGCCAGCCTTCAACCGATCTTCGATGGCTTCCTTCAGCTCAGGGTGAACGATCATCTTGCGATGGATCGCGCGGCGCTTCTCGTACATGTCCTGGGCATTCAAAGCGTAGTAGCCGTTCAACTCGGGCAGTTCGGTGTCCGTGTACCGGTTGCGCTTGATGTCTCGGTAGATCGTGGAGGGGTCGCGACCTAATCGATCCGCGATCTCTGAAATCGGCATTTTGGCTTCAAGCCACTTTGCGAGCTTGCGGCGTTCATCCAGATTCAGGTGACAGTAATGGCTTCCCATTCTTCATACTCCATGCAACTCTCTGTATTTGTACAGAATTTGCACTTCGTTTGTGAATCCACCCCGGCTACATACAAAGGACGCGTAAGGTTTATTATGTTAAGTAAAGCGGTTGCAAGTAATTAACGTTATGTGAATTTTTTGTCGAAATTCCGGTGAATCCAGATTTCCGTTCGAGCAACGCTGATACGGAGCAACTTCAGGTGCGACGATTATGGTTAAACTCTGATTATCACCCGGAAGCCGACATCGTAAAATAGGTTGTAGGACCTATCAACTGCTCTAGCTCCGCATGCCGCAACGATTGGGTTATTTTGCCAAGAGCTGCCCCTCACGACCCTTTGTTCGAGACTGTCGTCGTTTTGGCGCTCCGCGTCGAGGGTCTCGTCGAAGTCGACAAACAGGCTATCGGTCCATTCCCACACATTCCCCGCCATTTCGCATGGACCGCCGTCCCAGTTTTCAAGATAGACACCCACAGGTGTCGGCTGCCTCAAGTTAAGTAAATTGGTTCGAACGTGAGCCTTGCTTTCGTCCCAATTATCTCCCCAAGGGAAGATCCGATCATCATCAATCGGTCGCGATGCAGCTTCCCATTCAAATTCCGTTGGTAGGGCAACACATTCGTATTCGTTAATCCAGCCACGCGTTCTGGCATTTTCGGTTGCCCAAGCACAATACGCTTTAGCTTCCCAAAAATTTATCCCAACGACGGGTTGATTTGCTGCACTAAATCGGCGGTCATTCCAGTAGTAAGGCAGGTTTCTAGGCGCGATTCTTTGCGAAGCTTCCCTTTCGGTGTCTTCCAAAGATATTTCTCCTGCGTTGATCTCTTTTTCATGGTGAAGATGGAGCGTTTCAATCCAGTGTGACCTTAACTCGTCCAATACGGAGTCTGTTCCCTGCATCCAACCTTTCGCTAACCGACCATTCCAAAATTCAGGATTTTGGTAACCACCATCTTCTATAAAGGTCCCAAATTCGTGGTTGGTGATTGGGTATCTGGATATCTTGAAGTCAGGTAGCTGCACCATGCGAATGCCGCCCAAAAAACCACCCGTTTTTCTAAGGTCAGCTGGATCCAATCTATCCGTTCCAATTTTTCTTAGACCCCCCTGAATTGGAACTGCATTCTCGAAAATGCTCTCACCATTTGGAGAAATGATACGCGGATCACCTAACTGACCAAGAATGACACCGGCGCGATCTCGCTCCGCGAGACTCATTTTCTCGTCTTCGACCTGATCATGCAAAATTTCCGCGGCTATCCCCCATAGGCCCGTTTCCCCAACGTTTCCCGAAATCGGCTCTCCGTAGACACGTTCGTACTTGTGAAGAGCGAGCCTCCTCTTTCCAATCTCCGCTAGCATTTCGGCGCCGAGCAACGTCCGGAGGATAAAGTCGTGAGATACGTTTTCTGTGCGGACTAGACGGGTTATGAGCGAGACCACGTAGTATAGGTTGTTACCTTCGTGACCAGCAAAGCTGGCAAGAAGTCTGAATGGCTCGCGCCAGTGAAGCTTGGCGGCATAGTTAAGCGCTTCTTCATCGTGGGCACCTGCGGCGTAGTATTGTCCAGCCAAGAATTCCTGAAAGGAACGATGAGAAAACTCGTACGTGTCTTCTGAGGTCTCGACGAGCAAGCCGTGACTATTTAGTAGCCTCTTTGCCAAGTTCTCTGCTGACGGGATGTTTCTTGTCGGTTCTGCATCTTTCATTTGCTCACAGATTTTCCGCGCAAAATTTAACACTTCCCGAGACGAAATGCCGGAAGGACTCGCGCCATCCAAGTCTTCCTCGCTAACGTGGATAGCGTGGGCAACATCGATGGCTAGAGAGATTACCGGTGGTGTGGCGGTCGTCTGTTGCCCTGCTTCTCGAAACCGCCATTTTGCTGCGTCAGCCAACATGTACTCGACGGCTTTGTCGCAAAGGACGGCGCGCGAATCTGGTAGTTTAGCCTCTTCTGAGTGAATCATTGTTAGCAGTGCCAGCAAAAGAGGAGATGCGCCAAGCTCTCCGACGTCAGGGGTTTTCAACTCAACGATCAAAGCAGCGCAAAGTGGCGAGGCTTCATCGACCGTGAGGCGCCCAGACGACACCGCTGCCGAATACCAGCTTTCGACATAGGACTGTTGTTGCTCGCTATCATAAGGGAGTAACTCCAACTCATGTTCAAACGGCAGTTTTCTGTTCGGGATTTGCTGTCGATAGTCGAACGCGCGACAAGTTACGATTACTTTGGACGTTCTATGTTTTCTCTTAATAAAAGTTATCGCCTTTTTAACCGCATCCAACCGGAACTCTTTGACTTCGTCCAAGCCATCAAGAAGCAAGATAGCTGATCCTGACGAAATAGCTTTTCGCAGTTCCGACTTAAGGCTAAGAGATGACTCAGTCCCAAACTTTTTGGCTAGGAATCCGATTTCTGGAACACCCGAAAGCAACAACCCAACTTCGTCTAGATCGTCGCTTTCTCGCACAGAAGCCAGGGTAACCCAGATCGCAATTTTATCTCCGATCGAAGACCAATCGCTAGAGAAATGGTAGGCGGTAGCTGCTAGTGAAGTTGATTTACCGCTTCCAGGTTCGCCCAGCACGATCAAATCGTCTTCACTTTCATATAGAAATGGCTCGAGCGGGATACCTTGGTCACCTTCGGCCATGTTCTCGTGAGTACCGGTCTTCTCTGCCCGGACTTGAGAATCCGCGACTCGAAGTGGTGTCCATATCTGATCAAGGGTTATTTCAGGAGCACCCTCGTTGTGGCTGCCTTCTGGTGGTGTGAGTGCCAGTCCGAATGACAATTGAACAGACCGGTTCATAGTTTCCGAAACGAATTGGTCCATCAGTTCTTCGTCGTCGACCACGGGAGGCAATTGCTCCCTTGGTGCCGGATTTTGAGCAAGGCGCTTCTTATGCACCCACCTCAGTGCAAGAAAGAAGAGGCCAACAACGACCAGTATCAACTCTGTGGTGAGATCGGTGAGAATTGTCTCACCGTTTTCCACAATAAAGGACCAGACTTTATCTAGCGTGCTCTTGAGGGGTGCGTTGGTATCAACTTCCGTAGACATCGTTAACCATCTCCTCAGCAAAAATCCTCAGTGTGTTTTCGCCGAGGCCAAAACTAAAATCAGTACATGCTTCCAAAACCGGACCAAGAGGGTGTGTAGCCCGAAACCGCGAAACTATTCTCTCCATCAAGTCGGATTTAATAGAGTTGAGGTGGTCGGCGCTCTTACCGATTGAAGCCACAATTGCGTCATCGATAAGTTTGAAGTCGTTTTTGTTCAGTGGGAACACAGAAAGCCCGGTTCCATTGACCTGTTTTCTGTAAATGTCATTCACTCCTTTAGTGCCCAATACAAGAACGGTCTGGGAAGGGCTTTTCCTACTAATTCGTCGCACAACTTTTTGGGCTACGTTAGAGAATTCAACCAATATTCCATTGGGCAAGGAGCACTCGCCTTCTGATCGTAGCTGGTCACCATAACTCTCACCTGCTAAACTGGCGACACCTCGAGCTACAATTTCCCTAGTCAGGTCAGAAAGTCCGTTGCAGGGTGTATATACTCTTATTCTCCGGTAGTTCTTTCCGATTGCGCATTTGATATTTTCTGTAACAGTTTCAGACCCCTTATTAAGGAATTCGTCCGCAACATTGTCGGGGCCAATACCGACTAAGATATCTCGATCGATGTGACCCTGACGTTTCAACTGGTTGGCGATAGAGTCTCTCTTGTACCACTCAATCTGGCAGCAGAGATTGAACATGATACGCCGCTCCTCGTCGAAGAAGTCCAGGTTTCCCTGAGCGGTAAGGCGGGACTGCTCCTCTTCCGACAAATATCTCGCGTAGTCCACCGATGCCAGTCGACCAAAATCACCTAGAACGATGTCAAAAGTAAGTTCGGCGCCTTGTTGAGCCGACCTCACGCCTCAGCTCGCTTTGACTTCGAAAACCGTCTCGACTTCAACAGCCCAATCGGATGGCAGCGACATGCCTACAGCTGACCGAGCATGGAAACCTGCGTCTCCAAATACATTTGAGTAGAAGTCGCTCGCACCATTGATCACTTCGGACATTTGATCAAACCCTGGTGCGGCATTGACCATGCCAAGCACTTTTACTACGCGAGTGATCTCGTTTGGAGATACCACGGCACCGGCGGCTTTGATGCAGTTAAACGCGCAAATCTCTGCAGCCTTTTGTGCCAACTCGAGGTCAACATCAGCCCCAACACGCCCTTGAATTTTTGTGTCACCAAGCCAAGGAATCTGCCCCGACGTAAATACCAGGTTCCCCGTGCGCACCGCGGCGTGAAATGTGAGAATTTGCAGGGGCGCCGCCTCAAATTCGTAGCCCAGTTCCTTCAGGCGATCTTCAATCATTCTGTTTCCTTTCTCTGGAAGTTTGCTTAGATGTTGAACCGCTTTGGGAGGAAAGCGGACGTCTTGAACGGGTAGTTGCGTGTGCCGTCAATAATATCAGACACAATTGCGCCTCCCCCAGGTGAGTGCATTATGCCCTCACCCCCCCAACCGGTGTTCAAAATGAAATTTGCGTAGCTTTGGGATGGGCCAATCAAAGGAATGATGTCAGGCGACAATGGTCGAATTCCACTGTGCCCATCGATTACTTCGAAGTTTTCGAGCTGCGGTGCTCTTCGCTTGGTTGCCAAACGAACGCTTGGCAGAAAGCCTAGATTTGGGCCAACGGTCACGGTGTTTTCTGGCTCCAATCCCATGCCAATCAGTACTCTTCCGTCAACAAGTCCACGGTAATACCACTCAAGCTCGGCATCCTCGACCATTGGCCCTGTATAAAGCTTAGGATTATCAGCCCGACAGAAGAAGATGGACCGCCTCAAGTTACTCTGGGGTAATTCAAACCCGAGCTTTGCAGAAATATCTGGAGCTCCTGCACCAGCAGCATTGACAATGTAATCGCAACGAAAATTGTCTCGCGTTGTTCGGAGCCCCAGTAACTGTCCTCCGGCAGTTTCGAATGAAGCAATCTCACTGTCAAAGTAGACATCGACACCCATTTCAGCGGCAGCATTGTAGTAATTGTCTAGGATTTGCTGGGCACTTACTTCCCCATCGTCTTCGCAGTAAACGCCGAACTCTAAACCTTCAGTCGAAACTGCCGGACACATCGTACGAATTTTCGAGTTTGATATCATTCGAGAAGGCACGCCCAGTTCTCGGCGCAATTCATGCTCTGCTTCGTAGCGAGCAGCATGTTGTTCGCCAATTAAGCTCAGAAAGCCAGTTCTACGAAACTCGAGTTCTTGGTTGAAGAGTTTCCCAAAGTTTTCGAAAAAAGAAAATGAAAATAGTGAGAGTTCGATTTTTGGTCGGTTTTCTCGGGACTTCATAATCATTGAACCTGATCGTGATGACGACCCTAAACCGTAAGACTTCTCTTGTTCGACAATCGCAACTTTCTTTTTGCCATTTCTTGCCAAAAAAAATGCACTACTCAGGCCCTGTACTCCAGCGCCAATTACAACGACATCGTAATTTTTAGTTGTGTTGTCTGGTTTCATTGTAGTTTAACGCAAGTTGCTTGACCGGCTAATAAATGATTTGATTTCTTCTTCATCAAGGCTTGCTACTCCCACTCTGACATATGCTTCCTGACCCTTTCCAAAGAGGCAACCTGGCAACGTGAGAAGCCCGGCTTCAAAAAGAAGTTTCCGTGTGACTTCCCAGCTCGACATATCCCGGAACGGATGTTTCAGCCAGGCAAAGAAACCACCGCATTGGATGATCTCGAAACCTCGATCTTGATCACTAATAAGCTCTGAAAACCGATTTCGTTTTTTCGCGATGCAGCTAGTTCGCTGAAGCTTCCAATTATTCCCATGCTTTAGCCCAGCTTCTGCGGCTAGTTGGCCAATCAGGGGGGTACATATTGAGAAGCAGTCGTGAACCTTTAGCATCTCGTGAGTTAGTGTTCGATTGGCGCAAGCTGCGCCAACTCGCAAGCCAGGTATTGCAAGCTCCTTGGAAAAGCTCAGCAACCGGATCAAGTTTGGATTCTGATCGAATTGAGATCCCGAAAACGCAAGTTGGGCTTGCTCCGAAAATGCCCTATAGGTCTCGTCGAGTATCACATAGATTCCCCGTTGAGCCAAAAGAAGCGTAACCTCCTCGAGTGTTTGTGCCGAAATTGTCGCTCCGGTTGGGTTTCCGGGGCTTACTAGAACAACAGCCCGAGTGTTCGGAGAAATCAAATTGATAATTTCGTCGAAGTCCGGTTCTCCGTTCGCTTTGGACTGCGAATCGACAACTTTAGCACCAATCATCTCTAGCCACATTGGGTGGTTAAAGTAGTGGGGGCTTGGAACGATGACTTCGTCTCCTTGGTCCAAAATTGTACTGGCAGCAACGCAAAATGCCGCATTGCAGCCCGAAGTGATAAGAACTTCGTCAGTATTGACTTGAAATCCATAGTTGCTGCCAAAGTCATCGCAAATAGCATCGCGTAGCGTTAAAATCCCTCGTCGATCAGTATAAGAATAGCTTTCTCTTTCCTGCGAAGCGTTTCGAATCTCATTCATAACCTCAATGGGCGGGGGATAGTTTGGCACCCCTTGGCTTCCATCAATCAAATCAAATGAATTGGCTGAACTTAAATAGTTGTCGCGAAGCTCGAAAATCTCGGTAAGTGGAGACGAAATCTGACGCGAGACACGGGGGGAAATCTTGAAATCGCCTGAAGTTAACATAGCAGGTAGCCAATCTTCAGCCCCAGTGAATCATAGGAAGTCTCTGGGTGGGTTTGACGAGCGATGTCCCATCCTGCTTCAGAAAACACATCGTTCCAAAACTCCGGGGTTTCGAGTTTTTGCTCTGTTAGGCGGTGCAATAGGAAGTAGGGATTATAGTAGCCTAGCCCGAGTTCAGACGTCATCTTTTCGCTATCTCGGTCTGCTCGATCAACTTCAATGACTACCACTTTACCAAGCGGATGGCGCTTTTTCAGCCGCCTCAATATTTCCACAACCTTACTTCGACCAGATTGCTCAAGAGCTTCCTGCAGTACGAATGCTATTACAAACACCGTATTTCTTGGGATTGCGTCGAGATCTGCAACAAGCTCTAGATCACCCTTCAGTATCTCCGCTCTGCCACCAAGATCGCTTTTGGCAATCAAGTCGTTCGCAACTTTCACAGATGCGTCGTCGGGTTCGATCCCGAGTGCCTTTGCGTCGGGAAAAGTACGACAAAGATCAATCAAGTAGCTGCCATCACCGCACCCAATGTCGACTATACATCCGGGCACCTCATCGAGCGCGGAAATGAGCTCCTTTGTCATGGGCAGTGCATCGAATTGGCTAATCCCACAACTTCCCCGACCAACAAACTCTCCAACGCGACTTCCATACTGGTTACGGTCATGCAGCGTCGAGGGTAAGTCCAATAGAGTTTTCCCATAGCCACCAACCAACAATTGATACCAGGGTTTGGAATTCTCAAGACTTAGTCCCAAGTCGGTAAGGAAAGGAACTTCGCCCCTATGGAAATCGACGAGCCCCTCGTTTTTTAGGTATAAGATCAGACCTTCAAGTCTGTATGAGGACATTCCACTTAGATCTGCGAGCTCTGTAACGGTTTGTGTCGAATTACCCTTAAGCTTTTCGAACAATTGTGCATTGAATAGCGCATGGATCGACTGTGCGAGGAACATTTTCCTGATCGGTTCAAGGCTGCGCGCTAAGTCCTGTTCAAACATGAAATTTCCTCACAAATTAATCTCAGACCCAGTAATACAAAACACCGTTGTCATGTTGGCTAGCTATGAAACACGCCAATGTTACCCTAGGTTTAGGGTCTTGGTTGGCGTGAACGATGTGCACCATAGTGCTGTCAAACATCACCAAGTCACCCGTTCTGGGGGATACTGTTATCGCGGCACTTGGTAGTTGATCTTCAGCGATTGTCTTGGGGCCGTCTTCTAGGTTTTTGTACCCAGTATCACCAGGTCCCAGCTCAAATATCTCGAGCTCACCTCCAGCATCAGGTCCCGCTAAAAAAATGTTTGCTGCTAATTGCCTCGAAAAAGAGGCAGCAATTCTCTCTTTGGGCGACTCCGCTAATAAAATGTCTTGGTGCGGTTCGATGCCTATTTTCCTGCCGCACGATCGAACGGTGAATGGCGCGGGTGGGGGCTCATTCTCTAGTTCCAATATTTCGATCGATTTGTTCGCGTGCTTAGCCAAGTAAGACTTCAAGGAACCGAATGGGGAAGGCAGTGGACGGCATGCGTTCTCCAGCATTTCTTCTAGGCCCGCGCCGACTTCCGAATAACGTTGAAATAAGTGGGGAGTTCTCACGGCTTGAAAATGTGAAAGACCTAGTACTTTTAGCCCGGGAACGTCGTCATGATCGACGAACTCCTCACGTTGAATCAAGCTAGCGGTGGCTGTTGATGCCGTCTCGCTCTTGATGAATTTTCTTATCACCAAGCACGTCAATTCCCCTGATAGGAGAGACATCAACGCCTGTTCATGTTCTGAATCTTTCGCCTCTAAATAGTCGAGGGTTTGAGATAATAGCGTCAATAGTCACTTCCCTTCGCGACAATGCTAGCCGGAAAGCAAGTGAAGAATCAACTCCAGAGTGTCTTCTCCCGGGGTCTTATCCGAAGGGCTTTGCGCAGCGCGAGTGGAGGTAGCAATTACTGCATTGGGGCTGACCTATGCTGCAGACAATGCTCGAATAATCCAATGCTGCCCAATTCGTTTCGATCGGATCTCCCAATCTAACCAACCAATGGGCTGCGACCTGAAGCCACGGGTCGTAGCGGATGTTGGTGAGCCTGCGTGGGCGAACGTACCTTTCGATGAGGCGCGCCTTATTGACGTCAAGAAGCGGTTTGCGTTGCCTATGCTGGAAGAGGAGAATGGCATTGGCCACGTATTGGCCAACCGCAGGGACTTCCCTGAGTTCTTCCGCTGTTTCGGAGAAAAGGCCTTTTCTATGTCCAGCGTAAATCGCTAAATTTTTCAATCTTTTAGAGTGGGTCCGCCACAATCCAAGCGGCTTCAAGAATTCACCCAGTTCTAGCTCATCCGTCTGGGCTATTTCTTCCCAGTCGGGAAAGCGCCTAAAGAAATCTTGGTAGATCTTGGCCACCGTTTGGGCTCTCGTGCGCTGGAGCAATACCTCGACACAAATCCTTTCGTATTCCCCTGTACCCGGCTCGCGCTAAGAAAACTCCCGGCCGTTGTCCTTAAACCACACACGCAGAAAGCGGCCAAGATCCGTAATCTTCCGCTTTTCACCGCGGGCCGGAATGTCAGACAACGAGCCCATGGTATTCAGAGGGTGGGAACAGAGCGTTGAAATCTTTCGGGTTTATTTTGAACAAGTACCCGTGATCGCCGACCGCGCCACCCTTCCGCCTTTCGTATAACGTGTAATCCAATGTTATCACACCTGCCTCGACCAAGGCCTCGAAATTTCGAACGCGGGGCGCACGCGTGTGCTCAACCTGCAAGTAGTGAAACTCTTCATGCTCCCCCTTGCCGCGCGTTTGAGCCGAGACCCAGAAGGTTTGACGATGTTTCGATGTCAAGCGATCCCTTAGCTTGGAAAGTTCCCAGATCGCCATTCGGGTGACCTTTTCGGCAGCCAAGTGGTTTTGCCTTAGCCAGTCCTTGTCGCCGTCGATCGATAGCATGAAACCGTTTGGATTGGCCATCTTCCCCGATATCGTGCAGTAGAGCTGTCTTCGTCCTTCAACCTCGTAGCCATGGGCATCAAGAAGCGCCTTGTTCGACCCAAGCGGAGAAAGCTTCCAATTCGGGACCTGGCTAAACAGGTTCACGCGGTTCTTGCGCTTGCGCCCTGCCCTTTTAGCCTTGATTTCGATCCCCTTGAAATCGGGAAGCTTGCTCGAGTTTGCTTCTATCCCCAACAAGGTTTCCAGCGTCATCCCGATGCCCGTATCGCCGGGTCTCATGGTCGGAATCCACCCGCGTGCGCCAATATCGCGCAACAGTTCGAGCAATTCACCTGCCTCCGGCGACAACCCGGGCCGCGCAGCTTGCGCGATTGCCCCAAGCGGTGAAGCCGGGTCTTTTATCGATTGTAGGATTCCTGGATCGCTACAATTTACGACGTGCAACAAGCCGTCCCAACTAAACAGGGCTAGCAAGTTGAAAGGAACCGCGTGCGCCTTGAGGCCGTAAACGCAGATACGTGGATCGCCCTTCTTCGTGGTGGGCCGGTAAAGGGACACTTTCGTCGGCTTCGATCCCTTCGCAAAAATCATCCTCGCCGGGACAACGACCTTGTGTTCTTGACCTTGGGCTTGAGTCGAAAAGTCATGGATCTTTGCGTCGAGCAGGAAATCCCGAAACGAAGCCGTGGCATCCATGATCGATTTCTTCAAGCCGGTTGGCGTCGGGACAAGCAGGCCCACGTCCAAGCCGGTTTCGTTGAAGAGGGTCAATACCTCTCCAACGCTCGTGTCCGATTTTTCGAGCATTACCCTATAGCTTCGTCCAAGATTCTTTTGAAATGAGACCCCACGCGTTCCGCCAAGCCAACCGGCACGGCATTGCCGATCTGGGTGTACTTGGGGACCTCGCGGTCGAAAATGCCTTCGCGCGGATTACCAGCACGGCGAATTCCGCCGGTGGTCCGCTTGCCAGCGAAACGGTACCAATCAGGGAAGAGTTGTAGGCGCGCCCACTCCCTTACGGTCAAGATGCGCGGCTGCGAGTAATGAACGTAATCATCCGGAAGCGACGTGGCCGTGATATTTGGCTCCTGGTTGCCCCAGCTCGGTTTCAAAAGGCGTTGGGAAAACTTCTTGGTGCGCCACTCTTCGGGGATTTCGCCCGCGTTCCTGATCATGTGATCGAACTTCTCGACCACGGCCGGCTTGTGCTTTGAATACTCCTGCTCGGTCAAGCGAATGCCCCGGCCCTCGTACCAAGCAGGCGCGGTGCGTAGGGACTTCTGGATCGCGGAGCGCGCGGGTCGCGGGTAAGCCGTTGTTTCAAAGGTGCCGCGCTCGAAGTTTCGGCTGCGCAGAACCTCGGCCACCGTGTCATCGACGAGATCGCCTAGAAGGTCTTTCAAGTCGGGAAACTCGCCGGGGCTACCCGCCGGAAGGAACCCGCAGGCGACCGCATCTTCCGGGTCGGCCTTGGGATCGAGAAAGTCGCAGGCTTCCAACACGTCGCGACGAACGCCAACGAGCAAGACCCGTGGTCGGTTTTGTGGAACACCGTAGTCCTTGGCGTAAACCAGAGACCAGCGTACCTCGTAGCCTGGAATGGCCCTAAACTCGTCCCTGACATCAGGGAAAATTCGCTCGCCGCCTTCCTTGGTCCACTTGGACGTCAGGAGACCGCGCACGTTTTCAAACAAGAATACGCGCGGGCGCACGCGCCGAATAACACTCGCCATGCGTTGGTACAGTTGGTTCGACGGCAGGTCCTTCTTGTCAACGGAATACGACCGACGGATGCCAATGCCGGAATAGCCTTGGCAAGGTGGGCCGCCTGTCAAGACATCGAGGTTGCTGCCGCCACCACTTTTCTTGGTGGCCGTATCGAAGGCCAGCTCAACATCGGGAACCTGGGCAAGGTCGCTGACCAATTGTTCGAGCCGTTTCCCCTGCAGCTCGTGCGCGTCGTTGCAGTGTAGCGCGTCGTTCTCCGAGAATTTCATGCCGCCAAGTGAATGGTGGCGATTCATGAGGTAGGTGGCCTGCGCATCCTCGTTTAGCTCGTTGACGAATACCGGTGTGAACCCAGCGTTCTCGAAGCCAAGCGACAGGCCGCCGCAACCGGCGAAGAGGTCGATCATGTTGTACTGGCGAAGCGCCGCCTCACCCCGGGGGGCTCCCGCCTGGGTAGGGTTTTCGTTTACGTCTCTCGCAAGGGTTTCTTGAAGCATCTATTGTCCGGCCAATTGTCATGGTTTTTGAAAATAGCTAGCATATCTGGAGTGGGCTGTCCAGGCGGTTACTACATCTGGGGGCAATTCAGCCGTTCTTTCGCCCGTGTTATCAACTGCGCGTTGGCCTAGCCGTCCAAGATTTCAACGAAATCGGGGAACTTTCTCGCCGCTTCAAGGACTTGGGTGCCGAACTTTCCGCCGGGGTTGTCGAGCTGGATTACCAGCGTATCGATGGGGCGCGTCAAGGCGATCAGGCCCCAACGCCAGGCTTCCCCACTTGCTGCCTTTTCCAGGTCCACGAATCCCTCTTCCTCGGATGCATCGAGACCGGATGACATCTTGGCTAAAAACATCTCCTCTAGGAATCGATCGAACCCTTCGAGAACCACGGTCCATCCTTCCAAGCCCCGGCAGGAAGCGTATTGAACGATCCTCACCTGGTCCGGACCGCGAGGGAAATCTGACCTTGCCATCGGATCGACACCGTCCCAGTGTGCCTGCCCCCGGCTAGAGAATTCCTGGCCAACCAAGCTCGATCGGCGATCCGCGGTTTCGACGACGCCGTCCGGCGGAACACAGACCAGCATGTCGACGCAGTCATTGCCGTCTGACTTGAGATCCTCGACGAGACTCTCATGCAACCCGGTGGCTTGCACGTATGGCTTGGACAGGATGATAATCCTGCCACCGCCGGCGGCCGGGTTGGGTTCCGCCTCCCAAGCACTTCCCGTTTCCCGTGCGATCTCGGATGCGAAGAGCGACAAGTTGCGCTTGAGGCGCAAGCACTTTCCCAATGGTAAGGTGCTTCTCTTGTCGCGCGGTAGTCCTGCACGCCAGTTCGCACGCGCGCCCCTTACGAGCTGGTCCACGCCATCCGCGACACAAAGCCGGGTCGGGTCGTAGAGAGCCTTTAACAAGGCGGTTTCCCCGCTTGGCCAATCTTGCCCCTCGTCAACGAACACCTGGTCGAAATCGAAGAAATCAGGATCGCTGTAGATGATCTCCTCGATGTCTTCCCGGGTGACGGCCCCGCCCTTGACGAGATCCAGCGCCTCGGCACAAAGCGCTGGATAACCTGAGAAGTCGAGAGGGCCCTCGCCGAGCAATCCAAGCTTTGAAAACCAGGTGTAGAGGAATGACATCACGGTGCCGACGCGGATGCCACCCGCTTCCACCGAGGACGGGATGTTTGCCAGGGACATCAAGCGACGCATGTCGGCCGCCAGCGCGTGGTTGTAGGTCAAGACCAGCGTTCGCTTGCCTTCCGTGCGAAAGAGTTTCCACGCCGCCTGGAGAAGCAAAACCGTCTTCCCGGTTCCCGCGAAGCCACGCAGGAACACCGTACCGTCTCCCAGCGTATCTATGATGCCGTCGATCGACGGGTTCTTCGCGGCCAACCGATCCATGCGTTCGCGGTCAAGGCGCGTCGGAATCGCTTTCTTAAATATCGGTGCCGCTAGGGCTTTTTCGATCGTTTCCTTGTCACCTGCCGAAAGAAGCCCCTGCCCCCGGCGTTCCAGGAGCGGTGAGGACGCCGCGATCGCGCTCATCAGCTGGTGACCATTGAAAGCACCCGCGACAGCGCTTGGCGCAGAAATCGAACCAAGGCTGGGAAAAACCATGCATCGACGTGCGAAGACGTCGACATGCATGTCCGAAAGGTATGTCTTCAGGGCGTGCATTTGCTTGACGTTTTGGTCCGTCGCGCTCTTCCATTGCAATGGACCGCCACGCGAGTACCTGACCTCGACCTGGTCATCCATGATGCGAACACCACGATCGTCATGATCCTTGACCTCGATCGCAACCACGAAGCTTTCGACCATGATCGGGCGTGCGTTTAACTTGTTCCCCGAGGATCCCCGGATAACGCGCAAGGGCTTAAACATGCGCGGCTTGGATAGCCGGCCAGCCAAGACAATATCGATGTCTTGCACCTGGTAACCCGAGAGCTTGGTGCTGACGGCGATCCGGATGTCGTCAACCTCCCTAGGCGTCGCCGCAACGCCCGGCCAGGATGCCTCCAGTGCCTTCTTTACCAGGATCGCGGCCTGGTATTCGCTTGAGCCCTCGGCGCCCGTGATCGTGATCATTGGGCCTCCAGCATCTTGACGATGTAGGTCTGCGGGTGGTGTGCAAAGTCACGGATATCCACGAACTCGACCTTGAGGCTACTACCATGGTTGGCCTCCAGCATGAGTTTCGCGTTCTTCTGGATGTCTTGCGCCAGCCCCTCCCGCATGTGCCACAGCGGGTGGGACAGCACGAGCGATAGCTTGCTGCTGCCCGTAACCGCGACGAGGCCGTCGGATTGCTCAACCTGCACGCTGCCTTGGTGGTGGTTACACAAGTCGGCAAACCTTTGGCCGATGCCCTGGGCATCCCCGAGCCATCGTGACGTGTCCAAGGGCTCGCCCAAGACCAGTTCGGCCACGTCCAGCGCCAATCGCCAGTCAAGCGAGGCATGCAAAAAGCGGTTGTTGTAGTTGCGAAGGCAGTCCGGACAGGAGCGATCGCAATCGGCGTGCGACGGGTCGTGCCAGTTCTTCTTCACATCCACGTAATGGGTCGCGATTAACCCGCGAAGCCGGTCTGGATCACAAATGTGCCGGCTGTAACCGGCGCCGTTCTCAAGGGCGTCTGCAACGTAGAGCTGACGTGTTACGCAACTATCCATACGCCATTTCTGCGTGCCAACCCGGAGTTCGGCCGGGTCCACGTCGAGTTCCCTGGCGGCGGCGACCTTCAGGAATTCACCGAAGGACGCAAGGGCAGCGCCGGCCGCTTTTTGCCCCTCGACGTCCAAGACGCCGTTGTAACCCACACCGGGTAGGTTCTCGAGAAGCATCGTCATGACGTCCGTCTTGAACACGGCGCCAATGGCACCTTCCGCTTCCGGATCACCGTCGAGCTCGGGATAGGGTTGGCGATCGCGGTAGAGGTGCTCGTCGTTCACGATCATGGCGTTGTACTTCCGGCGGAACTTGAAGAATTCTCCACCGTTGTCATTGACCAGTGCGATCGGTTCATCCGAGGCAAGCGCCACGCGGGCGGGGCCAAGGGCAAACCCGTCGTCGTACTTGGGCTTGAAAGCAAGAACCGGGGGCGAGAGCGAGGGACCACGTTGGCGTTGGCCATCGTAGTCGCGTGGCTGGCCCAGAGTCGTGATGAAACCCTTCGGTTGGTAGAGATCGAATTTCATCGCGAATTGACCACAAACCTCGCAGGTTTCCTCGACGCCTTGCATGATGTGCCCGCAATCGGGATCGCTGCACTTCGAGAAATCGAGGCTCGGGCCAAGCGGGTCGGGGTCGCTATCGACCCGGCCACGGATCTCTCGAAGCAACTCGAAACCACAGGCCGTGTGGATTTGCTTGTCCTTGGGAATCTCGGAACCGGGTGAGAAGGCCCAAACTGCATGGTCCAGTGCCCGGTCGCTCAAAACCATGTCTTCAAGGCGCGCGTCGCGCTTGAACTTGAAGAGGTTCCGGCTTTGAGTCGGGAACCCAAACATGGGCAGAACCCCTGCCGTCGCAAGACGTTCGCTAAGTTCAACCTGGATGTAACGGCCGTCGGCAACCACGCTAGAGACGTGGTCCGCCAGCTCGGCCCGGCAGTAGCTGGCGATCCGGTCTGGTTGGTCTCCCGCGAGTGGCGCGAGGTAACAGAGCGCTGCCACGACCGCGTCGACGCCAGGATCGGTCGCGAGCCATGCAGAGATATCCGCCTTGTAGACCGTTTCCCATTCCGCGGCCTTGCCAAAGGCGCCATGCGTGCTGGCCGAGCCAACGGGCGGTTCATCCAGTGCCGAGAACGCGCGTCGAAGACACTCCGCTGCCGCGACGCGCTTCACGATCTCCGGCCTGGAAAGGTCAAGGTAAGGCTGCGGCGGGGTATCACCCGTGATCCGTTCCGGGTTGCCGTAGTAGAAGTCGTCGTGCGAGCCACCACGACAAATGGTGAGCGCGTAGGAAAAACTCTGTCCCATGCGCCCGGCTCGACCAACTCTTTGCTGGTAGTTGAACCTCTGTGGCGGCATGTTGGCCATCATCACCAGTTCCAGGGAGCCGATGTCGACGCCGACCTCCATCGTCGTCGTAACGCTCAACGTGTCGATGCCGTGCACGGGTTCGATCTCGTCTTCAAGGAAGGCCTTCTTGAATAGCCGTTGGCGTCGCCGTTGCTCGGAAAGCGGTTTCGTCTGGCCCGTCAACTCCTCGACGTTGAGCCGGTGCGCAGGCTCTTCCGACAGCCAGCGGTAGTAATCGTCTTCGGGCTCCGAGATTGGCTCGAACCCAGTGGTCGTGCAGTTCACCGAGGTACATGTCTTTAGCGCGACGTTGGCAGAAACCCGTGAGCATCTCTTGCACCGGTGCAAGCCATCAAGGATGGGCACGAGCTCCAGCTTCAGGCTCGAGTAGCGACCGACCTGGATGACCCAGTTCTCGTTCACGATACCTTCGTCACGCAGCAAGGCCCCGATGATCTCTCCGAGATCGGATGCGTCGCGGTTAAGGGACGGGGCGACCTTTTCGACGTAACGCCGAACCCCGGTTGGCATGTTTGTCGACGATTGGCTGCTGCCCCCGCCTTGGTAGTGCCGCGCTTGGCCTAGCAATCGGATCACGTTTGCCAGCATGTCCCGGGCTTCGCTGGCCGCCATTCCCAGCCTCGTCGAGTGGTCTCCCACCGGACAGGCAAAGGCGAGTCCAAGGGATTCCAAGTCGCGCCCCCCGGCATCGAAAAGGGCCGTCGCGATGAGCGAGGACAAGGTTTCCCGGATCTGCTGCCTGCCCTCTGTTTCCACGCTTGGGTTTAGGCGGTTCACGGGAGCCGGTCGGGTTTGGTCAAAGTAGCGCCACCATGGCTCGTTACCAATCTTCTGCTTCGAGGCGTCCGTGCCGGCGGGGTTCTCGCCAAGTGTCAGGAGATCGTTCATGACCCCGGAAACGAGTGCGCTCCAGGAAACTCCGCGGGCATTGACAACGTCCTCTTCGAAGGCTTCGACAAGCGCGTCTTGTTCCGTGTTGGACATGGACATCGATTGCATGAGCAACGCGGTTTGTAGCTCGGTTCCCTGCGCCTTGATCGTTGTGGCTATTTCCGCCTGGAGCTTGTTGAGTTCCTCACCCTTTTGGATTTTCGCGGCAGTTGTTCTCGCGTCGTCGATGGTGAAGTTGGCACCTGGTTTCAGGGCCCGGAATACAAGCTGCCTCAAGAGTGACCGGAAGTGGTTAAGCTCCAGTCCCGCCGCAACATCGGCGGCATCGTCGCGGCTGTCAGTGAACGCGATCATCTGCGCGGTGCGGTCGGGTGTGCCAAGCTTGGTAGAAGCGCGGTCGGCAATTACCTGGGTCGTGACATTTAAACCCGTTCGAAGACCCCTGATCGGGCTATTCACTTGGCTCCCGGCGAAAAAGGCCTTGAGGATCCTTTGCTGGCTCTTCTTTGACTCGCAGGCCGGGCACTTCTCCGGAAGAGCCGGCGCGTTCACGTCCCCCGGGCAGGTAAAAAAGGTACCGGTCGGCGTGTCGCCGTGCTGGGCCTTTTCCAAGAGCCCGTAAAGTGGATCGTAATTGGCAGCGCCGTATCCAAATGTCTTCTGTTTTTTCGTGCCAGGGTCCGAATGTTGCCAGGTAGGTGCGACCCCGGCAGGCACTTGTTTGCCTGGCCAGTACCACCGGAACTTGGAATGCGGCCGCTCGTTGACCAGCCCGGGCACGTTGCTCGAAAGGTCCGTCGGACCGGATTCCAAGAAGACTTGCCCGTCCTCGGCTCCCTCCGCCCGCGGCGTCACGTAGCCACCGAGATATGCCTCACCGCAGTCGTAGCAATACAGCAGTTCCAGGACTTGCCCGCCGCAGCCGCACTTGATGGCCGGGTGCTTGAACAATTTGCCAATCTTGCGCTCTGGGTCACGGTAAGCTTCCTCGACTTTGTCGCAGTCGGGGTTCGAACAAGCCCACATTCCTTGTATTTGACGCACGAACATGTGGGAGCGAAACGAGGGGTAGGGTTCCTTGAACGAGGGGGAGTCTTCGCGTGCGGCCGCGTGAAGGACTGCCTGGAAAACAGCGTCGCTGCCATGCTCACCGAGCAGGCTTTGCTTGATAGCGCCTAGCCTTGCCGGCACGATCGTGTCGTCTTCCTCCCTCTTGCCAGCTTCGCGACATGCAGCCCCGAGCGCCAGCCGGGGTGAAGCAATACCGATGATTTCGTCGAGCGCGGTCTCGTCGCCCGCGATCGCATCATCGGCGAGGGGCGCGATTTTTGCCTCGTCGATCGGCAACTTCGCTTCCGGAATGCGCGGCTCGCCTGGAAATACCTCGAACGTGTTTCGGTCCACGCCGAAGAATTGCTCAAGGTATTCCTTGCCCTCCTCGCCATCAAGCGACGCGCTCGTGCCTAGGCAGCGCAACTGCGGGGAGCCCGGTTCCAGCCCCAGTCGCATCAACAAGTTGCGGATGACGAGTGCGACTTCCGTTCCCGCGGTACCCCGGTACCCGTGCAATTCGTCGACTACCAGGGAGAAACGGTTGTCCTTCGAAGACGCAAGCCAGTCGCGTGTTTGCCGGAACAAGTGCGCCTCGTGCTCGCGCATCAACATCACGTTTAGCATGGATACGTTGGTGATCATGATGTCGGGCGGCGCATCGATCATGTCCCACCGTGTCAGCATCTCCCCGCAGGAAGGATCCTGGAACTGGCCGCGGATCTCCTCGTCGCGATCAGCAAGCCGGGCTGCCTCGGCCTCGATTTGCTTGATGTCGCGGGCGACCTCCTTGACGATGCGACGCCCCTTGGCGTCCAGGTGTCCGCCCGGGTCAAACGTACCGCCCGGCGTCGCGCCCGTGTATCGCCCAAAGAAGAACATGGGTGCCCCGTGAATGTCCCGCGCACGGGTGGCCGCGCGTCGTAGCCGGGAGACCTGGTCTTCCACCAAGGCATTCGTCGGGTACAGCAAGAGCGCGCGAAGCGCCGGTTGTGGGCCGTTTTCGATTTTCGAGCGGCAACCCTGCCAAGTGTTCGCGCTGCCCCAGTTCTCATGCCACCATTCGTGCATTCCACCTTGGCCGACACCGCCCATCCGTTCCCGGAGAAGCCGCCCGATCACGGGAACCAGAAAACTTTCCGTCTTGCCCGATCCCGTGCCAGAAGTAACGACAACGTTCCGCTTGGTGGCCGAGTTCGAGGCCAAGGACGTTTCGAGGGATTGCGCCTGGTGCTTGCGCAAATCGTAGTTGGCTCCAAAGACAACCTTGCCTAGATGCTCCGCGACCGCCGGCGATAGGCCAGCCGCGGCGCAGGCCTCTACAACGGGCACCTCGGATGGATAGGCCAACACTGCTTCCAGCAGGATCTCCTGGGCAGTTAAGCCGGGTTCATCGAGCAAGTCGCGCCGCTCACGCATGAGGTACTCGTCACGCAGCCAAAAGGCGCTGTCGTAGTACTTGTGGTATGCTTCCTGGATGTAGTCGAGAACCTCTCCCGGCGTCGCTTTACCCAATGATCTCGTCCTTTCCATACATCTTGCTCAAAATGGTGGCGCCAACCCGTGGCTCCACGCGCTCGTAAATGACCCGCCCGCCATCCCTCCTCGGGAGGGTCCCGCCCGAGACGACGAGGGCCCGCTCGAAAAGCCACGGAGGTTCAACCCCGAGGGCCGCCGTGAACCTACCCGTGGACATGTCGTACCCGTGCAACCAGTGTCCATCGGCCTGCGCAGCCAAGGTCTTGGCTACCTGGTGGCCAACTTGCCTCGTCGTTCCATGCCGGTCCCGGAATACGTAGCGCGTTCCATGCAAGCCGACCCTGTAGGCCCCCGGTCCGTCCATTCGCTCAACCCGTCTCCAGCGCGCCTTTCGGGTGTCATACATTGCAAGGCCATCGGCTTGCTCAACGTGAATTGGTGCAGCCTGGCCAAACACGCCCGCGAACGACGGAAGTCGTGGAGCGATCGATGACGCAAGGTTGCGTGTTACCGTGACCTTGCGTCCATGGGCGTCTTCCACGGTTTCCAGCAAGGCCTCTAGGTCCATCTCCCCAAGGCCCGTCCACCGGTGCACCGTCACCTGATTCGACACCTCGCAAGGCGCATGAACCGTCCCCCTGGATGACAAGGCAGAATTCACCGCGTCAACGAGGCTGCCCGACTGGAATCCCGAAAGGTAGCCATGTCCATCCATGCCAATGACAAGGGCGGGCGGTGGCACTGACCAATCGCCGCCGTTCGCCAGTAGGCGCCCTCGCATCTCGATATGCCCAAGGGCAAATAGGTCACTCGCGAGGGAATGGGCAAACCATGGTTCAGGAGACACGGCCGTCGCGAGCCTTTGGAAAGCTGGCCAAGAGCCATGACCCAGGTAGCAAAGCCCATCGAGTACCGTGTCCACGGGAACGCCTGCATGATCGGTTTCGGAGACCTGCCCGGTGCCGACTTCCCGTTTGGTCGATCGGCGCGCCGGGGTGAAAACCTGGTGTTGTGCCATTTTCTTGGCATTGCCCTTCGCAACTTCCCGGGTGCGCGAAAGCGCCTTCACCCTGCAATCCTTGCACTCTGCCATCTTGGCGTCGTAGCGGTCGTCGCCCTTTTCAAACGCCTCGTAGACCCAGTAGTGATACCCACGGATAACGCAGCTTTCGCTTGCCACGATGGCCGCATCACTCGAGTTGCACCATTCCAGCTCGATTGCCTCTTCCAGGGTCCCCTCCGGAACTTCGCCAGGGGTGTATCCTTCTCGTTGAGCGACGTGGCACGAAGTATCATCCAACTTGCCGTTCGGGACACAGCCCTCGAGGCGCGCCGGTTCATGGTCATGTGCCGTCAAGGGATCGAGTGCGAACCTGGTGTCGAGAAGGCCGTGGGAGAGCGACTTGGCCCCAAGCGGTCGCGGAATATCCGCGGACCGAAGAGAAAAGGACGTTTCCGCGAGCTCCGTGGACTTGTGCTTAACGACTGCCCGCAAGTTCGTTCCAGCTTCAACGCAAAATGCGTCGAGGCTTGCTTCCATGAAGTCCCCAACGGCGTTTTCCTTCGCGATTACCTCGTCTTTCTTACCAAACTGCTCGCGAATGATTTCAATAGTTGTCCCAGGTTTCTCCGACGTGGCCTCCACGAGCGGTGGGGCGGCAACGTGCCACGTGCCATGCCCGAGTTTCAGGCCATCCACGCAGGCAAGTGCCGCGGCACTTGCAATGGGGCTCAGCGCGTGGAAATTGTCATGGGCATTGTCTACCGCCCGAACGACCTCGACACCCCGCAGGATGCACCAACCCTCCGGAATGCCGGCCATGTCAGTGGTTCTAAGGACCGAATGTCCCGGTCTCGCGCACTTGGATAGGTGTCCTTCGACCTTGTCGAGCCAAGCCTCGTGGCACAGGATCGCGTGCTCCTCGAAAAGACTGACTCGGGACACCTCCCGGAACACGGGGCCATCCGGGGCCCGCGCAAGGGTGACGATGGGCTTGGCGATGTAGCCGTAGTTGACGCCGCTAGAAACACCCGTGAACGACCGGGACTTCAACAAGAGCATGTCGAGGTTGATAGACCCAACCGGCCCTAGGAACCGTGTTCCCTGCTCCAATCCATCCTCGAGGAAGAGTTGATCCCCTGTCTCCGTGCCAGCGCCGGTTTCCTCCAGGGCCTCGGCCTCACCACCCCTGAACGCGGCCAGGGACAGTCTTGCCCGTTTCCTTGGAAACCCGGTGAAACCGACTTGCCACTGCAGGCGGGCCTTGCGGGGACCGGTACCAGCTACACCCGCCGTCCTTTCCCAGGTCTCGAAGGCATCGAGCGCAGCGGAAACAACCCGTGGTCTCAGGTCGCTGGATTGCCAAAGCTTGCGAAGCCAAGGAGTTGGGCCGGTGGCCCCGTGCGATGACATCCAGTCGTGGACGAGTAACGCCATTTCTGCTTCGGGCACCGGTTCGCCTGGCACGAGGTCGTACTTCTCGAATAGCCCCGAAAGGCGTTTCCTGTCCGCGTCCCGAACGAGTGCTTGCGAAAGGCCGAAACTCGCGTACTTCCAATGACCGATTACCGCGCGCGCGGTTGGTCTGCCAAGCTGGAAGTCGTTTTCTGCAAGCCACATGTTCAAGGCACGCCAAAACTGGCGCGTGGACTTGGCGTATTGCCGAAGTTTCTGCTGCGATGTCACGTCCTTGACCCCGAGAAGTTCGAATAACCGCTCCGAGTAGTTGTTCGGCGAAAAATTCTCGTCCGTTCCCATTCTCTCCGCCGCGATCGAAAGCGCGCAGAGCAGTGCCGTGAACGGTGGTGGATCGCGACGGCCTTCAAGGCTCCATTCCAACAGCCACTTCGCCTGATCGATGTAAGGGTCCCTCTTGTCAAACCTCAGGGATCGTGTGGCGGTCAGGCCAATGAAATCGCAAAGCTCGTCTGCATCCACGCCCAGTGCCTCGGCGACTTGCTCCTCGGCATCGCCCTCGAGATCGAGGTAAACCGGGAGCATTTCGAAACGCCCTCGGAAAAAATATTCATTCAAAGCACTATTTACGGAATCGTATTCTTGGTCTTCCATTCGTGATCTTTGCGAGAAGCGCGCCTCGTTTCTTGTCCGGGGTCGCGAGAGCTGAAAATTCTTTCTTGCAACCCTAGCGTTTAGAGGTTCGAATTGTAAACCACTTACATGGGACTTCTCGTAATCCTAGGGTCATGGCTTTCCCGGGGACTTGATTTCGATCAACAGTAAGCAAATCTTCAAAGGCAGTTAATCTTAATAGCGCATTCCCGGGAGACAGGTTTTCTTGCCCATTCTACTCACAGACATTTGGCCAATTGCGGATCAAGACGATTTCAAGATTCATTTTGCACGGTGGAACAACCATGCCCAACCCTTAGAAGTCCTCGCGCGAGACCGGGAAGAGTGGCGTGGTTGGCAAGAGTATTACCCGGGAAGAAACGACTTCAACCGACAATTCATTTTTTCGCTTGCCCAGTTCTACCACGAGCCTGGTACTTGGCTGTTTGGGGGAGTTTTCCGCGTGCTTGAACGGCACGCGGATCGATACGTCGTGGAAGAAACCGATCGCGGTGCCGGGTTTGTCGGTCGATTGAAGCTTTTGTCGGACTACCGCTCTAGAACCACGCGTACGTTCATGCCGCCCCACTACGATCAATTCATCGTAAAAGAAATTACGCGGGAGCCATATGCAGGACTTCCCTTCCCGGGAATGGGGAACATTGACCTAGCTTTCGACGAACTTTCCACCTTGGTCCGGAATGACCGGCCTGATTGGCGGGGGGCCTTGGAGACGACCAAGGGGATTTACCTGGTGACCGATACGAGGACCACAAGACGCTACGTTGGCTCGGCTCACGGTGAGAATGGCATCTGGGCCCGTTGGTCCAACTACGCGGAAACCGGCCACGGCGGAAACGTTGAACTGCGGAATCTCGTGGACCAAAATGGGTTCGAGTATTGCCAAGACAACTTCCGTTTCGCGTTGCTAGAAGATCATAGAATGGGAACTTCTGATGGCGTGATCCTAGCTCGAGAAGCGCATTGGAAGCGGATACTGTTGGCCAGGGGTGAAGACGGCCTCAACAGGAACTAGGTGCTATCACCGTGGATCTAGCTTTGCTTGCTCTTGTACGCGAAGCCGTGCGACCGCAAATGGTCTTCAACATCGGTGCGTTTCATTGCAAGGGACGATGAAAACTGACCGACTTCCCCGGAATCTAGCACGATCACTGCAAGGAGGTTGCCCCACTTGTAGAGTGTTTCGCCGTTTCGCCTTGCCACGCTTGGCGCGCGGGATAGTTCGATGGGTATTGCCAACATGAAGACAGCTTCGCAGAGCGAGCTTAAGGTTTGATTAACCCCCCTAGGCATTTCCCAGGCGCCAAGTTGAAGTCTCGTTCTCCCGCCTTGGTTGAGCGAAGTAGCCGTTTCGTGCAACCATGCTTCATGTACTTAGAGATTTAGAACATGGATTGTTGAATGGATTGGCACATTGGAGCCGACCCGCCATTGAAAAGGAGAATTTAGATGACAAGGATCCCGTTCGTGGCCCTCGCGGTCTTCGTTACCTTGGTTTCGTTCCTCGCTTCGCGACCGGCGTTGGCCCAGTGTGTAAACACGGCGACGCCAAGTTGCGGTGTCTACGAGGCGTGTTTCGCAAAGTACTGCCCCTGCAAGAACGACGCGGACGAGTATTTCATCACCTACGGCAAGAAGTACTGCGAAAGGTTCCTTTCAAAGACAAGCCTCTCTGATGCCGGGAAAACCTGGCGCGATAAAACCCTGAACTGTCTCCAGGAAACGATCGTTCCGAAGCTGGATATCTCTACCAACCCAAGCTGCAACTGCAGCTCCATGCGCAAGTTCGCCTTTGACAGCCACGTGCAATGTTACACCCAACCCGGGGCATCCATTTGGGACCTGCCGGTTGATAATATCGTCGAGATCGGGATGACCGTGGACCTCTCCACCATCTGGACCTCCGAGAGCATGCGGCAGATAAAGGCGGTGGCTGCGGTGTGCGCCAAGACCGCGACAGATCCCGCGCGCAAGAAACTCTGGTCTAGTTTCTGAAGCCAGGGTCGACCCGGTTAAGGGCGTTAGAGGCGCTACTTGCCGCGTAGTTCCAAGCGGAGGGTCTTCTCGATACGGGATATGTCCGACGGCTCAACTTCGGCTTTCCCCGCGTGCCGGGACCACCTCGCCACGGAAGTCGCGACGTCCTCGATGACCTGTTTCGCCCTGGCGGGTTTCAGGCCAGCGTTCGACGCGAATTCCATGAGGTCATCGTGGTCGAAGTCGTTTCGTTTCCCCGCCAAGCTCATTTGGTGATCGCGCGTCCATGCACCGGAAGGATTGTAAGAATAAGCCACGTCGTAGGCCGGTGACAGTCGCCATGACCCGGACCGATCCATGAGGAACGAGATGTTCTTGACGTGGTCATCCTGGTTGCGGGCGACGACATTGAAGACTGCGCGCTTGTATTGCTGCTCAACCACGTCCATCCCCAGTCCTAGGTCCCGAACCGTTAAGATCGCCTGCTCGTAGGAATAGGAGGCCGGGTCGTTGAAATCGAAGTGCTGAATCGCGCCCAGGGATTGCATGTGAACCTTGCGGCCGCGTTCGTCCCGGTCGAACCGGCGGGTCATGAAATGGCTGCGTCCACCCTCGTGGTGAAGCCTGCATTCAGACATGTCTATGCCGGCTTCCTTCGCCATTAGGTGATACGCGTACTCGATCTTTCCGAACCCTTGTGGATCGGCAAGTTCCTTGTCGCGGTTGTTGGACACCCCGTCGAACTTCAAGAGCCAGTGTTCGTATCCCTCGTCAACCTTGACCTGCCCAGACCTGAACTCGCCGGTTTCCCTGTTCCAGGCGAGCACGGCCTTGGCGCGCGCGCCCCCCGCCGAGGTTCCAACGCTCAGGATGTCTTCCATGGCCCCGGCATCGTCTTCACCACCAAGCCTGCCGACAAGGTTCTCACGCTCGTCCAGTACCCTGTTGGCCAGGTCCACCAACTGGGCCACTTCCAGCCTCTTCGAGCGTGTTGCCTTGCGAACCGTCGGCCCGAACTCCAGGGCCCCGATCCCACGGTTGCCGATGTAACACAGCCGGTCGACGGGGCTGAACCTCTCCGCGCTTCTGCCCGTTTCGGCAAGCCAAGCATCGATCAACCGGTTGCCGAACTTGTCCGGGAGCGCGTCGGCCAGCATGCCCGGCAGCCCCTTGAAGGTCTCTTTTGGAAGCGCCGGAAACTCGTAGGGCGCTTCACGGGCTGGCATTTTCAATGGCGCGACCTCGATACCTGCGCCCACGAACCCCGGATCGTATTGAAAGACGCCAAGCGCGCGGGCCTCGTCCCAGCTCACGGCGCCGATACGCCGCCCCCACAACATCACGCTCGCGTCAGTCATCTACCTCGTCACCCCATGTCCATGTTGATTTCGTGGCGCGTTCCGATGCCGGGCTGGCCCTCCTGCGCTCGCTCCCCCTCTGTGAAACGCGTTCAATTGGTCGGATGTCTCCCTCCGGCAATGCCGAGAGAATGGCCTCCTCGAGGTCAAGGGCCGTGGCAACGCGGAGGAACGTGTCCAGTGTCGAGGGTTCCCCGGCCTCGAGGCGACGCAGGGTGCGCACGCCGATGCCCGCGTTCTCGGCAAGCGTGGCCTGTGTCACGTTTCGGGCGAGCCGTAGACGCGCGAGGCGTTGCCCGATTTCCAGTTCCACTTGCCTTGAGGTCACCATGTCGTTCCTATCGGCCACAAGTTGCCGGTTGTGGCCATTTTAGCCTCACTATTGGCCGTATATGACCTTTTGAGACAAGATTTGTCAATAGGCCATATGTGGCCTCTTTAAAGGCGTTTTCCGTATTAAGAGGCCGTATCTAGCCTTTTATGAAGATTTTCATCATGATCCAGCACCCTTTGGTGCATGGTTCAGGGCTATTTCCCGGACACCCGTTGTCTCGTTGGCATTGGTCACGAGAAGCAAGGCCCCGGCGGAGGCGACCGCGCGCGTCACCCTGGCGGCCGGGTGTTGCCAGTTCTTCACGGCGTCCGCCGCGACCGGGCAGAAACTAGGTTTCACGCGGGCTAGGAGCTTCTCGTTGAAGTCATGGGCGGAGCCATGGTGAGGCAAAGTGAAGGTCGACACCTTGTCCAAGTGACCCTTGAAATGCTCCAGGAAAGCATCGCACTTCGTGACCTTTGAGAGCTTGGCATCTCCCGTTGCCAGCCAAGCAACGCGACCATTTTGCAAAGTGGAGGTCCAGGGACCGTGGGTCGCCAGGCAGCGGTGCGGTTCTCCCACTTCACCAGCCGGCCCGGAATAAAGGCAGAGCGAGGTCAGGTTAAGGTTGCCATGGCAAGCCGTGTAGGCTGTCTTCAGGTCCCCGGGATGATCGGCCAGAAGATTCAGGACGAAGCCCGCGTCAGTAAGGCTGGTTTCGAGGTCCTTGACCGTCATCGATCGCTTATTCGCGAGGGTGGCCAAGAACAGGTCGGTCTGCTTGACGATCTCCTGGTCCACGTAAGGTGCCAGGAGCCAAGCCTCTTCCCATGCACCCGGTGCAAAAACCCTCGCGGCTGAACTATCGGGGATTTCCACGACCCGGGGGACTCCTGCCTTCTGGGGCCTCTCGATCGCGGTTCCCTGCCCGACCAGTTTCCAGGTGAACCCGCGACCCTCGCCGAGTAGGCCCGGGTCCCCGTCCAGTGGGCCATCGTCCCGCGTGCCGCTTCCCGGGGAACCACCGTCTCCCCGTCGAACAAGTACGATGTTTCTTGGGTCGAACCTCGAAACCGCGGAAACGGGGTCAGCGACGAGCTCCCTGTAAAAAGGCGAGCGGGCTGACAGGGGATCATGGCGCGCCACGGAAGCGAATGCGAGCAGCCGCTCCGTCATGCCAACCAGGGGCATCATGATCGTGTCAACTTGGAACGCCCCATCGGTGACGAGCTTTTCAACCCCGTTCACATGGTCGGCGTGCATGTGCGAGATGGCGAGGAGGTCAAGTCTCGTGCGCTTTCCGACATGCGCAACGAGCTTTTCGATTTCCCGGTCACGAGCCTTTGCGTACTTATTCATCGCGCCGCAGTCGTAGACGTAGAAAAACTCTTCCCGGCGTCCGAAGGTTGTACCCAACCAGCGTGGAAAAAACCTTGTCCCACCGGCAGCTGGAGTCTCGTGTTCGTTATCACTGGAAATACACCTTTTGAAATTGGTAAAGCCACGTAAGTTCAAGGTATTATAGCATGGTGACAAGGAAGAGTAATCGGGTAATCGGTTAGGATGAAGTCCTTCGATCCGGGGCACGCCAACGCCCTGGCGTTGAGCAGGCTCTTGGCTGCGCCCGGAGCCGCTTGGTGGCGTCTCCGCCCATGTGGGTCGTGATCCTTCGTGCATGTTTCAGGTGAGATCGCGGGCGAGACCGCGATCGCTTGAACCAGCGGTCAGCCGGGCCTCCGCTTCGCTCTAACCCGGCTGGCAGGTTTCCAATCCCAGGTACCGCCTGCCATCCGGCCGGCGCCTCGAACAGGGGCCCTGGTGTCGCGTTCCGCGCCAGCCTCCTCGGAGAAATCCGGTTCCTCCCGCGCGGGCGCGCGGGTCCCTCCCGATTTCACGGCTCCGGCCCCCTGTGTCGGGTCGCAGTCCGGCCGCAGGTGGGCTCACGCCCTCACCTGCTCTGCCCAGCCGAAAAGCACGGGGGCTTTTCGGACTGACAGATCAGTCGAGGCCTCCGCCACTGGCGGAAGCGGACAGGGCTGAGAGGTCACTAAAAGAAGATTCCGCGCCGCTCCCACTTTGAGAAGGAGACTGGCCATGGGCCTCGATCAATACGCATATGTCAAAACAGCCGAGAGCGGTGATGAGGGCGAAAGCCCGAAATTCGTCTGGCGCAAGCATTCCAAGCTGCAGACCTTCATGGAGGGGCTCTACACCGAGCGGACCGGACTTTCGGCGTCCGATCTGAATTGCGGTGAGTTGAAACTGGAAACCGCCGATATCGACACGCTGGAACAGTCGGTGAAGGGAAGCGCCCTGCCCCATTGCGATGGCGGGTTCTTCTATGGCCACCAGTTCCAAGACGAACAGGCCACGGAATACCGCGACTACGATCTTGAGTTCTGCGCATGGGCACGGGCCGAAATCGCGCAGGGCTCAACCGTGATCTATTCCTGCTGGTGGTGACGCCATTGGGGCCGGAGCCTCAAACGTTCCGGCCCCCTCCCCTGCCCCATCAACTTTGAGACCAGCCGCCGAGCGCATGCGCCGCGCTCCGAGCGGGTCTGACATCCATCCGAAAGGACAATCCAATGACCAAGCAACAAACCATCCAGACCGACACTGCCAGCGCCGTGATTCTGCAAATCCCGTTGGAGATGCTTTCCATTTCCGATCTGAACCCGCGCAAAGCGGTGTCCGAGGCCCATATCGAGAGCCTCGCGGACAGTATTGAGCGCTTCGGCCTTATTCACAATCTTGCAGGTCTCATGGACGAAGATGGCAGGGTCGGCATTGTCGCGGGCGGGTGCCGCCTCCGCGCAATCCAGATGATTGCCGAACGCTCCGAGGCCCATCCCTTCGCCACGGTGCCGGTCAAGCTGGCCGCCGATGCTGCAGAGGCCGAGGACTGGGCCAGCGCCGAGAATGCCGCCCGCGAGGACATGACCCCGGCGGACGAAATCCGCGCCTTCGGTCGCATGAAGTCACGCGGTGCTACCGTGCCGGAAATCGCGCTCGCCTTTGCCGTCACCGAAGCCCGTGTTTATCAACGACTGGCGCTGGCGGGCTTGCCCGCGCCCGTGCTGGACGCGCTGGCGGCTGGTGAGATCAGTCTCGGCACGGCCAAGGCGTTCACTCTCTCCGATGACGAGACCCTGACCCTGAGCCTTCTGGATCAGGTGAAAGGACAGGCGGTGTCCGAGAGTGCCATCAAGAACGCGCTGCACCCCGATGCCATCAAGGCCACTGACCGCCGCGCCAAGTTCGTTGGCATCGAAGTCTATGAGGCCGAAGGCGGCACGGTCACGCGTGACCTCTTCTCCGACGAGGCCTTCCTTGCCTCCCCTACCCTTCTGGACCGGCAATTCGCCGAGAAGCTAGAAACGGCCCGCGCCGAATTGGTCGAGACGCAAGGCTGGGCATGGGCCGAGACCCGACCCGAGGCCTGGCTCAACTATTACGAGCTGGACCAGATGAAGCTGGCCCGCCTCTACCCCATCGAGGGCGATCTGACAGAGGAAGAGGCCGAGGAATACGACGAGTTGGCCGATCTCGCCAATGGCGGGGTACTGGACGAAGCGGGCGAAGCGCGGCTTTCTGAATTGCAGGTCCTTCTCGACGGCGACTATTCCGAGGATCAGAGAGCCCATGCCGGGTGCATCATCCTTGTGAACGGGTCTGGCTCCATCGAAACCACCGCCGGGCTGGTCCGCCCCGAGGACAAGAAAGCCGCCATCGAGGCCGGTGTCCTGCAAGCGCCGCAGACCACCAAGTCCGACACCCCAAAATCCCCCTACTCGCAGAAACTCGTGGCGGACATGCGGGCGATCCGGCTGGCGTCGGTTCAAGCTGCGCTTTTGGCTAAACCGGAACTGGTGCTGGACCTTCTGGGCTTCGGCCTGTCGGAGGCATCGGGGAGTTTCGAGAGTGTGTTCGGCATTCGGGTGGACCGTCCGACCAACGCACCAAGCGTTGAGGATGGGTTCGCCCGAGAGCCACGCCTTGAGCATGGGATTGACGCCAGCGAATACTGGCAGAAAGCCACCCGCGTCGATGATTTCGCCGAGGCCTTTGCCGGTTTTCGCGAGACCGGAAAGAAAGCCCGCAACGCCAAGATCACCGAGGCGATCGCACGCACCCTGCCCTATCAGGCCGGCGGCGCGGAACTCTTCGGCTTGATCGCCGACGAAGCCGGGGCCGATATCCGAATGCACTGGACGCCCACGGCAGAGAATTTCTTCTCGCGGGTGTCAGCCGGTCACCTCGTCGATCTGCTTTGCGAGTTCCTCGACTGTGATTCCCGCGACGAGCGTGTCACCGGTTTCGCCAAGCTCAAAAAGGCGGAAAAAGCCGAGAAGATGGAAAATCTCGTGAGCGATCCAACCACTCAGAAGCTCATGGGCCTGACAACGGATCAAAAAGCCAAACTCGACAAATGGGTGCCCGCCTGCACCTGATGGCTCCTTCGTGGGGAGACCCAACTGGCCCTGCTTCGGCGGGGCTTCTTTTTCTTTCAGGTCAGCGGCGAAACGTGAAGCTTGCAGGATTGTCCGGCGGCAGGGCAGAAGGACAAGCCGCCTACCCCGCCGCCGGACCCGCGCTGTCCGCGCAGGAGCACCGCATTGGCGGTGCGATTTGGCCAGAATTTCTAGTCAGGACTTCACAGAGTTGTTCCACTGTCAGGCGTAACTATATGAAAAATTGATAAATTGACTGGATTCGGCCATGAAGCAAATATCGCGAGAGGAACTCTATGAACTCGTCTGGCGCAAGCCAATGACAAAGCTTGCGGAGGAATTTGGCCTTTCAGATCAGGGCCTTTCCAAGATTTGCGCGCGCCATGCAATCCCAAGGCCACCACGGGGGTATTGGGCAAAGCTGGAAGCGGGCAAGGAGGTTCGGAAACACGAGCTTCCTCCCTGCCCTGCGGGAACAGCCAGCATCATCCGGTTCACGCAAAGCGGCCAATTCCAAAGAAAGTCTCGCGAAAGCGCGAAGCGTGTCGCGCAGGTGGTGGTGAATGTCGGCAAAATCTCGATACCGGGGACGTTGCGCAATCTCCATCCGATTGTTGCGGCTTGGGTGGACGAGCATCGAAAGGAGCAAATTGAGCGGCGCGCTCGATTTCGTGCTCGCCAGCCGGATGATCTCTGGTGGGGCGAAAACGAACCGGCCGATCTGACAGAGAGGGATCTTTACCGCTTCCGGGTCACCAGCGCACTCCTGAAAGGATTTGAAGCCCAGGGAGGCCAAACGCTTGAAGGCAGTATCCGTGGCAAATTGAAGTTGGAGGTTTCCGGAGAAAAGTTTGAAGTCTCCGTTGTCGAAAAGATGTACCAGTTTCATGGGAAACCTTCAGATGAGCCGAAGGGTTGGACGGCCTTTCCATATCGCCACAACAGCGCTCTGGCCCCTACCGGGTTCCTGCGCTTCACGATCACGACCTACCTTGGAACGGGTGTGAAGAAAGAGTGGGTCGAAACGAGTAAGCTCAATGGTGAGGATTTACTTCCAACCGTGATTGCAGGCCTTTTGCTGGCAAGACCGGCCTTGGCCGCACGACGTGAGGAGTTTGCGGAGCGAGACCGTCGCATTGAGGCGCAGCGGGTCGCAGGGGAGGAGCGCCGTCATCTGGCTCAGCTTGAGCAGGAGAAATGGCGTCTGTTTCGGGACCGGGCGAAGGATTGGGAAGAGGCGCAAAGGCTTCGATCCTTTCTCGCCGCACTTGAAGCGAACCCTCATCGCCTGGCCGATGAGATTGACGGGATGCCAGCCGCTGACTGGTTGAAATGGGCACATTGCAAGGTCGAGGAACTCGACCCGTTGGTCTGATCCGTTGGCCGATTTTACATGAGATATTGGCGTCGATCTATGCTGAGTGACGCAGTCGCACAGGCCTTTCGTTGGTGTTGCTTTGAATGCTGGTCGCAGGTCCCGTCAAAACCACAAAGGGCGGTTCCCAGAATTCTCCCCTGCCCTAGCGTGCATTCCTCGCGGAGCAGAATTCTGGTCTCCTACCCCTCGCCGCTTCGCTTCGCCTTCGGTGTGGTTTTAGCCATGGTCCCCGCCCTCGGACCATCATCGCAACACCATAGAAAGGAACCTGACGATGACTACCAACTGCATTCACTTCGACAGCTCCGATATCGAAAACGCCAAAGGCAGCGGTTCGATCTCTACCCTGACATTCGACATCGACATCACCGTTGAGCCCATTTCAAGCGACAATCCAATGGCCCCTACGCATCGTGTTCTTGGGCGCTCTCCCCGTGGTCTCCTGGTCGAATGCGGCGGGATCTGGAAGAAGCAGAATCGCGATTCCGGCGCTGACTATTTCACACTGACGATCCGGGACTTTGGCTTCAACGGCAATCTCGGCAAGGCCGCAAATCAGGATGATGACACGCTTCAGGCTGTCATTCCTTGGGGTCCGAAGGAAGCCCAGTAAGACCTGCACCGGGTCATTTCCCGGCCCGGTGCACCCATTCCTCCGGCGCTGTTAACAGCTGTTAACTCGCCGGGGCAGTATCGCTTCCCTAGTAGCCCGTTGGTTCGGCAGCACAAATTGTGGAAAAATCCTTGACTTAGCAGGGTGAATCACTGCCTCTAGAGTCAAGTTGCGCAATTAAGCGCGTTCGAGCAGAGAAATTGCAACTATGTTTCAGACGGCACCCATCGAAGCGGCCTCTCAATCCGAACTTACAAGCCAGATGGCGGCGCGTCTACACACCGCGCTTACCACGCATCTTCAGCAGGCTTATGCACCCGATCAGCGCAAAAGTTTGAGACTATTCAGCGCAACAGAGACTGCTGAGCTCCTCGGCGTGACGGGCCAGTTCTTGCGCAAATGCCACAGTGAAGGGTCCCTGCCCGAGCCGGAAGTCATCAAGAACGGGCGTCGGTTTTATACCGGTGAGGAAATCCTGCAAGCCCGCCACCTGTTGGAGGCAAGCTCGCGCAAACCTGGAAAGTACCTTCCCGGGCGTCGCGAGGGTGACAAGCTTCAGGTCATCCAGTTGATGAACTTCAAAGGTGGTTCCGCCAAATCCACTTCCGCCATCCACCTTTGCCACTACCTTGCTTTGAGCGGCTATAGGGTCCTGGCGATTGACCTGGACCCGCAAGGTAGCCTCACTGGTTTCTGCGGAATTCAGACGGAACTGGAATTTGAAGGTGCGTCGATTTATGACGCGCTGCGCTACGAGGATCCGGTGCCCATGTCGGAGACCATTGTGGAAACCTACTTCCCAGGTCTCCACCTTGCGCCAGCCCGTCTTGTGCTGAGCGAATTCGAAACCGAGACCGCAGTCAATGCGGGTCGCGGGGTCGCTTTCTTTGAGAAGCTCAGCAAAGCGATCCAGTCCGTGGAGAGCAGTTACGATGTGGTAGTCATCGACAGCCCACCAGCACTTGGGTTTCTAACTTTGACGGGCCTATATGCGGCCACCTCCGTCATTGTGCCGATGACACCGAGCATGCTTGACCTAGCTTCCACACAGCAATTTGTCGAGATGACCTCAGCCTATTTGGGTGTGATCGAGGACACAGGCGTCAAACTGGACCATGATTTCTTTTCCTTCCTCATAACGCGCGATGATCCGAGCGATATTCCAAGTCAGCAGATCGTGAGTCTGATGCGCGCATTGTTCCAAGACCGCGTGGTTGGTGCGACGGGCCTGCGCAGTACAGCTATTGGCGACGCATCGATGCTCAAGATGTCGATCTACGAGGTCGCGCGGTCCGAGATGACACGGTCGACCTACGATCGCGCTAAAAACAGCATGGATGCGGTTGGTGCTGAGATCGCAGCAATGCTTCAACAGGCATGGGGGCGGTAATCATGGCAATGGGAAAAAACAAAACCGGCATCATGGCCGCGATTACCGCGGCGACTGAAGCCGCGAAAGACAGTGGCTCAGAACGGGCGCATCGGACCTTGCCCAAAGGGACCATTGGGTCTGTTCGCGCAGGTCTCGGCGGTATTCAGGATATCGATACAAACCTCATCTTGGCATGGGGTCCAAAGGACCGGCTCGATATCGAGTTAACAGCTGTTAACAGCGCGGAGCCGCATGAATCGATCCAAGACCTGGCATCCAGTATTGCCGAGGCCGGACAGCAAGTGCCCGTTCTTCTTCGTCCGTCTAAGGATCGGGATGGGCATTTCGAGGTGATCTACGGCCAGCGAAGGATACTTGCCTGTCGGCAGCTTGGTATCCCGGTGCGGGCTCTGATCCGAACGCTCGACGATACAGACGCCTTGATGGCAAAAGGGCTCGAAAACGCTGGCCGCGCGGAACTGAGCTACTATGAACGTGTTCGTTTTGCGCAAGCGATCCTGGAGCAGGGATACTCCCGGGCAGAAGTTTGCCAGGCCTTGGCAATCAGCAAAAACACGCTGTCCCAGCTTGAACGTATCAATCGCCTGGTTCCCAGCGCCGTCGGTGAAGCAATCGGTGCGGCCCCGGGGGCAGGGCGTCCGAAGTGGACAACCCTCGCAACGGCGTTTGAGAAGGAGCAGCTGACCGAGCAAGCCGCCCTGGGGGTTCTTGGCCGATCCAGTGAGCTTGAATCCGACACCCGTTTGGAGCTTGTACTCAAGGAGATCGGAAAACGCGGAAAGCAAGAACGGTCCGTTGAGCAACGCTCGCCACTTCCTGGCGTTCAGATCAAGAGTGGAAAGTCGGGCCTCTCGGTGACCGTCAAGAGGTCAGGGGACAACACGAAGTTCGCAAACTGGCTGGACCAAAATCTGGACCAGCTCATTCAGGATTCCTTCGAGCGGTTTCAATCAGAGAACCACGAAGGATAGTGGCGGTTAACAGCTGTTAACCGTCAAAACGGAGGCAACGAGCAGAAAGGAGAACGGCACCAAAAAGAAAACCCTCGAAACCGAAGTCCCGAGGGCTGCTGCGCACAAGGCGCGATTTGTTCTAACACCACAATCCTAGCAGCCCGCGAATCGCTAAACAACGAAAAACGTCTTCGGGCGAACAGGTTTTCTGTGCCTAGTTAGAAAATGAAGAAATTCAATGATGCTCCGCATGGAGCGACTGAGACAGGCATGCCTCAGAACCGTGGAGGTATGTCCAATATCAATCAAACCTCGGGCTGGCGTAAGGCAACGGTTGGGCTTGCTGTCGCTGAACAGCACGCACAGGTCGGCGAAAAGGCGGCTGTTCCCAAATCGCAGGCCTTTGTTGCCGTAAAGCGCGTCGGCGCCCATATCGGCCTCAAGGCCGGTGATATGCTGCTTCTCGACACGCTCGGAGCCTTCACACAAGCCCAGGACTGGGGGGAAGGGCAACGTCCGATCGTCTGGGCGTCCAACGCCTACCTGATGGAGCAGACGGGCTTCTCGCTGTCAGCGCTAAAGCGCCATGCGCGCCGCTTGGCCGAGATCGGTGTGATCTCCTTCAAAGACAGTCCCAATGGCAAGCGCTGGGGCCACAGGGACCCGGACGGACGTATCATCGAGGCCTATGGCTTCGATCTGTCGCCGCTGTCGGCGCGTGTCGAAGAATTCGAGCATTTGCAGGCCGAATTGCAGGCCGAGCGCGAGCTCTGCCAGCGCCTGAAGCGTCAGATCACGGTCGCACGCCGGATGATCCGCGCCCGGATCGAAGCGGCGTCTCACGCGGCGCTAAGAGGGCCTTGGAAGCATCTTTCAGGGCTGTTTGAGGATCTCCTGTCCCGCCTTCCGCGCCGGAAGACCGCATCTGAGACGCTTGAGCGGCTTCTGGCATGGTTCAAAGAACTTCAGGAGAGAGTCGAGGCGGTTTATCTCAAGGGAACTCGGACGAATGAGGTTGTAGATAACAGCGCTGAAAGCATCGAACAAGTTAGTGAAAAGACTCAAGAATTGAACCCCAGGGAGGTCAATTCTGAACCTCATATACTAATTACAACCCAACTTAATCCTGTAACCTGTAATCGCTCAGAAACTGAGCAAGCGGCGGGCGTGGTGCCCAATGCGCCACCCGAAGAGCAGGTGGATAGGGAGTTGGAAGATTGGGTTGCCGAAACCCGCAAGACCCGAGGAGCAGCACTTGATTTGCCGACTGTGATGCAGGCTTGTCCAGAATTCGCGTCCTGGGCACGCAATATGGGCGGGTATCTGAAGGATTGGGGCGATCTTCATCGCGTTGCCGGGCAACTTAGGCCGATGATCGGCGTGTCCGAGCACGCCTGGAATCTCGCACAGGCCCGTCTTGGGCCTCAAGTCGCAACAGCGGCGCTGGTTCTGACTTTTGACAAGCATTGCGCCGGTGAGGTGGCGTCCCCAGGCGGATATCTGCGTGGTATTGTCCAAAAAGCCGGGGCAGGGGAGTTGTATCTCGAGCGCAGCTTCTATGGCAGGCTCAGTGGGCAGGCGGCATGACGATGGCGGTTCGCCTGGTCGATGTCCGCAGGTTTACTGAACAGTGGATCTGCGAGGTTTCGCAAATATGAGTCCGAGCTTTTTGAGGCCCCGTCTATGTGCTCTTCCGTGGATTATGGGGCAGGGGAGGGGATGCGGGTTGCACGCCTAATAACCCGGAGAAAAGTTCGCTTTATGAGTTTTAGATCGGAGTTTCAGGCGGATTATGGTGTGGAACCTTGATTTATGTGAGGCAGGGTTTTATACCGGAGAAAATTCCGGACTAAGTCTTTCAAGCCGGAAAAATATCCGGTGTAACCCTTGGAGAGTGTTGTGGGCTCGTTACAAGTTAAATCCGCTTTGTCGCAGCTCGGTCGCGATATCCAGACGGCGCGCAAAAGGCGCCGCATGTCGGTTGCGGATTTCTGTAACCGGATTGGTGTCAGCGACAAGACTCTTGCGAAGCTTGAGCGGGGCGATGGTGGCGTTCGGCTTGAGACCTTTGCCATGGCGCTTCTGGCTCTTGGTTTGTTGGACCGGTTGGCTGAGATCGCAGACCCATCTTCTGATTCTACTGGCATCGGACTGGATAGGGAGAAACTCCCGGAGCGCATCCGGCAGCGCGGTCCATCGGCATCCGCGCGGACCAGCAAGGGCACAAAGGCCACCCCAGCTAACCTGAAAGACACCGCAAAGGGGCCAGTCGCTTTTGATGATGATGAAGGGACAGCATTTTAATGCCTGAGGCTTTTGTTGTTCTTGGGGATGCCTGTATCCCCGTCGGTCGTTTGATTTTTGAAACTGATGGGCGCCGGTCTCATTCCACGTTCATCTATGATGAACGATGGCTCGAAAACCCGATAGGATTTGATCTCGCGCCGGACATGCCGCGCGGCCGCGCGCCTTTTCACTCTTCGTCTGAGGGGCGCGACAGCCGTCGTCGAGATGTCCTGGCGGGGCCCTTCACAGATACATCGCCTGATAGTTGGGGGCGTAAGCTCATTCGCCGGGTGCATGGCGAGGGAGCCACAGAGTTTGACTATCTGGTTGCTGCAGATGACAGAGCCCGCCAGGGGGCGTTGCGGTTTTTGAATGAAAAGGGTGAGGTGTTCCACCCGGATCAGCCCCCTGTGCCACGCCTGGCAAATATTGAAGAGCTTCGCGCGATCGCAGCACGGTATGAGCGGGATCCGGATGGGGCTGAAGCCGAAGCGCGTGATCTTGTGGGTGCCGCGGGTTCGCTTGGTGGTGCACGTCCCAAAGCCAATGTCGAGGATGGCGATGACCTGTGGATCGCAAAGTTTACCTCGATTGATGATACATGGCCCGTCGAAAGGTTGGAAATTGCGACCCTCGCTATGGCGCGCGCGGTCGGTATTCGAACACCGGAGGCCCGGCTTGAGCTGGCGGCCAGCAGGCACCCAGTCGGACTCATCAAGCGCTTTGATCGCCGCCAAGGTGGTCGTCTACCATATATGTCGGCCCGTACCGCTTTAGGGAAAAGAGGTTCCGCCCATGGGTATTACACCGACATTGCAGATGCTCTTCGTCAAATGTCTGTTCTGCCTGACAGGGATATTCTGGAGCTGTGGCGGCGTCTGTTGTTCACCGTGCTGATCACAAACACCGATGATCACCTGAAAAATCATGGATTGCTCTATGTGCGCGACAATCGATGGCGCCTGTCACCGATGTTTGACGTAAACCCGCAACCACGCAGGCAACCCACTTTGGAAACGGGGATCAGCGACATTCACGGCTTTGAACCCTCAGTGGAAGCAGTTGTCGAAGCCGCACCCTTCTTTGATATTGAGGAAGCTGATGCCAAGACCATGGCCAGGGAAATGGCAAATACGGTAACCGAGATCTGGGGCGAAACGCTCCGCCGGCATGGTATTACCGGGGCCGCGCACAGAAGATGCGCACCAGCCTTTGAACATGAGAGGATGGAGACGGCTCTCGGACTGTAGTCTGACCCGGCTGCAACAAATTGATTGCTGCTTTGACGAGTGCCGAATTCTAGCCCCTTGAACCTCCCCCTTTATATCCCCGTGCGAGCAGGGAGATCGCGGGTCTGGCGGACGCCGCCACCCGCGCAATGGTCTGCCCGCTCCATTCGCTGACGCTCCCGGGTTGACCATGCCCGGGTGGCTTGTTGCGTCCGCCATTTCCTCCCGCGTCCCGCACGGGGACGAGAAAATGGAGGATCACATGGCAAAGCCCGATATCTACACCCGCATCACCGAGAAGATCATTGCCGATCTCGAAGCCGGCACCCGACCCTGGCACAAACCCTGGAGTGCCGAACACCTCGCCGGCCGCATTACCCGGCCCCTGCGCCACAACGGCATCGCCTATCGCGGCCTCAACATCATCCTGCTCTGGGCAGCCTCCGTCGCCCATGGCTACGCCGCATCCACCTGGATGACTTACCGTCAGGCACTCGAGCTCGGCGGGCAGGTCCGCAAAGGCTCCAAGGGCCAACTCGTCATCTATGCCGACAAGCTTCGCAAGACCGAGACCGATGAGGCGGGCCAGGACCGCGAGGTCGAGATCCCCTTCATGAAGGGCTACACCGTCTTCAACGTCGATCAGATCGAGGGGCTGCCCGAGACCTACTACGAGGTGGCTGAGCCGATGCCCGCGACCGCCGAGCGTGATACTGCTGCCGAGGCTTTCTTCGCAGCAACGGAGGCCGACATTCGCAATGGTGGCAATCAAGCCTTCTATGCGGTTGATCCCGACTATGTGCAGATGCCGCCGTTCGAAACCTTTCAATCCCCTGTGGCGTACTATTCAACCCTCGGCCACGAGATTTGCCATTGGACTCGCCACCCCAAGCGCCTTGACCGCAGCTTCGGTCGCAAACGCTGGGGCGATGAAGGTTATGCACAAGAAGAGCTCGTCGCTGAGCTTGGAGCCGCGTTTCTTGCCGCTGACCTTGGTCTGTCGCCGGAACTGCGTGACGAGCACGCGTCCTACATTGCGCATTGGCTCGAAGGCCTTCGCAACGACAAGCGGTTCATCTTCCAGGCTGCTGCTTACGCGCAGAAGGCCGTTGATTACCTGCATGGGTTGCAGCCAAACACGGATGAGGTCGCCGCATAGGCGGCCTCAATTCGAGTTGATTTCACCAATCGAGAACCTTCACCGCAGCCCAGCCAACAGCTATGCTGCGCCGTCAATCTTGATTGCCGCTGCAAGTGCGGATTGGTGGCAGTGTCACTACCTGCCGATTGTTTATTTGTTGCAATCGGCAAGATAGCGGCAGTAGGCGCTCGACAAGTGTACGATCAACTGAGCTTGCTCTTGGGAAGGCACTTTTGTTGGGCTGACATGCCGCCCAAAATTGGATGAAAAGCCCCACATCTGTTTTAAAGCCCCGTCCAACGGAGCTGGCAATCCAATTTTTGAAGCGAGTTTTCCAAGGTCCTCATTGGTACCAGAAACGTAACGAGCGGTTGCCTCAAGGGCGCCCAAAGCATGGTGAATTGCGCCGGTCAAATCCGCCTCTGGACGCCGCGAAAGATCATTCAAAGCTTCCCGGATTTCCTTTGCTGCCACATCGAAACCGGTCTGTGCCAAGGCGGTTTGGGAAGAATGGACGGCTTCTTCAAAGTCAGCATCACCACGCATTACAAGTAAGCGTTAGCTGGATGGCACCAGCGGATTAGCTTGACGGCGCAAATTTCCACGGCAGAAGGTCGTCAAGGCGGCTTTGCGGGTGGCCGTTGGCGATTGCTGAGAGGGTGGCCTTGAGATAGGCGAAGGGTTCGACGCCGTTGATCTTGCAGGTCTCTATCAGCGAGGCGATGCGGCCCCATGCGATGCCGCCTTCGTCGTGGCCGGCGAAGAGCGCGTTTTTGCGATTGAGGGCGATGGGGCGGATGAGGTTTTCGACGCGGTTGTTGTCGATCTCGACGCGGCCATCGGTCAGGAAGGTTTGCAGCCCATTCCAATGGTTATGGATGTAGGTCAGCTTTTCGCCGAGCCGGGATTTACTGGAGACTTTGCGGCGTTGCGCCTGAAGCCAGTCGCCGAAGGCTGCGACCAGCGGCGCGGTGCGGGCCTGACGGGCTGATAATCTCTGGCCGGGCGAGATACCGCGGATATCGGCCTCGACGGCGTAAAATTCGGCGATCCGGTGCAGCCCTTCTGCGGCGATCTCTGATCCGTCGCGGTCGAAGACTTCTTTGAGCTTGCGGCGCGCATGCGCCCAGCAATGGGCCACCCGAATGGGCGTACCACCCTTGCGCGAAGGTTTGGTCAACCGATTATAGCCCTGATACCCGTCGATCTGCAGGATGCCATCGAAGCCGGTGAGGAAGGTTTCGGCATTCTCACCCGCACGACCCGGGGCATAGAAGTAAACCACGCCGGGCGGGTCCTCACCGCCCCAAGCTCGGTCGTCGCGAGCCAACGCCCAAAGATACCCGGTCTTTGTCTTTCCGCGCCCCGGGTCCAGCACCGGAGCCGTTGTCTCGTCCATGAACAGCTTGCCGGATCGTTTCAGATGGTCGGCCAGCCGGTCGACAACCGGCTTCAAATGGAACGCCGCTTTTCCGACCCAATCGGCCAGCACCGCGCGGTGCAGATCAAGCCCTGCGCGCGCCAGTATTTGGCTCTGGCGGTATAAGGGAAGATGGTCCGCATATTTGCTGACCAGCACATGAGCGATGGTGGCCTCGGTCGGCAGGCCGCCCATGATCAGATGCGATGGCGCTGATGCCTGGGTGACCCCGTCGGTGCAGGTCCGGCAGGCATACTTCGGGCGCACGGTGACGATGACGCGCAGCTGGGCAGGCACGATGTCCAGCCGCTCGCTGCGGTCTTCGCCAATTCTGTGCATGACACCGCAGCCGCATGGGCAGATCAGGCTGTCAGGTTCGATGACCTCTTCGATGCGCGGCAGCGCAGCGGGAAGGTTGCCGATGGTGCGCTTGGGCGACGGTTTGGCCGTCCCGTCGCCCGCTTTGGCGGCCTGTTTTTCTTTTTCCGCCTCGACCTCGGCCAGCGCGATGGACAGATCCTCGAACGCCAGTTGTCGCTCATCCTCGGACAGCTTCTCTGACCGTTTGCCATGCAGGGCGTGGTTCAGTTCAGCGATCAGATGTTCCTGCCGCTTGGTGATATCCTTCAGCGCTGTCACCTCATCCATCAATGCCAGAACCGCTGCGCGCTGCAAAACCGGGATGGCAGAAAGATCAAGAATGGGGGCTGTTTGCATAGGCCAGAGCTACCACAAAGCCCCAGTAAAAACACGCAAAACCAGGCGGTTGATTCACTCTGCCGCAGATGGTGGGCGCCTCTCCAGCGCCTTTACCTTCCGCCAGTCCAGACCTGCAAACAGCGCCTCGAATTGGGCATGGTTCAGCGCCATTATCCCAGCCTTGATCGCGGGCCAGGTGAAGGTCGAATCCTCCAGCCGCTTATACGCCATTACCAGACCGGTGCCGTCCCAATACAAAAGCTTTAGCCGATCCGCCCGGCGTGAGCGGAACACAAACACTGTGCCGGTGAACGGATCCTTGCGCAGCACTGATGACACGAGCGCGGCCAGGCCATCATGACCCTTCCTGAAGTCCACAGGCTGCGTCGAGACCAGAACCCGCACCCGATTGGACGGGAACATCATGGCCGCGCACCGATCGCCCGTACAATCTCACCAACCCGCGCAGCCCCTGTGGCGCCATCAAGCCGGATTGTCACCTGGCCGATGCAAATCTCGATAGGACCAGATGGTGCAACGTCAGACTTGGCCAGATGTGCAGACGCTACTGGCACAGGAGCATCGCCGCCATCATCCGCCACTACAATCGACGCAAAACAAAAGTCATCGTCTTCAACTGCGGGCAAAACCAACCTGCCATCGCGCGCCCGACTGCGCCATTCCGATAAATGGTTCGCCCGAAGCCCATACCGGGCAGCAACCCCGTTCACTGTCGCCCCAGGCTTCAAGCTCTCAGCCACGATCCGCGCCTTGACCTCATCCGGCCAGCGTCGCTGACCATTGGTCCGTATGTCCACCCCGTAGTCCCTGAGAAACTCCACCGTAGTCGCCATCGCGAAACTCCTGCCCTAATCTCCGTCAGGTGCGAAATCTCAGGTCAGGTGAGAATTGGGAAGGTGCGGGCCAGGAAACGCTTACCATTACAATGCCATCGCCTGCAACGAGTTGCCAGCCTGCCCCAGTGTCAACGAATACTGAGTTGATACGATCAGCAAACTCTACCGTAGCGTGGTAGCCGTATGTCCCTTCAATGAACGATACAAGACCTTCAATCGCATCATACACACGATACCATTCTACGTCTTGAATGATCCGTTCGACCTCATCGCGGATATTTGGGATCTCGCTCCAGTTTCCTTTGTCTGGTGCCAGGTAAAGGGTGCGGCAAATAGAGGTGCGTATTTGCTCATACGAGAGATGGTCGTAAGCGGCTTGAATAACCGCGTGGCGCAATCCCTCTGGAGCGTCATGACGAAATCGGATGGCCGGGGGTGTTGCGAACCCGTGTCGTTTTGAAAACATTGCCCAGGAACCTACTCTTATACTTGCCCTGTCTCGGTAAATCTAAACCGTCAATAGCCGCTAATGCATGCGGAACGAAAGTCTTTGGTAGTGCATACAGGTCACAAACTGACGTTTGTCGCATGGCGTAAAACCGGCAAACATGGTTCACTCCAACCGATCTCCGCGTTCAGAACGAATGGCCGCTGTCGGGAAGCGATGCTCAAGCCAACGGTTACCCGAAATGCCTCAATGCCGCGACGGCGCTTCCACTATGTCATCGGTGCTGAGTTCGAGACAAGCGTACCAAAGCGGCGTCTTCCAATAGGTCTCGTCGGACCGTTTCGTGCTCTCGCGTGTCTCCACCAGAAACCCGATCCAGCTCAGGGGCCGTAAGACGTGGCTGAATAGAAACCCCGCGTGATCGTAGTATTCCCGATCATAGACGCCGTGCTTTTTCAAGCCGTAGAGCGTCTTCACCAGATGCGGCTCGGTCAGGCCTTGCTCCGCCTCGACATTGATGATGTTGAGGAAGATGTCACAGTTGCCCGGCGCCGTGAACTCGGACCTGGCAGTGCGTGCGTGATTGTAGCGAAAGAGGTAGGTCTCGGCGAGGTCGGCAAAGAAGGCGCCGCGGTTTGAGGCCAAAGCCCTGGCTTTTTTGAGACCTGAAACTTGCCCTTCACGTGCCGACCCAGCTTCATGACGATCATGAGGTCATGGACGACCATGGCCGGGGCGACATCCCACTCGTTCAGGACCTTGTTCAATCGAAAAAGCTCTTCTGCCTTGTAGTCCGGCCAGGGTGAATACTCCGCCATCCAGTGTGCGAATTTTCGGTTGAAGGCCTTGGTCTGTGTCAGCCCGATCCCGTCGTTCTCCTCTGCATAGGCGAAGGCAAGCTCCATGGCCTGAAGCAATCGGGACTGGTCCAGGACTGGGTCGTCATCGGCAATCGGTCGAAGCTTGATCATGCCCCGCCATATCAGGTTGCGCGGGGAAATGTCATTCCGGTCGTGGCAGGTTCATCCAACTTCAGGCGTCTACCATCGTGAACGTATCCAGCTCTCTTGCGGTCCGGCGTGATCGTCACGCAGCCTGGCCACCTCTGTTCCCCTCTCGTTTTCTTCCTGATGCAATCTCCGTGACCTGGCCCGTCTGCCGGGGGCGGCTTTCAGCCACCCCCTTCAAGCAGAACTTTCCCCTGTGCGCGTCGCGCCCATTCCTCGCGCAGCAAAGTTCAGCCTGACAGCCGGTCCGGACGGTCACGGTCTCCCGTTTGCATCGAAAACGAAGGAGAACCGATATGACCAAGTACTACACCGTCACCACCCCCGACACCGGCAAGGATGGCAAGACCCGCTTCCACAAGGTGGGCGTCGCCTTCCCGCAGAACGAAGGCGCCAAGTCCTTCATGACCATCCAGCTCTTCGCGACTCCGGTGAATGGCGAGCTCGTCCTCTTCGAGCCTAAGCCCGACAGCGACGACGTCCAGGTCACCGAGTGACCGGCCGGGGAGGGGCCTCGTGCTCCTCCCGCCAAACCTCTCCGACATCTCATACGAAGGACAGACACAATGGAACTTCTGCCTCAACCCATCCTCGACCAACTGGCCGCCAATGGCCGCGCCAATCAGGAGCGCATCGAAGCTGGCGAGGACACCATCGACTTCGAACCGGTGGTCAAGCTTTTCACGCCTGACGGCGGTGCCACGTGGCTCCTGAGCGAAACCGACCCTGAAGACGCGGACATCGCTTTCGGCCTTTGCGATCTCGGCCTCGGCTATCCGGAACTGGGTTCCGTTCGGCTCAGCGTCTTGAAAGCGCATCGCGGTCGTCTTGGTCTGCCGATCGAGCGGGACCTCCACTTCAAAGCCGATGCACCACTCAGCACCTTTGCCGAGCGCGCCCGCGAAGCCGGAGGGATCGTCACGTGAGCACCAACATCCGCCCGGAGCACATCAGCGCCTTTGAGGCGCTGACTTCGGGAGAGCACAACAATTTCGCGCTGTTCTCCTGCTTTCTCGATGGCGAGCCAGCCGTTGCAATCGTTGCCGTGACGCCGCCGGAAATCGAGGACGGCGAGTACCAGATCACGCCGCTCTTTGTGGGTATCACGGAAAACATGGTTCTGACGGATCATGAAGGTACTGCCGCCTGACGGTTGCGCGTCGCATAGCATTCAGAAGAAAAGGTCGCCCATTTCTGTGCGGCCTTTTTCAGTTTCGTTGATGTTCCCACGCGAACAAAGCAGGACGAATTTTGGCTGCGCTCTGGCGTAATAGAAGAGCTCACTAGTCCCGGGCTGGTGATGGTTTGAAGCGCGTTGAGTGGTCGGGCCTCTCTGCACTCCGTTGGTCGAGGTGTGCCAGAAACGGCGGGCAAAAAGATACACCATGCAATACATCATATTGCGCAAAATAATATATTGAAGTATAAGCGAAGGAGAGAAGGAAGACGTTGGCAGGATATGGCCAATGTTTGCACATTTTGTCCGAGGGGTCTGAAGATGGGCCGAGCCCGCAAAAACCTGAAGTTAGAGGCGCGCATCGAAGTCGCGCGGCGCTTTGCGGCGGGCGAGAGTGCCAAGGACTTGGCGGCGGCATTTGGCATCTCTTCGCGCCATGTGAACCGGCTCGCGAAAGAGGAGGCGGGTGAAGGGATCGCGGTGCGCGATCCGAGCGAGGCAGTGGCGTTCCGGGCCAGCCGATCCGAGCTGGAGGCCTTCGACGCGGAGTGGCGCGCGCGGGGCTATGCCAATCGTTCGCAGGCGCTCAATGCGGTGCTGCGTGGTCGTTGCGGTTTCCTCGATGTACCCCGTGATCTGGTCGCCGAATTCTGCGCCGCGTGGCGTCAGGCGAAGGATGTGAGCGACGCCGGTTTGGTGCTCGCCAAGGCGGTGCATCGCGGTCGGCTCGAGGTCTCGGAGGCGGATCGCGCGGTGCTGATCGAACTGCTCGATCTGGCGCAGTCCATGAGCCGTGAGATGGGCCGAATGAAGGATGCGGCGCAGGCGCTGCGTCATCAGGGGTGGCCGCAAGAGGAAGAAGGGCAGGGGGTGGAGAGCGCGGCTCTGGAGGATGGCCCGCGCGAGATCGAGCGCGGATTGAGGCTCGTCAGGAATGGCTGATCCACTCGCCCTCTACACCTCGGTCATGGGCCGGCTCTGGGAGGATGAGCGCATCCGAGGTCAGGCCGCGGCGCGGATCGACGCGCGGCTGGCGGGGCGTCGGCAGGGTCGCAGTTTTGCGCGCGTCGGATCCATGTCGGCGCGCAACGCGCTGAAGGCAGCGTCGGGTCAGAGCCGGGCGGCGGTGTTCAAACGTATCCGGGCCGGTGGCTGCAAGACGCGCGCCTCGCTCGGCGCGCAGATCTCCTACATCAACGACAAGGCGGTCTACACCTATTCGACGATGACCAACGCGCTGACCGATGCGGCGGTGCTTTCCGAGGATCAGAAAGAGGACATCATCGAGGACTGGGCCGGGACCTGGCGCGGTTCGACCAAGCTCGGTTTCACCTCGCACATGCTGCTCTCCTTTCCAACCGACGTGACCGTCGATCAGGTGCGCGACATCGCGATGGACTGGACGGAGCATTTCTTCGAGAGCGGCGAATACGGCGATCAGTGGGACTACGTTCTCGCGGTCCATGACGACCGGGCGCACAAACATGCCCATATCATCCTGAACAATCGCGGCGTCGAAAACGGCACCTGGTTTTCCTGCTGGGCCGAGGGCGTGATGTCGCCGCAGCTCATGCGCGAGAAGCAGGCCGAGATCGCGGAACGCTATGGCGTGATGCTTGACACCACCACCCGGCTCGAGCGCGGCATTTTCGCGAAGCCCGCCGGGATCGAGGAAATCTACCGCGCCAAGGAGGAGGCCCGCCTGCCGTGCGAGATTGTCATGACGACCCAGGAAACCGCCATCGCGCAGGCGCAAGTGGTGGGCTTCGCCAAGGACTACAAGAACCTTGCCGACCTGCTGGACCGGATGGACCAGCGCCACATGGCGCGCGCCGTGCGCGGCATGGCGGACGGGCTTGGTTCCGGCACACCATGGAATTTCACCGAAGGAGAGATAGACATGAAGGACATCAAGACCGTCGGTGACGCGATCGACTATTCCGAGCGCACGATCGAGGCGCTCAGGCTCAAGGCCGAGGAACTGGACCCGACCGAGCGCGCCGCTTTTGAAGCCAAGGCCGCGCCGATCATCGCGGACCTCTCGCAGATGGTGCCCGACCCAGACCTGCGCACACGCTTCGGCAAGCAACTCGAGGAACCCTATCCGCCAGGGGCGGGTAGCGAGGTGCTGTTCGCAGCACTTCAATCCGGCAATGATGAGGGGCTCCGCGACGTGCTCGAGCGCGCCGAGGAGGCCGGAATGGACAGCGAAGAGCTGGTGGCGCGGATATCGGCAGGTGGCACGCGCATCTACGGCATGGCGCAGGACTGGGTCGAGCGGGACATGAACGCGGTGCTGGCGAAGGACGGTCTCAGCGTGGAGACCGCCAATGATGAGCAGCTCGATGCCGCGCTGGAAAAGGTCGACGGTGTGATGGACGCGCTGATCGAGCGCGCCAAGGAACTGGGCGTCGAGATCGGCCGGACCCTCGCGGACGAGGAGCAGGAGATTCTGCCCCTCATCGACGAGGACGACCGCACGCCCAATCCCTACTTGCAGGACCTCGCCGACATGCTGCGGGACGGCAGGCTCACCGAGGCGCAGGAAGAGACCGTCGAGCGGACCTTGCAATCCGAGCTCTTCAAGGAGTTGGGTGAGGAGGGCTTGGCCGAGCTTCGCCGCGGCAACTTCGAGGTGCTGGACGCGGCCCTGCCGAGCAAGCTCGACCAGATAACCGTCACGCAGGAGTTCCTTGAGATGACCTTCGAGGAGACTGGCGACCAGGTCTTCACCGATCGCGCCGCCGGGTTGCAGCAGGACAAGGCAACCGAGGTCACGCGGTTGCGCGGCCAGCAGGAAGCGCAGGAGTTGGGTCGCGATCTTGCCCGTAACAAATCACTGGACCGCGGTCTCGATGACGAGATGGAATTCTAAGGGGGAGATGACCACCATGACCAAGACACTTCCCCTCTGGGCCGCGCTTCTCTTCGGTGTGATCTGTGGTGCTGTCATCGGCACCATCGTTGCAGCCTTCTACCTGACCCTGGCAATAAAAACCGGCTTTGGCAGCTTTGAGATGCTGGCGCTTTGGAGGGCCGACGCTGCCACACGCGCGGCACATCCCGAGGCCTTCAAGGTTGGGTTTGGTGCTGTAGGCTTCGGGGCCATCGGCCTCGGCGCCTTGGCGCTGGCCTGGACATGGAAAAAGGAGCGCGATGATTACGGCTCGGCTCATTGGCAGACCAATGCGGAGTTGAAGAAGAACGACATGCTGCAGGCCCCCGGCAAAGGCTTTGTCTGCGGCAAGCTCGGCGCGCCAACCTCGAAGGCCGAGTTCATCTCTTCGACCATGATCCCGCATGTGATGATGGTGGCCCCAACCCGCGCCGGTAAGGGTGTCGGCTTCGTGATCCCGAACCTTCTGAGCTTCGCGGGCTCGGTCGTGGTGCTCGACGTGAAGGGCGAAAACTTCGAAAAGACCGCGCGGCTCCGGGCTCTGAACGGGGACGAGGTCTATCGCTTCAGCCCGTTTGATTGGGCCAATGCCACGCATCGCTACAATCCGCTCGCGCGGATCGCGAAGGCCCCGACATTCGCGCAGCGCTTCACCGAGGTCTCGATCCTGGCCGACCTCTTCCTCGACAAGGACAACAAGCAACTCGACACCTTCTCCGAGGCGGGCAAGTCGATCTTCGTCGCCGCCTGTCTTCTGGCGATCCAGCGTGGCACGCCGAACCTTGGCGAGGTGAACAAGATCGTTGCCGGGGGCGAATACAAGAACGCCCAGTACAAGACCTATGCCGATGAGGCCGAGGAAGATATCCTGCGTGAGCTTTGGACCAATGCGGCCTCGGCCTCGTCGCGGCTGCTGACCTCGAACATCCAGGCCCTGATGACCGCCGGTCTCAAGCAATGGGACAACCCGGCGGTACGCTCGGCCACGCAAGACAGCGACTTTGATTTTTCCACCTTCCGGACGACCCCGCAGTCGCTATATATCGCCGTCTCCGAGGATCACATCGCGACCCTCGCCCCGCTCCTACGCCTGATGTTCGCCGATCTCATCGCCTCGATCCGCCTGAACGAGCCGGGCCCGGATGAGCCCTGGCCGGTCATGATGATGATCGACGAATTCCAGCAGATGGGCACCATGCCCTATCTCGAACGGGCAATCCATTCGCTTGCAAGCTATGGCGGCCGAGTTGCGATGATCGCGCAGTCACTGGCTTCGCTTGACCGGATCTACGGGCCGGAGGGCCGCGAGAGCCTCGAGAACGGGGCAGGGCTCAAGCTCCACATCACGCCCCGCGACCAGCGCACCGTGAAGGAAGTCTCCGCTGCGGTCGGCAGCACGACCCGTGAGGCGGTCACCCGGATGTATGGTCGCAACAAGGGTGTCCTCGGGGCGACCTCGACCTCGGCGCGGCTGGAAGAACGGCCGCTCCTTTCCGAGACGGAAGCGCGCCTCATGGACCCTGACGAAGTCATCATTCTCGCCTCGCCCCAGCACCCGATCAAGGCGAGCCGGATTAAGTATTATGACGATCCCTTCTTCAAAGAGATGCTGGCCCGCCAGGAGGGCAAGCCTTTCCCCTATCCACCGAGCGTGCAGGGCGTGGGGCCTTGGGGTAGCGTGGATGGTGACGCAGCCCTCGCAGACGAGCAGGCGAAACCAGCCGAACGCGCGCCTGTCCGGGACCGCTCGCAGCGCCGCGAAGCACGCGCAATGAGCGTGATGGCGATGGACGCCGGGCGCGGGCAGCCCGAGCCCGAGACGCTCGAGCGGGAAGCTGCGGTGCCGAAGGAATGGGAGGCGGCGTTCGATCGGCAGGAGGATTTCATCGAGGAGTTGTTGGGTGGGTGACAGCAAAAATGGCGCGTTCAATGTAATCGGATAGTCGGCAGTTTTTTCATGTTCAGGTAGTGTTTGCTGACTATCGAGTTTTGTTCGCAACGGCTATTTCTAACACGAATGAGGCAGGTTCAGGCGTCGAATCTTTTGGCGCTTTCTGCTGCCTTCTACTGTAGAAAGGGAACTATGTGACCGTTGAGGATCGTCTACCGGATCAGTTTTCTCGGGACTTGCTTGCAGGAAGTCTCAGGGTCGCCAGCGACAAGGAAAATCCTGTTCGTTTGCATCTTGCTGCAGCAGGATTGCGGGAATTGTTCGGGCATATCCTGCATGCGGACGCGCCCGACGATGAAGTACGCTCATGCGGTTGGTTTAAGCAGGAGCCAAATACAAAGACTGTCACGCGGCGTCAAAAGGCTATCTATTCCACTCAGGGTGGCTTGTCAGATGCTTTCGTCGAACAGTTGGGGTTAGACGTCGACGATTTGCACCGCGCGGCGATCCGATCGATAGAAGCACTAAACAAGGCGACGCATGTTCGGCCCGACACGCTGGTAAACGACGAGGCGACCATCAAGTCATTCATTGGTGAAGCACTGACGGCGCTTGAGGGCTTACTTGTGTCATTTTCTGGAGGACGAAGCGCCGTCAAAGAGGCCTTGGTGGATGATGTCTATCGCGCAATGTCGGACGCGTTGATCGAGCAGACGTTCGACGACATCGATATTCTGGCAGGCAAAGGGTACGAAATTGATCCTTGGATCGACGATGCCGAAATCGAAGTTGAAGCACTGCGTTCACAGGTGATCGTTGTGCGGTTTTCAGGAGTTGCAAGTGTTACCTTGCACTATGGCTCCAAGCACGACGCGGCGGAAATCCAACACGACTTCCCGTTCTGGCTGAGGTTCGATGCGCCTGTGGAAAAGCCTACCAAGCTAACCTTGGTTGCCCATCATTTCGACGATAGATCCTGGTACAGCTGAACAGAGCTCTGCCTGGAGCCTACTCCGCCGCTACACCTTCTTCTGCATCAAGGGCCGAGATTCGTTCCTTGACCTCCTCACTCAGGTAGTCTGCGTTGATCGTACGCAGATACCGCAAAGCTTCTTTGTCATTGGCCTGATACTCTAGGCGACGCTTGTAGAAGGTCAGGCGCCCTTCTGCCTCCTGAATGATCTCTCCCCAGGTCTTAGCCCAGACACGGATTCTGATCGGGTCATCAACTTCGAGGACAAGCCCACGAGGTTTGTCCTTTTGCCGTGCCTCGAACTCTGCGTCTTTTGTGAAACGGTTGGCCACCGCGACGAAGTCCCATTCCACGTTCGAGTGTTTGAACCGGTCATCAAGCGCCACGGCCTTTGCGTACTTCTTGATCTGGTTGATGACGTCTTCGTTGAGGTTCTGGCTTGGGCGTTTTAGTTCTATGACGAGGTGTTTGCGCTCTTCGTCGGTGGCCGTCGGCATCCGGCAAGACAGCATCAGATCAACAATAGCGGCTTTGCCCTCGGCGTCGAGAACTGGTGCACTTGGCGCGAGTGTCTCCCGAGTAGCGCCATCGTCACTGTCACTACCCAGCAATTCGATATGGCTGCGCAATACGGCGGACAGATCCTGATCGTCGTTCATCAGGTTGAACTGTTCGCCGAATATCCATGTCTCTTGGGCGATAATCCGATGAAGTTGAGACCGTTCAAGCAACTGACGTTTGGACTTTGGGTCAAATACCAGGATCTGCAAGGCTCGCAAAAACTCGAGACGATCGGTGACAGCTTTTGCGGCATTGATAACAGCTGTAAGCGAGGTCTTTCGAAGAAGGTCTGCCAGTTCCTCTTGCTTTGCCTTGGGAAGATCTACGACACTCTCCAGAATTGCAGGCAGGGCACCTGGCCCAGATTCAATTGCTGCTTTGACGAGCTGAAGGATAAGCTTTTGCTGCTTTGACGGAGCCTTCTCAAAGTCAGGGCTATAGTCGGCCAAATTCAATGCGACGACGTCAAAGACCTGTCTTTCGTTGATCTCGATGGGATCAGACGTTTTTCCTTCATAGGGATAGATCTTGGCCTCTTTCCATTCCTGGATTTTGCCACGAGAACGCTCTGCCTCGCGCTCGCGAAAGTGCTCGCGCAACTTGGCTTTCGTCGCCTCGACAAGTGCCATGGAGGGAGGATCGAGCTCTACGAGTCCTTCCGTGTTATCGTCTGCAAGTTCCTGAAAATGGTCTGCGGTCAAGTATGCGGTGAATTCGAACCCGCGTGCATGAATTCCCGGTACCATTTCGTGGAAACTGAATCGGCCTGGTAGGCAAAGCATCAATTTCCGTTCGACCTTCTTTTTCCACTCAATAATGTCGAGCGTAGCTTTGTACTCATGGCCATCTTCGGTGGTCGCCGAAATGTCATACGGCGTCACGTCCCGAATTGCATCCCGCGCGTCGATCTCTTCGCCATCATACATGATACGGAAACCTGGGTCCTCGTAGAGCTGGAGCGCGAACACATCACGGATTTGCTCGGCAAACCCGTCTGCCGACCAGATTTCGAAATCCCGAACTACATTCTCGACTTCTACGGTGCAGCCGGTGCTCCCTGACGGGACTGTATCTGAAATTGTGAAGCGCTTCAGATCCGATTTTTCACCGCTGATCGAGAACTTCTTTCCGGCATGATGGGATACCCAAGTTACACGCTCGCCAAGTGCAAAAGCCTTGAAACGTCCTTGCCCCTTTTCCCCATGAATTGACCTGCCGCCCTCGGTCTTGATTGCGCGCTTCTTCCAAGATCCGCCCAATGATTGGAAGAAGGTTTCGACCTCGTCAGCGGGAATGCCTGTGCCATCGTCGATAACTCGAATGACGCCGAGCTTTGTCAGTTGACCCTCTTCTAGCTCAACCTTTACTTCGCGCGCATCCGCATCATAGGCATTCCAGATAAGTTCCGAAATGGCTGCCAGAGGTTTCGCGGTGGTAACCCGCTGGATATGATCATTTTCAACTTTAATTTCAATTTGCTGCACGGATCAGGCCTCGGTGAGCTTTCAATTCTTAAACTAGTCCCATGCGCCGACCGTGTTTTCAACCTCAAAGAGCAGCGTTCCGCCTTCGTTTCATCCTTAGATCGGTCGAAGGCTGGCATCAAGGACCTCGCCTTGCCGCGAGTTGTCACCGTCCTGGCAGATAGAATTCCGTGATCCCCCGCTTCCCTTCGGCGCGCCCGAGTTGGACGATCACATCGATGGATTTCCGGATGTACTCCCGCACCTCGGCGAAGGTCAGCGGTGTGCCAGCCTGCAGCACCATGATCGCAAGCCGATCGATGGCGAGTTCCGCAGTCTCTGCGTGGATCGTCGACACCGACCCGCCATGGCCGGTGTTGATCGCTTCGAGATAGGTCAGGGCCTCGGCCCCGCGCAACTCTCCAACGATGATCCGGTCCGGGCGCATGCGGAGGGAGGCCTGAAGGAGGGCATTGGCGCTACGTTGCGAGTCGGCACTCCGGTCAGCGAGCAGGGCGACGGTGTTGGGTTGTCCAGGGAAAAGCTCGAAGGCGTCCTCGATGGTGATCAGCCGTTCGTGCTCATTGACGTGGGTCAGAAGATGGCGGGCGAAGGTGGTCTTGCCGGTCGATGTGCCACCGCTGATCAGGACGTTGAGGCGTGCCTCGACCAGGGTCCGTAGGGCAGCTTCAAGGTTTTCTTCGGCGAGTGTGGCAATGTTTTTCATCTTCTCAGCGCGGAGTGCATCGAGCGAGACGGCCTTGCCGAAGAGATAGGTTGGTGCGTAGTCCCGGACGCTGCCCGCGGCGAAGAGGCGGATCGTGATCGAGGCCCCGCGATCGATGGCGGGCGGTACGGCGACTTGGACCCGAAGCGGGCGACCTGCATATTCTACCTTGCCGGAGACGAGAGGGTTCTTTTCAGAGACGCGGGCCTTGGCGTCGCCGACAATGGTCTGGGCCATGTTGAGGGCGGTGGTCCGGTCCACGGTCTGGCCTTCGTGGCGCATGGTGGCGTCACCCGCGACCTCGAGCCAGACCTTGCCATCCGGGTTGATCGCGATCTCGACCACGTCATCGCGCCTAAGAAGGTCGCGGAACGGGTCGAGATAACGCTCGAGGTAGGAGGTTGGTGATGTCGCCTCGGTCAATAAATCACCACATCCCGGTCCACGAGCACGGTGACGGAGGCGCCCTGATCGACGTAGATAGTAGGCGCAATCGAGATTTGATTGGCAATGACCGAGCCGACTGCGTCATGCAAATCTGATCCGACATCGCCGAGAACAATGTTTGTGTTCTCGTTTCCAGTGCTTTCTGCTGCCACCGCAGGCGCCGCCCCGATCACGGAAATCAGCGCCGCCCCGCCGAAACGCTCGGCGAACTTGGTGTCAACAAGACCGGTGAGGCCCGAGCGGCCGAGCTGATCGCCCCCCACGGCGGCGATTTCCATCGAGGTGCCGTCCGGGGTCAAAACGCGGGTCCAGAGGATCAGGATGCGCTTCTGGTGCATCTCGATCCCGGAGCGGTATTGGCCAAAAAGGCGAGAGCCCCGGGGGATCAGGATCCGGTCCCCGGAGAAGGCCGGGACCGGCTCGGAAACCACAGCCACCACCGACCCGGGCAGATCACTGTTGATGGCGGTCTGGAGCGCGGCCTGAATGACAGACCCTTGGGTTAGCGTACGCTCGGGATGGGTGAGGCGGGCGGCCTCCTGCACCTCTAGCGGCCGAGCGCTCTGCAGGAATTGCTCATTGTCCGAAAGGACCGACCCGCCAGTGCCAGCGGCAGCAGGATCGGCCACCGCCGCGCCACTTGCGCCGCCGCGGGGGCCGTCGGCATAGACGACAGCGGGGGATTTGATCTGCGCGGTCAGAAGTTCCTCGGCGACCCGCTCAGCCTCGCGCTGGCGCTGTTCCTCTTCCTGACGTTGGCGCTCTTCGAGCAGACGCTGATCGGCGATCAACCCCTCGCGGTCCAGCTCTGCCTCAAGCCCCTCGCGCTGCGCCCGTTCGGCATTGAGCATGGCCTGCAGCCCTTCGATACGGGTTTCAGTCTGGCGCTGCAGGTTGGCCAGTTCGGTTTCCTTGGCGGCGAGCGTCGCTTCAAGCGCGGCCTTCTGTTCGTCGAAGGCTTCCCGAAGATCCGCGACGGCGGACTGGATTTCCGAGTTGCGCGCGGCCTGGCTAGCGGCAAGGGCCTCGCGGAGCTTGGCGATCTCAGCCAGCACCTCGGCGCTTGCCTCCGGGGCAGGGGCCGCGGGCACGTCAAGCGCTTCCTCGACAGCGATCAGCGCGTCATTGACCCGCTGCTCGGTCTCGTCGGGCGGGAACTCCAGCCGTCCGCCGGTGCCGGGGCGGCGGTCCTGGAAAGTTTCCACATCGGAGGTCTCAAGCGCGCTGTCGCCCTCCTGCAAACCAGTCGCCAGGAAATACGCCACCCCAGCCCCGCCAAGGGCGAGGGCGGCGGCGAGGGCACCGACTCCGAGGCTGTTGTCGCGGCGTCTGGATTTGCCGCGCTGGCTGAATTGATCAAGGCGGTTCTGGAGATCGGGAGGGGTTTGGTCGGCCATGGTCAGTTGCTCACGTAGATGGCGCTCTCGTCGCGCCAGGCACAGATCGCCTCGTCGCCGATGCGCAGCGTCCAGTAGGTGTTCACCCCGAGCACCCGGACCGTGTTGCCGGCTTGCGTCCAGTTGACCGTGCGCTCACGGCCCTGGTCATCGGCCTTGAAGAGGGCGGGCTGGCGACCGTTCTCCGGGAAGACGAAATACGTATAGCGCCCGTCGTCGTAGATATGGCTGGGGCGGAAATCCCCCTCGCCCGAAACACGGTAGTTGTAGTTGCGGGGTGCCTCATAGCCTTTGGGCTGGGTCGCACCCGCCGCACGGCGTTCCTCGTCTGGGTAGCGGAAGCGCACCTCGAAGAACATGCCGGTGCGGTTCGGGATCGAACCTTCGCGCAGGTGGAAGGAATAGGTGCGGCGGTTGGTGATCACGGTCATGTTGGTCGAGGCCTGCGCCACATGCGGCTTGATCGTGAGCACATTGCCGAGCTCCGGGATCGGGTCGACCTGGAAGCTCTCGGTGTCGCCGACGATCACCGCCTCGAAGCGTTCCCCGGCCCCAAAATGGATCGTGGTCGAATGCCTGAGATCGGTTTCGATCCGGTAGACCTGGTTTTCATTATAGACGGCGGTGCGGATGCGGATATCGAGCGGGCCGCCTTGCGGCGTGGCCTCGGCGAGTGCGGTAACAGGAAGGGCAAGCGCTAGGAGGAGCGTGGGCAAGGATTTCATCTTGGTCAGTTCTCCAGGGTCTCGGCGTCGACGCGGTAGGCGGTCACCACGAAGCCCAAGGGGTTGGCCCAGACGTCCTGAAGGCGCTGGCGGGTATCGGGTTGGAAGTCGTAGCCAACGGTAGCAACGTAAGACCGGGTGACGGTGCGGGTGTCGCGGGGACGGCGCAGCGTGCGGGTGAAGCGGACCTGGGCCACCCCGCGCTCGATCTGGTTCACCGACTTGATGACCACCTCGATCTTGGCGTCGCGGCCATAGACGGTGATGGGATAATCCTCATTGGTGGAGGACCAGAGATCGCGCAGCGTGCGGGCGGCATCGCCGTCTGAACGTTCGAGCACCGAGTTGATGCGCTGCTCGCCATCGGTCAGGTCGTAGGTCTCGCGGTCATCGACATAGGCTACGAGATTCGCTTGGATGATGGCGTCGCTCTCGGAGAGCGTCAGCGCCTGCACGGCGGCCACACGGTCCATCTCGCCAGTTTCCTTATCGACCACGACCACGAACGTCTCGGTCGACTTGAGCGGAAAGAGGCTGGCGCCCGCGACCATGCCCGCCACACCGACGAGCACGCCGGCCGCCGCGACGAACCACGCAAAGCGCTCACGCCGTCTTGGCCCGTAGATGAAATCCGCCTCGAAAGCGTCGCGGTCAGACGCGGGAGAACTGGTCACAAGCTTCTTCAAGTCAGTCGTCTTTCACATCAGGGTTTGCGGAAGGCCTTGGCGGCGGAAAGAAGCGCGCCGGGGGTTTGCCGGATCATCTCGCCGGTCTTCACCACGCCCGCATTGGCCATCTGGTTCAGCTCATGCGGGGCTTTGCCGGTGACGAGGCGTGAGGTCGCACCGGTGCCGTATTGGCGCGTGTTCACGAACCCCTGCCGCGCGAGGCCGGTCAGCCCCACGGCATTGGACGCAATGCCCACGACACCGGTAAGATTGGAGGCGATGTAGGGGACCGAGGCCATGATCCCGGCGCTGAGAATGAGGATCACGAGGAAGGGCAGGATGAGGCTCACGGTCTCGACGTCGCCCGGATCGGCGGAGGCGTCGCCGATGGCTTCTGCGATGGCGACGATGATGCCCGCGGCGCCTGCGGCGGCGATGGGCATGAGCGCATAGCCGATGGTGGCGCGGGTCCAGGCCTCGAAGAGGGACTGGGTCGGTTTGAAGAGCGAGGTCACGATCATGAAGGGGGCGATCACGATCATCAATGCGAAGACGATGCGGGCGAAGGCGATAATCCCGGCGGTGACGGCGGCAAAGACGGCCGAGAGGACGAAAAAGATCGCGCCCAGCACCGCGCCGAAGACCCAGCCCGCGCGATCCCCGATCGTGTCACCATAGGCGGTGATGCGGGCGACCATATTGTCGAGGCTCTCATAGACCCCAGCCTCGTCGCCCGAGCCGGTGAGCGCCAGGTTCGAGGCGCCAACGGAGTCGGGGACCTGCGTGACGATGTTATAAATGGCGCTGAAATTGTCCCAGCTCTGTGCGAATATGCCCACGAGCGCGACTTTCATCCCGAAGGCAAAGCCGGTGCCGAAGGGCAGGGGGCGGAGTTGCATCACCGCGTTGATCCCGAGGAGCACGAGGAGGAGTGTGGCGCCTGCCGAGATGACATTGCCGACCGAGGCCGCGGAAGAGACAAAGCCGTCCTGCGCGACAGTGTTCACCGCGGCGTCGACCTGACCCAGGATGTCGCGAATGACCCCCATCTACTCTACACAGACCTCCGCGACCTGGGCTTCCAGCGCATCGGCCTTGGCGTAGAGGTCCAGCACTTTGAACGGCAGGCGCGGGTTGTCCGAGGTCTGGAACCGAGGCAGGGCGTCTAGTGCCTGATCCCAGGTGAACTGGTCGAGCAGGCAGTCGCAGTTCTCTGTGGCCAGCGCCTCTTCGGCGATCAGGATGCGCAGGATCGCGCGATATCCATTGCGCAGGTATGCGGTCCCGGCCAGATTGGCGGGCGGTTTCGGGATCCGGCAGTTGTCAGCCTCGTCCCGTGCGATCGCCATCGAACTGAAAGGTGTGTCACCGGATGGCTGCTTGGTCGGGGTCTGGGCCATCGTGGCGCAGGGCAGGGCACTCACGACAAGTGCTGCGAAACCAAGTGCCCGAACTGGAGCAAAGCTGTGGGTCATGGGGCGCCTCATGGATCCACCGCCATCGAACGGAACTTGCGCTCATCCGCGAGGGTCGCGGCATCGACGACGCCAAGCTGGCCGGCACTCACGCCTTGCGCCGCTTCCAGCCGCCAGATCTGGGTCAGGATGATGCCAAGTTCGGCGGTGACGCGGGTGTTGAGATCGACGGCGGCCTTCAGCCCGTCCTGATCGTCGATGAGCCCGACCATGGTCTCGAGCCGTTCGAGGCTTTGGCCTGCCTCTTCATGGCTTTCTTGAGCGGCGACGGAGAGCATGACGCTGGCCCCGGCCGAGGCGGCAATGCGGTTGTCGGCAGGTTGATCCGATCCCGAGAGCGTGCTCAGACGTTCCGACGTAAAGCCGCTGCCCGATAGCACCCGCTCGACCGAGGCCGAGAGTTCGGCGCCGGGATTGAAGCCGCTCAGGAAATCGCCGCTGGCCAAGGATTGCGCGGTGTTAAGCGGGGCGACCAGCTTGCCGCGCAGCGCACGGAATTCTTCGACTGTCGCGAATAGCTCGCCCAGCCCGCTGCCCTCAATGAGCGAAGTCAGCTGCGCCTCGAGGTTTGTAAGCTGCGACAGCTGGGTTTCCAGTTCCAGCCGCATGGTGGCGAGTTGCTGCATCTGGACGTTCAGGTCTTCGGCCATGTGCTCGAGCTGCGCCACGAGCTGACCAAGCTGCGATCCATCGAAAGTCGGCACGCCCTGGGCCGTGGCGGGCAAGGGAAGCCCGAGTGTAGTGACCGCGGCCACGGTCAGGAGAAGATGTCTCATTCGGGAACTCCCATCTGCATGAAGTCGCGCTCGGCCAGCCGGTCGGCGACGAGGTGCTGCGCATAGGCCGCCTCGCGCTGCTGGTTGGCGGCCATCAGCCGGACGCGAAGATTGAGGATGCGGCCGATCTCGGCCTTGGCGTAGGTGTTGAGCTCCCAGGCCGCCTTGGCATTGGGCTGTGCATCGATCTGCAGGATGATCGCGCGCAGGCGGTTGATCACCTGTTCGGTGGTCGCCGAGCTGTCGGCGGCGTAATAGATGCCCGCCTCGGAGATGCTGGCATATTCGGCCAGGGCAAAGTCCGAGGGGGAGAGCGTGCCGAGCGCGTCGGCGCCGCCCACGACGGCGAGATATTCGTTGTAGAATTTGGAGATGTTCCGGACATAGCCTTGCGTCTCGGCAAAGGGCGGCACGCCGCCATATTCGATCACCCGGCCCGGCCCCGCGTTATAGGCCGCGAGCGCGTGGGGGATATTGCCGAAGCGGTTGAGCTGCGTCGTGATATAGCGCGCGCCGCCGCGCAGGTTGTCTTTCACGTCATAGCGGTCGACGCCGAGATCGGAGGCGGTGCCGGGCATGAGCTGGGTCAGGCCATAGGCCCCGACCGGGCTTTGTGCGGCGACATTGAAGCGGCTCTCCTGTTTGATCAGGGCCTGAAAGAGGCAGCGCCATTGGGTGGCCGAGAGACCGGCGCGGGCCACACCGGGGGCGCCTGCGAACTCGCCCGCCACCTCGACGATCATCATCTCGACGGTCTCGCGACCTTCACCGAAGAGGCGGCTGTTCATCGGGTTTGGATCGGTATTGGGGTAGACCGCCGCCACCCCGAAATCCGCATTGCCCTCGAGGGCGCGGGTATCAAATCCGGGGCCGGTGATGGCCGCCGTCATCTCTTCGAGAACGCGCAACTGGTCGGCCTGGACATCGGCCAGGCTGGACTCGGTGTGGTCCTTGTTCTGCTGGACGCTCAGATCCTCGGCGAGCGCCGTCACTCGCGCAATGGCGCGCCCGATCGCGGAGTTGTCCTGTGTCGGCACGCCCTGGCCAAGAGCGGGCAGGGCACCGAGGCCGAGGCAGAGCCCGGCGGATATGATCGCGGCGCGGCTCATTCCGGACGGGGCAGGGGTTCGAAAGTGCAGTCGGGTTTGGTTGTATGCTGAACCGGAGCGCCCATGGTCGAAAAGGAAAGCGCGGACCGGGTCACCTGCGGCGCGCCATTGCGTCCGAAACAGGGCGAGGTTTTCTCGGTGTATTTCTCGCAAGCGGAAAGAAGGCTTCCGGCGGCGCAAAGCGCCAGGAGCGGTTTCAAACTCATATCACATGTCTCCAGAAGTCGTGATTGGCGCGCCAATCGGCGGGCACACGGGCCTCGCCGGTGGCGCCGCCGCCAAGGATGGGAAGGAGGTTGCCAAGTGCGGAGAGGTCCGCATCGACAAAGACGCTGTCACCCGCCGAGCGGACAAGCGCGATGCGCTGGCCGATGGTGGGCTGGACGAGAAGGGCGGCCTCCTTGGCGTTCACGCGGAGGAAATCGTAATCGGAGATGGTGGCGCGATCATTCGGGAACAGGATCTGGGTTGGGACCGTCTCGACGATGGTCTTGCCGACGCGGCTGTCGCGCAATTGGCTCGGGTACTGCGTCATCATGATCACGACGCAGTTCATCTTGCGCAGCGTCACCAGCCAGTTTTCCAGCCGCGCCCCGAAATACGGATCGTCGAGAAGCTTCCAGGCCTCGTCGAGCACGATGATGGTGGGGCGGCGATCCTCGACCACGCGTTCGATCTGGCGGAAGATGTAGGAGAGCACCGCCATCCGCTCGGTGGTCATGTCGAGGATTTCGGTCATGTCGAACCCGACGATGTCACCCGTGAGCTTGAGTCCCGCGCCGCGTTCGGGTTCGTCAAAGACCCAGCCATAGCGCCCGCCGGGCGCCCATTCGGCAACACGGGACTGCAGTTCGCCATCATCATCGAGCGACTGGAACAGCGTCTCGAAACTCAAGAAACGCTGCAGGGCTGCGCCTGCATCGGCGTTCTGGCCGACGGCGCTCTGGATGTGGCGGGATTGTTCGCCCGAGAGCGTGCCATTGCTCGTGAGAAGTGTTGCAAGCCAGTCCGAAAGCCAAGCGCGGCCGCGCTCGTCGGTCTCGGTAGCGAGCGGGTTGAGGCCCGTGGGCACGCCCGCGCGGATCTCGTTATAGCGGCCGCCAAGGGCGCGCACGGCCATCTCGAGGCCGCGATCCTTGTCGAAGAAGAAAAGCCGTGCGCCAACCCGCTGCGCCTGTGCCGCGAGGAAGGCGGTGGTCAGTGTTTTGCCGGTGCCGGTGCGTCCCAGAACGAGCGTATGGCCGACCGTGGGTTCCTTACCCGGACTGCCCACCTCGTGGAAATTGAAGCGGTATCCCGAGGTGCCAACCGTCGGCAGCACAGAGATGGTCTGACCCCAGGGGGATTGGTCAGGACCACGCCCCTCGACGCTGCCATGAAGCGCCGCGAAGTCGGCGAAGTTGATCGAAGAGATCGGCGTCTTGCGGGCGCGGTAGCCAAAGTTGCCGGGGGATTGTGCGAAGTAGGTGGCTTTCAACGCCATGTTCTCGCGCACGATGACAGACATGATCTCCTGACCCACACGCTTGATCTGGGCGGCAGCGCGCTCGAGCGTGTCGCGGTCCGGTGCATAGATCGCGATGGAGAGGTGATGGTCGCCGAAGGCGATGCGTCCTGCTTCCTGATCATCGGCCGCCTGGCCCAATTGCTCGCGCAGGGAGACGGCGGCATCGTCGGAGGCATGCATCTGGCGGATAATCCGCTGGATGCGTTCGGCCATGATGTTGTTCGGGATCGGGCTGAAGGAGTTCGTCAGAACAATGTCGAGCGGCAGGTCAAGCGCGTCGAGCAACGTAACGTCTGTCAGGGCCGGATAGGTCTTCATCGAGAAGAGCGCGCCGTATTTGACCTGACCGGTCACGGCGTCGGTTAGGGTGACGACGTCGCCGTCGAAGTTCGCGCGGCAATTGCTCAGGGTATGCGAGAGGGGTAGGGCGCTTTGCCCAAAGGCAATGGGGGAGAAGCTGCCGGCGTTCAGGGTGTTGAGATAGCCCAGCCATTCACCGCCCAACTTCGTGAGCCGCACAGGGTTGGCCGACGACAAAGCTACCTCAAAAAAACCCATGACCTCGTTCAGCTCCTGCAGGCGCGTCGCGCGGTCTTTGACCCAGGCCTTGCGGGCGAGGGCACGCAGGAACGGGATGCGGGCCGAGATGTCTGGGCGCCGGATGACGCTGAGATAGAGCTGACGCTTGGCCGGGTGCAGGTCTTTGACATGGGCCTGCCAGCGCGCGTCGATCGCGGCGGCGAAGCTGTCGCCCTCGATAGGGCGCATCCCAAGATCCTGCGGCACGGATATGCGGTGGATGTAGAAGCCGAAGGCGTTGCCGGTCTGGGCAACAATGGCGGCGACCGCGCGTCTGAGCGCATCGAGCTGGGCGTCTTCACTGGTCATTGGGTTGAGCCCATCAAGGCGCAGGGTCGCCATGAGGTCGCCCTCGCGCAGCACCATCACATCATCATCCGCCAGCGCGAAGTACGGCAGGTGCTCCGCGAGGTAGCTTTCGCGAGCGAAGTCACTGCCGCCCGCCTGAAGAAGAGCAGTTCCGTGAGCGGAAAGCGTGCCTGCATCAAGCGCCAAAGCTGTCACCTCCATGCAGGCTGCGGTTCTTCGTTGGGCGCACCGAGCCGTAGGAGACGCGCAGCACTTCGAAGAAATGCGGCTCGCGGTCGGCGACGAACCAGAGGATCGGATAGGCGACGAGCCCGATCAGGAAGAAGACCATCGACTTCGTCCAGATGAACGGCAGAACGACCCCCGTCGCCAGCACCACGAGGTATCCGACAGGGAGTCCCAGATACTTGGGCGGACGGGCGAGGCCCAGAAAGAGGGGGGATTGTTGGGCCATTTAGTGTGAGTTTCGCTCAGCAAGAAAGGTGTATCCGAGGGCGGGTCCGAGGCAGTGTTTGCGCAGCACAACGCGTTCGGAGCCGCTGCAGGATGCCTTTTTGCGAAACACGCACAATGCTTTCCGGCTCATTAGGAGAACCCCGCCACAATCGTCCCGGCCGAGAAAATCAGCACGATCCCGATGATGACCGAGGCGAACCAGCCCCAGTTGAGCCGTCCCATCATGCACATGAAGCCGGTGCCGATGACTGCGAGCGTGGCGACCGCGATCCCGATCGGACCGGTCAGCGCGGCTTCGACGGTTTCCAACATGGTCTGGATCGGTGACAAGTCTTGCGCGAGGACTGGCGTTGCAAAAGCCGCCAAGGTTGTGGCGGCGGGCAAGAGGCGGCTGAGGCGATGTCGAAGCATGCGAAGTTCCCTTGTTTTACTGAAGATCGATGAGGACGGTCGCGCGGGCTGGAACCCGGTCTGTGACGCGGGTGTCCGGCTCGGAACCGGGTGTGCCTGCCAGCCGGGACCGGATCCGGTGGATGCGCGCGATGTAGTCGCGGGTCTCGGAGAAGGGTGGGATACCGGAATACTCGACCACGCGGTGCGGCCCGGCATTATAGGCCCCGAGCGCCAGGTCGATGTCCTTGAACGTACCGAGCTGCGCGAGCAGATAGCGCGCGGCGCCATCGAGGTTCTGGAACGGGTCGCGCGGATCAACCCCTAGGGAGTGGGCCGTGTCAGGCATCAACTGGCCAAGACCGTAGGCGCCCTTGGGGCTGACGGCAGTCGGATTGTAGCTGCTTTCAGCTTCGACCAGGGCGCGGAATAGGATCTGCCAGTCGTCCGCATCGAGGCCGACCTGGCGTAGAGCATGATTGCTCGCATGGCGGGTAGCGGTGGTGCGGATCAGGGAGAGGATGTCGTCGCGGACGGACAGGGTCGGGGCATCCAACGAGGCCAGAACAACCTCTTCCTCAGCACTACCATCCAGCCCTACCCATGCAGGTCGCGCGCCATGAAATGTCCAACCCGAGGTCCTGGCCGTACCATCACGGCCGAAGGCGATGACGTCAGCTGCGGTCCTCGAGGGTGAGCTCAT
>NZ_CP123586.1:0-184395 GCF_045277565.1 Aliisedimentitalea scapharcae | reverse complement strand
CGCGAATGACAGGGTCAGTGCGATGAGAACGGACAGGGACCTCAGCTGTCGGCTTCTGGTTCCACGTCGTCTGTTGCGGGTTCCATGGGGTCTTGCGTCGCGACGGGTTGGGTCCGTTCCAACATGTTTCGGAAATGACGCAGTGACGCCAGATGTAGGTAAATGCATTCCAGTTCATCCTTACTACAGAGCTCAGCGAGAGTGTCACCTGGCAACGCCTTCAGTTTTTCACGGTCAACAACCTTGAATCCGCCCAACGTCCGATTTTCTCCTGCGGGCAGGGAAAACTGTGCCTGCATCGGTGTAAGTAGGTCCAATTCGATCAGGCGTTTGCAAAATGCCTGAGTGCGCGCGAAGCCAGCCTGATATTCTTGCAGGAACTTTAGCAAGGATTTCAAATACACAGTCTGTTCGCCTTCGGAATCGAATAGGCGTTCGCCGCGACCTTCCCTGTTCGCGCCCTCGTACTCTTCGTCCAGCAACAACGTGAACTGTTGTTTTTCTTCATCTAGGGAGAAGATGAAGGGATACCGTCTGGCAAAGGCCGGAATATATGTGCCACTCCACTGGCCGTCGCTGTCGACAGCCAAATTTTCATCGTTGCGTGTACCGACGATTATTGCCGGAACTGCGTCGTCTCCCACACCTGCAAAGACGATCGGGTGGTCGCTGGCGGCGGGGCCGAATTCCAATGCTGTAACAGGAATAGAGTTGGTTTTGCTGGCGAATGAATAGGACTTCCCCATGCTGATTGACAGGTCACCATGTCGCTGTGCGCTGACAGGTACAGCGGTATTGTAGAACAATTGTTGCACGGGCATAAACAGTAGCCTTTTCATTGTTGAAATTGTTTTCTTATTCGGGCGATTTGGGTGCCTAGAAAGAAAGAGTAGTCAAAAGGCTTTGAACTGTCTAAGCTTTTAGGAAAAAGATTGCGCGACAGACAAATCATGATTTTACCCAACCGCCCCCGTTGAGCAGAGGGAGCGTTAGCTCACTCCTCAAGGGGGGCCGATAAGTGTCATTCCCGTTTTTGCCGGGTCGAAAGTTTCTTTCTTCCAAGCGACGCCGTTTTATCAGAAATTCTCGGGCCTCAGAATCCCGTGGCAAACAAGCTGTTGTCGAGCAACTTGAGCCCAGGCTTCTGCTGGCTGCCGACTTTACGATATCAATGGCTGATGCCCTCCTAGCCGACGAAGGCACCCTGAGGATCGACGCTTTCGATTACGAAAGTGGCAACGCGATCCGGGCGCTCAATTCAAGTGGATCTCAAATTGCCCAGGCATTCGGTGGGTCCCATACCGCGCCCTTGAGATCCGAAATTCACATAGATGCGCGATCTGGGCCTTCGGGAACGAACGTCAACCTTAACCATATCCAAATAGATGCAGTCTCGTTCTTTGAGCTGGTTCGAGAGACTGCAAAGCTTCCCGTATTCACCATTACGGGCGGTGGTGGGGTTGACCGTCTTGAGATATTCGGCGGGGCAGGGGATGACGTTCTGAGTACGTCGACCGACTGGCTGATCGAAGATGTAACCGACGAAGGTGCCTCGGGGAGCGCGACGGTCAAACTCGAAGACGCCAACGGGGATGAGGCCGCGTTCTTTACGATCGATTTCACAGGCTTTGAAAGCCTCGTGGGAACGCACGGTGATGACACCTTTACCGTCGCAGCCGACGAATTGGCCAAGTCAATCGAGATTGATGGGGGTGACGGGGAATTTGACAGTCTGATACTTGATGGGTCTTTTTCCAGCATTGTTTATGCGGCCGAGAACGCCAACGACGGTCACATAACATTGGACGGTACCGATCTGGTCTATCGCGGATTGGAACCGATTACCCAGAACAATGCCACAGATGATCTTGTGATCGATTTGTCGGCGCATGCTGACACTGCGGTCCTGCGCGCCTCGGGTGCGGACGACATGTATATCGGAACGACCGGTGGGTTGATTCCGACTTTTGAAAATATCACATTTGCAAACCCGACTTCCTCGCTGACGATCAATCTGGGCTCGGGGTCAGATTCTCTGGATGTTCAGAGCCTCTCGGCAAATTGGGATGCATCCCTGAATATCTATGGTGAATTTGACGGTGCCGAGACCTTTGCCGCTGATGGGGGTGAGGATTCTGTTGTCTTTTCGGGCAGCATTGATCTCGGCGACAGCGGTTCAATGCAGGTGATTGCCGAAGAGATTACAGTGAATGATTCCGTCTCGATCGTGGGGGACACCTCCGAAGATGGCTTTATCGAATTTCGCAGTCGTCGCATCGGCACTGCCGAACTGGAGAACCTTGCCCCGATCTTTCCGTCGTCAAAAGAAGCGACAATCGATATTGGGGACGATACCAGAATTGAAGCCGGCGGTGTGTATCTGATTGCACAGGCCGAAGAGCGCACCTTTGCCGAGCAGCTCGAAATTTCGTCGGCATTGAACAACAATCTTGTCGGCCCGTTGCTGAGTCAGGTCGCGGATATTCTGACATTTCCGTTCCAGGTTTTGGTCAAGAAAACCGAAGCCAGCGTTACCGTGGGACAGCGGGCTGAGATCACCGGTCACAGTGGCGTCGGCATTTATGCCAATTCAGTGACCAATGCCTCAGGTGCGGCCGGATTTGCATTGGCGAGTTTGGGCTGGGCCGACTCCACGGCAATTGCCACTGTGGACATCGGAGAGTTTGCGGACATCTATTCTGACGGCTTTGTCGTCATCACATCTGATGCGTCTTCGACGGCGAATATGACCGCCGAAACCAACACAGGCCTTGGCGATGTGCCAACCGGTCCGAACTCGCAGGTTTCCTTGTCGCTCGCAGTTGCGCGTTCAACGTTGTCATCTACGCTGACTTTAGCTGAAAACGCGGTTGTAGAGGCGGGGCTGACCGCGAATCTGCTGGCCGGTGGTGAAGTCGACTCTCAGGCGTCGGCCTCCTCGGGTCTCTATTCGTCGGGCGCCGTCGGGGCGTCTCTGGCGATCGAACTTTCTGACGCCGACGTCCACACAGATATCCACGGAACCGTCATCAGCCGCGGTGAACCTGGTGCGGTGGTCAAACTGGAATTCGACCCGCGGGCAGGGGTCGGTGAACGCGGTTATGTCGATCTGGTTAACGACAGGATCTATGTTGGACCAAATGCGCTGGCAACCGAAGATGTGGTGACCTATACATCCAGCCGCGGCGCGAATATCGGTGGCCTGATTGATGGCAAATCCTACTTTGTTCTCAAGGATTCTTCCGACCCGGATTATATTCAGCTTGCTCTTTTCGAGGACAGTGTATTCCGTGGTGAAGCTGTCGACCTAGTCGAATTCAATGGCACCGCGACCAGCCCAATCTATCCGGATACAAACAACAAGTCTTTCTCATCAGTCGACGTTGTCGGGAATGAGATCACGCTACCCAATGGGGCGCTGACAGGAACCGGTGTAGGGTTCTCTTTGGTGGACCAAACCTATCCTCTGGGACAGTCGGTGATCTATCAGGCAGGTGCCGGATCGTCGATTGGCGGGCTGGTCGATGGCAATACCTACTACGTCATTATGGGGACCAACGAATTCAATCTGGACGGTGGTGCCCGCACCGGGTTTGGTGCTGACGGCCAGACGATCATGCTTGCCGAGACGGAAAATGAGGCACTCGCGGGTGTTGCAATTGATCTTGGAACCGTAACCGGGAATGACTTTACGCTGAGCGCGGCGCATATCTTGGATCCTGGTTTTGCCACCGGCGTAGGCGTTGGTGCCAATCTTGCCGTCGAAACCACCTCCGAAGCTGGTGCAGGTCTCAGCTCTGCGAGCTCTGATGGGTCGAATTCTCCCGATGGTTACAACGTCAACGACTCGATCCTCGGCAATATCTTTTCAAATCTCATGGGTCGCATATCGGACGAAGCCACGACAAATCAGGCGATGTCCGAAGCAGGTGCCGACCCCAACAGTCTTAATGCGGCTGTGGCCCTTGCCTTTGCTTTCAATGATCACGACGTTTCAACCGAAGTCCATTCCACCGCGGTTCTAACCTCGGGTGAAGATCTGGAAGTCAAGGCTGAGATCGAACATCTGAGCAAGGCTTTTGCCCAGTCCAGCACCGAACCTCAGGAAGAAAATGATACGGGCCAACAAAGCGCACCCAATACAATCAGCGCCGCAGTTATCCTGAATATCACCGACAATAATGCAGAGGCCACGGTTCACGGCGGATCCGAGTTGAATGCCAAGCGGGCGACGCGGGTGATTGGTGGCGTGACCTATCCGTTTGCCCAGACCTTGGATCAGTTTCTGCCGACGACTGCTGGTGAAGTTGTCGATCTGTTCAAGACCGAGGGCTATGGTGCGATTACTCAGTATGTTGATAACACATTTGGTCTGGCAGGTTTCCTGAACAGCTGGGCCTCGTCTACGTCCAAGGGTGATAATGTTTCGGTGGCCGGGTCGGTCAACTTCCAGGTCCAGAACACGACTGCCAAAGCAACCGTAAAAGACGGTGCCCTGATCAATCAGGATGCATCATTTAATGCAGATGTCTCAGACCCTTACTATGGGCAGGAAACCGTTTCGGTCGAAGCGACATCCTACATGCAGCAGATTGACATGGCTGGGATCTTTGGGTGGTCTTTGGGATCGGTTGGTCTGAATGATTTGTATGTGTCGAATAGTGGCGCATCTTTTGACGGCGGTGAGGCGTTTGATACCGAAGGGCCAAGCGTGGCCGGAAACAGTGGTGGCAAGGGCGGTATCGGAGCCACGCTTTATGTAAAGTTGGTCGATAATACGACGCAGGCTGTTGTCGAAGACAACGCAAGGATCTTTACCGGTCGCTCTGGTGGATTCAACATGAAGGCCGAAGAGGCATTGTTCAATCTGGGCTTTGCCCAATCGGGCGCGGCCTCGTCTTCGGGATTTGCTGTTGGCGGTACGGTTTCGGTGATCTATCAGGATAGCGACACGCTGGTCCAGCTTGGCAATCGCGCATATGTCACCGGTGAAGATGCCCGGCTTTATGCGGGGTCATTGGATACGCATGTTGGCATAACTGGTGGATTGTTCCTGGGGGAATCCGTTGGCGTCGGTGTGTCGATTGCGGTCAATGACGTCACGCGGAACACCCGCGCTGTTATTGGGCCGGAACTGCCGGATGCTGACGGTTCATATAGTGCCGTTTCCACAAATTATCTGGATCTGGACGGTGCACTTTCGGTGCGTGCGATCAACGACGGGGCGATTTGGGGTTTCTCTATCGCTGGAGCCATTCAATCCAATGAACAACACCCTGACCAATCGGACGACCCGTTGGACGGAGAGTCTCTGGGCATTCTGTTTGGTGACAAACCGCTTGAGAACCAGGTCAATACCGGTGTGGGTGTTTCCGGGTCTGTTGTGCTTAACTTTGTGGATGACACGACTCGGGCGTCCATCACGGACGCCGGAACTGTCAACGCAGGATCTCTCGAAGTCACGTCGAACAACGAAACCCAGATCGTTGCGGTTTCGGGTTCTTTCGCCATTGCCATTTCGCGTGGCCAGACCGGGGGTAGTGGCACCCAGACCGGCATTGGCGTCGCGGGCGCTGTCAGTGTAAACGACGTCAGCGGAGATACAGACGCATTGGTCCTGGGGACCAATTTTGATATTGCCGCGGACCCGTTCCCCAATGATCCGAATTTGAATGCCACCGGTGACGGCGGCATGATCATTGACGCCTTTCGCGTTGGCGACATCTTTTCGCTCGCGGGTAGCCTGGGTGGAGCCGTAACAACATCGCAAAGCAACGACACCATTTCGGTGGGCGTTGCCATTTCAGTTGGCGTCAATTTGCTGTCCGGCAAGGTCCGTTCGTATGTTTCAGACTCAACTGTCACCCTGTACCAGGGTTCCTCTCAGATCCTTGCAACAGCGAAACCAGATATTCTTTCGATTTCCGGGGCACTGACCTTCTCGGTTGCCAGCGGGCTGGGTCGCAGCACCGCTGCGGCCGTTGGTATCGCAATCAGCGTCAATGAAGTCGGCACCGAAGACGCGTCCTTTGACGTGGTTGCCCGCGTCAGTGATTCCAATATCGAAGTTATGGATGGTTCAATAACCATCAAAGCCGACGATCTCTCGGAGATTGAAAACTATACGTATGGTGTCGCGCTTGCTGTATCCAACAGCTCAAGCGGTAGCTCTTATGCCTTTAGCGGTGTGGGATCAGTATCGGTAAACAATCTGAACACCGTCGTTCATGCTGTGGCGACCGAAGTCGATGGTGATACTGAGCTTACCGCAACCAATGGGGCCATCTCGGTCATTGCCAAGGAAAATGCAACGATAGATGCCGATGCAGGCGGGTTTGCTCTGGCTCTTGCGCTTGCAGGCAGCGGTGGCGGCGGGTTTGCGGGTGGCCTTGGCCTTTCAATCGGGATCAACAACCTCACCACAGACACGATGGCAATCGTGAATGGAGCCGAAATCACCGCCGGAACTGTTGCCAACAGCGCGGACAGCGATGTCGTTGTTCGGGCGGATCTGACGGCCAAGATCACTGCGCTGACCATTGCCGGGGCAGGGACCGCTTCGCAAGGTGACGCAGCTCTGGCGCTTGCTGGCACCGGATCCGGAAACCGGCTCAGAATTCGTGCCCTTGCCGATGTTGATGGTGCCACGATTACAGGCGGGAACAAGGGGATTTTGATCGAAGGCGGCCTTGGTGACGAGTCGGAGATCAAAGCCGATGCGGGTGGGGTTGGCATTGCAATCGGGCTCAGTTCTACGGCGTCTGTTTCCTTGGGTATCGCTGTTGCAGTGAACGATATCAACGGCTTGGAAGGGGGCAACACGCCTGACGTTGGTGCCACGGTCGACACGTCCACGCTTGAAACCGCAGATGGTGGCCTTTCGATTGGGGCAATTTCCGGCGCGGATATTGATACCTTTGTTCTGGGCGTGGCAGTCACTGCAGACGTTGGCCTGACGGATAGCAACGCCATCGGGTTTTCCGGGTCGGGCAGTGTCGCCATCAGCAAAATAGGTTTCGACACCGAAGCGTCGTTGACGAATTCTTCGTTTACCAGCACCGGGGGCGGCGATGTTGCCCTTTTGGCGCAGGATGGGTCAACGATTGATACATTCGCCCTGGCCGGATCGTTTACGCTTGCTGTCGGTAGCGGTGGTACGGCCGTCGCCGCGAGCATCGCGGCCTCGGTTTCCGTCAACGAGATTGCAAACAGCGTTGTTGCACGTGTACAGGATTCCGACATCTATACCACAGGTGGCGATGTCCTGGTCAAAGCCAGCACAATACCAACCACATCTCAGAACGCCCAGGATCAGCTTGCGGGTGTTGCAGATTTCGACCATGTCGCGACCGAAGATGCCACGATCAATGCCATTGCAATCGGTGTCGCTGGTGCCGTGGCCATTTCGCCCGGCAACCCATCTATCACTGCCAGCCTGGCGGGTGGTTTTGCTTTCAATGACATCGACAACACGATCACCGCCGAGATTACTTCGGACAGTGTTATCGCAGGTGTAAACGCCACTGAAAAAGTTGGGAAGGTCGATGTTCTTGCCTTTGACCAGGCCAATATGTTCGCCAGCGCAGATGGTGCTGCGATCAGCCTTTCGTTTGGTGATCCGGCGGTTTCCATTGCGCTCGCCGCATTTGTTTCAATCAATGATATTTCAAACGAGGTGACGGCGCGTATTTCGGATTCATCCGTTCAGGCCAGTGACACGATCTCGGTCCATGCCAAGGCGAGTGCGGTCATTGAAACAATTTCGGTCGGGGCGGCGGTCGCAATCTCGATCGGCCAGAACACAGCCGTCTCGATCAGCGGTGCAGGCGGGTACGTCGACAATTCCATTGGCAACACCATCATCGCCGAAATCGTGGACGCTGAGGATGCGTCAGGGAACCCGCGCGTCTCGGGCGGTGGAATAGATGTCTACGCCGAAGATACGTCGAGCATGGATGGCATCGCGGTTGCTGCATCGATCGCCTTTAGCGTCGCCACCAACCTTAAGGATGGTGTATCGGTTTCTGTTTCTGGTGCCGGTGCCGGTGTTTACAACACATTGAGTTCTACACTGGACGCGAACATCACCAGTTCGCATGTCGAAGCAACCGGCGTTGATTCCTCTGGTGCCCTGGATCCCTCGGGCGATGTGCGCGTACAGGCCTTTTCCGACGTGGACTTTGACGATACGACCGTTGCGGTCTCTATCTCGGGCGCAATTTCGCTGATCTCCATCACGCTCAACGCAGCCGTTGTCATCGTGGAAAACCAGGCATTGGGCAATGTCGATGCAACGATCAGTGGCAGCACGATAGAGGCCACCGGTGACGTTATTGTCGACGCCGAGGATCTAACGACGCTCGACAGCGAAGCCGTGGGTGTAACGGTGTCGATCAGCATGGCCGGGCTTGCCGGTGCTGGTGTGGCAATCGAGAACAAGATTGATCGAGACGTGAAGGCCGAGATTGTCGGCACCAGCACAGTTACAGCAGCAGATGACGTTGATGTCATGGCCAGCGCTGTTCACAACATTCTCAAATCAACGGGGACTGCGGCGTCCATTGCGGTTTCGCCCATTTCGATCTCGGGTGCGGGTGTTTCCGCCGAGGCGCTGGTGATGAGCAACGTGACGGCAAAAATTCAGGGCTCGACTGTCACAGCAACCGACGGGGACGTTGTTGTCGACGCTCAGATTGACACATTGGCCTTTGCGACCGCGCAAGGCGGATCCTTTGGTGCCGTTTCAATTTCGGTCATGCTTGCCAGCGCCGAAGTGACCGGGCGGGTTCGCAGTTTGATCCGTGGTACTTCGACAGTGACAGGTCAAAATGTGCACGTCACATCTGGCAGCACCGCGACTGCAAGTTCGGATCTGATTTCCGTGGGGGTCGGTCTTTTGACCGGTGCAGGGATCGGTGCGGCTCCGGATGCCGAAGAGGGAGCCAGCGGGAACATTCTGGTTACACGTGATGTCGAGGCGCTTATTGGGCTCGAGAGCAACAGTAGCCGCCAGACGGTAACCGCGACCGGAACCGCCGAAGATTCGGGTGAAATTGAAGTCGACGCCGAAGCGACCCACTACGCCAATGTCGATGCAACCGCTGTGACAGTCGGCGGTGGCGCAATTTCGGCCTCTTTGTCGGGGGCTCAGATCACTGGTAACATCCGGGCCATCATCGACGAAGGCGCGATTATTGCTGCGCGGACCCTGAACGTTCAAGCCACCTCGTTTCTGGACGCATACACCGAAATCACTGGTGCTGCCGTGGGCCTCCTGGCGGGCGCGGGGTCCAATGCGACGGCGACAATTGGTGGTGAAACCCGGGCCACCATCGGGTCCGATCGCGACCGGGGCGTGTCTAGCTCAGCCACCAGTCTGACAATTGGTGCCGGCGGGACGACTGTCGTGGCTGAATCCGACGCTTTTGCTGACACGTTGTCTGATGGTGGATCAGGGGGCGGTTTGTCGATTACCGCGCTGTTGGCCACGTCGACCATCGAAAACGACGTGATTGCCAATGTGGGGCAAAGCACTCAGATCGATGGAGGCGGGCTTACGGTGACTGCGGACGCGCTTCGTGACGCCGATAGTGAAATTCTCGCGGCTGGGGTCGCCGCAATTACCGGCACTGGCGGGTCTGCCGACAGCCATATCTCGGGCCTGACATCTGCCAGTTTTGGTTTGGGTGATGGGACTTCGCTTGCCGGAAGCGCGGCAGCGACATCAATGATCAATGGCGGGGATGTCACAATCACGGCTATCGAGGACAGCAACAGTTATGCCTATGTGCATGGCGGGTCGGGCGGTGCGATCGCCATCACGGCTTTGATCCCGACGGCAACCGTGACCACAACGATGGAAGCCTATGTCGGGGCGGGGACCAGCATCACCGCTGACAACGTCACGGTTTGGGCGGACGCGCAACAGCGCAAGGCAGATGTGGACCTGCTGGTTGTGTCCGTCAGCATCGCTGGCGGTGCAGGTAGCACCGGAACCGCCTATGTCGGTTCTGCAGACAACAGCACCTATTCGACGGCCGAAGCCTGGATCGGCAATGGCGCGGTTATTGATCTGACCGGCGATCTTGTTGTCCAGAGCAATACGAACAACGATTTTGCATCGGTTGATGGTGATGTCGGTTCGGGCGGTGGGATTGCGGTCTCGGTCCTGCTCTCAGATTCGGACCTGAGCGCCACGTCCTTCGCGTGGCTTGGCGATAATGTTCAGGTTACAGGTCGCAATGTGACCGTCGATGCGACCAGTCAGGCAGGTACATTCTCGGATGTTTTGGTCGGGACCGGTGCGTTGATCGCAGGCGGTGGGTCGCAAACCAACGCATACACATACACTGATACTGCTGCTTACGCAGGCGATGGCGCGGACCTGGATCTGACAGGTGATTTGATTGTCACCGCAAGAAACATTGTCGGAGAAGCCAAGGGCAAGGCCAGCGCCTATGGCGGAGGCGGCATTACTGTTCTTGCTTCGGTATCGGATGCCCGGTCCAACAATGATGTAGAAGCCTTTATCAGCGAAAATAGTACAATTCGCGCGGACGACGTAACCGTGGGTGCCGTTGCCGATGATGGGGATACCAATCCGCCTTCAGATCTTTTGACCATGGATGGCACCACCGACACCATCAGTTTTGAGCGCCACGGTTTGCAGGAAGGCGATGGAATTGTTCTGACAGGGGCTGGGTCAGCCAATGGCACTTACACGGTTCTGGATTATCAGGAAAATGCGCTCGACCCGGCTAATACCTTCCGGTTCGGTTCCGCGCTTTCTGTTGAAACGTCGCAGAGTTTTGATAGTTCCGCTGCGGTACTGCCGCTAACGGGTGTCGCTGCCCCGATCACGGGTATTGACCCGGCTCAGGACCAGATCAGCTTTGGCTCGGTGCATGGTCTTGCCACTGGGGACACGGTTTCCAGCGCTGCGGCAGTTGGAGGAACTGCTTATGTCCGGGCAATCAATGATTTTGTAATCGAACTTTATGCGACAGAAGCACAGGCCACGGATACGGCGTCCCAGAACGGCCTGATTGATGTGGAGGTCCCAGCTGGCGTCGATGCCATGCAAGATCGGATCTATTTGGGCGCATCCTCGGATCTCTATACTGGTCAATTAGTTGGCTATGATCCGGGCACCGCGATTCCGATCGCTCCGACAGGGCAGACCTTTTACGTTCGTGTTGTCGATGTGAATTTGAACGCGATCGAACTGTATAGCGATCAGTCTGATGCCGAGAATGGCACCGGTACCCCAGTGGATCTTATGTATTCGTCGGGGACGCACCGAATTTATCAGGCGGCCCCCGAAGGGTCAGCGCAGGTCGATGCCAGCAGCGACACAATTCGGTTTGCCAATGCGCATAATTTTGAAGACGATGTCGAAATCATTTATCAGCCGACAGGCGATCCGATCTCGGGTCTGACCGCAGGTGCAACCTATAAGGTGCGTGTGGTGGACGACTTCACCATTCGCCTTGCGACGTCAGATTTTAACGCGAGCACCGACCGCCTGACCTTTGGCGGCGGAGAAATTACCACCGGTGTCATCGACCCTGGTGCCATGCCCTTTGTGGCAGGCGACAAGGTGACGTATTCCAACACTGGGTCACCGCGCAGCTTTGAGGCTGCTTTTGTTGATTTGCAGGGCACTAGCAGTACGCCAGATGCGACGACTGCAGGCGATTTGATCACTCAGGACAACGACACGATTTATCTGGGTACAGACGTTAATAGGGATGGTATTTATGAGGGCCATGGTTTTAACAGCGGAGATCTGGTCGTTTACTCAATCGAACCAGGAGGCACCCCTGATCCGGATTTGAATGCCATTCCCGAATTGTCTCCGGACCGGGGGTACTATGTCATTCGTGTCGATGCGTATCGTATCCAGTTGGCCGAAACCTATTTGGAAGCAGTCGGTTATACCGACCCGGGCGACCCGAGCAATGACATCGCGATCACCGAGATTCCGATTTCGCGTTCGGCGAGTGACAAAACTGTCCATACCCTGACCAAAGCCTCGGATTTGCCAGTTTCCAGGTTGGAAGCCGGGCCCACTTACACGGTGACAAGCAATGGTGGCCCAGTCGCGGATGGCTTCCTGTTGGTGGATGGCACGGGTAATATCGCGTCGTTCTCCGGTTCGGTTCCGATCACCCTGTCTGATGAAACAACGGTTGTTCATCAAACGCTTGGCGGTATCCAGCGTCTGGAACGGGTCGAAGTCAACTTGGGTGCTCCAACTGAGGGTCGTCACGAATTCCGTGTCAACCTGGAAGCTCTTGCAGGAGATCCGACGGATGCCTCGGGGATGGGTCTGCAAACAATAGAGGGCCGCAATATCCGTGAGGCAGTTTTCGTGTCCTTTGATGGACAGACTAAATCCGAAGCCCGCGGCGGCGGTGGCGGTCTCGGAGCATTTTCGATCCCCAACGCAGATTCACGCACCGATGTGAAGGCACAGGCCTTTATCAATGCCGATCTCGTTCAGGCGGGCGGTGATGTTACGCTGTATTCACTGACCGATTCAAATCTTGACCTCGTTGTCAGCAATATTTCCGGTGGTGTGCTGAATGTGCAGAATTCGGATGGCGATCAGAATGCGACCAGCTATTCGACGACTGCGCTGGGTAAATTGTCCAGCATTACCGGTGTTACAGTTGGCGGTACAGCTGCCACTGGTTTGAATGGCGGAGCAGCAGATACAGACGCATCCGAAGTTCAGGCCACAGGCGTCACAATCGAAGCCGCAGGCAATTTCCGTCAGTATTCGCAGCTCGACTTTAACCACACAGCCGAGGTCATTGCCGACGGTGGCGGGTTGATTGCCGGCGCGGGTGCCTATCTTGACAACAACCTGACGGCGCGCTCGAATTCGGTCATCGGCGATGGAGCCGCGATTGACGCCGAAACTGTTGATGTCAGCGCCAATCTCGGCATTCTTGGTGGCCCGACTTCCAGCGTATTGTCGGGTAACCTGACGATGGACAGCTATGCACGCGCCGAAGCCGGGGGACTGTTTGGCGGCACGCGGGCCGAATCTTACAGTACCTTTGACTATGACTCTTCCGTTCGGATCGAAGGGCATTTGGGCACCGGTCACGATCCATTGGTTGATGGCACTTTGGTTCAGGGCCGTCGTGGTGTTGATTTTGAAGTCAAGCGGCCAGGTTATAGCTATGACAACGATCATCGGGCTGTGTTCTGGGGCATTGGCCTTGGGACTGGGACCTCTCCCAGTGGCAACAGTACAAGTGTCATTTTGGACGGTGACGCCGGTGCCACGATCTTTGCAGCGCCACGTTTGATTGGGGACGTGAATGTCCATATCAATGACGTTCCACCCAGTGCCCTGAATACTTATCCGGGCTACAATGATCTTGCGGTCTATGTCAGCGTCGATGACGTTGGGTCGTCAGTCGAATGGGACTCCGATATCGAGATCAGCGCCGGGCCATCTCCAGAACTGGTGGTTGATGCCAGCGGTGAAGTGGTGCGCGCTTATAACGTCCGACTAATGGACGATAGCGGCAACTTTATCCTGCCAGAGATTGGAACGGACGCTTTCAATGATTTCAACGGCAGTGACCGGATAGAAGTCGAAGACATTATTGCTTCGAACCTTGGGTCTGTCGTGTTCAACGCGCCCGGCGGGTATATCTCGCAGGAGAATGGTGTTGTCGGTGGCAAACATTGGACTGAACTGCGTGTTTTGCGTGGGTTTGCCGAGGTTCGTCTGACGAACCAGTCTGATTTCGACCTCGTCGTGAACCGGATCGACATGGTTGGTCAAACAGGGCAGGCGCGCGTTAAACTGGTCGACCTGGATTCTTCTGCAAGCGCGATGCAGTTCTCGATCAAGGAAACGTTGAGCGGCGGCCTGATTGATATCCGTAACCTGGGGGCAGGGAACATTGTGTTGGCCGGCAGCAACGTCAATGGTGCGTCGCTGGAGAACCCGTTGGGAGAAACCCGCATACTCAACACAGGGGGTGACATCCTAACCGAAGGCGCTGTGATCCGAACCAACACGCTTGGGGACGCGGATTTTGATCGCAGCTATCGTGACACGGAGTTCATGAGCAACACGGTTGCCGAATTGCAAATCACTGCTCAGGTTGGCGCTGCCGGTGCTGTTGAACTGGTCCGAACAGATGGTCGGGATTGGTCTGAACTTGGGGTTTCGCAGCGTGGGCTGATCCGTGTTGGTGATACCGTGCACCAAATTGCCACTTTCAACGGCGATACGTTGACCCTGACACGGGCGTCTACGGTTGCCGCGGGTACCTCGACCCAAATTGTGTCCCTGTTCCATGGGATTGAAGCCACGTCGGGTGACATAGGCACCGCGGCTGATGCAATCCGAGTAGATTTGACCCGCCTCGCCACTGAAGACGAGTCATTATATGGCACGTCCGGAGACAATATCTGGTTGGATCTTGGTATGCGCCTGCGCACCGGGAACACAACCGCCGCAACAACCACTGTCGCAATCGGAGTTGTAGCCGCCGCCACCGAGGCAACGCTTTCGCTCCGGTCCGCAGTCCGCGAAAACGTCAATGGGCAAGGCGCAGGCGTTTTGGTCGACGGAGACACGGATGACGATGGAACCTACTTTGAATTCTTTTACGATGATCCGACCTCGCCGGCACCTGACGCGGATTTGGGGCCAGGAGCGGGGTATTCAGCCAATGCGACTGAACTGACCACCACAACATGGGACATTGATCTGGTCGAAGCCGGAAGTCGGATTACTGTGAATGGAACAAATTCTGATGGTTCCACCATACGCGGTGCCGGTGACAATGATCTTCGCATTGTGTCGAACACAAACATCCTTCAAGGCGACCTTGATGGGGACGGCGCGCATTATATTGATGCCGCGACAAATGACGACATTACGCTAACTGAGATTGACGCTGTTCTGTCCAATGATCTGGATGATCTGCGTGTCGGTCGCATCAATTCCTCGGCGGGCCATGTTACACTTGAGGCACCGCGTAATATTCTGGATTCGGATCCGACCGATGGTACGGTCGACCCGTGGGATGTGGGAGGCGTGGATATCACGTTGACCGCCAATGCTGGCGGTATCGGTACCGATGCCGACTTCCTTGAAACAAACCTTGTTGATGACGTGCTGGGCGCGACGCAATCTGGCGTTCTGACCGCCACCGCCGAACAAACCGCCCGGATCACGGAAACCGCTGGCTCCATGCGGGTGAATAGCGTGGCCTCTGCCCTGGGAGACGTCACCTTGACGGCGCGGGCCGGGTCTATTCTGGACTCGAACTCGGGTGCAAACGAAGGTGACAACGTCAGCGGCCGAAATGTTCATTTGCTTGCTGATTTTGGAACGATTGGTCTGTCTGCGGATGATTTTGATATAGATTCCGGTATTTTGGGAGACTTCTCGGGCATCGTCACGGCGGACGCCGATGTGGGCGTGTATTTGACCGAAACAGCGAACGAGTTGAATTTGCTTTATGCTCTTTCAACTGGCGGTGCCGTGCGTTTGACCATTCCGGATACACCCGCGGTACCGACTCTGCCGGCATCGCCTTATGCACATGCCGAAGTGCCACGCATTTTACCGCGGGACATCCTGGCTCCGGCAGAAGATCTTTACCTGCTCCCCGACGGCTCGCGGCTTGTGGTGCAAAACGCGGTGGAAACTTTTGCCAGCACCACAGTTGATGCCAGCACGTCGGTTGCATTGTGGGTTGGCGACAATCTGTCGATGGAATCAAACAGCCTGATTATCGCTGGGACAACGATTACCGCCCAGCTTGACACCACGCGCACCGGGTCTGCCCGCGCGGGCACTGACAATGATCCGGATTATGGCAGCAGCGCCGAATTGACTGGCCGCATTGTGACGCGTGGCGATCAGACTGGCGATCAGTTCCTCTTGCAATCGGGTGGTGATGTCGACCTCGTCACGGTCAATTCGCTTCAGCTCGATACTCAGGGTTACATTCAGACAGCCGGACAGGAAGACGAGATCACCGTCAACACGTTGATGACGATGAATACTTATCGCGATAGCGGTGTGCGGGACACGTTGGATCTTGATGGTCAAGAAGACACCGACGTTTACGTCGTCAATACAACGGGGACCTACGGCGAACAGCGCGATTACGTTATCAATGTGCTCGACACCGGAGCCCGGAACGACGGGACCGATACGCTTGCGATCACCGGGTCTGATGGAGCCGACCTTTTCTTGATGCGGGAAATCACATCTATCGAAAACCGCACGTCCGACCGGCCGTCTTTTGTGACTCTGCTTCATGCTGATGCAGATGGCACAGACGTTTCGCTGGACAATGCCATTGATCAGGCACAAACGACCTCTGACAGGCCCGCTGATGTACAGCGGGTTAACTACGACCGTGCCGTCAATGGCCGCCTGTCAGTCTTTGGCCTTGGTGGGTCCGATCTGTTTGCTGTCGATGGCAACAGCACGATTACGACTCTGGACGCCGGTCCCGGCGCAGACCGATTCCAGATCGGCCAATTCCATGGCGTTCTGGATGCCGACACCCCCGAAGGCGCTACCTTCCATCTTGGGGCCGTTCCGGGTGACGAACCGTCAAATATTATCCGAACAACCCGTGGCTATATCACGGCTGGCCCGTCCCAGGCATTGGTGGCCAAAGGTGGCGACGGCGGCGATACATTCACGGTCTATTCCAACAAGGCTGAAATCCGGCTCGAAGGGGACGCGGGCAATGATCTATTCGTTGTGCGTGCTTTTGCGCTGGCGGATGAAAATTTCAATCCGATTATCGACCAGTATTCAGTAGCCGGACGCAACATCATCAACACTGGCACCGGCGAGGATCAGGTAACCTATAACCTGAATGCGCCAGTATCGATCGATGGCGGGGCCGGGTATGACAAAGTGGTCATTCTGGGGACCGAATTCGGCGACGCCTTTGTGATACGCGAGGATGGAATATTTGGTGGCGGTCTCAACGTGAACTTCGAAAATATCGAAGTTCTCGAGGTTGATGGCCTGGAAGGTGACGACGAATTCTTTGTGTTGTCTACACCCATTGGTGTCGCGGTGCGGATCATCGGCAATCTGGGCAGTGACGTGGTCAATGTCGCTGGCGATGTTACCAAATCGATCAGCAGTGCCGGATTGGAAGGGCAAAGCTCGGTTATCAATCATAGCATCCTCAGCGACGGCCGTTTTGCCGGCCTCGCGGTCGAAGGTGTGGAGATGACTGTAGCCGGAGACAGCAGCGGCCCGGTTCGGATCCGTGAAGTTGCGGATGACGGTACAGAGGACGGCTACTCTGTGGTGCGCGAAGGCGACTTCGGGGATCGGTACGAGATTTCTCTGAACGAAGCCATTGCGGCGGGAACGCGCGTCTACATTACGGTTTCTGCGGCTCGGTCTTCGGATGACGAAGACGCGTGGGATCCAACCGAAGCACCACGGATTTTCCTGGATCGGAATGGTGATGGCGTGCCGGATGGCGGAGATTCCATTCTGCTAGGCACCGCTGATGGCGATTTTGACGATACGATTCCGGTTAACGGAGTGGACGAAATCGTGCCAACCCGAGATACGGTACTTGTCTTTGATTCGACCAATTGGTCGGATGCTCAGACCATTTGGGTGGCGGCGTCGGACGACACACTGGCAGAAGGCGAACGCAAGGTCGTCATCAGCCATTCTGTCCAAGCGGTGAATGACAGTGGCAGCGATCAGGATGCAGTAGATCTGTATGACGGGCTGGCGGTTCGAAATGTTCAGGTCACAGTGCAGGACAATGATCGGGCCGATGTGATTCTGTCCCATGATGGGTTTGACACCCGCGTTCTGGAAGGGCCCGAAGGGTTCACGGATCGGGTTGGCGTAACGCTTACCCGTGCGCCTGACGCCGGCGAAACCGTGACTGTGTCGCTGGCAGAGATCTTTGCACCGGAAACCGATGCTCAGCTGTCCTTTGACACGCCGACGGTCTCATTCAACGCGTCGGACTGGGATACAGTCAAATATGTTACCCTTACAGCGATTGATGACACACGCCCCGAAGATCCGCGTGGTCTGCAGATCGAGGCAACCGTAATGTCCACGGGCGGGACCTTTGACGGTGTCGCGAGCCAGCTGTTGCCGGTCAAGGTGCTCGACAATGACACACCGGGCGTTGTTATCACAGAAAGTGCAGGGAACACTTTGGTGACCCCGCTCGAGACTGACGACTATACGCTGCGTCTGACCTCTGCGCCCAATCCGGGCGAGATCGTAACCATTCCACTGTTGACCGACGGGCAGGCATCCATTGTCGGTGCGATTGACACATCGGACAATAGCGACCGGCTTCTTGATAACGTAGATGTGGGTAAATTCGAGGTTGCAGAATTCTTTGAAGGTCCCGTTTCATTCCTGGGTGATACCGTGACCCGCACCGACCTAGGGTCGTTCCTCGATGCGTTTGTCAATGTCGGAGACCGCATCGCGATTTCCAATAGCGCTGCGAATGACACGGGCACCGAAGAATCTTATGAAGTGACAGCAGTTACCGATACGGCGATCACCTTTGCAGGTGCCAGTTTTGATGTTGGCTCCGACACCGAGGTGTCGCTTGGTCAGGTGACGATTGATGCACTGTTTAATGGTCAGGTGATCTTTGGCGATGAAACCATTGTCGAAGATGGTGTCACTATCGACGGAGATACAATCACACGGACTGACGGCGGTAGCTGGTTTGCTGATGGGTTCCTGCCGGGCCATGAGATCCGCATTACCGGAGGACCCAATGCCGGTCTGTATCAGATTGCCCTGCTGGAGTTGGATGTACTTGACCGGGAATTCCTGCGGTTGACTCCTTCCGCTGCGCTGACGGCTGACACTGGCACGGTGCGTGTGGTTCGTGTCGCAGATGCTATCCAGTTTGATGACACGAACTGGGCAACCGAAGTCGAAATCACCGTCGAATTCAATGATGACTACACGCTTCCGCCCGATTTGCGGAACAAGATGTCGTTTTCATCGGTGCACCGCCTGACCAATATTCAGGGACCACTTTCGGTCGAAGGTGGCGCGACAGGTGCTGACCGGACACTGATCCAGGCAATCATCCTGCCGGGTGAGACACCGGGCGAAGCTGTCGATATCGGCCCGCAGCCTGACGAAGAGGCGCAAATTGATGTTTTGAACATCTTTGACGATGCCTCGCAGGAGGACAAAAATGGTGTTCTGACGTCCACTGGTCTGACCGGCTTTGGCATGGCGGTTGATCTGAGCTTCCCCGAGGCCGACTTCGGCGAACCCGCTACGGTGCCGGGCGGTATCTCCTTTGGTACACAGGTGGTCGATTCAGAAGGCAATTTCAGAACTGATCCGCTGCTGTCCAGCATCGAGATTCTCAACATCATGATGGGCAAGGGCAACGACAATTTGCGCATTGATGGAACGTTGCAGCCCACAACCGCTGGCCAGAATGATGAAACCGCAATCTACGGTGGCCTCACCATGATCCATGGCGGCGGAAACCGCGATGCTGGTGACGGTGACTCGATCATTGTTGATGGCGGCGGCGGTTCAGAATCGCTGCTCGTGATTTATGGCGATACGTCGCAAGATGGTGTGTTCTATTCGGGCGAAGGCGACGACAATGTGGGTCGCAACTTTGGCGAGAAACCCTTCCCGCCCTTCACAAACGCAGAACTGGCCGATATCCGGTCCAGCTTTGTAATGCCGCTTGCCGATCCGTTCTTGATCGCAGGCCAGGACGAGATCCTTGTTTATGCTGAACTGGTTGGAGCGCTGACGCTGGACGCAACGGCCATGACCATTGCGTCGTCATCCAGCTGGGTCGATGCGGGTTTCCGTGCGGGGCGTGCTATTGAACTGGAACTGGAAAACGGCGCAACCGGCAGCTTCCGTATCGCGTCGATTTCGACCGATGGGCTAACACTTTTGCTCGAAGACGGTGCTGGTCTGCCAGATGGCACTTTTGATGGTGTTGTTACTGCAGGCAGCAACGCGGGCAAGATCACGGCCTATGGTGGTGCCAATGATGACCTGATAATGGGCAGCCTCCAAGGCGATCATCTGGCCGGCGGCGGTGGCAATGATGCTATCTTTGGTCGAGCTGGAATTGATCAGATCTGGGGCGACAGCGGCTTTAATGTCGATATTTTTGGCGACATTACCGTTTACAATGATGACACGCTGACCATCGATCAAAAACGCGCTTTGGCTGGCCCGGTTCTGACTGTTCCCGTTGCAGGCGCGCTGTTGTCCGATGCGGGTGACAGAATGATTGTTGGCGACGATTTGATCGTGGCCGGTGCCGATGATGACGTGGTGTTCGGCGATCATGGCCGGATCAACGTGATTGAACCGCCGCTGCGTATCCGCACCACCGCCTATGACGTGATCGTCGAGATTGCGAGCTTGGAAATTGACAACGGCGGCGATGATCAGATCTTTGGCAACACTGGCCGGGACATTCTGATTGGCGGGGCCAACCGTGTCGCTGGCGGCGTCCCGGGTACCGACCGGATCGACGGCGGTGCCCATCAGGATCTGATTTTTGGCGACAACGTCACTTTGGTTCAGCGCCCGATCGGTCCGTTCCAATCCCAGGACGCGCGTATCGTTCAGCTAACAGACCCGACAATTTACAACCGTGATGGGTCGGCCAATGTCGATAACGTCACGTTGTTTTCCGATCCCCGTCATGCAGAAGCACCCTGGGTTAATTTTGAGATAACGGAACTGTACCACAGCTTTGGCTATGAGGCGCGTAACGATGGTCAATTCGGCAATGACGACATCGCTGGCGGGGCCTCGCACGACAAGATCTTTGCGCAGCTTGGCGACGATTCCGTTCAGGGAGACGGAGCAATCCTGCCGACGCCAGTCTCGGCTGTCCGCGCGCTTGGCGGAACGCTTGTTCTGGTGCCGTCCTTTGAGGAGGAAACCGACGGCGATGACTACATCGAAGGCGGCGGTGGCAACGACCTGATCTTTGGTGGTCTGGGTCAGGACGACCTGATCGGTGGCAGCTCATCGCTTTATACATTGGTTACGCCAGATCTGAGACCTGACGGTGAGGATACGATTTTCGGCGGTGCCGGGACTCAAATCACGATGGACATTCTGGGGTCTGATGCCGATAGCCTCCTGGGTGAGCCATCAAACCACGGGCGCGATGCGGATGTCATATTGGGTGACAACGGCAACATCTTTGATCTCGTTGACGATGCCAACGGCTGGCTCACCTATGCCTATGACACAACGTCAGATATCGGGAACGATATCTCAGATCCGTCGCAGCCGCATCCGCGCGGTGACATCAGGCTGATCCCGCGGGCAACGGTTTTGTTGGACTATACGCCTGGAACGGACACCGGCAGCCTGGGTGCAAGCGATCTCATCTATGGCGAGGATGGTGATGATGTAATCCACGCCATGACAGGAAATGATGTGGTTTATGGCAATGGTCACGATGATCAGATTCAGGGTGGAACAGGAGATGATCGGATCTTTGGTGGCACTGGCGAAGACGGTCTTGTTGGCGATGATGGTGTAATCCGTGTCAGCAGAAACGGTGTTGCAGAGCCCCTGAACGGCATCTCGGCAGAGGCACAACAGACCCTTTCGATTCCGGGTCCTTGGATTGGTGCCGAGGTGGATCTGGCTGGTTACCTCAAAGTGACGGTCGATGCGATTTTGCCCGAAGAAGGCGGGGCCGATATCATCTACGGTGGTCTGGGTGATGATTTCATCCACGCTGGTGCTGGTGACGATGCAGCCTCGGGGGCCGAGGCTTTGGCGATCTTCCATCAGGATACTCGCGCTATCGCGAATGCGCCGATGCTCCATGACAGCGCGACGGGCATTCTGACCGACTTCTATGACCGTGTGACTGGCACGTATCAAACGTTCTACGATCCGGAAAATCCCCGTCCCATCATCGAGAATTATTTCCTCAATTTCCTGACGTTTGACGCCAATGCCGTACTGATCGAAGACGGCAAGGATGCGATCTTTGGCGGCTATGGCAATGATGTGCTGTTTGGGGGGACTGGCCATGATCGGATGTTCGGCGGCTGGGGTGACGATTACCATCAACTGGACGATAATCTCGGAACGAATGGTGGGTTGAACGATACGTCAGACAGCGCGGTGACTCCGGAAAGCACCGGCGGCGCGGCTGACTTTGCATTCGGCGGAGGCGGCCGGGATGTTTTGATTGGCAACTCTGGTACGGATCGAATGTTTGACTGGACCGGTGAGTTCAACAGCTTCATCGTGCCTTTCTCACGGTTCGGGGCACCGGCGGTGAACCGATTGCCATCGCCGCATGTGGTCGAGTTCCTGTTGGATCTGTCCGAAGCCACGGGTGCCGCCACCAGCAGGGTTGAGGCTTATGACGTGATCGCGATGGTCACACCACAGGATCCGGCATGGAATGACCAGCATGGCGCGCCGCGCGATCCGCAACCTGGCAATGGTCGCGGAGCTTATGACAGCGCGGGTGGTCCCGAAGACGATACGGTTCGCGTCCCGTTGCAGACGGCCGCTGGGTCGACACCGACTGGACCGGCAGAACCCAGTGGTGGCAATCCTGGTGGCGACACACCGGGAATTCAGCTGGAGAAGGCAATCAATGCCGTTGATCCGTGGTTCCCGACTTCGGCTGAAGACGCGGATTCGGAAATTGATGCAGTCGAACTCGCCGTGGGTACCGATGTGGTTTGGACCTATCTGGTCTCCAACTCGGGGGATGAAGCATTGCGAAATGTCTCTCTGAGCGATACCGGCTCTGACGGGTCCAGCTTTGATCCGGTCTTTGTTGAGGGTGATTTAAACAACGACGGGCTTCTCGATCAGGGCGAAGTCTGGCTTTATACGTCGGAAGATGTAGCAGATTACACAGTGGTGGCAGGGGCTTACTCGAACACTGCAACAGTCACAGCCCGCGGAACCCGCGGTCCGGCAATCAGCGCTTCGGATGAGAACCATCATATTGGCCAGATCATCGTCGATCCTGAACCATCGGTCGTTGTCGAAAAAGCCATCAACGCCGCTGACCCGTTGAACCCGACAACTGCCGAGGATGCTGACACCGGTCCCGGCCCGCTTTTGGACATCGGTTCTCCGATCCGCTGGACCTACCTCGTTACCAACAATGGCGTTGTTTCAGTCAGCCTTGATGCATTGACTGATGACATGGGGACACCAAGTGACCCAACCGATGACGAAACGCCGATCTATGTGTCTGGTGACGATGGCAACGGCCTTCTTGATCCGGGTGAAACCTGGTTGGCCGAACTGTTCGGTACGGTTGTGCAAGGTGCATATGTCAATGAAGCTTCGGCGACTGTCAGTGACATCTATGGGCGTACGGCCTCGGACACGGATCTCAACCACCACACCGGTGTTCAACTTGCCCCTGAGGTGACGTTGACCAAGGCTGTCAATGCAGCGGATCCGCTGAACCCCACCGACGCCGAAGACGCCAATACACCTGGAGGCCCAACCGTTGTTGCGGGTGATACCGTAACTTGGACATATCTGGTCGAGAATACGGGAACCACGGCATTGACAAATGTTGTCCTGACAGATGACGCAGGAACTCCGACCGACCCGAGCGACGATTTCGATCCGGTGTTTGTCTCGGGTGATGCCAATAACGATGGTGTGCTCGACACCAATGAAACCTGGCTGTTCAGCGCATCGGAGAACGCCATTCTGGGCGGTTATGTGAACGTTGCTACAGTCACGGCGCTTGATCCCGTCGGAACAGCGGTGAACGATACCGACTTGGCGCATTATACGGGCATTGCGGAACCAGAAGTGCCGGTTGTGACGCTCGTGAAGGCCATCAATGCTGCTGATCCACTGAATCCCACGGAGGCCGAAGACGCCAATATCTTGCCCGTCGATGTTACGGTCGGCGCACCGGTGACTTGGACCTATTTGGTCTCCAATGCCCATGACATTCCGGTGACGATCAACAGTCTGACAGATGACGCGGGCACGCCAGGTGATACATCCGATGACTTTGATCCTGTTTATGTTTCGGGTGACGATGGTGACGGAATTCTGGGTGTGGGCGAAACTTGGTTGTTCTCGGCCGCGGGCGTCGCCACGATGGGTGACTACGTCAATACCGCTGTCGTTAGCGCCTCAGATTCCACTGGCTACCAGGTAACGGCCAACGACCTGGCCCGTTATCACGGCACCCCGAGCGAAGACATTATCTCGGTTACATTGGAAAAGGCTGTCAACGCAATTGATCCGCTCAATCCGTCCGAGGCCGAAGACGCCGATGTCGTTCCGGTCGCTGTCAGCGCAGGTTCCACTGTCACCTGGACATATCTGGTGTCCAACACGGGCGAAGTTTCGGTAACCGTCGGCATGCTGGCTGATGATGCGGGCACTCCGGACGATACGTCGGATGACTTCACGCCGGTCTTTGTGTCCGGCGATGATGGAAATGGGCTTCTGGATCCCGGTGAAACATGGCTCTATGCCGCGATCGGGACTGCGGTCGAAGGTGACTATGAAAACATCGCGACGGTTGTCGCGACCGACAATCTGGGCCGTCAGGCTATGGATACTGACAATGCCCGGCTCGTCGGACATGTTGATGGGGTCACTTTGGTCAAGGCGGTTAACGCTGTCGATGTCTATGCCCCCACGGAACTGGAAGACGCCAACAACGCACCCGGCCCGATTTTTGTCGAGGGCACGCCACTCGTCTGGACCTATCTGGTCAGCAATGACGGAACGCGCGACGTGTATCTGGACAAGCAGACAGGGGTTATCGACGATGCCGGTACGCCTGACGATACAAGCGATGATTTCGCTGCCATCTATGTTGGGGGCGACGCTGACAACGACGGTTTGCTTGATGTTGATGAAACGTGGCTCTTTACCTCTGAGGGTGTTGGAGATGCCGTGGCCTCGACGGGCGCATATGGCAACGCTGCCGCAGTGTTTGCAGGACAAGATCGGTTGATCACGGATACCGATCTGGCGCATCACCACGGGGTGAACCAAGGACAAGGCGCAGGTTTGACGCCAGGATTCTGGAAAAACAACGCAAGTCAACACAATGCGTCGGCCTGGCCTGCAACGTCGGATGGGGAATTGATTTATGCGCCGGATCAGACAGTGGGAACGGTTTTCGACGTACCGGTTGAGTTTTCAAGCCTGTCCGAATTGACATTGGTTGAAGCTCTGGATCTCAACGGAGGGGGCGAAAACGCATTGATGCGCCATGCTGTGGCGGCCCTTCTAAACGCCACCAGCACACAGGTTGGATACCCTGCAAGCGCGCCTCAGATCATTGCCTGGACAAATGAGGTTTTGGCCGACGGTCACAAGAAAACGCTAAACTCGCAGAAGAATATCTTTGTGCAGTGGAACGAATTGGGTGCGGATCTGGACCAACATGGCCGAAGTGCCAGTTATCTGGATATTGTTGCCCAGTCTGAAATCTATGTACCTTGGTTGCTGGATGACCGATCTGATTCCAACCCCGATACCTATTTGGTCTATGACGATGAGACCGGAAATTTCGTGGCGGCCGGGGCAACCAGCAGCCCGTCCTTTACCCTGTGATTTGGTCCACGGCATATTGCCGTGGACGCTTCTCAAATCCCCGAATTCTTAGGCATTGTTTCCGAGCGGTTGCGCAAGTGTCGTGCTTGTGCACCAAGGCCAGTCATGCACCGCAAAAACATGTAAATCGTTGACTTGGTGGAGCAATGACGAAATTCTGCCCGTAGGGAGATATTGGTGGACACACGATCAGATCCAGAGCTAAAGGCCGGGTCGGTGGACAGCGCAGGCGAGATCTCGCAGGCGTTGAGCACCGAGTCCCAAGAAAGTTTGGCCTGGGGGATCTGGTCGGACCAATTGCGCCAGCGTCTTGGTGCTGATGTTGTCATATTGGTGCTCGGCCCGCGCGATACTGGTCCCTACGAGCTTGCGGCCCGCGCACCTGACTCCACGGACCCCGGGGAGGGACTGGTCGCAGCGGTGGATTTGACGATCGCCCAACGCAAACCGATCGTCAAAAGCGGCTATCAGGAACGCGGCAACACCTGTTGCGCCGTTGGTGTACCTGTTCTTCGTGACGGGGCACTCTTTGGGGTGGTAGCGGTTCAATTGCCGGTCAAGGCTGACCTTGATCTTCGTAGCGTTGTTGAGGACGTGAAATGGGCACTACCGGCGATTAAACTTGGTCTTTTGGCGCGTGACCTCGCCAAAGGCGCGCTGACTCAGGCCCGGGCCCGTGCCGCAGTTGAACTGTTGGCTGATACGTTGGATGAGCCACGGTGGTCTGTGGCTGCAGCCACAGCAATAACCGATTTTTGTGATCGCCTCGGGTGTGATCGCGTTGCTTTGGGTCGCCGAAGTCTGCGCCGATCCAAAGTTGTGTCACTGTCCCACAGCGGTAGCTTTTCGTCCTCCTCCGAATTGGTCCAGCGCATCGCAGACTGTATGGACGAAGCGATTGATCAGGGCAGCCAAATCATTATGCCGCAGGACGCGGACGATTCCCTGACACTGACGGCTGCGCATCAGGAGTTGATCTATTCCGGATCTCCACGGGCGGTGTTGACTGTCCCGCTGCGTCGGAGCGGTAAGGTAACAGGGGCCATGGTTTTGGAGCGGGGTGGGAACAACCCATTTCGCGACGAAGAAATCGAATTGGTCGAGGCGGTTACAGGTATTCTTGGTCCGGTTCTTGAGGAGAAACGGCTCAATGATCGCGCGTTTCCAGTCAAGGTTTTTACCTCAATCGGACGTGGTGTTGTTGCTGTTTTTGGCCCGCGCAAGGCCGGCTTGAAAGCGGTCATATTGCTTGTCATGGTCGTTGGCTGGTTCGCTTGGAACACCACTGCGACCTTTCACATCACGGCCAATGCCCGCGTCGAAGGCGAGATCCGCCGCGTTGTTGCCTCGCCGCTTGACGGGTATATTGCCTCTGCGGCTGCTATCCCGGGCGATGTCGTTGCCGCCGGAGATGTTTTGGCTGCCCTCGATGATCGCGATTTGCGTTTGGAAATCGCGCGGTGGAATACCGTTCGCGCCCAACGTCAGCGAGAGTATGAAACGGCCCTGGCGGTTCGGGATCGGGCGGCAATCGGTATTTCTGCGACTCAGATCAGTCAGACCGAAGCGGAAATTGCGCTGTTGCAAGAACGTCTGGAACGCACGCAAATGCGTGCCCCCTTTGACGGCGTGGTATTGTCCGGTGATCTTGCCCAATCCGTCGGAGCCCCGGTTTCGCGTGGTCAGGTTCTATACGAAATCGCGCCGTTGGAGTCCTATCGGATTGTTCTGTCCGTTGACGAGCGTGACCTGGCACTGGCAACCGAAGGCCTGGTCGGCGAAGTTGTCCTGACGGCGCTCCCGGGCCAGACTTTTGGAATGGAAACAGGCCGTGTGACGTCGGTTGCGGGGGTTGAAGACGGACGCAACGTGTTTCGTGTCGATGCCCAGCTTTCTCAGCAAACCGACCTATTGCGTCCGGGTATGGAGGGGATTGCAAAGATCACCATTGATGAAAGACCGCTGCCGTTGATCTGGACCCATGACCTCCGCAATTGGGCGCGCATGGCAATCTGGCGCTGGCTTCCGTGACCGGGGGACTCCATAGCCCATCCTGGTACCGGGTGGCCGACCTGAAGCCGAGGCTTCGGACCCATGCAGAAGTTCATCGGTCGGTTTTCCGCGGCCAGGTCTGGTATGTGATAGAAGACCACGCCAGCGGTGCCTATGTCCGCGCTTCCGAGACTGCCTGGCGCATTATCGGGTTAATGAACGGCCGCCGGACGATGGACGAAATCTGGCGTTCCACAGCCGAGGTTTTGGGGGATGATCTCCCGACGCAGCACGATGTCATTCAACTGTTGATCCGGTTGCACCGTGCCGATGTGCTGCATGCTGCCATTCCACCGGATATGGAGCGTATCCAAAAACGCGGGCGCGACGCAGATCGCAAAAAACGTCTGGCAGGTTTCCGCAACCCGCTTGCGATCCGGATCCCGGTTATTGATCCAGACAACTTCATTCAGGCAACGGCATGGCTGGTGCGGCCGTTGTTTTCCTGGTTCGGAGCATTGCTTTGGTTTTCTGTTGTTGGTGGCGGGATTTTTGTAGCGCTCCAGAACTTTGAAGCTCTTCAGAGTAATGTTGCAGACCGTGCGTTGACCGCAGGTAACTTGCTGATAATATTAGCGATATACCCATTGGTCAAAGCTGTCCACGAATTGGGCCATGCCTATGCCGTTCGACATTGGGGCGGCGAGGTGCACGAGATTGGCGTTATGTTTCTCGTCTTTATGCCGGTGCCCTATGTTGATGCTTCGGCCTCTTCTGCGTTTAGGTCCAAATGGCGGCGTGCTGCCGTCGCCGCCGCGGGTATCATGGTTGAGCTTTTTCTGGCCGGAGCCGCTGTGCTTCTTTGGGTGCAGATGGAACCCGGCCTGCTGCGTGCCGCGGTCATGAACGTCATGCTTTTGGCGGGTGTTTCAACTCTGTTCTTCAACGGTAACCCGCTCCTGCGTTTTGACGGCTACTATGTGCTTGCGGATCTGGTGGAGATTCCGAACCTGGGCACCCGTTCCACCCAATACCTGCAATATCTCGCTCAGAGATATCTGTTTGGAATAAGTACTGCGGTTTCTCCTGTTATGGCTCCGGGCGAGGCTGCGTGGTTCGCCGGATATGGTGTTCTTTCATTAATCTACCGTTATCTGATCATGCTCACCATCATGCTGCTTGTGGCGGGGATGTTCTTTGAGGTGGGCCTACTTTTGGCTTTTTGGGCCGGTGTTCTTTTGCTGGTCGTGCCAGCGGTTCGCGGGGTTCGTTTTGTTCTGGGTAGCCCCAGGCTGGAGGGTCACCGTGCCCGTGCTTTGATTGTAACCGGGGCTTTGGTCGGTGGCATATTCTGGGGCCTGTTTGTTCAGCCGGTTCCGTCGGCTACAATTGCACGCGGCGTGGTACGGGCCCCCGAAGCATCTCGCGCTGTAAGTGGTGCTGATGGCTTCGTCGAAGAGCTGCTGACGCGTCCCGGTCGAACGCTTGCGCAGGGCGATCCCATTCTTCGTATTGCTGATCCGCTTCTTGATGCGCATGTACAACAGCTGGACGCACGGATCGAGGAGTTGAGGCTGCGCCGCTTCGACGCCTTGGTAAACGATCGGGTACAGGCCGACCTGATTGCTCAGGAGTTGGGGTTGGCCGAAGAAGAACGGCATCTGGCGGTTGAGCGGCGCGGCCAACAGATTGTCACGGCTCCGGTTTCCGGCCGTTTGCTGCTGCCCGCTGGTGATGACCTGGTCGGGCGGTTTGTCCGAAAAGGTGAAGCATTGGCTTGGGTCATAGGGGAAGATCCGGGGACCGTTCGCGTTGTCATCCCAGAGGCGAACATTGACCTGTTGCGGCGGCGTATCGATGGGGTTCAAATGCGTCGCTCCAGTGCGCCTTTGGACGCAATACCAGCCCGCCTGAGCCAAGGAACACCCGCTGCTGTACCTGTTTTGCCAAGCGCGGCATTGGCCACCGAAGCGGGGGGACCCATTCCCATTGATCCAACGGCAGATAAACCGTTGACCCCGGTTGGTACTATCTTTGTCATTGATGTTCGACCAGTAGATGGGCGCCCGCTTAGGGCATTGGGAGAGCGGGTTTCGGTTCGATTTGACCATGGGCCAACACCCTTGGGTGCACAATTGTTACGCGCGGTTCGTCAGATTTTCTTGCGGGATCTCAATGTCTGAGACGTTCCCAACCCATTCTGGCGGTGCGTATTACCCGCGGGCACCTGTCGAGCCCGAGAAGTCGAAACTCGACCTGTGGGTCGAAAGGTTCACAACGTTGCCACGCCGCCGCATCCAAGCACGCCCATCCCGTATCTTTGCCTGGCGGGTGCTCTATCGGGGGCGCAAGCTCGTGACCCTCACCGATGACGCGCTTGACCAGATGATAAAGGTGGCTGCTCATCAGTTGCGGGCCGCAAGGGGCAAGCCCCGCGAGGCACTTCTTGTTCAATGTTTTGCCTTGATCCGCGAATGCGCCGGGCGGGAACTTGGTCTTCGCCACTATGCAACCCAGGTCCTTGGTGCTCGCGCGGTATTGAATGGCGCGGTTGCGGAAATGCAGACGGGTGAAGGGAAAACGCTGGCTATTACGCTTGCAGCGGGAACCGCCGCGATGGCTGGGCGGCGCGTGCACGTCATCACAGCAAATGATTATCTTGCGGAGCGGGACGCCGAAACAATGCAAGGGCTTTACGCGCGCTTGGGTTTAAGCTGCAAAGCCGTCATTCCCGAGTGCTCCAATGACGAACGCAGTGATGTTTTTGGGGCTGACATTGTCTATGCTTCGGGCAAAGAGGTCGCTTTTTCCTTTCTGCGTGATCGCGTGGCGATGGGGGGGCGTACCGGCGACATCGGCCTGAGCGCTCGTTCCTACTTTGATAATACCCGATTGCTCCTGCCAGGTTTGCAATTTGCCATCGTGGATGAAGTAGACAGTGTTATGATCGATGAGGCACGCACGCCGTTGATCTTGTCCGTGCCACCGCCTGATACCGAGATCGAAGCAGAAGCGACCCGTGCGGCCCATGCAATTGCCCTGCAGATGCAAGACGGTCGGGATTATCGTCTGGATCGGCTCCACCGTCAGATCGAATTGACGCCAAAAGGGTGTGACCGGCTAGAAGAATGTGCCGAGCTGATGCCAGAAAGATGGCGTCCTGCGCCAATCCGCCAAGACATCATACGCACTGCGCTGAATGCCATTCATCTGCATAACCGTGATGAGCATTATATATTACGTGATGGCAAGGTCGAGATTGTAGACGAATACACCGGGCGGGTTATGCCGGATCGTTCATGGTCGGCTGGGCTGCATCAGGCCGTGGAAGCGAAAGAAGGTGTGGAGATCACCACACGTCGTGTCACGCTTGCTCAGATTACATTTCAGCGTTTTTTTCGCCGTTACATTCACGTTGGGGGAATGACGGGCACAGCAACCGAGGCGGCGGGAGAGTTCTGGACTGTTTTCAGATTGCCTGTCGTCTGTATTCCGACGCACAAACGCCCGCGTCGTAAAACCTGGCGGCCTCTTGTTTTTGCCCGTGCAACAACAAAATGGGCGCGGGTGGCAAAACGCGCTGGGGAGCTGTCGGCGCAAGGCCGTCCGGTTTTGATCGGTACACGCACTGTTGCTGCTTCTGAAGCGGCCAGTGCCGCACTGGATGCAAAGGGTGTCACTCACCGTGTGTTGAGTGCCGCGCAGGACGCGGACGAGGCGGCCATCATAGCTGACGCAGGTCGCGCCGGCGCAGTGACGGTCGCAACGAACATGGCCGGTCGTGGCACCGATATTCTCTTGGATGAACAGGCCCGCATGGCAGGTGGATTGCACGTCATCATGACTGAATGCCATAGCGCCCGGCGCATTGACCGCCAGCTTGCTGGTCGCGCTGGCCGGCAAGGCGATCCCGGAAGCAACGAAGCAATACTCTCGGCAGAAGACTCGTTGCTTACAGAATTTGGTAGTCTTCACATCAGGTTCTTGTCGCGATTTGGCGGGCGCGCAACTCTCTCGGCCTTGACTAATGCCCAATTGAGGGCCGAACGGGCCCACGTCCGCGCGCGCAGAAAGTTGCTGGATCTTGACGAACAACTCGCTGAAAATCTCGCGTTCACAGGAACACCAGAATAAGTTCCTCTCTAACCTGCGAAATGGATTGTCAGGAAATCCTTTGCGCCAAGGGTTGCCATAACCGACACATAGAGCAGCCATATTTGGCCGGTTCAGGTGACTCGGCCACGACGAAACTGGCTCGGGCTGAGGCCGGTCCATTTGCGAAAGGCGCGGGCAAAATTGGAGCTACTGGTATAGCCTAGTGAGCTTGCAAACTGCGCGATGTCAATGTCAGTCGTTCCAATGCTTTCGATCGCTATTTTCTTTCTCACTTCGTTGCGGATTTCGGAAACGCTGGTGCCCGTAGCCCTGAGCTCCGATTGCAGTTTCCATACCGGCATACCCAATGACTGAGCAACGTCGGTCAGATCAAAATCAACAACAGCAATATTTCTTTGCACAACACGCCTTGTTCGTTCGACAAGATCCACCAAACCCACATCCGGAAGTCTCACAGCAGGCGAGTTCGGTCTTGGATCCACTGCTTTGAGCGTTGCTTCCAACCACAGGGAAGGAAAACGAAGCACCGTACCCTTTGCCCCATCAAGGACCGAAGTCGTGGGAAGAACTTCATCTGCAATTAATGTCTTGTCTGAGGTGACCACCAGGAGTTCACTTTTGTCATACATCTCTCCGAGCGCTCCTTTCAGAACCCCAACGAAAAATCCAACAGCCGTTGCATCTGCATACTCCGCATTGCTGGACGCACTGCTGGGGCGTGTCAGCTTCCAAAGCGCGACTTGGCCGTCAGCCTCCATTCGGTATATGGCAGAGCCCCCTTGGTCTCGAGCAGATGAGCTGAAACGCAAAAAGAACTGCCAGACTGTTAGGCCACCGGCAAGAAGTGGCAGAAATGGCATCCATTCCCCTTGCGCCATCCGCATGCCCAATTGGCTGCATAATGTTTTTTCGCCACTCCATTCTGTGGACCATCGCAGAAACCCATAAACAGTATTTGCTGGGATTAGCGTTGACGGATCATCCAGTTCAGACTGGTTGACGCCAAGGCGGTGCGCCATAGTTTCTGGGGCACAGCCTTTTGCTTTTAAGTCATCAAGAAATGGGTGCAGAAACAAAATGCTTTGTGTGGGTTCAGTAGGCATAGATCACCTTAACAGCATATTTGACAATAGCATTCATTAGGCGGGAGAATTTCTGTCCCGATCCTGCTGTGATGAATATCGAGTTCACCATTTATTCGGTTATGCTGCAATCAGTAACGCACACAGTGAGGTTGTTATGAAACCGCGGAACACATTACTTTCAGTACTTTTTGTTACGTCAGCCCTATCCACTCAGGTTTTTGCTCAGAACTTTGATGTCGTCATTCTGAATGGCAGGGTTATGGATCCCGAAACCGGGTTTGACCAAGTTGCAAATGTAGGCATCAACAACGGTTGGATCACGAAGATTACCGGAGAGACCATCGAAGGTGCCGAGACCATTGATGCGACCGGTCACGTTGTTGCACCCGGCTTCATTGACCTCGAACAACACGGGCTCAGCCCTTTTGGGATCAAGCTGAATTTGCGCGATGGTGTGACAACGCAGATGGATTTTGAGGTCGGCGCGCTCAATATTTCCGAATGGTATGCTGAGCGGGAAAACAACACCCAGGCAAATTTTGGTACTGTCGTGGGGCAGGAGTTTGCCCGCATGCGGGTGCATGATGGGCTGGCGCTCGACGGGCCGAATGTCTCGATGCCCTATTTCTTTGACTACCGAATTGATGCCGCCGAGGATGGTGTTGATGGCTGGTCAGTCACACGTAGTACTCTGGATCAGATGAATGAAATCACCGCGACGCTTGATGAAGGTTTGCGTGAAGGTGCGCTGGGTGTTGGATCGACCATCGGATATGCACGGGAAGGTATCACGACCTATGAAATGTTTGAGGCCCAGAAAATTGCAGCCAAGTACGGTCGCCTGACTGCCGCGCACCACCGCTTTCATCCCAGCGCATCGACTCCGATCGAAACCGCGACCGGCGCAAACGAGTTGCTGACGAATGCGATGGTTCTGGGGGCCTCGCTTCAACTTCACCATACCAACGACTACGGCTGGTGGGAGATTGAAGAAAAGATGCAACTGGCCCGGGCACAGGGTCATAATGTCTGGTCAACCTGGTATCCTTGGACCGCGGGGTCGGGGAACTATGGCGCTTCCATTCTCGCACCTGACAATTGGGAAGATTCGATGGGATACAAGTATGAGGAAACCATTTTCGATCCTCAGCTTGACAGATATGTCACCAAAGAAGAATTCCTCGAATTCAAAGACTCCGAACCCGGGCGCACTGCAATTGCCTTTAGCCCCCCCCGCGAGCAGTGGATCAAGGATTGGATCAAAGTGCCCAATTTTGTCGTCTCGGGCGACGGTATGCCGGGGTTGAATGAAAAAGGAGAGCGGCTTGATTGGGATTCCCCGTTCGAAGACTATGCAGGCCACCCGCGTTCGGCTGGTTCACACGCTATTCTGTTGCGGTTGGCACGTGAAAACGATGTGCCGCTGATGTTCTCTTTGTCGCAGCTTAGCTATTGGGCAGCCAAACAATTGGGTGACGCCGGTATTCAGGCAATGGACGTGCGTGGGCGTATGCAAGAAGGCATGATCGCGGATATCACCATATTTGATCCTGAAAATGTTACGGAAAACGCCACCTATTCAAAGGGCAAGAACGGTCTTCCCTCTACTGGCATTCCTTATGTTCTGGTGCATGGCACAATTGTTGTTTCCGACAGCAAAGTTTTGAAAGGCGTAAACCCTGGGGAAGCTATCCGCTATCCAGTGGAAGAAGTGGGCCGTTTCGAGCCCTCAAACAAAGAACAATGGCTGCGCACCTTTACCATCGACACCGGTGGTGCCCGCCCAACACTGTATGACGACATACTGGATGATCAGTCATCCCTCGAGCTTCCTCAATCCAGTGAACCGGTGGACTATCGCGTGGCCAAGGTCGATTTGACCAAAGCTGAGCCGCAAGATTGGTTTGCGCAGCCCAATGCAATGGATGATTCAGAGTTGTTCCTGTGTCGGGTCCATGGCGTTTATGAGGACAAGGTCACCGCACAGCAGGACTGGGCACAGGCACTGATCGCGAGGAATTCACAGGCGTCCCCATATGATCCTCTGTCGGTAACGGGTACCACGGGCAACTGAGTTCAAAAGGACTGACATGGGCGTCGGTGATGAACGCTTTCCACCAGAGTTCGGCACCGGGCGCCATCCCAATGAACACAAAGACCAAAGTTGGCCAATTTGAACAAAAGCAAAGAGGTTCCTGAGAACGACGTGTCGGCGGGTTCTTTAGACTTGTTGTCTATTCCGGCAGTTGCTCAGGTCCTTGGTGGACCTGTGTCTGTCCGGTGTGAATTGGAGACGGGTTGACGGCCCCACAAATGGCCCTCAACTGTCGCAATAGCTGCATGACTTTGGATGAACATCGGTGATCGACGTTTCGCGCAAACGTTGCACGAGGCTCTCTTCTATTTCTTCGAGGACTTCGGCAACGCGCGTTTGTAGGTCTGTTTCGACGCTGCAATGCGAAGGCTCGGCGTCACTGTCGCTTCCTGATACAAGCCGTTCATCCAACGCCAGGTAGACATCTGCGAGCGTGATGCCGCGGGCCGGTTTGGCCAAACGCCACCCACCCGCATGTCCTTTTTCCGACACCAATAGACCTGCTTCCCTGAGCTTCCCAAGAACACGGCGCACGACTACGGGGTTCGTTCCGGCGTGATCGGCAATATCTGCGGAAGTTCGCACGCGGTCGGGATCACCCGCCATGTGGCTGAGCGTGTGCAGGGCGAGAGATAGGCGACTGTTCCGCTTCATGCGCAAAGTTTCTCCATATCGTGACTATATGTAACAATTGTAGTTGCATTAGTCTAGTAACTGCGTAAGTTGCGTGATCGTTATTGCACGCGTTGGAGATCATAGATGCCAGATACTCGACTTCCCGTCACCGTCTTGTCCGGATTTTTAGGTGCGGGCAAAACAACCCTGCTGAACCGCGTGCTCAACAATCGTGAAGGACGACGCGTTGCGGTCATCGTCAATGACATGTCCGAGGTCAACATCGATGCGGACCTGGTGCGCGCGGACACCGAACTCAGCCGCACGGATGAGACGTTGGTCGAGATGTCAAACGGCTGCATCTGCTGCACGTTGCGTGACGACCTTTTGGATGAGGTACGTCGGTTGGCGGCCGAACGACGGTTTGACTATTTGCTGATCGAAAGCACCGGAATTTCCGAGCCATTGCCTGTTGCTGCCACCTTTGATTTCCGCGACGAATTCGGCAACAGCCTATCTGATGTTGCCCGGTTGGACACGATGGTGACGGTCGTCGACGCGGTGAACCTGCTCAAGGACTTTTCCAGCCACGATTTCCTGCGTGACCGCGGTGAAGTCATGGGGGATGAGGATGAACGGACGCTGGTACATCTGCTGACTGACCAAATGGAATTTGCCGATGTGGTGATCCTGAATAAGGTCGCTGATGCGTCTGAGGCACAGGTGGATGCAGCCTGCAAGATCATACGCAGCCTGAACGCCGATGCCGAGATCATCGAGACCAATCATTCACAGGTTGCGGCAGAGAAGATTCTCGACACAGGTCTTTTCGATTTCGACAAGGCGCATGAGCATCCGATGTGGGCCAAAGAGCTTTACGGTTTTGCAGATCACGTGCCGGAGACCGAAGAATACGGTGTGACCTCCCATGTCTATCGTGCACGCCAGCCCTTTATCCCTGAGAAGATCCTGGCGGTTCTGAACGGCAATATGCCTGGTGTGATCCGTGCCAAGGGCCACTTCTGGATCGCCACGCGCCCCGATTGGGTCGCGGAGTTCTCGCTTGCTGGATCACTGTCGAGCGTCAAACCGATTGGCACCTGGTGGGCCAGTTTCCCCAAAGAGCGTTGGCCTGATCACGCGTCCGCGCGTGAGTACATGCAGCAGCATTGGCAGGAGCCATGGGGCGACCGTCGGCAGGAGCTGGTGTTCATTGGATCGGGCATCGATTGGTCTGCTCTTAAGGCCAAACTTGACGCCTGCCTTGTTCCATCTGTGTTGGCTGCCGGGCCCGGTGCCTTGCCGCTCGATATGCCCGACCCGTTCCCGGGCTGGCGGCGCGTCGAGGATGCCGCATGAACATCGCGACATCGATATCAGCTGATCAGCCTGCTGGCGTCAGCGTTGTGCGCGACGCAAGAGGCTTGGAGAGCTTTCGTGATTCGGCCTGCGCAGCCACGCTTTGGGATCGTGCGGCGTCGCCCGATGCCATTTCATGGTTTGCCGGGCTGGACGCGGACACTCTGCCCTGCGGGCGGGTTGTAGTGCTGGCAAACGCAGTCGGCGAAACGGCCCAGCATCTTTGCGATATCTCTGGAATGCCAAAGGGACAACAGTGCGATTGGCTGATTGATGATATCGCCAGTCTGGCTCAGCGCTTTTCCGACCTCATGCAATCCGCCTATCTTCAACTCAGGCTCGAGGCTGTTGCAACAAACGCCTGCCGAAAGTTCCACCTTGATGCGATCATGGGCAGGCTGGTGTGCACCTATCGCGGGACGGGCACGCAATACGGAACATCCGTGAGTGGTAAAGAGCCTGAGCATATTTTCACCGTTCCAACCGGCGCGCCCATTTTGTTGCGCGGGACGCGTTGGCCGCCAAAACCAGAGATGGGTCTGTTGCATCGCTCACCTCCGATTGAGGGGACGGGTGAAACCCGCCTTGTGCTCGTTCTTGACCCGATCTTTGATCTGGAAACGGCCGAATGAACCGCAATCTCGGACAAAGCAGCCTGCGTCGCAAAAGGCGTTCCGGTGATCCTATGGATGCCTTTGACGGATTGCCTGCACCAGTTCGCCAATGGGTCGCTCGGGCGGCCTTGCCGTGGTCTCCTGCCTCCGTTCGCCGCATTTGGTCCAAGTCGCGGGCCAAAGGGTTGTCAGCGGAAGAAGCGCTTCAATCGCTCACCCTTGCCGAAGCCCGTACATTGGCCCGTGATCGACAATCCACTGCTTTCAAACTCAACTCAATGACCTGAAGGAAATGCTCATGTCGTTCTATTCACGGCTCGCCTGTGCCGCTGCGCTTGCTCTTGGCATGGCTCTGCCCGCTACAGCTCAAGAGGGCAGCCTCACCATCTCCGTTGGCTTCGGGCCAACAGCCGAAGTTCCCGATCCGCGTGCCAGCTACAACGGCTGGATGTCAAACCAGACTGGCGTGACCGAAACGCTAATGGGGATCGACTATGACATGAACCTCTACCCGCGTCTGGCAGAAGCGATCGACCAATCATCGCCCACTACATGGCGCGTGACTGTGCGCAAGGGTGTGACCTTCCACGATGGCTCTCCGGTGACGGCGCAGGCGGTCATTGATGCGATTGCACCGATCTCGGACAAAACCCACGCAGGTCACAACGCTCGGGTCGCAAAGCTGCTTGATCTGGCCGACATGTCGACGGACGGAGACACAATCGTCGTGTTCGAGACAAACAGCCCGAACGCCGCCTTCCCCTGGACCCTGTCCGAGCCTGCGATTGCGATCCTGGGCACTCCGTCTGAGGCGTTTCCGATCAATGCCACGGGACCGTATGTGTTCAAGGAGGCGGTGCCAGAACAGCTTTACCGCGTGCAAGCGAACCCCAATTATTGGAAGGGTATGCCCGGCTTGGAACAAGTTCGCGTCGTCGCCACCGCGAACCCGGCCACGGCCGCACTGGCCTTTGAGGCAGGCGAAGTTGATCTGGTCATCAACTATCCCGAAACGGACTTTGACCGGATCAGGGCAACCGGAGCGCAGGGCTTTTCCGCACCGACGGCACGGCTTTACTTCTACACCGTCAACGCGACAAGCGGGCCAATGGTCAACCCACTGATCCGTCAGGCTGTGTCCTATGCAATTGATCGTCAGGGTATCGTTCAAGCGGCCCTGTCCGGCGTCGGTGGTGTTCCAGCAGGGACAATCTACCCCAAGGGCACAGTTTGGGCCGCAGATCTTCCTGCCACCTATGATCCGACCAAAGCCGAAGCGCTGCTCACCGAAGCGGGCGCGGTCAAGGAAGGGAGCACATGGATGCTGGAGGGCGCACCGTTGGAGATCGACATCGTCACCTATTCGTCGCGCGCGGCGTTGCCGCCGACGGCTGAGCTGACCCAAGCTTTTCTTGCCGCAATCGGCGTAAAGGCCAATATTACGGTGGGCGAATGGGGCGCGAGCAATGATGCGATTGTGGCGGGCGAAGCTGATCTCTTCTTGCAAGCGTGGGTAACGACACCCCAGGGTGACCCGGGTGCAGTGCTGGAAACCTTGTTGAAGTCTGACGGAGGTTCCAATTCTGGAAGCTTTGCCAATACGCGCCTTGACGAGCTGCTGGACCAAGGTCGCCTGACCTTCGAGCATGAAAAGCGCAAGGCGATCTATGACGAGGTGCAGGAGATCATTGCGTCTGAGGCCGCCCTGATCCCCGTTTTCCACGTAAGCCAGACGAATGTGGGCGTCGCCGGCTTGACCGGCTATCAGGTGCATCCAACCGAAACCTACTGGATCACGCACGAGACGAAGCTGAGCGAATGACAATGACCGTAACCGGCCTGACCGCAGTGCGCTCGGGCCGGACCATTCTCCATTCCACTTCGCTGAATATCCCATTGCGGGACCGCATCGGTCTCGTTGGGTCCTCTGGCTCAGGAAAAACTACGCTCGGACACGCGCTGATCGACGATCTGCGCGCGCAGGGTCACTGCGTTGCCCACGTGCCGCAAAGCCCGGAGGAAGCGCTCGATCCGTTGCGTTCCATGGCGTTTCATTGGCGCGAGGCGGAAGTGGCCTTGGGGCTCGCGCCTGATCGTGCGGATCAGGCAGCGCTGTTTGTCGCGCTGAAGATTGAAGGGGGTGATCTGCGCAAACGTCCATGGAGCTGGAGCCGGGGTATGCAACAGCGGTTCGTCATCGCCATGGCCCTGCTCGGCAACCCAGATCTGATTGTGCTGGATGAACCCACCTCTGCGCTTGATCCAGTTGTGGCCGCTGCAACGATGGAACTCCTCGGCGGTTTTCTGGATGGTAAAGACACGGCAATGATCCTGATCACCCATGACCTTGGCCTTGTTGCACGGCGAGTCGAAAGACTGATGGTGATGGACTCTGGACATTTGGTCGAACAAGGGCGGACCAAGGAGATATTGGAACGACCAAAGACGCGGGCAGCCAAAGCCCTTTCAGCGCATCGAAATTGGATGGCACTGCCGTGTTGAAGGTGAATGGTCTTGTGGTGAAACGTGGATCGCACGTCACGTTGGAGGACATCTCGTTGTCCTTGAATGAGGGTGAAACGCTCGCGGTGGTTGGCGAAAGTGGAGCTGGTAAATCCACATTGATCGCCGCAATCTTGAACCTGTTGAAACCCTCGGCGGGCGAGATCACATGGCACGACAAACCGATACGTGCCGCCCGCCCCGCATTGGTCATGCAAGAGCCGCGTGCCGCCTTCAATCCAGCGCTCAGCCTGCGACGGTCTGTGATGGAGCCGGTTGTGGCGCAGGGGATTGCATTCACAGAAGGCCGGTTAGAGCGGCTTTGTGCAGGGTTGGAACTGCCGCTCGACCTGCTGGAGCGCCGTCCCGATCAAGTCTCCATTGGTCAAGCGCAGAGGGCTGGCATTCTGCGCGCCCTGATTGTCGCACCACGGCTTGTGTTATTTGATGAGCCCCTTTCAGCGCTCGACGCGGTGGCGCAGAAACACACGGCGCAATTGATTTCAGGTCTCCAAAGCGAAGAAGAATTTGCCGCACTGATCGTCACCCATGACATTGGCTATGCGATCGCCCACGCGGATCAGGTCGTGGTGTTAAAGGCCGGGCGGGTCGAAGAGACTGCAAATGCCAAAACCTTCGCACTGAATCCGCGATCGCCCTATTCCCGCGCCTTGCGGGATGCCGCAATCTCGCTTGGTGCGCTCGAGGACGCGGCATGATCAAAGCAATTGGCGGCCTGGCTCTGCGCGTAGTCGTCGTATTGTCGGGGACAGCGATCCTGACGTTTGCGCTGCTTTGGAATGCGCCTGGTGACCTCGCACAAACCATTGCCATGGCCCGCTTCGACGCGCTCTTGACCGAAGACGTGATCGATCAGGTCCGCGAGGAGGTCGGATTGAACACGAGCTTTTGGCAAGCCTTTTGGGCATGGCTTGGCCCGTTGATTAGGCTCGATTTCGGCTATTCTGCGGTAACGGGTCGTCCTGTCTGGCCCGACCTTTGGGCGGCCATAACCTATACCTTCCCGCTGGCCCTGGCCGGGTTGGCGATCGGTCTTGCAACTTCGCTGCCGCTCGCGATCCTTGCCACCAAACGTCCGGGCGGGCTGTTGGATCGGGGCGCAGTTGCGATCGCATCACTTGGTGCCGCGATCCCGGCCTATTGGCTTGGGCTTTTGCTGATCTTGCTTTTTGCTGTTCAGCTCGGATGGCTTCCTGCCATGGGTGCGCGGACACTGGTCCATGCAGTCCTGCCCGCGGTCACGCTGGGCCTTGGTGTCGCCGCCTCGCTGACCCGGATCATCCGGTCGAGCATCCTAGAAGCCAGAGGCCAGCCTTTTCTGCCTGCGATCCGTCGGCGCGGCGTCAGAAGCAAAGCAGTGGCACGAGACCACATTGCCCCCCATGCCGCAATACCTGTCGTCACAGTCTTTGGGCTCGAACTGGCCTTCTTGCTCGAAGGGGCGGTGCTGGTTGAGGTCATCTTTGGCCGCCCGGGTCTGGGCACCTTTTTGGTCACCGCGATCACTGCGCGGGACTTCCCGCATGTGCAGGCTGTCGTCGTTTTGACCGCTCTTGTCTTTGTCGTGGTAAATCTGCTGACCGACATCATCTATCGCGCCATCGATCCCCGGATCGGAACCGAAGATGCGTAGCGTTTTGATCGTTGCCACTGGTCTTGTCGCTCTTGCGGTTCTTGGCCCGCTGTTTGCGCCTTTTGATCCCACGGCGATCAACATTCCAAACCGTCTTTCCCCCCCAAATGCGACGTTCCCGATGGGTACAGATGCGCTTGGGCGGGATGTCCTGTCGCGGTTGCTTTTTGGTGCGCGGTGGTCCTTGGGGCTGGCGTTCTTGATCTCGCTTCTGAGCCTCTTCATTGGGACGTCAATCGGCCTTATGGCAGCGCTTGGCGGCAAGTATGCGGATTGGTCGTTGATGCGCGCAACCGATACCTTCCTGGCATTTCCTGAACTTGTGGCGGCCGTGGTCATCGCGGGGCTTATGGGTGCGGGGACCTGGAGCCTGATCTTTGCCCTCAGCGTCACAGGCTGGATGCGTTATGCCCGCGTGGCCCGGGGCATCGGTCTGTCGGTTCAAAGCCGCGGATATGTGGTGCAAGCCCGTTTGGCCGGGTTGCCCGGGTGGTCTATTGCGCTGTGGCATTACCTGCCGTCGCTGATCCCATCGCTCGCCGTTATCTGGACCGGCATGTTTGCCCGCGCGATCCTTGGCATCTCTGCGCTTGGGTTTCTCGGCTTTGGTGTCCAACCCCCGAACCCCGAGTGGGGTGCGATGTTATTGGACGCGCGCGTGCATATGCGCTCGACCCCTCTACAGATGATTTGGCCAGGGTTTGCAGTTGTCATCTGTGTTCTCACCATCAACCTTGCTGGCGATGCGCTGCGTGACGCAATGGCCAATGAAGGCGGTCATGAATGAGCGATCCAGCGTCGGAAAACGCTGCGAGACCTTTGGATTTCGTCGGATTTGATGTAACCGTCGAGGATATCACCGTCTGTGCCGATCGCCCGCCACAGCGAATGCTTCATGCCCGGGATCGTGATCAGGACTGCAACCAACTGCCGCTTGTCGTTTGGCCGTGGACGATCCTGGCAAGAGGAAGGCCTGTTTTGACCGGTGCCTGAGCGGAAGTGTCTGCGGGTGTTCAAGGGGCAGAGCGATCGGCTCGCGATTTGATACTGGGGTCGGATTCTACATCTGCGAAATTTGCTGCCACTCCAGGGCATAGTGTCCAGGCCGCGGGAGCCATATGGCGCGCTCATCTGGCGGTTTCCATTCCAAATCAATCTGGTACACTTTGATTGCGTTGTGATCTGACAGCGCCAAACAGAGGGGCAGATCTGTCGCCTCATGTCAGAAATTGAATTAGGAGTCTCTGGCAGCAACCGAATGTGCAATTGATCTGGTTCGAGCTGCTGTTTGTGTCATTGATGAAAGCCATTGTTCTCAACGCGTTTCGCGAACCGATGTTGCATTTCCTTGTGATTGGGGCCGTTTTGTTTGCGGTTTTCAACCTGAGGAACGATACCACACAGGATCAATCGGACCAGATTGTGGTTACCGCCGGTCATGTTGACCAGCTGGAAGCAGGATTCAAACGGTCCTGGTCGCGGGCTCCGACCGATCAGGAGCGCGAGGCGCTGATCTCTGAATACATCCGCAGCGAAGTGTTCTACCGAGAGGCCGTCAAGTTGGGATTGGATCAGGGAGACGGGGTGATCCGGCGCCGATTGCGGCAAAAACTCGAATTCATTCTGGAAGATGTTTCCGCGCTGGTTCCGCCAACGGATGATGATTTGCGTCAGTACCTTGAAGACAATGCCGAGAAATTCCGGCTGGAACCGCGCCTGTCGTTTCAACATATCTATCTCAGTCCCGAAAAGCGCGACGATATTGGGGCGGATGCCTTGTCAATACTGGCGCGTGTTGAGGCTGGCGAAGACCCTTGGCAATTGGGAGACACCATCATGTTGCCGCTTGCGGTCGAAGGGGCTTCGTTGAGCCAGATTGACCGGGAATTTGGCGACGGTTTTGCCAGGGCGCTGGACCGGGTGCCGCTAGGGCACTGGGGCGGGCCGGTTCAGTCCGGATTTGGTGGGCATCTGGTTTTTGTCAGTGAACGGGTCAAAGGGCGTTTGCCGGACCTCGATGACATCCGCGCCAAAGTTGCGCAAGATTGGTTGCGGGCGCAGAAACAAGATCTGGAGGACAAGACCTATCAGACATTGCGCACGGGCTATGAAATCATAATAGAGCCGACAGAAGACGATCAATCCGCACGCCAGGTGACCCAATGATAAAAGGGTATGGCCTTGTGTTTGCCGTCATTGTCTCGGCTTGCCTCTTGCTCTTTGGGTCCGGAGCTCGGGCGGACGACTCGCAACCTGGGTATCTTGAGTTTTCGGAAATTTCCGATGGACGATTCAGCGTACTTTGGCGCATTCCAAAGGCGGCGAATGCGCAGACTCCGCTGGCGCTGATCTTGCCGGATACCGTGCAGAACCTGACCGCGCCGACAACCACGGCAATGTCGAGAACCATTGTTGAAAGACGTCTGATCCAGGTTGCTCCCAACAGTTTTGCTGGCAGCCGGATCGAGGTTGACGGTTTGTTGGAAACCAACACCGATGTGTTGGTCCGGGTTGCGTTTTCGAACGGGGTGGCGACCACGACTTTGTTGCAGCCATCGCAAAACTGGATGATCGTTCAAGGCCCTCGAAGCGCGGCCCAGATCACCTGGGATTATACGGTTTTGGGGTTTGAACATATCCTGGAGGGCTTTGACCACCTGCTGTTCGTCTTGGCCCTTTTGCTGATTGTCGGGCCGTCCCGGCGGTTGTTCTGGGCCATTACGGCCTTTACCGGGGCACATAGTTTGACATTGGCTGGCGCTACATTGGGATTGGTATGGGTGCCCGGTCCCCCGGTTGAAGCCGTCATCGCTTTGTCGATATTGTTCCTCGCTGGCGAGATGTTGAAAGTTGTCCGGGGAAAACCCAGCCTGACCGCAAGGTCGCCGTGGTTGGTTGCGTTTACATTTGGGCTGTTACACGGCTTTGGTTTTGCCGGAGCATTGGCGGACGTTGGCCTGCCGCCCCACGAAATTCCTCTGGCATTGCTGATGTTCAATGTTGGTGTCGAATTGGGGCAGCTTGTTTTTGTCTTGGGTGTGCTGGGTGTCACTATGGTGCTCAAAAAAGCCGTGCGGTACTGGCCGACATGGATGGAACAGCTGCCTGCTTATTGCATCGGGTCCATTTCCGCCTTTTGGCTGATCGAGCGCGTCAGCGGGTTCTGACCAATTCCGCGTCTGCTGGGATCTGGCAGGGCTGAGCCAGCCAAACGTGTTCAATGACCAGCATATCACATTTACTGTGATGCTTTTGCAGGCCGGACCTATCGCCCTCGTTCCAGGATGTTACTGCAACTGCAGAATATCAGGCACACAGCGTTTTCTGTTTTTTGGCATGGTGGAAGCGCCATCTTTTCTGCGTAACTTGCGCGGGCCGTCTTTTACTTTGACCTTTGGTTTGGACATCGCCCCCGACAGCGAGAATGGCCAGGGGCTGCGGGACAGCGGCTTGCCGATTTTGCGTGGTTGGCCGTGAATGTCCAAGGATTTGTTGCTCAGATTTGCGCTGCCATAGACAACAACCTGAACGTCATCCGTTTCAACCACGATTCTTTTTGAGGAAATTGTTCCATTTGATATCTGCAATGGGGCGTTCATGCACACGATGGGGGCCCGGTCCCCTTTGTTCTTGGTAAATAGCCAGGGAATGACCCCAAGGCCGGCAATGTCCAGGAGCTGCGTATCAATGGTGCCATTCGAAAGCGATATTGTTGACCATCCCTTGAGAGACTTCAGAAAATCTTTACCGGAGGCGTGATTGCCGGAGACGTCAAAGCTGGCATTCAGAACCCCGCTGACACCATTTTTGAAATGCAGGGCATGCATGATTTTGCCCAGATCCCAACCACCTGTTGACCCTGAAACATTGACGATATCGGGGTTCTCATCCAGGTCCATCGAGCCGGTAACTTCAAAGCTGCCACCCGCATAGTCGAATGTCATCGGTCCCAGGCGCATTTTCCCACCCTTCAGCTCAAGATCGCTTTTCAGGCTGGACTTTCCTCTTTCGCCAACAACTTCTTGCAGGTCGATCGCCACTTCCAAGTCCATCCCTGACAACAGGATTGACCGCCCCAAAGGCAAGAGAGTGAGATCCCGGAATGGCCCTGGCGGAGGTTGCGTTTCGCTCGGAGCATCTTCGTCAACAGTTTTGTCGTCTGTCGGCGCGCTGTTTTGCTTTGCGGCATCTTCCAGTTTGGCGATCCTGGAAACCTGCATTGCCGCCGCAATCAGCGTTCTGATATCTGCCATCTGGATCAGTTCGCTTTCGATCCTGCCACGGACAATTGCATTTGGATCCTCGGCATCCAGTGTCACGTTGAACCCCAGTTGAGAGTCAGCAACAGAAACGCTGGCGTTGGATTGCCAGTCCGGGCCTTGGCTGTTGAGTTTTGCGGCGATCGTCAAAGGGCCTGTGTCGATTGGCTCCAGACCCAGGGCACCGAGCGTTTCGGCACCCGACACGATGTCTGCGGAAAGGTCCACAGCGATCTGGTTCAATGTCAGAATGTCGCCAACGGATCCTTTGGCGGTGAGATGCCACAGATCCGTATCTTGCGTTGCGGCATTAAGATCGGACAGCATCAACCCGTCCAGGCTGCCCGTCAGCCGAAACCCACCGGTGACTGTGCCCAAGATATCCGAAGTCTGGAATAATTCCGGCGATAGCAAGCTGGCCGTTGGCAAGGAGAGGGTTCCGCCGATATCAATGCCTTTGACTTGCAATGCATCGCTGATGGCCCCCTGAAGCACAACAAGGGGAGCATCGGGGGGACCCAGCCGCAGCGTGGCGTCGCCGATCGCCAACAGCCCATCCGGCGTTCTGGAGATATCAGATACCGCGATTGGTGGGGGCCCTTCTCCGCCGGTGTCCATGACGAACCCGTTGGTTTCAATCACCATCTTGCGCAACGGGATATCCCCGTCGCGGTTGGCGAGTTGCATGAAAACGCTGACCAGCTTCAGATCACGGCGCAAGGCCGTCTTTGGCGGTTCTGCATTTTCTGGGTACAATCTAATCGTGGTATCCAAAACCGCATTCGCCGGGTTTCCGGTGGGACCCAATGACCGTTTGACAACAACGCTTTGCCCACCGGTCAAGGACACGACCAAGTCGGCACCACCAACAAAGGTTTTACCGTCTTTGTGGATGATTTCTGCGCCTGCCTTGCCGGTTCCTGAAACCACCTTGTTGAGTTTCAAAACATCCTGCAGCTGGCCAAGGTCGTCAATCGTGGCGTCGGCCGTGGCCTGAAAACCTGCGAGGAATCCACCGTCGTCTGGTTTGGCGTCTATTCTCACACGCATACTGTCGAATGCCAGTTCAAGACCAGACGGGGCGTCGGGGTGGAATTCTCCGGACAGCGTGAAACCCTGACCGTTCAGATCACCGTTGCCCCGCAACTGAACGGGTTCACTGGTATCCTCCCGCGTGATGGCAAGTTCTGGCATGAGCAGGTTAAGGTCGAGACCATTGCGCCCATCGCGATAGACAATTTCCGCATTAGTGATCTGTAGTTTGTGGTCAGAAACGAGCCCGGATATTCCGGTGACTTGTCTCGGTTTGCTGGGCGCGTTGGGTTTGACTGACTTCGATGCCGGTGCCCAGGATGTTGTGCCGTCTTCCTTTGCGATGAGGTTGAAGGTAACCCCATCGACACCAAGGTTTAGCAAATCAATTTTGCCTTTGAGCAAGTCGGCCAGAACAAGGCTGAAGTTCAACTGGGATATCTCGGCAAGGTTGATATCATCGAGAGTCGGGCTTGGCAGCGTCACCCCCTGGGCTGATATGTTCAACACCTGCCCCAATTCAATTAGAACGCCGCCCTGAATCTGTACATTCTGACCGATTTTCTTGTTCAGGATCCATTCGGTCAACTGGCCTCTGGGACCTGCCAGAATGGATGAAGACAATACCAACCAAACCAAAACGACCAAAAATATGGAGAGCCCAAGGGTCAAAGCCAAAATCCGTTTACCCCAATGTTGCATCTGACCTATCACCTCATTTCCGGCCTTAAACCTGACCGGTTTTCGATACCCGCATACGAACTTGGCCCGTGGCCAGTGACGTCGATCGGGTGCTTGCCCTTCAAAATAGGGGACAGTCAACTTTGATCGCGTTGATTGCATCCTGTCAATATTCAGGGAGTTTAGGAGGAGGTCGCTGGAAATGCGACTCGTCTTTGACGTCAGATGTTGATTTCTGAGAAAAGTCCAAGTGTCGCTTGGGTCGGACAAAATTATGAGGTGACGGCCCGGGCCTGCACCTTATACTCTGAAAAGAATATATGTGTTATTTGATGCAAGATTTTTCGGACCATGCCCGGCCCGTGTCTGGCGGTCCTGTCCGAGATTGGATTTCTTTTGAGGGGCGTTTTAAGGGGAGTTGACGTAGATTGGTCGGGCCTCCGGTCGCAGATGCGCTGCGGATTGAACAGATTGGGCGAGCGAGAATCTAAGGGTTTTCAGTAATGGATAAACGTATCTTGGGCATGGTTGGCGTAGGGTTGGTAAGTTTTGCCCACTCCTTTGCTATGCCTGCCAATGCCCAGCAAACAGATGCGTCAGAAGCAGAAAACGCTTTGGAATCTTCCCAGAACTGGTCCAGGAACTGGGAGGAAAGCTGGCGCGATAGTTTGGCCAAGCGTCAGTCGTTTTGGCAGAAACTTTTACAATGGCAGATATCTGATCACACGCTTGTTCGGATCTATGGGCAATTCAACCTGGGGCAGTTGAACTATGATGACGGGTTCAATGAGATCAACACCCTGCGTGACAACCCCAACGCACCCAGCCGTATTGGTGTCCGGTTGGACACCGATTTCAACAATGGTGGAAATCTGTTCCTGAACATTGAATCGGCGTTTGCCCGCAGCACCTATGACGGCATTTTTCGGGGCGGCGTCGGATCCGGCAATAGCGATGCCTGGAACAAAACGCTGCTGCGCAAATTGGAAGCACGAGTGTATAATCCGCAATTGGGGCATTTTTCCTTTGGCCAGGGCAGCATGGCCGGCGACGGGATTACAGGGTTCGACTTTTCGGGCACTACTGTCGTCTCTTACAGCAGTGTCGGCGACACGATTTCAGGTATCCCGGCCCGTCAATTGGACGGAACAGAAAGCACACTCGACCTGCAGACCTTTTTCCCTGTGTTTGATGCCTCTCGCCGGTTCAGGTTTCGTTATGACAGTCTGGCCCACAGCAACGCCTCCATTTCCTTTGCCATAGGCAAGGAAGTGCTGATCGAAAACGATGACAATACCTATGCCGATATTGCGCTTCGTTATGAAACAAGCTGGCGGGGATTTGGTGTGAAGGCGGGTATTGCCTATGCCTACAACGACAGTTCACCGGCTTTCTTGTCTGGTTCCGTCGCGGGCCTGGATGAAGAAAGTGGGTTGAATTTTGCGGTGGCTGCCGGGGCAAACGATATAGATGGTCGGTTTTTGTATGGAAAGCTGGGTGTCATTCGCCAGCTGTCCCAGTTGGGGACAACAGCCTTTTCGGTCGATTACTATACTGGTTGGAACCCGCACCAGGCGGCCACCAATTCACGATCCTGGGGGGTCTCGGTCGTGCAACGTATCGATCCCCGAAATCTCGAACTTTATGCAACGTACCGCCGGTATTCGGTTGACGGAACGGCCGTTGCCTATCAGGACGCTGATGCCATTCTGGTTGGTGCTCGGATTTCCTGGTAATCAACGTGAACCGCCTGTGCAGATTCGAATGGCGTGTCCCACGATGGGTGTTGGGCCCAATGCGCACATCAGTTTTGGACAAAATCACCAACGATCTCTTTGAATACCAAAAAATGGGCAGCTTTGCTCCACTCTGTGTTGCAACCGGGTGGACTTGATTGACTTGCCTCGCTGCGTATCGACATAAGCGCGTTTGGCGAAGTTGCTTAAGTGGAAGGCAAAGACGATGGGTAAAGTGGTTGGGGTGGCGAACGTTCACGCGCGCCAAAATTGGACGCAAAAAACTGCCCTTGCCCCGATATTGGCAGCATTGTTCGGCTGCCTATTTTTTGGGGGGCCAGCTATTGCACAGGAAACCGCGGAAACACTGTTTGATCAGGTCAAATCAATCCACGCCGGCAGCGCAACACCCCGATCTGATCTCGAGGAAATGCAGCGGCTTCTGGATCGCATCCTGCAGCAATACCCAACCTCCGATCTGGCGGTTGCGATCCTGTTACGGGATACGATTGACGGCGTGGATCTGGCGGAATTCGACCGGTTGATCAGCAATACGACCGGATCTGGAATCGGGCAACGGGCGGGGTCCCAGGCTGATCTTCCGACGACCGAAGCAACGCGGGCCAACATCGGGACATGTATTGCGGCAGGCATCGGTCTGTTGCCGACCCAGCCAATCACAATTCGGGTCGAACTGAACGCCGAAGGACACGTCACCGGGATTCCGGATCTGGTAGAACCCAAAGAACCGGATTTCTTTGCGCGCAGCCTTTTCCTGGCGTCCGTTGCGGCGATAGACGGATGCGCGCCCTATCCAATCAATCTGATGGGTCGGCGGTTTGATGCGGATATTGCCATTGACGGTTCGGTCTCTCTGGTCGCTTCTGTTGGGGCCGAAGTATTGCATACTCCGGCACAAACGCCTGATGCAGGACAGGATGTGACTGCTAAACCGATCTCGCCTAGGTCGCTTTTTCTGCCCTCTTCGGACCAAACCGAAGAAGACCTGGAACTGGATAAACCTGCTATCCGGGACATTCAGGCAAGGTTGGTTGTTCTGGGATTTGATCCCAAGGGTATTGACGGGGTGATTGGGCGCGGTGCCAGAACAGCGTTGAAAGATTGGCAAGCATCGCAAGGCGCACAAGCCAATGGATTTCTGAACAAAGAACTGCTGGACACGTTGAAAGGCCAGAGCCACGAGGCGTTGGAAACCTGGCTTTTGGATCCGGCCAACGAGATTGCCTATAACCCGCCTCCGCCGATGCCTATTGGGCCGGATAACATGCCAGGAACATGGCAATTTACATCCAACTGCGGATCCAAAAGCCGATTGGGTTGGATGAAAGTCACCGGGGCCTTGTCAATTGCCCACACAAAGGGCGGGCGATATGTTGGGCGTGCCCGGACCTCTCAGGGCGTCAATGGAACGTTTTCGGGCAGGTTGAGCGATCGCAGAATTTCCGGCGAAATTGACTGGGGGTTTCTGGTAGGCCGGGTCAAAATTCGGGGCACGGTCGCAGAGCAGAAGCTGGTCATTGTAGGCCGCGATGCCAACGGATGTTCCTTTTACGCAGCCAAGTCTCAGCGCTAAATGGTCTTGATCCCAGCTTGGATGCGCGGTCAGCCTCTGACGGCCATAGATTTGGTTGGGCCTTTGGGAACCGATGTCATAGCTGGTCAAAAGATTATCCAGCCCGAGCGGCCGTTGAGTGTCTTGGCATGACACGAAGTTCACATTTTTTTGCGAGACGTGTGGGCTGAGAGCCGATGACAGCTTCGGCGATCAGCTCGGCCGCCTGGACACCAATGCTTTTGGCAGGGATGCGAACGGTTGAAAGGGATGGTTCGATCTCTCCGGATCCTTTGAAGTCTCCAATTCCCATCACCGACAGGTCGTTGGGGACGTCAATTTTCAGCTGTTGGGCAGAATACAACGCGCCCTGGGCGATAATGTCGTTGCCACATAAAATGGCAGTTGGGATTTTATCCTGTTGCAACAGTGTGGTGCAGGCCCGTTTGGCCTCGGCTACGCTGTATGGTGCCTCGAGCTGCCAATTGTCTGGAATGCTGAGCCCAACGCTGTGCAATTCGTCCAAAGCGCCCTTCAATCTGCCCTGAGCGCGGTCGTTCCCTTTGGTCGAAGGAAAGACCAACCCGATTTCCCTGTGTCCCAGCGATATCAGATGGCGTGCCGCCAGACGTCCGGCTTCGGTGTTGTCGACCCCGACACAGGAAACATTGGCGGCTTCGTCATAGTTCCAGATTGCTACGGTCGGTATCCCCTGTTGTTCTATAAGCTGAAAGGACGCTTCGGAGTGTTCCAAACCGATAACCGCCAAACCATCGACCCGATGCTCCAGCAGCTTTCGCAGCATTTGATATTCTCGGTCCAGATCGAATCCGTGCGAGGCGATCAGCATTGTAAAACCGTGATTGTCGAGCTCGGTCGAAAAGGACTGGATGACCTCGGCAAAGATCGCATTGTCAATTGTCGGCACCACCAACCCAATGGTGGCGCTGCGCCGACCGTGCATGACCTGTGCTGCACGGTTGCGAATGTAGCCCAGTTTCTGAACGGCTTTTTCGATTTTTTTCCGAGTCGCAGGTTTGACCAGATCTGGGTGGTTATAGCTGCGCGACACAGTGGAAATTGAAACGCCAGCAACCCTGGCAACATCCACAATATCCGCGTTACCATTTTGTTTTTTAGACATAAAACACCGCGTTTCACATGAAAAATGAAAACATTTGCAAAACTATTTTCATGACTTACTTTTTTATGTCAACCGAATTTGCGAACAGGGTGATGGCTTGGAATTCCTATATTACTTCGGAGATGTGTTCTCGCCGGTATCTTTTGGCCTTCTGCTATTGGGTACAATTGGCGGGCTGATTTTGGGGGCGACCCCGGGGCTTTCGCCGACTATGGCTGTCGCGCTGCTCATTCCGTTCACCTTTCATCTTCAACCGGTTCAGGGGCTGATCCTGTTGGGTGCGGCGTATACATCGACAGTGGCCGGTGGCGCTGTCAGCGCCATTCTCCTCAAGATCCCCGGAGCGCCCGCCAATATCGCCACGACGCTGGATGGGCATACGATGGCGCAACAGGGCAAGGGTGCCAAAGCGCTGCAGCTTAGCTTCCTTGCTTCGGCTGTGGGCGGCGTGTTTGGTGTGCTGCTTTTGATCTTTTTGACACCTTTGCTGGCGCAATGGGCGTTGGCGTTTGGGCCCAGCCATCTGTTCTGGCTGGCGATCCTGGGGGTCACAGTTATCGGGTCGCTAGACAGTGCTTCGGTCGTCAAAGGGCTATTGTCCGGGTGTATCGGGCTATGGCTGGCCACCATCGGGTTTGATGACATCATGGGGGCACAGCGGTTCATCTTTCATCCTGCGCTTGGCGGTGGCATCAACATCATTGCTGCGTTGATCGGACTGTTTGCCATACCTCAGGTGTTGACCATGTTTGCCAAGGGGCGGCGGGTTGATAGTACCGAAGTTATCGAAGTCGAAAAACATTCGATCATGGATGCCATCCGCGAATTGCTGCGTCGGCCCCGCGCCCTGAGCATTGGGACGATCACCGGGTCGATCATCGGATTGGTCCCCGGAGTCGGCGGACAGATCGCCGGTTTGGTTGCCTACGACCAGACCAAGAAATTCAGCCCCGAACGTGACAAGTTCGGCAAAGGTCATTCCGAAGGCGTCATTGCCGCAGAGGCGGCCAACAATGCCATGGTTGGCCCCAGTCTGGTGCCATTGTTGACTTTGTCGATTCCCGGTTCCCCTACGGCGGCCGTGTTGTTGGGTGGGTTGCTGATCCACGGGATATTCCCGGGCACCGATCTGTTTGACAATCACCCGGACGTCGCCTGGACCTTTATCAATTCGATGCTGATCGGGCAGATCCTGATGTGTATCTTTGGTTTGTATGTCGCCGGATTGGCCGCGCGGGTTGCGCAGGTGCCGCAAAGCGTCATGGCCGCTGTTGTGCTGGGTCTCGCTGTTTTTGGCAGCTATTCGGTCCAGTCGTCGATGGGCGATGTCTATGTCATGGCGACGCTTGGCGTGATGATGTATTTTCTGGAACGGTTCGGATTTTCGGCGGCACCGTTGGTGCTGGGTCTCATCCTGGGGCCGATTGCCGAGGCCAACTTTATTCAAGGCAGCATGATCGCTGGTGCCACCGATGGTATGGCCACCTACTTCTTGGGCGGGCTTCTCAACATTGTTCTGATCGCGATTGTGATTGCCTCGGTTCTCTATTCGGTCTGGATGGAACTGCGGTCGCGTCGCTACATCTCGAAAGAGGAGATCATGGGATGAGCATTCCGAACTTGCCCCGCATGCAACACATACTGGCTTCTGGAGTCATTGCCGCCATCGGGGGTTGGGTTGCCTGGATTAGCTACACCCAGCAACCTTCCGAGGCGTTCCTGTTTCCCAGGCTGATTTCGACCGTGTTTGTGGTCCTGGCGTTGTGGACCTTTGTCAAGGCGCTGTTGGGTTGGACCAAGGTTGGCCATGGATTGACCGCCAAAGAGACGATGTTCCTGCTTCCTGGCCTGGTTATCGCTCTGGTTTATGTGTTCTGGGCGGCCAAGGCGCTGGGATTCTACACGGCCGGAACCATCGCGTTTTTCGTGCTGTTGTCGTTCTATGATCCAGCCCCACACCACGAGGTGCGAAGCTGGATCAAGCGCGCGGTTATTACAGCCGGGTTCCTGCTGGTGATGTACGGGCTCTTTGCCAAATTGTTGAAGGTCTACACACCCCGAGAGATTTTTTTCTGAACAAAAACCAACAACACAACAACAAGGGAGAAGACGACAATGAAAAAACTGATTGCTGGCGCAGCACTGGCGCTCACAGCGTTGACCGGGGCAGCTGTGGCCGAGGAATACCCGGAACGGCCTGTTATGTTGATGGTCAGCTATGGGGCAGGGGGGGCCACTGATTTTCAGGCCCGTATCGTAACCATGACCGCAGGAAACGAAGATGCCCTGGGCATGCCGATTGCCATCATCAACAAACCTGGTGCCGGTGGGCGGGTCGGTTGGAATTGGTTTGCAACCCAGGCCGAATCCGATGGCTATACATTGGGCGCGTATAATGTACCTCATTTCATTGCCCAATCGATCAAGGGCGGCGTGGAATATTCCACGGACAGCTTTGAACCGATCGCAAACTGGGGTGCTGACCCAGCGGTTTTTGTTGTAGCGGCTGACAGTCCAATGAATTCGATGGATGACGTTGTGGCCTACGCCAAGGAAAATCCGGGCAAGCTGACATTCTCTGGCGCGGGTCTTTTTGTCGGCCACCATATCGCAGCGCTTCAGCTGGAAAAGGCGGCTGGCGTGAAAATGGCTTATATCCCGACCAAGGGGGGCGGTGCCGCAGCGATGAAGGCCGTGATTGCCGGTGACGTAAAAGGGGGGGTGAACAACCTTTCTGATGCGTTTCGGGCGCAGGCTGCGGGCAACGTCAAGATCCTTGGTGTGTTTGATCTGGAGCGGAATGCCTTCTTGCCGGACGTCCCGACGCTCAAAGAACAGGGCTATGACATCGACAATGCCAGCGTGAACTTTCGCGGTATCATGGCGCCCAAAGGAACGCCCCAAAACATCATCGATGAATTGGCCGCTACGGTTCCGGAAATGTTCAAGAACAGCAGGGTTTCCAAGAAAATGCAGGCCGGTGGTTCACCCATGCACATCATGACCCGGGACGAGGTCAAGGCAATGTGGGCCGCCCGTCAGGAAACGCTGGCCGAGCTGTTGGCCGGTCTTTGAGCCCACGCACCAACAGGACAGGGCGATCTGTCGCCCTGTCCAACCCAAAAGGAATTCAAAGATGAACGCAGATGATGACATTGCCCAGGTTCAGACGATCATGACCCGGGCCCGCGCGGCTCAACAAGCCTATGAGCGGGATGCGACCCAGGAACGATATGACCGCGCTGCACAAGCAGCGGCCTGGGCCATCATGGAGCCGTCGCGAAACAAGGCACTTGCTGAACTCGCTGTCCAGACAACCGGTCTGGGCAATGTGCCCGACAAAATCACCAAGAACCACCGCAAGACGTTGGGATTGATGCGGGACATCAAGGGGGTCCAGACCCAAGGGGTGATCCGAGATGATCCGGCCAGTGGAATCACTGAAATTGCGCGTCCGTTGGGGGTTGTTGGCGCAGTGGTACCATCGACCAATCCGGCTGCAACGCCTGCCAACAATATCATCAATGCACTGAAATGCGGCAATGCCGTTGTCGTGGCCCCATCGCCCAAAGGGGTCGCCAGCTGTGATCTGCTGTTGACCTATATTCATGCCGAATTTGACAAGATCGGGCTGGATCGTGACTTGGTATTGATGTTGCCCGCACCAGGATCCAAGGCCAAAACCCAGGCCATGATGGAGTTATCTGACCGAATTATCTGCACGGGCAGTCAGAACAACGTGCATCGTGCGCAGACGGCTGGGACGCCCGCGGTTGCTGTCGGTGCCGGCAATGTGACGGTAATTGTTGATGAAACTGCGGACCTCAGAGCCGCGGCGCAGAAAATCACCGCGTCCAAGACATTTGACAACGCAACATCCTGTTCTTCGGAGAACTCGATGATTGTTGTCGATGCGGTTTATGACCAGTTTCTGGCCGAGCTGGCCCAGGTTGGGGGAGCGCTGGTCCAGGATGAATCTGCGATCGTGTCCAAGCTGTGGCCAGATGGGCATTTGAACAGGGCTGTGATTGCTCAGGATGCTGACAAGATGCTTGATGCGTTGGGGATGGCCGATGCCGTGCCGGCGGGCACAAAATTTCTGGTGGTCGAAACGTCTGGAATTGGCCCCGATCACCCGCTGTCCGGTGAAAAGCTGAGCCGTGTTGCCGCATTGTACCGGGCCCGGGATTACGTCGACGCGACTGAAATCGCCTCGCGTATTCTGAACTATCAGGGGGCAGGGCACTCTATCGGGATACACACGTCCCAAGACAGCCGCGCCGTTGCGCTGGGGACATTTTTGCCGACCTGCCGAGTCATCGTCAATCAGGCCCACACGTTTGCAACAGGTGGATCGTTTAACAACGGGATGCCTTTCTCGCTGTCGATGGGTTGTGGCAGCTGGGGCGGCAATTCGATCGACGATAACCTGCATTGGAAACACTTTCTCCAAACGACCAAGGTCATCCGCGAAATCGAGCCCAATGAACCTGCAGTGGATGAAATTTTCTCGGACTATTGGAAGGTGGCCGGACAATGAAATTTGATCCGAATACACCGCCTCCGGGGAGCGTTCGGGATTGGCTGGACCATCGGGCGGAAACAGCGGGCACTGATGTGGCCTTTCGGTTCTTTGATGGGCGTCCTCCGCTGACCTGGGGCGAGCTACGAACCTGCGCCCGAGATCTGGCGTTGCGCCTGACAGGCAAAGGTTTGGCCAAGGGAGAGAGCATCGCGATTTTGCAGCCGAACGGTCGGGTGGCCGTCGAATCTCTCTTTGGTGTTCTGTATGGCGGCTTTCGGGCTACGGTCATCAACCTCGTCGCCGGGGATGAGGCAATCGGCTATGCACTGGAGCACAGCGAGGCCCGCGTTGCCCTGGTCAACCCGGAGGTCACCGAGCAGTTTGACAGGGTGCGCCCCGAAAATCTTCGGGAACTGGAAGAAGACACTGCGAACATAGCACCTGGGTTGCACAGCGTAGATCCGCAAGATGATGCGCTTCTTATGTATACATCGGGTACGACCGGTCGACCCAAAGGTGTCGTGCACAGCCAATCCAGCTTACTTGCCGGTGGGTGGACGCCTACGGTGGCGCATGAATTGTCTGAACGGGATTGTGGGCTTTGTGTTCTGCCACTGTATCATATCAATGGGCTGTGTGTTTCTGTCATGAGCACATTGATCTCGGGCGGGCAGTTGGCAATTGCCGGGAAATTCTCGGCCAGCCAATTCTGGGCCCAATGCAAAGAGTGCCACGCAACCTGGTTCTCCGTTGTGCCAACAATCATCTCACATCTTCTCCACGCGAATGCGACACCAGATCCTCAGACCCGGGCGCGTCTCAGATTTGGCCGTTCCGCGTCTTCTGCGTTGTCTCCTGACGTTCAGACAACATTTGAAACACGCTTTGACGTTCCAATTGTGGAAACCATGGGTTTGACCGAAACGGCGGCGCAGATTCTGTCAAACCCCTTGCCACCGGGGGTTCGCAAGATTGGCTCGCCTGGCAAGGCTTTTGGCAACGAAGCGTGCGTTCTGTCGCCCGACCTGAAACCACTCCCTGCCAATGTACAGGGTGAGATCGCGGTGCGAGGTCCAAATGTCATGCGGGAGTATCTCAAGAACCCGCAAGCAACCAAAGACACATTCACCACTGACGGGTGGTTGCGCACCGGCGATCTGGGTCATGTCGATGAAGATGGCTATTTCTTTGTGACCGGACGCCTGAAGGAGCTAATCATCAAGGGGGGCGAGAACATTGCACCGCGTGAGATCGACGAAGCGTTGTATTCGCATCCCGATGTGATTGAAGCCGCGGCCTTTGCGCGGCCGTGCGCTGTATACGGGGAACGCGTTGAGGCAGCAGTCAAGCTGAGCGAAGGGTCATTGGTTGGCCCAGATGATTTGATCGCTGTTTGCCGTCACAAGGTTGGGGCATTCAAAGCTCCGGATATTGTTCACGTTCTGGATGATCTGCCCAAAGGACCATCGGGCAAGATCCAGCGGATCAAGCTGGTTGCACTGACTACAAGTACGTCAGACTAAGACGTTTCATATCACATCGCCGACCATCATGCCTTGTCGACCTAGATTCAATCCAGGTTCTGCCAGTCGGGGCTATATGTCGTCCTTTTGGTCGGTGACCTGCTGCCCCAACCCGCGCCCATGCACCTGCAGCAGGCCAAACAATTGGCGCGGGGCAATATCCAGTGACCTGACCTTGTTTTGGTTCACGATGACCGAAACACCCGAGACGACAGAAGGTTGATTGGGAAAGAACACGATAACTTGGTCGTCAAACCTTTCGATCTCGAACCCTATGCGGTCCCAGTTGTCGGATGTGACTATGACAGATTTGATGTTCCCAACCAGATCTTCGGTGTTGTGAGGGCTGCCGATCAAACCCCGGATCAGCAAATAGCCGGGCATATTCTGGGACAATGCGCGATCGAACAGAATGACCTTGTCATTGATGTAGGACACATAGGACAGCATCCCGGCAGCGAACAAAGTCAGAAGGACAATCAAAAGGGCCAGAATGTTCGACATTGCAATCCCAGCAATCCGATCCGCTGGGATATAGCTGTCCATGGTTTCGGCGATTTTCATGCTAATCATGAATACCTGACCCAGGACAAGCAGCAGGATGCCGACCGGGATCACAAACAGCAGCCCTCTGAGCATCGTATTCTTCATGAATATTCCTCCAAAGTTGGGGATCCCGAATGGCACGGGCCAACCCCAAGTGTTCAAGTTCTAATGGGCGTGGTTTTTCACACCCGCCGCGGTTTCGGAGAAAACACACCTGCCGTCGTTGATGTTGAAATCATCCTTTTGATTTTCTGGTCTGGGTATGGGCCAGTTCACCATCCCATTGTTCTTCTGGCAGCTTTGGAATGTCCGGGTCGCCAGTGTAGAACGGCGTCATGATCTGGGTGTTGTTCTCGTTGAAGACGGTGACGATGTTGCGGTGCAGATCCGACAGGATTTTTGGCAGGAATTCACCTCGGGATGTATAGGCGTTGATTTCGTAATTGATCGAAAAGTCGGCCAGCTTTGTCCACAAAACAAAAGGCGGGGGAGACTTCTTCAGGCTGGTTGTGCGCAATGCCGCCTCTATCAGCATGGCTTCGACCTTGGCCGGTGGCTCTTCGTACCCAATACCGACCATGGTGTGAACCAGCAGTCCCCGGCCATCAATCTTGCGGGTTAGATTGACCACCTCTGAATTCAAAAGCTGAGAGTTTGGGATACTGATCATTTCGTTCTTTGTCGATTTGATAAGCGTTTCCATCAGTTTGATCTCGACCACATCGCCGGTTTTGTCTCCCACGCGAACCCGGTCACCAATGTTTGTGCTGCGCCGGTAGATGACGAACAGCCCGGCCATCATATTGCTGACCACCGTGTTGGAACCCAAAGACAACATGACCCCGGCCAACAATGTCAGCCCCTGAAAGGCTCGTGAATCTGATCCCGGTATATATGGATAGGCAAACACCAGTGCCACAACGATGACCAGCACTCGCGCTAACATATACGTCGGAGAGATCCAGTGGTCTTCAAAATCAGAAAGTTTGAAAACGCCCTGTTCGAGATTGGAAAAAAACAATGCCAATCCCTGAAGGATCAATCGCGTGATTGCCGCGATGATCCCCAAAACGATCAGATTGGGGACGTATTCAATGACAGCCCAAGCAAAATTGGCCAACGGTTGACTCACATAGGTGAGCAATAGTTCAGCAATCGGCCGGGTTTCCGTAAACGCCAGCAGCACGAAAGATAGGTAATAATAGAACAAGAACAGGTAGCCGATCCACATCAGAACGTTCACGGCATATCCAATAAGCGCGGCAATACCTTTCCCACGGACAAACGCCTGTGTTTTCTCTTCGACCGCATCGAACCGTTCGCGAACGGCCAGGGTAACGATGTCCACCAGTTTTCGGCGCTTGCCCAGAAATAGATACGACAGGGCAAAAAACAGAGCGGACCAGACCAACGCGGCAAAGGCACTTCCGACGCGGGCGGCGTCTGTTCGATTTGCCCGGTAAGTCAAAACGGCCGCTTCCAGGGCTTGGGCCTGTAACCCGGCGAGGACTTCCAGCTTGATATCTTCGTAGTCGGCGTCTGCCTGGGTAGTAATAGTCACCATTCGGCCGTCGACCTGGATTTCGATCCCGAATTCATTATCCAGTTGCTGGACAAAAACCGTGTCGGATTCCGAAGCTCCGGCCACACGCAGCACGCGCTCTTGAACCTTTTCGGCCCTTTCGGTTGCTGGCAGGGCTGAGGATCCGCGGACTACAAACAGCGTCTCGCCATCTATGACCACTGGGGCGACGTAGATTTCGTTGTTTTCTTCCGTCAACTCAGGTTGCGGTGATCCGGGTTTGGCCGCGTCCTGGGCCAGGCTGGTGGTCACGAGCAACATGGTCAAGCAAAGTGACGCAATGAGCCCCGCTGCGACTCGTGGCAATTCAATCCTGATTGACCCAATTCCGTGCATCCCGTCTCCCCGTCAATTTACCTGTGTCTTACCTGCGCGAGTTTTCGGTGCGATGGCAAAATCACTCTTCTTGTGCGGTCTGACATTCCTTGACAACTGAGATGGCTCGCTGACTCCCAGCCAGATCAAATTCTTCGGAACCGCCTTTGGCGCCTTGCAATGTAAACGACAACCGTCTGCCAAATTCCGATGCAAACTCTGGATTGTCAAAGAACGCATACCCTCCGGGTACTCCATTCAATTCCACGCCCAGGGCTTCTCCCTGGAATCTGGAGTCATTGAAATCGAACAGGGGCGCGCTGGTCTCGCCAACGGCGATATCTGTCCAGGCTGCGTTATAAGCTGCAAAAAAGGCACCTTTGCGGGCGGGATCAAAACCGACCTGAATCAAGGTGCCGGTTTCAAAGATTTTCTGCATATAGCAACCGTTGCCATTGTCCGGGTTCACGTTGATGACCCAATCTCCGGATGTGGCGTATTCCTGCGCAGAAGCTGTCGAAGTGAATTCAACCAAGCAAAGTGCCGCAAGCAGCAGTTTGTGGAACATGTTTCAATCTCCTTTGCAATTCGCGCCGAGAGGTCGCCGCCCTGGGGTGCAAGCGCTATTTGAGTTGCTGAATATCGGGCCGACAAGGAACTCGGTCTGTTGGCATTTCGGTGGCTCCGTCCGTCCGTTTGCTGCGCGAACCCCCGACAATAAGTTTGAATTTGGGGTCTGACAATTGGCCGCTTACCTCAAAAGGCCAGGCACTTCGCGCCAGCGGCTTTCCAACCCGGCGGGGTTCGGCTCTCAAGGCGATCGTGTCCTTGAGCCAATTGACATCCCCCTGAGCGACCAACTGGACACTGCGGGTTTCGGCAACAATTGAATCAAATCTAACACGGCCTGCATTGATCCGAATTGGTGCTTTGACACAACTAATCTCTGTCTTGCCGGCCGCAAGCTCTTCGGAAAACAGCCAAGGGAAAATGCCCAGTCCAGCCAGTTCCAACAGGCTGGTGGCAATATATCCCTTGCCCATGTTCAAGGATGCAGATCCATACATCGAGTTGATAAATGTTTTGCCGGATGTGATGTTTCCCGTGATGTCAAAGGCGGCGTTCAACGTACCGGCTGCGTCGATGTTCAGGCCAACAGCATCCAGAATTTTGCCAAAGTTCCAACCGCCGGTTGATCCGACAACCTTCAAAAGTGTCGGGTTTTCGATAGCGTCCATTGCTGCCGTAACCTTGAAAAACCCTGGACCATAAAACAATTCGAGCGGTCCGGCTTCGATCTGCCCTTCTTTGGCAATGAACTGGCTGTTCATCGACGACACCCCGGCGTTGCCGACGAATTCCTTCAGCACCAGAGAAATTTCCAGGTCGGTCTGGGTCAGAATACGTTCCAGATCCAGGATCTTGCTGTTTTTTTCCAGGACCAGTGGCTGAATGGGCGGTTTGCCGTCATCCTTTGGTTTGGGATCTGCAGCTGTGGGATCTTTCTGCTTGCGGATCTGAATGATGGCTTTGGTACCGTCCCGCAGATCGGCAAGGCGAATTCTGTTGCTCAGGATCTCGCCACGGATGACATTTATCTCTTTGCTGAGATCAAAGGACAGATCCGTCCTGAGGTCACTTTCACCCGCCTTGAATTCAACGCCAATTTTCGCGGCCTCGGCCGCGCCCTTCAGGCTCAGACCAAACTCAAGCGTTCCGACATCGACAGGTTCAATTCCCAAAGCCGTCAAAAAATCTTTCGGTTCGGCGATTGTCAGTTTCAGGTCAGTTTCCAGACCTTCCAGACTCGTCACATTTTCGACTGATATGTCAGCAGCCAAAGACCACAGATCCGTTCCTTTGGTGCGTGCCTTCAACTGCGTCAGGCTCAAAGGCCCGGTTTGGTCAGAAACACTGAAATCAGCTGAGACGCTACCAAATCTGGCCGCATCCTCTTTGGACAGACTCTTAAGAAGGAGTGAGGAGTCACCCGCCAGAGTTCCCTCCAGATCCACATTCTTGAATTGAAAGATGTCCCCGACATTGCCACGTGCCACGATATAGGGGGCAGCGCGAGGGCCCGCCTGAAGTTGTACGTCCTTCAATCCCAGCGTCTTGTTCTTTGTCCGATAGACACGTCCGATTGAAATCGGACCAACCCTGTCCAATCCCTGATCAAAGGCGTTCGTACCAATAACCAGCTTTTGGAACTCGAGCTTGCCGTCCTGGCTGATGATCCGGGCATTGATGTCGGTCAACTTTAGGTCTTTTAGCGATTCTGCTTTGGCGGGGGGCTGATCTTTGGGGTGGAGACGGGCTGTGAATTTTATATCCAATCCATCGACTGGCCGCAGGTTCTCGGCTCCTCCTGTGACGGTGACCTGCTGACCCTTGTTCAGATCAAAGGTCGACGTGATATTCCGGATTGTCAGTTTGTTCGGTTGGCTCGTGATGTCCGCGCCCAATGTTCCGGACCCTTCCAGGCTGCGCGACAATCCCAGAACGTCAAAGACGTTTCCGATTTCACCGGTGTCGACCAACAGCTTGGCCATATGGCCGCCCCCCTGGTCGCCCGGAATCGGAGATCCGTTATAGGACACCGAGATATCCCCGAAATTCACAGTTGTCGTAAATGGTTTGCCCGGGGGGTATTTCCCATCCAGCGTAAACCCTTCGCCGTTGACAGAACCTTTGCCGGTTACGGACACAAGATCCCCGCCGTCGCGTTGCTCCAAAAGGATGGATTGGAGGTCGAAAATGAACTCAAACCCCGAACGGTCATCCCGTGATATCAATCCGATGTCAGTAAATGTGACTGTTCTGTCCTGAAGAAAACCGAGGATCGACGGGCCTTCGCCTCCTGTTCCGGGGTCTTGTTCCTGGTCGTTAGACTTATCTGTGGGTTCGGTACCTGAAGTGGCTTTTGGGGTGCGCTTGATCCAGGAGGTGGTCCCGTCTTGGGTTGTGACCATGTTCACGTGAAGCCCGTCGATCACGAGGTTATCCAGGTCGATCCGCCGCTCCAGTAGAGCGAGCAAATTCAACTCCCACTCCAGCAAGTTCAATGTGGCAAGGTCGACTTCGTTGATATTGGTGCTTGGGATACGTGCGCCGCTGACGTGAACCTTGGTCGTTGCACCCAAAACAACCCGGACATCCCCCTCTACGTCAAAGGGTTGGCCAATCTGATCCGTGATGATCCCGGCTACAAAATCTTTGCGAATGCTGCTGAAAAATGGTGCTGCCAGAACCAGCCAGATCAGAACGACAGCAAGAACGGTAAGAATGGCTGCCCATTTTAATATTCTTGCTATCCAATGCGACATGGGACCTTCCTGTATGTGGAGCCGTCTCACGACAGATTTATGCGTTGCTGGCTGTCTCAGCTTGTTTCAAAGCTGCCCCCCAGCGCAACGTTTAAATTCACAAAATCCATAGCTTGATTGCGTATGTCCAAAGCATAGGCGTATTCGGTATTCAGGAATGACCGTTCCGCATCCAGAACCTGAAGGAAGGAAACCGATCCGTCCGCAAACCGGGTGCGGGCAATGTCCAGGACAGTTTCCGATGCTTTGACCGCTTTTTTGGCGGCCTTGACAGCCAGTTGATGTTGATTCAGGGCATAGATGGAATTTCGAACTTCTTCGACTGCCAGGACAACTTCCTTTTCCCAGATGGCCTGCCGTTCCTTGACCAACCCTTTTGCGGTTTCGATCCTGGCCTTGCGGACCGGGCGGTCAAAGATTGGAACATCCAGCGCGGCCCTCAGGAACCCGGCACCGGGCAAAAACGCCTCGCCGCTGTAGTTCACGTTGATGTTTCCGGTCAGCGTCAGCTTGGGGTACAAGTCTGCCTCGGCCACGCCAACCAAGGCGACGGCTTGGGCCAACTGTTGTTCGGCCTGGACAACATCGGGCCGATTTCTGACCAGATCAGCGGGTATGCCTGTGGTAACAAAATGAGATTTGGCCACAGGTTGCGGGGCACGCTTGTCGAAATTGTCACGGTCCGGAATCTCGGTGGCCCCGACCAAGGCGATTATCCGGTTGAGCATGGTCACGAAAAGTACCCGGCTTTCGGGAATGCTGGCCTGTGTGGTCAGTACCAATGAATGGGCCTGGGCGATTTCCAGATCGGTTGCTTTGCCTTGTTTGGCCAGGTCCTGGGTGACCTCCAATGTTGCCTTTCGACTCTCCAGAACCCGCAGGTTCACACGGATCAATTCCTGTGCATACCGCATTTCGATATAGGCGGTGACGACTTCATCGACGAACAACAGACGCCACACATTCAAATCCGCATAGGCGGCCTCCAGACCTGCAAATGCGGCCTCACGCTCCCGTTTGAGGTACCCGAACAGATCCAGCTTCCAAGTGGCTTCAGCTTTGAGCGCGCCAGTCTGAAATGGCGCCACAGCCCCACCTGAATCTGCCTTGGCTTCTACAACGCGGGCATTGCCGGAAATCGGATATCCCGCGGCAGCTAACGCCCCTCGGGATTGTTCGATCTTGCCGGCAATGCGGCGAATATCCAAGTTCTGTTCCAGCCCCAGATCAACAATCTGATTGATGACCGGGTCGTCAAAACCCCTCCACCATTTGGCATCATTCTTGCGTGCCGGCCCCGAACTGCCAGGGCCAAAGCTGGGCGAGAGTTTCATTGTCGGTTTGACAAAATTCTCCCCAACCGTGCAGCCTGTCACCCCCAAGCCCAATAGCCCGCATAAAATTGCGCGCCGGTCCGTAACCCCAGCCGTATATGTTCTGTTCCGCTTCAATCTCAATTGCCCCGGTTCTCGGCTGACCCGAGACGCGCCTATCGCTGGGAATGGACTTTCCAGTCCTTTCTGGTCGAACTGCTTTGTTATTGAGGCCAGTAAACAACTCCCGGTTTGACAGACGCAACCTATTTGTCGCGCTCCTGACATATGTTGGTAGCATTGGTGACAATCTCGACTCACCTCTTTGTCCTGTTCTTTGGGTAGGATCAAAAAGCTGGACATCTCACACATCGCGGATTGAGAAGGCCCCTTGACCAATTTTCGGGAACCCGTCTTGATGAGTTCATCGGAAAATGGGGCCAAAATGATACGCCTTTTGCGGGTTTTTGGAATTGTCGCTGTCGTTTTGGGTCTGACTCTTGTTGGGGTTTGGGGTGGTTTGGCCATTTGGTTCAGGGCTCCACTGCCGGAGGTGGCGCGACTTGTCGTGAGCGGGTTTTGGGGCCTGGGCAGCGTGGCGACGATGATTGCCTATTTCGGGCCGTTCAGGTGGCGGACGATGGGGCTGTTTGCGTTGTTTTTTGCGGGGCTAGTGGTTTGGTGGAATACGTTTCAGCCACCTGAAACAGGAAATTGGGCGACCGATGTTTCACGCCAGGTGACTGGGGACATTGACGAGAACATCCTGACTCTAACCAACGTTCGGGAATTTGAATGGCGTACAAATACAGATTTCACCGAGCAGTGGACCACCCGAACCTATGATCTGGACCGACTAACATCGGTTGATATGTTTCTCTCCTATTGGGCCGGGCCGGAGATGGCGCATTTCATTCTGAGTTTTGGGTTCTCGGACGGACAGTTTCTGGCCTGGTCAGTGGAAGTACGTCGTGAAGTCGATGGTGGGTTTTCTCCCGTGGCTGACTTTTTCAAGGAAAATACCTTGGTCATTGTGGCGGCATCGGAACAGGACGTTGTTGGGGTGCGCTCCAACGTGCGCGGCGAAGATGTACAGCTATTTCGATTGAATGCACGTCCGGAACAGGCCCGCGCCTTGCTCGAGGAATATGTGTCAGAGGCTAACGCGCTGGCCCGGGTGCCGCAGTGGTATAACTCGGTGACCACCAATTGCACGACAGTTGTGTTCAAAATGATGAAAGCAATCGGGAATGGGTACCGATTTGACTGGCGTATTATCGCAAACGGATATCTTCCGGATTACGGGTATGATCAAGGTGCTTTGAACACCACAATCCCCTTGGGGGATCTCAGAGCGTTGGGTCGGATAGCACCCCGAGCTTTGGCAATTGGATTGAACCCTCAGTTTTCCAACGCAATTCGGCTGGGTGTTCCGACGCCAAATTAAAATTTGCACCGAGAGCTCTGGAATTGGCAAAATGTGCGGAAAAATTGTGCATATGACTTGCCAAAATGATTAAAAAATGTGCATCTCCTGTCCGCCATTGTAATACGTTGACCAAAGTTTGCGAAATCCGGTTCCCTGCTATCCAGGACCGAATGACTGAACCAACGATAGAATTCGCGGGTCACAGTGAGCTATCGAAATCAGGATTTGGTAAGTGCCGAATTTGCGCCACGGTATGAGGACCGTTTTTTTCCCAACAGAGTAAACTTGAGCCCGCCCGATACCCTGATGATGTGAAGTAGAGTTTTTGGTGTTTTTCTAGGTCGAGGTGGATCACAGAAATCGAATCGTCGCTGGTGTCGGCAGACGGATCTATGTGGGATATCTGGGGCAAAAAGATAATGGCCACCCACAACGGGCGGCCACCAGAACATCTTTAGTCAAAATTGATCGTTAACTTACTGGGCAGACTGGCACGCACGGACCATTTCGATACCCTTCAGGGTGCCGGTCAGATCAACGGTAAAGGCATATTCTTTTTCGGGGAATACAATCATGGTGTACTGACGCGCAACATCATCAAAGAATTGTGCATTGTTTGAAAGCACATACCCGCCGGTGTACCCCTCGGTCACGTTTCCGCGCATACCTGTGGCGTCACCATAATAGAAATCGTCGGCAATTTGAATCACGACTGCTTCCTTGGCGTTGCGTTTGATGTCGGTTTCCGCCTTTGTGAAAACACCGACATACCCAGCGTCATGGCCTTTGGTATACCCCATCTGGACGACATTTCCCGCGTCGTCGCTTTTCTCCATCAGGCACGCGGACCATTCGTTGTGGGTGAATACTTTCCAACCTTCAACTTCGCCGTATTTTGTAAACGTATCAGCGAATGCAGCTGTTGAAGAAACAGCGGCGATAACGGCGGCGGCAGCAAATTTTGTGACGTTCATTTCTATTGTCTCCTAATAGGGAATCATAATGTGCGGGCTCCAAGGCGAGCAGGACCAAGCATATAGATTTATGAATGAGACGGCTAGTCAAGTTGTGCCAAAGCTACGTACCGGAAGGTAATATTGACACCAATTAACAAAGTACTAAGCGATCAAGCCGGGTTTGGTCGTTTAGGTGAATGGCCCATCGTTTGGTAGGCATCGGGTCTCAGATCTGTTCCAGCCTGCTTTGTCGGTTCGCAATGCGAAGCTGGCATCGTAGAGTTTTGGGTTGAGCCGCTGTTCAGGTCAGCGACCTGAACATGGCCGTGTGCGTTGGGTTATTGCAATACAGTCAGGACAGCGCTTGACCCCAGGATTTCCAGCAATACCAGCTGTGACTTGCCGCTTTGGTAATTGTCAGCCTTGAGACTGTTTCCAATAACCTGGACGACTTCGGGCGAGCCGGCAAACTTGGAGTGCGTGCCAGAGGATGAATCATCGACCTGGCTCAAATCTATTACGGTCACTCCCAATTCCGCCAAGGCCTCAGTATGGGCTGCGCCGACCCGGGGCACCCCTCCTGAAATCCAGCGCGAGAACTTTAGCGCCTTGTCGTCATTCGCGACAAAGATCGTAAAATTCCGTTCTTTTGGGTCCAGAGAAGCCAGCTGCGACTCGAACACATCAAGATCGATGTCCGGTGATGCCAACATGACGTTCCCCAAACGGCCTCCGATGTTGTATTTACCGGAAAGCTCGGCATGAACGATTGCCTCGAGCATCAGCATCCCCCCCATTGAATGGGCGAATACGTCGAACCCCTGGGCATTTGTTCGCTGTAAAATACCCGACGCCTCCAACAACAAGGGACGTGCCGCGAGGGCACTATTCAGATCGTAAACATAATGCGAAACCTTGGCGGCCGAGGCCCAGGAAAACAATACTGGCACGCCGTTAAAGCCGGTGTCCTCGACAAATTGGGCGATCCTGAGAATCGAGTCACTGGCCGTGTTGTTGTAACCATGCACGAACAGCATCAGGTTCCGGTCTTTCGGAGGTTTCTTGGCCAACTCGCGATTGATTTCGGAAATAAAACTGTTCTCGGATTTGTACACTGTCGGCTCGACGACTGCGAATTCGGTCGTTGGATCTGGTGGCAGGCGCTTGGGCCGTTCGATCTGTCCGGGGACATGGTTGGGTGGAATCGACACAACAACAGACGCAAGCCCGAGGTCAGGCGCACGTTCAGAGGTGAAGAAAACCTCAACGACTTCGCTTGCTTCGCGGGTGGTGGCCAGAAACACTTTGCGTTTGGTTGATGTGGTCTTGGCAACCGGGGTTTCCGGATTGTCCACACCTACCAGATCCGGTGGCCTGCTGCAGGAGGCGGAGAAAGTCACAAGCAATATGGAAAGCATCTGAAATAGACGCCCAAAGAGGCGATGTTGAAGCATAATCTGGCTTTCCTGGGGCCCCAAAAGCCGGGTCCTCCAATAGCGATTCAAGTGTTGGCCGCTAGATACGAGTCGAAAAAGTTACCCTAAAATCCTCCCATAGTCTGTGGTGAAGTTCAACAAGGCACGATGCCCCGGACGTCGCACAGCAAGGTTTCAAGGCGTCATATGTGTGCTCGTCTGGGCGGCGTCCTTTAACAACCTGATGAACGTTTTACACACCAGGTTGGGCTCTTCTCCGCGTTTGCGAACCATCTTGATTTCTGACTTCAAATCGTAGGCACCTGCTCCGACGGTCCGCAATCGACCGTCACGTACCCAAATATCAGCAAAGCTTTCGGGGAGATAGCCGACATAGCGCCCCGTCAGTACCAGCATCGCAACACCTTCGATCTGATGCGCGCTGGCATTCGATTTCAATCCTCTGGATACAGGTGCAACGACATCTTCGTTCAAGTAGGCGCGTTTGCAGAAATTGGCCTGTGGCAGCAATCTTTGCACGTCTTGGGGCGTGTCCGCCTGGAACAAGGGGTGGTCGATGCCACAATAGAGGCCGATTTTCTCCACACCCAACAATTCGTAAATCAATCCGGGTTTGTGTTTGTGAAAAACGCCCACGCCCACGGCAATCTGTCCGTCCTGCACCGCGATTTCGATCTCGTCCGGGGCCAGTGAGTGGATTTCGATGGAAACATCGGGAGCAATGCGGGTCAGTTCGCCCAAGGCCCCCAATATCGGCGCCTCGTCGTTGAACACCCAATTGTCAATCGCAGCGACAGACAGCCGTCCAACCAGTTTGCCCCGTGTGCCATCCACGGTTTCCCCGAATTGATCCAAGGCAGCAAACAGCTTGCGGGATGCGGCATAGACGATTTCCCCCTTGTCCGTCATCCGAAACCCTTTTCGCCCACGTTGACATAGCCGCATGCCCAATCGGGTTTCCAAATCGGTGATCTGGCGGGAAATGGTCGACGCAGACACGTTCAGCGAAATCTGGGCCGCCGAAAACCCGCGTGCGTCCACGACTGCGGAAAAGACGTGCAGCAAGTGAAGGTCGGCTTTGGAAAAGGACGGAGGAAGCATGAGGCACAATACGTGTATAACCATAAAAGTTAAGTCCCTTAATCTGTAATTTAATCAATATAATTTCTGTGACAGCGTGCCCCGAGATCAGCCATTCGCGAAAAAGGGAACGAATATCATGACATCACACGGCGGGGTTTCGCAGCGTTGGGGCATTGACAACGACTATGCCAAGTTGACTGACGTTTTGCTGGGCAAGCCCGAGTATTTCAAATGGGTCGAAGCCGGTCCGTTGATCGGGCGAACCCTTGCCAACGCCGAAAAGACCGGACACAAATTTGATCTGCAACTGGCGATGAAACAGCACTCGGAAATGGTGTCGATCTACGAAGAGAACGGCGTCACCTGCCATTATCTGGATAGCGACGAGGTGCTGCACCGCAATTTCTTTGCACGAGACAGTTCGGCGATGACCCCATGGGGGGCATTGATCTGTCATATGCAGCTGAAATGCCGTCGCGCTGATTACGTAACAGCGATCAAATTCTATCAGGAAAACAACATCCCGATCTGGAATTTCGCTACGGCTGGTCATTTCGAAGGTGGTGATTTCAACATCATTGAACCGGGGCGGGTACTGATCGGATATTGCGGTGAACGTTCGGAACAGGAAGGCTCTGAACAGGTTGCTGAGTTTGTCCGGTCCGAAGGGTGGGAGGCTGTGGTTGCTCCTATCAGCCGTGAGTTCGTACACATGGACGGGCTGATCGTACCACTTGCCGACAAACTGGCCGTTGCCTGCATTGATGCAATGGAGCCCTGGCTGGTGGATATCGTCAAAGGTTGGGGCATTGAGATTGTCGATGTGGACTATCGCGAAGCCAAGAACCTGGGCGTGAATCTCGTCGCTCTGGGCGACAACAAGGTGCTGTCCATGGCCGGGGCCACTGACCTGAATGCCAAGATGCGGGCGCTGGGATTCGAGGTTTATGATCCTGACATGTCGATGTTCACCCTTGGCGGTGGCGGCGTACATTGCCTGTCTCAGGCGCTTCACCGCGAGGCGGCATGATTTCTGACGTGCGCATCAACGGTGATCGCCTGTGGCACAGCCTGATGGACATGGCGCAGATCGGTGCCCTGTCAAACGGGGGGTGCGGGCGGTTGACATTGACCGATGACGACCAGATTGCCCGTGACCTCTTCACCCAGTGGTGTGAAGAGGCCGGGTGTACGGTCACCTTTGACCGTTTGGGGAATATGTTTGCGCGCCGTCCGGGCCGCAATCCTGACCTGTTGCCGATTGCCTTGGGCAGCCATTTGGACACCCAGCCACATGGCGGCAAGTTCGACGGGGTTTACGGAGTATTGGCCGGGCTCGAAGTCGTTCGAAGCCTGAATGACCATGGTATCGAGACAGATGCCGCAATCGAGGTGGTGAACTGGACCAACGAGGAAGGTGCGCGGTTTGCGCCGGCAATGTTATGTTCGGGTGTCTATTCCGGTCTATTTGATCTGGAGTTTGCGCTGACACGTGTGGATAAGGATGGGCTGTGCCTGAAGGAGGAACTGGACCGGATCGGTTATGCCGGGAAAGAGCCGTGCGGAGCCCACGATCTGGGCGCTTTTCTGGAAGCCCATATCGAACAGGGCCCGGTATTGGAGCGTCATGACGAGATCATTGGCGTGGTTGCAGGTGGACAGGGTCAACGTTGGTACGACGTCGTGGTGCTTGGGTGCGATGCGCATTCGGGTTCCACCCCCATGTCGGGACGGCGCGACGCGCTCATCGCGGCGGCCCGGATCATCGCGGCCGTCCAAACCATCGCGCTGGATCATGGTCCCGAGGGGGTCGGCACGGTGGGCGAACTGCACGTTTGCCCCAATTCGCGCAATACCATCCCCGGGGAGGTTCGGTTCAGCATCGATTTCCGTCACCCAGATGACAATGCGCTAAGCGCAATGGACGAAGCTATCCATGCTGTGGCTGATGCGGAACGCGATGCAGAGGTGCAATTGGACATGATCTGGCACAACCCGCCGGTTCACTTTGATTCCCGTTGTGTTGAAGCCATTGAAACCGCAACTCGGGCCTTGGGATATCCGCATCGGCGGATGATCTCGGGCGCGGGGCATGATGCGTGTCAGGTTGCGCGCAAAGTGCCGACCGCCATGGTGTTCGTCCCGTGCAAGGATGGGCTCAGCCATAACGAGGCCGAATGGGCCGAGCCAGATCACCTGGCTGCCGGTTGCAATGTCCTGTTCCAGGCAGCGCTGACGCTGTCTACCCATTCCGCCCTGGTCCCGGAGCGACCGGCCTAGGGCGGCAAAACCAAGAAAAACAAAGATCCAACAGCTTAGGAGAAAAAAATGAAAACCTGGAAAACACTGACGGTGGCGACCCTGGCGGCGTCTCTTGGTACTGCAACACTCGCCGCTGACGTTGTCATCGGCGTGCCCAACTGGGCTTCGGTCCGTGGTACCGCGCATATTCTGAAGGTGGCACTGGAAGATAACCTGGGGCTCGAAGTCGAGTTGCAGAATGGAACCAACCCGATCATTTTCGAAGCAATGGATTCCGGCGCGATGCATGTGCATCCCGAGGTCTGGTTGCCCAACCAGCAGAACCTGCATGACACCTTTGTCACGGACAAGGGTAGCGTCGCCCTGAACCCCAATGCGGTTCTGTCGGATCAGCAGATCTGTGTGACCAAGGACACGCAGGAACGGACAGGGATCTCGGCTCTCTCTGATTTGACGGATCCGGATATGGCGGCAAATTTCGACACCGATGGCGACGGCCGGGGCGAAATCTGGATTGGCGGTGCCGGTTGGGCATCGACCAATGTCGAAAAGATCCGCGCCAAATCCTACGGCTACGCCGAGACCATGAACCTGATGGAAATGGACGAAGCCCTGGCGTTGGCCCAGGTCGACAATGCCGTGGCGCAGGGCGAAAATATCGTGTTCTATTGCTACACGCCGCACCATATGTTTTCGCTTTACGATTTGGTGCCGTTGACCGAACCTGCTTATGATGCAGCGCAGTGGAAGATCAGCCAGCCCACGGATGACCCGAATTGGTTGGAGAACTCGACTGCACCAACCGCATGGGACGCAGCCAAGTTGCACGTGTTTTATTCGGCAACGCTGAATGACTCCCAACCCGAAGCGGCGGCCATGCTGTCCCAGGTCAAGCTGACCACGGAACAAGTCAATGTCATCGTATACGAACTGTCGGTCAATGGTATCGACCCGGCGGAATACGCGCGCAAGTGGGTCAATGAAAATGGCGACCTGGTTGATTCCTGGTTCAACTGAACCTCTTGGGGCAGCATTTGAGGCGGATGCTGCCCCCACCAACCGGAACCGATCGGCCAGACCGGGAGAAAACAATGACAGAAGATGTAATCACGCTAGACGGAGTCTGGAAGATATTCGGCACGAATGCTGATGCGGCTATGGCTGCTATCCGTGACCGTGGGCTGGGAAAACCCGAAGTGTTGAAGGAGTTCGGATGTGTCGTCGGCATTGCCGATGTGTCTTTTTCAGTGAAACGGGGAGAAATCTTTTGTGTGATGGGGCTGTCCGGGTCGGGCAAGTCCACCATGGTGCGCCACCTTAACCGGCTGATCGAACCCACCGCTGGCCAGATCAGCGTGATGGGTAACGACATGATGGCGTTGTCGGATGCAGGATTGCGCGACATGCGGGCCAATAATATCGGTATGGTGTTCCAGCATATGGCACTGCTGCCGCACCGCACTGTGCGTGACAACGTGGGATTTCCGCTTCAGGTGCGCGGAGAGCCCAAGTCGCGGCGTTGGGAAGTGTCGCAAAAATGTTTGGAGCGGGTGAATCTGACCGGTTATGAAGACCGGTTTCCCAACGAATTGTCAGGCGGAATGCAGCAGCGGGTCGGGTTGGCCCGGGCGCTTGCTTCGGACCCGGATGTGTTGCTGATGGACGAGCCGTTTTCTGCGCTTGATCCGCTGATCCGGCGGCAGTTGCAGGATCAGTTCATGGCGCTGTCGGCGGAGTTGCACAAGACCACCGTCTTTATCACCCACGATCTGGACGAAGCGATCCGTATCGGAAACCGTATAGCCATCATGAAAGATGGTCGTATCATACAGATCGGCACACCCGAAGAGATCGTAACCCAGCCAGCCGATGATTATGTGCGGGACTTTGTTGACGGAATATCCAAGCTGAAATTGGTTTTTGCCCATTCGATCATGGTGCCGATCAGCGAATACACTCCCACCCGGCCGGTGAATTTCGAAGAAAGTCCGCGAACCCATCACGGCACCGATCTGGACCATTTGATCGACATCGCGACCACCACTGAAAACGTAATTATCATTACCGGAGACGATGGGGCCGATATCGGCGTGGTCGATCGCGCCACGCTGCTCAAAGGTATTCAGGGAGGCAAGGCATGAAGGATTCATCCATGGAAACCGGGTCTCACGATGTTGCGAGCTTTGCCAAAGAGAACGCCGCCTACTATGAACGTGAATTCGCCCGCATCCAAGGCAAGACCGGTTTTTCCTGGTCGTGGAACTGGCCCGCGGCCGTTTTTGGCCCGATCTGGGGTGCCGCGCGCGGCGTTTGGGGATTTTTCTGGATCTTCCTGATGGTCGAACTGTTTGCCTTGGTGCAAATTGGGCGCGGATTGTGGGGGGAACTTGGAGCGGACCAACTGGCCCGTCACGAACGTCTGCTCGCCAATATTGCCAAACGCGAATCCCAGGCTGCAGATCTGGCAGCCGCAGGCGATGCCGCCGGCGCCGAGGCCAAGTTAAAGATTGCCAATAATCTGAAAGGTGCGGCGGACAAAGCGCTTCAGGCCGCCAACGATGCAGCCAGCGAAACTGTATTCATTCTGATTTCCGGGTTGGTGTTGCTCGCACTGGTCAAGCTGGCCGAAGGGTTTTATGCCAATTACGCCTATGAAGCGCAGTATTTGCGTTGGCGGGCCACGCAGAATGAACAAAGTGGGCTCAAACGGTCCGGCGTTGTCTTTGGCCTGATCGGGATTATGGCCATCTGGCCTCTGACCCTGATCCGGTTCACTGTCGCCAAACCTGACGACATGGTCGCCAACCTGACCGGAGGGATCTTGGGGGATCGAATTCCGATCACTGAATTTCCGGTAGGCAGGGAATATTTTGCCTATCTTTCAAAAAAAGGTGACGCGGGATTTGACTGGTTGGCCAATAATTTTGGCGATGTTTTTGACGGGGTGACCGCGGCCATTCGCTGGGTGCTGGATGGGCTGGAAGTCCTGTTGATCCAGACTCCCTGGCCGGTGGTGATGTTTGTCACCGTGGTGATGGCGCTGCGTCTGGCCGGGCCGCGTGTGGCGATCTTTACCGCTGCTTCGCTGGCTTATCTCGCCTTTATGGGCCTGTGGGAGCTGGCGATGATCACCGTGGCGCTAATCGGCGCAGGGGCCTTTTTGTGCGTGGTGATCGGTATCCCGTTGGGCATCTGGTTTGGCAAATCAAAACGCGCGTACGCGTTTGCCGAACCGGTGTTGGATTTCATGCAAACCATGCCCGCCTTTGTCTATCTGATCCCGATCATTGCCTTCTTTGGCACTGGTAAGCCACCCGGAGTCCTGGCCACGTTGGTCTTTGCCATGCCACCGGTGATCAGGCTGACCGCGTTGGGAATGCGTGGTGTGCCCGAAACAACCAAAGAGGCTGCTATCGCGTTTGGATGCTCAAAACGGCAACTGCTGTTCAATGTGGAACTGCCATTGGCGCTGCCGTCGATCATGACCGGCATCAATCAGACCATCCTGATGTCATTGTCTATGGTTGTGATTGCCTCGCTGATTGGTGCCGAAGGGCTGGGTGCTCTGATCCTGGAAGCCTTGCAATACGCTGCCAAAGGGCAGGGTCTGTTGGGCGGGCTCGCCATCCTGTTCTGCGCCATGGTCATCGATCGGATCGCCCAAGGCATGTACCGCCGCAAGGTCGGTGGCGGCAGCTAAGTAAACCTTCTCCCTCGCCCCGGCACGTTCTTTGGTGTCGGGGCCTTTTTTTCGTTACGACAAGAGGCTGACATGGCTGACGAACATCTGAAATCCATGATGGAAAACCTGTACTGGTGGGGCATTCCCACCATGTTCCGTTGCCCGAACGAAGGACCCGAGGGCAAGGACATCGCCTTGGTCGGGGTGCCTCATTCTACGGGCAATGGCACGACTGAACGTGACCAGCATCTGGGCCCCCGTGCGTTGCGAAATGTATCATCCGTTGCTCGCAGGGTGCACGGTGAATTTCAGCTGAACCCATGGGAAGCGGCCAATATCGTCGATGTAGGGGACGTGCCATTCCCCCGCGCCAATGACAACGAAGACTGCATCGAGCAAATCACCCGCTTCTATACCGAAATTGACGCCGCCGGTGCACGTCCGATTTCGGTAGGCGGGGATCATTCGATCACTGGGGGCATCGTACAGGCCATCGGCTGTGGCCAGATCACCAACGGTGAGCCGGTTTGTTTCCTGCATTTCGACGCCCATACGGATGTGTTCACCAAAGTGGATCATTTTCTGGGTGCGCGGAAATCGGCGGCCCATTGGGGGGCCTATCTGGCCGATCAGGGCAAGGTCGACCCGACCCATTCGATGCAGATCGGCCTGCGGGGCCATGCCCGTACTTTGGACTGGCTGCAGCCGTCCTATGACTATGGTTATAATGTGGTGACCATGAAGGATTTTCGCAAACGCGGCGTCGAAAATGTGGTAGCCCAGATTCAACAGGTCATGGCGGGCCGCCCGATCTATATCACCTTTGACCTCGACTGTCTTGATCCGACAATTGCCCCGGGTGTGTCCAACTTGGAGCCAGGCGAAAAAGGGTTCGACATTGACGAAGCTGTTGCCCTGTTGCGTGCAGTGCGTGGAATGAACATCGTGGGCGGCGATATCGTCTGTATGATGCCGACCAAGGACAGCCCGAACCAGATCACCGCGCTGACCGCTTCGGCGATCATGTTCGAGATGATTTCGATGGTGGCAGAAAACGTGGCGCAGGAGGCCCAGACGTGAGTGATCAGATCAATGAATTTTTCCAACCTGTTTCAGCCATGGATCTGCCGCGGTTCGCCGGTGTGCCCACCTTCATGCGCCTGCCCAACCTGACACCGGACCATCCCCGGTACGGCGAAGTTCAGATGGGATTGATCGGCGTGCCGTGGGATGGCGGAACCACCAACCGACCGGGTGCGCGTCATGGACCCCGCCAGTTAAGAGACTATTCGACGATGATCCGGGCGATGAACCCGGCCACAGGCGTCAACCCTTTTGCCAGCGTCAATTGCGCGGACTTGGGCGATGTCCCCCCCAACCCGGTGGACATTCTGGACAGCTTGGACCGAGTCACTCGGTTCTATCGTGATCTCAAATCCCAAGGCATCACGCCGATGACCGCAGGTGGGGATCACCTGATCACCTTGCCTATCCTGCGCGCAATGGCCAGCGAGGCCCCGGTCGGCCTGATTCAGTTCGACAGCCACACAGATCTGTTCGACAGCTACTTTGGTGGCAACAAATTCACCCACGGCACCCCTTTCCGTCGGGCCATCGAAGAAGGGTTTGTTGATCCGCAGCGGTTTGTTCAAGTTGGCATTCGCGGCACGGCTTACAATACCGAAGACATCGATTGGGGGATCGAACAGGGAGTGCGCATCATCCGGATCGAAGAACTGTTTGACCGCGGCATCCCCCATGTCATGGCCGAGGTTCGCGAGATTGTGGGCGATCAACCAACCTATTGCACCTATGATATCGACTTTGTTGACCCGACCTTTGCTCCGGGTACTGGCACCCCTGAAATTGGTGGGCCCAACAGTTTTCAGGCCCAGCAGGTGATCCGCGAATTGGCTGGTGTGAACCTCATCGGTGCCGATCTCGTCGAAGTTGCCCCCCCCTTTGACGCCGCGGGCAACACTGCCTGGCTGGGCATTTCGCTGATGTTCGAATTGATGTGTGTGCTGTCACAGGCGATGAAGTAACACGCCCAAATTGGTCTGGCACGGGGCTCTCTGTGCTAGACAAACGGATTGGCCTAAAGGCCCCCGTCCAGCCCGGACCCCAAAAGGGTGCCCCAAAAACCTCGGCTGATCAGGCACTGGCTGACCTGATCCGGCAAAAAGTGAAAAACCGGCTCAATCGACAGAACAGGTGTATGGGCCGCCACGAGAAATCCCGCAAGGGCCTCTTGGGCACCTGATCACATCCGGCGGTACAGCCTTGGCCCTGACGGGCAAAACGCATGGCATTGGCTGCCTGCTGAGCCGTCTTCTGGAACCGACCATCCGTGATGGCGTCCGGCAACACGATAGTCGGAGGCTTGCAGGATACTCTGGCAAAACCGGGGCTGCCTACAAATGATCCGCATCCCGCACGATCAAAACCTTTCTGCAGCTTCCGACCGCAACGCGCAGTCTGATGCATTCTTCCTGCGGGCGGATTGCGCCGCTGAGAGAGCCGGCTGAAAGACAGTCCTCCGATTTCTCCAAGCCCATATCAGACAAATTGGCAATTCTGCTCCGGGCCCCTCCACGTCCGGTGTCCGGGGGGGTGGCCTGTGAATGCGGCGGCGAATCATAGCGCTGCGGATTCGTTCAAAAAGCGGTTTCAGGCTATCGGAATCGCAAAGACCGAGCGGCTTGATTTGCTGTATCATCAACTTAAATAGCGATTAACCTATGTATCCAGCACAAAAACATGATGATTTCGCAAAAAACTGCTGGACAGATTTTGTTTTTCGCAGTTGAGTAAAGGTGAGAGCGACAATCGACGGTTCCGGTCTTGAACGCGGTTCACCCCTGGAAATCGGACGTGTCGTGAGAGTTTTCGTCGCCGAATGGCGCTGTCTGAACAGCAGGCACGTGGTTGACGGAATGAACAAGCAAAGGCGGCAGCGCCGAACAGGAGGTATTCCAGAATGTTGAAGTCGAATCCGGCATCGCAGATCTATTACAAACGTTTCGAGGACGCGGTTGAACGCAATCGCCCCCGCATTTCCGAAGTCAAAGCGTACCTGGAAGAAGCCGGCGTGAAATACGTCATGGCGGCCTGGATCGATCTGCACGGCATTCCCAAGACCAAACCGGTACCGATGAGCGATTTTGAACAGCTCTGCCTGGGCAAGGGACCGCAGTTTGCGGTGCACTCGATCTCATTCGTGCCCGAGCTGAGCCCGGCCGACAGCGACCAGGTCGTGGTTCCGGATTTGGACGCGGTCTATATCTGCCCCTGGGACACCTCGTTGGCGATCATCTTCTCGGATCTCTATTGGGAAGATGCACCGTATAATGTCTGTTCGCGTCAGGCGCTGAAGCGTGCGATGCATGAAGCTGCGGAAGACGGATACACCGGTTATGCGGGTGTCGAGCCTGAATTTATCGTCATGAAATATGACGAAAATGGCTTGCCGGTCAAAGCGTTTGACGATGATCTGGGCAAAGCCATCTCGCCGCGGCGTCAGGCATTTGGCTATGACGTGGAATATTCGATCGACTCGATGCCCTTTCTCAAGGACATGATCGACATCATCGAAGGCATGGGCTGGAACCTGCATGACGTGGTGGCCGAAGGGGCCTATTCCCAGTTTGAACTGGATTTCCACTATACCAACATGCTGGAAATGTCCGACCGTCTGGCGTTCCTGCGGATCGTGCTGAAAGAAGTCGCCAAGAAACACGGTATGTTCGTGACCTTTATGCCCAAGCCCACTGTCGGCGACTGGCGGTCGGGCGCACATATCAACATGTCGATGCACCACGAAAGCCGCCCGGGTGAAAACATCTTCGAAACCCCCGATGGCAGCGATTGGTCGGATGAAAGCCGCTGGGCCGTGGGTGGCCTGATGCAGCATGCCGAGGCGATCACCGCGATCACCTGTCCGACTGTGAACTCCTATAACGGCCTGGTGCCGCGTGTGGGTGGGTTCGAAGGCGGCACTGTAACCTGGGCGCCGACCAACATTACCTATGGCTTTAACAACCGCTCGGCCCAGTTCCGGTTGCCGCAAAGCCGTCACTGCATCGAAAACCGCGCCTGCGATATGACCATGAACGTCTATCTGGCGATGGCGATGCATCTGACCTGTGCGGTGCAGGGGATCAAAAACAAGGTCGACCCGGGCAAGCCCACCGACTTTGATCTCTACGCCAAAACCGAAGCTGAGCTGGAAGAGCTGGGCATCCGCCGTCTGCCGCGCACATTGTATGCCGCGATCGAAGCCCTGCGCCACGACGACATGGCCAAACATGTCATGGGTCCAGTGATGCGCCATTCGTTCCTTGAGTACAAGAATGACGAATGGGAACGTTATCACCAGTCGGTTACCGATTGGGAAGTGCAGGAATATCTGCGGCTGTACTGATCCGATCAAAGATCCCTGGCAACGCGGACATCGCTCTCCCGTCCGCCTTGTTCCACCTGGGCAAACATCGTCAACAAGGGCGTTGTTTGCCTACTTTTATCCTCGAAAGGCCAGCTATGTCCCGCGATTATGAAATCTTTGAGCTTGGCGATCATCCGCTCCTTGGTGGTGGCGTGCTCAAAGGGGCGCAGCTGGCTTATAAAACCTACGGCACCTTGTCTCCTGCGGGTGACAATGTCGTTGTCATGCCGACCTTTTACACCGGCAGCCATGACCGCAACGAAGGATTTTTTGGCCCCGGCCGGGCGCTGGATCCAGCGCGCCATTTCATCGTTTCGGTCAATCTGTTCGGCAACGGTGTGTCTTCGTCGCCCAGCAACACCACAGGCGATCAAGCGGGGGGGAATTTTCCCCACATCACATTGCACGACAATATTGCCGCGCAGCACCGGTTGCTGACCGAACGAATGGGCGTGACGCAGATCGCGCTGGTTACCGGCTGGTCGATGGCCGGGTGCCAGTCCTATCAATGGGCGGTGCAATACCCTGATATGGTGCGCGCGATCCTGCCGTTTTGCGCCTCGGCGCGCACCTCGCCGCATAATTTCGTTTTCCTCGAAGGGGTCAAAGCCGCGCTGTGCGCTGATCCTGTGTGGAACGGTGGGCATTATGACACCCAACCGATTGAGGGGTTGAAAGCCTTTGGCCGGGTCTATGCGGGTTGGGCGTTTTCACAGGCGTTTTATCGCGATGGGCTGTATCAACAGTTGGGATATGACAATCCGGCCGCGCTGATGGACGACTGGGCCACTGATCACGCGGAAAACTGGGATGCCAACAATCTGCTGTGCAAGCTGGCGACCTGGCAGGCGGGCGATGTCAGCGCCGGACCAGTGTTCAACGGGGACTTCAAGACAGCTCTGGGGTCGATCACGGCCCGCACGATCCTGATGCCCTGTACCCGTGATCTTTACTTCCCGCCTGAAGATAACGAGATCGAGGCCGCGTTGATCCCTGGCGCGATCTTCCGGCCGTATGCGTCCGATTTTGGCCATTGCGCCGCCAACCCTGGCAATGACGCCGGATTCACCGCGCAGCTTGATGCCAACATTCAGGAGCTTCTATAGCGTTAATCCCGTTTGAAAAACGCTGGAGTACGGGATCATCTGCCGATACCGAAGACAAATGCGGCATCTTGGTAACGAATTCGCAGAAAATCGTGTTCCACAGGCCGCAGTGGCCCCTTTTCAATCGGGATACGTTTGCCAATCGCCTGTCCGCCACCTTATGTTTGATCGCAAAGAAGGGCCGCAGACAGCCTGCGCGCCAGTTTGAGGTGAACAGGGGCGCATTTTGAATTCCACGATACGACGCAACGATCCGGACAAACCCACGCGCCAGCGTGGCACCCATTCCGTCGAAGAGCGCCTGAACAGCGAAATCGTTAAAATGCTGGAACAGGACGGGCGCATGGCGTTTTCTGAAATCGCCCAGAAGCTCAAAGTCTCCGAAGGCACCATTCGTAACCGTGTCAACGGTATGAAAGAGGCCGGGATGCTGCGCATTGTCGCCATCGCCGATCCGCGCGCCACCGAATACAAGGCTGACGCCATGGTCTGCGTCAAGGTTGCCCCGGGTGTGACGCCCAAGGCGGTGGCTGACCGGCTAAGCAAAGTGTCGAGCGTTGTTTACATTTTGTGGGTGACCGGGCGGTTTGACCTGCTGATCGAAATCGTCTGTGATGAGCCAGACAATATGGCCTCGTTCCTCGAAGATCACATCCACAGTGTTGAGGACATTGTCGACGCCGAAGTGATGCTGGGCCTGAAGAACTTTAAGAACCAGTTCCTGCTGAAGCGGGACTGGGAACAGCAGCAGGGCTGAAGCCTGCTGCTGAGGGGTCATGCGAGTCCGGCTAGCAGGTTGATTGCCAGGCATGTCGCCTGGCGTGATGAGGGGAGGATCCCGACCCTCAGGATCAGTAATCGTCCTTGCTCTTTCCGGCCTCGGCCCGCATCAGCGCGGTGATTTCGCGTTCGCATTCGAGATAGCCGGGCAGGGCGATCAGATCTTCCTTGCTTTTCAGCTCTTTGCCCTTTTTGAAGTCCAGTTCGAGAATGGTTTTCAGCCGTCCGGGGTTCGCTGACAGAAACACGATCTTGTCGGCAAGAAAGATCGCCTCCTGAATGTCGTGTGTGACCAGCAGAATCGTGGTGTGGGTCGTTTCGACGATCTCGAGCAGCATTTCCTGCATGTGCCAGCGGGTTTCTGCATCCAGCGCGCCAAAGGGTTCGTCCATCAGCAAGATATCGGGTTCATTGGCCAAGGTGCGTGCGATGGCAACGCGCTGCTTCATGCCGCCCGACAGCGTTTTGGGATAGGCGTCGCGAAACCGGGTCAGATGCACCAGATCGATGAACTTTTCGGCCCGTTCGCGGCGTTCCGCCTTGGGTACGCCATTCAGCTTCATCCCGTATTCGACGTTTTCGAACACCGTCAGCCAGGGAAATGAGGTGTAGCTTTGGAACACCATGCCGCGTTCGCGTGCCGGGCCATGGATGCGTTTGCCTTCGAGACTGACGCCACCGCCCGAGGGATCTTCGAGCCCGGCCACAATGTTTAGCAGGGTGGATTTTCCGCAACCTGACGGACCCAGAAGAATGCACAGCTCGTTCCGGGCGACCGAGAATGAGACCTCGCGCAGCGCCTCGACAGTGTTGGTCTTTTTCCCAAAGGTTTTTGAAACATTGGTTGCGGTCAGGATGACATCGTCCAGAGGCATGGCAGGCCCTTTGCGTCGTAAGGAGAGGGGGGTGAGGCCGGGCAGACAGGGATTCCGCCCGACCCCGGTGAGGTCAATTCAAAAGAGCTGATCAGCCGCGATAGCCAGCGTCATAAAGCTCGCGGTGCAGGTCGCATTCGATACCTTTGTCCGGGGCTTGAACTGATTTGATCAGTTTGAATTTGACCCACCATTCGCTGACCAGGTTCCAATGGTCGTTGATCTGACCATTGGTTTGCTCAAAGGGCGGATTGCCAGGGGCCGAGCCGCAGAATTGCGCAGCTTCGACAAAGTCGTAGACATAGAGCCCGCCATCGGTGCGCGACCCATCCTTGCCCAGCACCAGTTCCACGTCGGCGACGCTCATCTTCATGCCGTCGGCGATGATCTGGTTGCCCTCGGTTGGGTTGTCCTGCCACCAGGAGATCGCGTCATACATTGCCTTGAGCGTCTTGCGCGCGGTGTCGCGGCGTTCGGTCACAAAGGTTTCGGTCATGTAGTGCCCGTCGGCGACCACGCCCTGTTGCAGCCAATAAGGTTCCTTGGACTGGGCCAGCACGCTGGAGCCATCCAGCGCCTTGAGCGTATTGGCACCGTAGGGTTCCCAGAATTCGGACGCGGCTACGCCACCGCCGATCATCGCGGCGAATGCGTCATCGGCGATGATGTTGCGATAGGTGACGGAATCATAGGCTAGCCCGTTCTGCTCCAACCACATGGCGACAAAGATCTGCGACAGTCCCCCTTCCAGAACCGCGACTTCCTTGCCGACCAGATCCTGGGCGCTGTTGATGCCTGGGCCGGCGACGATCTTGTCCGTGCCATAGGAGAGGTTTCCGAATGCCACCAGTTTGATCGGCAGGCCGCTTTCGACGCCAACAGGGGTGAATTCCGCGGTCGAGCTGACCACATCCATCTGCCCGGCTGCAACCAGGTTGAAGCTTTCATAGGGGTCTTCGATGGTCTGGTATTGCAGGTCCAGATCCGGGGCCAGGCCCTTTTCGATCGCAATGTGCCAAAAGCCGTAGCCGGGCCAAGTGAAGCCTGAGATCTTGACCTTTTCGGCTGCCGTGGCGAACGTTGGTGCACAGGCAAGCAACAGGGCTGCCGTCGTGTTGCGCAATTGGGTCCGGTTCATGTTTGTCTCCTTTTCCTGTTGGGAAAGCCCATAGGTTTCGACCTGTGCGGTTTGTCCGCTTGATGGGCGTGTTGGGTCATGTCTTTGGGGTCAGCTACGGCCCTCCAGATAGGGGAATGCAAAGCGGTACACCTGGCGCAGCAGGAAATCGAAGAACAGGCCAAGCACACCGATCACCAGGATCCCGGCCATGATTTCGTCCACATGCAGGAACCGTTTGGCGCGCATCATCACGGCGCCGATACCCGCATCTGCGGCGGTGATTTCGGCAATCACCAGATAGGTCCAGCTGACCGCCAGCATCTGACGCATGGCAATCGTGATATTGGGCAGCGAGGCGGGCACCACCACGGTGCGCAGCACCTGCCAGCGGCTGCCGCCTAAGGTCACCGAGGTCCGGATCAAATCCGCAGGCACGGCCTTGACGTGATCCGAGATCAGCGTGATCAGGAACCAGATCACCCCGATAAACAGCAGCGCCAGTTTCTGGGTGTCGCCGGCACCGAACCACATCAGCAACAGCGGGATGAACGACGGGGCAGGCAGATAGCGCCAAGCGGACACAAAGGGGCTGAAGAAGGCTTCGACTGTGCGAAAGGTGCCCATCAGGATGCCCAGCGGGATGGCGACGGCACAGGCCAGCCCAAAACTGAACATGACACGCCAGACGCTGATCAAAACATCGTTGAAAAACCCGTTTTCAGCGAACATGGTATAGAGTGCGTCCAGCACCTTGACCGGGCCAGGCAGCAGAATTTCGTTGGTCCATTGCTGCCAGACCGCGTATTCCCAAAAGCCAAAGAAACAAATCCAGACGGCGATGCCGAGGATCACGCTCCAGCTGGCGGGGATATCCTTCTTGAATTCGAAGAACCGTTGCCGTGGCACTGGAGTATTCGGTTTCGGCATTCCTGCCGAAGAAGTTGAATTGCTGACTGTTCCGGTCACAAGGTCCCTCCTGTTGGGGCCGCTCTCCCGATCTGGGGCATGATGGGCAGCGTGGCTTGCGAATTACGAATCAAGGTATGCTGAATCAGTAATATTGCAACCTTTATTTTGCCTAATACGCAATTCAGCCCTCTCTAATATGAATTTATTGTTTGATTTTCGGTCAGTTTTCGGCTGAACCAGTAGGCTAAGGGTCAGGTGTCTGCGAATCTCTCAAGCTGAGCAGCCCCAGCGCAGTTTGGCGTAGCCCGCGGTTTTGCAATTTCGCTAAGGTGGTTTTAAAAAATGCAGCAAAGAGAATGGCTTGACCTCTATCTGGAAGGCTGGCGCACAGGGGACGCGGACCTGAGCCTGTCGGCGACCGCCCCTGCGTTCTTCTACGATGACCCGGACACAGGACGAATCAGGCGCGACGGTTTTCGTCGGTTCTTTGAGAAATTCCGCGCAGCAGGTGCTGAAATGGCGGGCGGCAAGGTGCCCGTGCCGTTCTTGCAGTATTCGGATCTGACGGTTGTGGATACGAATCCCGCAGTCGCCCCTGCGATTGCTTGGTGCTGGTGGCGCGTCACCGGAACCGAATTTCGCGGTGCCGCCTGTATCCGCTTTGACCAGACCGGCGTGCTGAACGAACGCATCGCCTATTTCACCGACAATCCCAATGAAACCGCCATACCGGCTGAATGAGAAAGGACTGACATTGATGGCTCAGATCACCTATGTCGAACATGACGGCACCAAGCATGTTGTTGAAGTGGCCGCCGGCCTGACCGTGATGGAAGGTGCGCGTGACCACAATCTACCCGGGATCGAGGCCGATTGTGGTGGGGCCTGCGCCTGTTCCACCTGCCATGTTTATGTGGACCCGGATTGGGCCGCCAGGATCCCGGGCATGGACGACATGGAACGGGACATGCTGGATTTTGCCTGGGAACCGGATCCGGTTCGGTCGCGTCTGACCTGTCAGATCAAAGTGACTGACGACCTGAATGGTCTGGTGGTGCATCTGCCGGAAAAGCAGATCTGACCCTGTTCATGCCGGTTACGGCAGCAATGCTGCAACCGGCATGAACCGTCTTACCATAGTGCCGGACCGACGGGCTTAGGAAGCGCTCTGCTCCAGTTCCAGAATATTGCCTTCGGGGTCGCGCATGTAGATGGCCAGAAAGGGGGCCGTGTCTGAGCCGAGGTTTGTGATGTCACCCTGCCACTCCCCGCCGTGCCCGATGATCTGCACGCAGGTCTGGTGGATGTCGGGCACGGCAAAAGACAGATGCCCCCAGCCCGGTTCATTGACCCGGGGCCGGGTACGCGGCGCTGTTTCGCTGTATTCCAGCAACTCAAGGAACGAATCGGACCCGGGCAGGGAGAGCCAGGCAGAACGGATTTTCACGCCGTGCAGCCCGTTGCCCTTGCTGAACGCTGCGCCGCTCAGAACGGTGAGGGGGCGGCGGATCTCACATCCGAAGACCTCCATATAAAATCAGGTCAACCGGTCGATGTCCCGGACAGTCAGGCTGACGTGTTTCAGTTTCATTTCTCTTACGCTTTCCCGGGGACGTGATGTGGGAGAGGCTAGCGGGTTCAGACCTCATGGCCCAGCAGGTTGTCCTCGAACGGGAATTTCGACAGGAGTTCACAGCCGTCTTCGGTGATCAGCACCTGTTCCTCCAGCTTGACGCCCTCGGCGCCGCCGATCTCGCCCACGTAGCTTTCGACGCACATGGCCATGCCAGGTTGCAGTTCGCCGTCATAAATCAGGGCCTCGTCCTGGGGGTAGTAGATGCAGGGCCATTCGTCGGACATGCCGACGCCATGGGCCATTACCGCATAATGCTGGTCGCGGAATTGTTCGGGCTGTCTGAAGCCCTTTTCCGTCACCTCGCGGAACGATATGCCGGGCTTCATGAGTTCCAGATTGTGCTGAATCTCCTCATACGCCCGCCCGTAGAGTTCGCGCTGGTAATCGGTCGGACGGCCCGAGCCGCAGTAATAGGTGCGCGAGACATCCGCCGAATAGCCGAACGGGCCGACCATATCGGTGTCAAACGCCACCAGTTCGCCGGGGCGAATGATCCGGCCCGACGCCTCCTGTAGCCAGGGGTTTGTGCGATCTCCGGCGGCGAGCAGGCGGCCTTCGATCCAGTCGCCCCCGGCCTCCACATTGGCCTTCCACAGGTGTGACCACAGTTCGATCTCGGTCATGCCGGGGCGCAGTTCTTCGCGCATTCGCCACATGCCGTCTTCGGCCACGGCGATGGCGTAGTTCATGCACAGGATTTCTTCGACCGATTTGATGGCGCGGGCGGGTTCAATGACCTTGTGGGCGTGGACGACTTCCAGCCCCTTGTTCGCGAACAGTGCCGCCACCTGCGGCACCGGGCTTTCCACGCCCAGCCGTTTGCTGCCGCCGCCATGGCGCTGCATCAGCGCTGCGATCTGGTTGACCCAGCGGTCGATCATCTCGTCCATGCGCTGACCCGCGAACATGTAGGAGATCTGGATCGCCTCGTCGCCCAGTTCGTCGATGGTCTCCAGCCCTTGGGCAATCTGCTTGCCGGTTTCACCGTCGAAATAGACCGTCGGCCCCTCGGCGGGGACAAACAGATAGCTCAGCGGAATATGGCTTTGCATAATGCCCGCGTCGCGCATGCCGGTGGCGTAGCGGATCGAAAAGACCGAGGTCAGCACGCAGCCGCCCACGTCTTGGCGTTTCATCTCATCGCGCAGGCGGTTCAGGCGGTACGCCCGCATCTTCGCCAGGTCGATCATTTCCAGCGTGTCGGTCATCTCGACCACCGGCGTGGTGCGGGCGGCCTGAGTCAGGGTCATGTCGGCAAAGCGCATTCGCTTAGACCTTTACCCAGACGCGGTCATCTTCGATCTTGAGATCATAGGTCACCAGGTTTTCCACCGCAGGTGCGCTGAGCGCACGGCCTGTTCGCACGCAGAACCGGCCCTGATGCAACGGGCATTCGATCACCCCGTCCATTACCAGCCCGCCGTCGAGCGATTCATCCTCATGCGTGCACATGCCGGCGGTGGCAAAGAACCCTTCGGGCGTATTGTAGATAGCGACAACATTGTCCGCGAGTTTCATCGTGATCAGGTCTTCGTCGTCCACATCATCGGTGGCGCAGGCGTCATGCCATTGAGCGGTCATTTTCGGCTCCTGTCAGGTCGTCGGAAAAGGCTTGGCGGATCTTGGCTGACCGGTCGTTGCGGCCCAGCGAGCGGCGAATGGTGACTTTCAGAACTTCCCAATGGGTGCTGAGAAAGCCGGGATCGGGGGCGGGCAGCTGGTCGCCCAGTTTGTCGCTGAGGTCGGGCAGGGCATGGAACGGCACCGTGGGAAAGAGGTGATGTTCGATGTGGTGGTTCATGTTGAAATAGAGAAACTGAAAGAACCAATTGGTGCGGAAACTGCGCGTGGACTGCACGATATTGGGCTGGTTTTCCGCCATTTCGACATGTTGCATCAGGATAAAGGCGTTCATGATCGGGCCGCCCAGCACACGGGGGAGGACGATCAGATACACCGGCCACATCCAGCCTGCATAGATGCTGACCACTGCCAGCCCGACATAGATTGCCACGCAAATCTGGGTGTTGCGCTGCATCCGGGGCAATTCGCTGACCGGCGTCACCCGTTTGACGTTGTCTGAAAATATCCCCAGCGAATGCAGCACGAACATCTTGGTCTGATGCCAGTAGAGACCCAGGCCCAGGATCTCCTCTACCCAGCCCGCAAAGGTCAGCGGGATCGGGGCATAGGGCATCTGGTTGTCTTCGCCTTCGATCCAGGTGTGGGTGTGGTGGCTGGCGTGGGAGTAGCGGCGGTGCAGGGGTTCCTCGTAATAAAGCAGCGAGGTGATCCAGAACACCGCCTCGTTCAGCCAGCGGGTGCGAAAGGCGGTGCCGTGGGCGCATTCATGGGACAGCGCATAGGCCGACACAGCGAAACATCCCGAATAGAGCAGGATGGCGGGAACAAACCCCCAGCTCCCGACGCTGAGCAGGACCGGAATGCCGGTTACCACCAGCAGCGCGACCCAGGAAATCAGATATATCAGCCCGGGCCGGTCGCTGCGCCGCATCAGCGCCTTGAGCTGTTTTTTGTCCATTTTGATGTTGGACGTTATTGCGTTCGTGATCATATCGCGTCCTCCAACCCGGGGCCCGGCTGCTATTGCAGCCAGACGTCGGTTTCATCGATTTCGATGATCGTCGGCCCTTCGGAAACCAACGCGGTTTCCAGCGCGGCGCGCAGTTCATCCCCGCTTTGCGGGTGGAAGCCGCGGGCACCGAACGCCTCGGCGATTTTGGTGAAATCGGGGTTGTAGATGTTGCAGCCGATGGTGGGCAGGCCCTTGCTGTCCATGTATTCGCGGATCTCCTGATAGCCGCCGTTGGACCAGACCACGATGGGGATCGACAGGTTCTGTTCGACGGCTGCGGCCAGTTCCTCTATCGTCATCTGGAAGGACCCGTCGCCGGTGATGCAGGCCACAGGGCGGTCACCCGCGCCGACCTTCATGCCAATGGCGACTGGCATCCCGAACCCCATGGCGGCATAGCCATTGGGGAAGTGGAACAGGTTCGGATGCTTCATGGGATAGTGGTACAGCCCCGTGTAGCAGATCTGCGAGGCATCGGAGCTGATGATAGTATTATCCGGCAGCACGTCGTGGATGATCTCCAGCGCTTTTTTGTGTTTCGGGGATTCCTTGCACAGATCGCCGTTGAACTGGGCGCTTGCTTCGACCACGCGTGTCGCGCCGGCGGTGGTCACCTGCGGACCGTTGCGGTGTTCCAGCCCCGACAGGATCGCAGTCAGCGCGGATTTGCTGTCGCTCAGCAGCGCAGCGCTGGGTTTGGAATAATGCATCAGCTGACCGGGGTCGATGTCGATGCGGATCAATTGGCCATTGATCGGGTAATCAGCGGTGAAATAGCGGTCGGGTTCGGCAAATTCTGTGCCCACGGCCAGCACCACATCTGCATCCCTCAACATGTCGCGCACCGGGTCGAATGCCTGGGTGAACCCCAGACACAGGGGGTGATCTTCGGGGATGACGCCCTTGCCCGCGCAGCTGTTGACCACCGGCGCGTCCAGCCGTTCGGCCAGTTTCAACACTTCGTCCGAAGCCCGGATTGCGCCACCGCCCACGACGATCATCGGTGTTTTGGAATCGGCCAGCATATCGGTGATCCGCACGGTTTCTTCCGGGTCGGGACCTGCCCGCGGCGCTGTGGGCCAGGCGTCGATGTCAAAGCCTGCCGGGCCTGCCAGCACGTCCTGCGGGATCTGAATGCTGACAGGGCGCGGACGGCCCGAGTTGAAAACGGTAAAGGCACGCGCCAGAACTTCGGGCAGGTTCTTGGCGTCGAGCAGGGTGTGGGTGAACGCCGAAACCTGACCCAGGATGTCCTCTTGCGAGCGCAGTTCGTGCATTCGCCCCCCGTTCATGCCCAGTTCATGCACGTTGTTCATGGTGGTGAACACCAGCATCGGGATCGAATTGGAATAAGCCTCGCCAATCGCGGTGGCGCCGTTGGTGACGCCGGCACCGGTGACCAGGAAACAGACGCCCGGCTTGCCAGTCGCCGCGGCATAGCCATAAGCACCATAGGCCGAGCCCTGTTCGTGGCGGGGCGTCACCTGGCGGATGCCCATCTTGTCAAAGTTCCGGTAAAATTCGACGGTGTGATAGCCGGGGATGCCAAAGGCGGTGTCGATCCCGTAGGCCTTGAGTAGATGCAGCAACGCCTCGCCGCAGGTCATTTCGGTTGTATCGGTTTGATTTTCAGGGGGCATATCGCGCATGTCCTATTTCTCGCCTTTGACGACGTAGTGATCCGGGGCGCCTGTGTTGGCGTAAGTGATGACGTTCTTGATGGCGCGGGAGCGGCCCTCTTCGTCGGCTTCGACCGAGTAATAGGCAGCGTGCGGCGACACGACCGTCCGCGGGTGATGCAGCAGCGGATCATCCGGGTTGGGCGGTTCGACCTCGAACACATCCAGCCCTACGCCGCCCAGCTGACCACTATCCAGTGCCGCCAGCAGCGCGTCTGGGTCGATCAACGCCCCGCGCGAGGCGTTGACGAGAAAGCTGCCCTTTTGCATCTGGCCCAGCAGATCGGCGTTGACGATGTGTTTCGTCTCCGCAGTCAGCGGCGAATGCAGCGACACCACATGGGCGCGTTCGAACAGCTCTTCGATCGTGGCGACCTGTTCGATCCAATCGGGGCAGGCGTCGGCGGGCATATAGGGGTCATAGGCGATGACCTTGCCGAAACTGGGCGCAGCACTGCGCGCGGCCTGCTGGCCGATGCGGCCACAGCCCATCAGGCCGAAGGTCATGTCATGGGTGCGGTGCAGCACGCCGGGCTCTTCGTAGTCCCAGCGACGTTCGCGCACCGAGCGGTCATAGAAGGGCAGATGGCGGACCAGCGACAGGGCCATGGCGGCTGCATGCACGCCGACCTCGGACACCCAGGCGTCGGGGATATGGGCGATCCAGACACCGTGTTTGCCTGCCGCTTCCATGTCGATGGCATCGACGCCGACCAGCGGCACGCTGACGATGCGAAGGTTGGGCAGGGCGGCAAACACCTTTTCGGTGATCGGCGCATAGAGCGACACGATGGCATCGGCACCGCTGGATTTGACCAGCTCGACCACCTGATCTTCGGTGGTGCAATGCGGTTCGGCGACGACCATCTCGAACCCGGCCTCAGTGATGAGCGCGGTTTCTAGGTCAAGATCGGGCTGAACGAAATCGGTAAAGGCGATTTTCAAACCTTTGTCTCCTTGCTGGGGTGCTGGGGTCTGACCGTTGAACCGGCAGAGTATGTTGCTGATTTCGATAAGGGCAATTTACGCGCGTCTTTTCAAACGACCAATTTCGGGGCATGATACGACGAAATGGAATACCTGTTTTGAGTCTGGTAAATGTCTGCAAATGAACGAAAAATCGCGACGCCCCCGTTGCATTGGTTGCGCGCCTTTGCGGTTTCGGCCAGATATTTATCCTTTACGGATGCCGCAGAGGAGCTGCTGATCACGCAATCAGCGGTCAGCAAACAGGTGCGCCTGTTAGAGCAACACCTGAATCAACCGCTGTTCCTGCGCGGGTATCGCGGTCTTCGCCTGACCGACGCTGGGCGGAATTATTTGCCCACCGTGGTGCGCGCGTTCAACGCGCTCGAGGAAGGGACGCGCAGCTTTCTGGGCTATTCGTCAGATCGCAATTTGCACATCAAATCGAACTACGCTTTTGCCACCTTCTGGTTGACGCCGCATATCCATGAATTCATGGAGGCAAATCCGGATGTCGAAATGACGATTTCAACCGCGCTGTGGGAACAGGATTTTCTAGAGAGCAACGCCGATATTGAAATCCAATATGGCAAGGAAGACCGGTTCGACGGGCGTACCCATGCGCTGAGGGCGGAGTTCCTCTTTCCCGTCTGCGCGCCGTCAGTGGCCGACCGTCTGCGCGATCCACAGGATCTGGCGGGGGAACGCATTCTGGATCTGACCGGGATTGGCGATGCCTGGGACTACTGGTTGCAACAGGCGGGCCTGCGCAGCATTTCACTGTCGAACCGGCACTATTTCAGCACCTATGTGCTGGCACTGAACCTGGCGCGCGAAGGGCAGGGGGTGTCAATGAGCCACGGCACGCTGGTTGACCGGATGATCGAGCGGGGAGAGCTTGTCGTGCCCTTCGACATCCGGATTCCTGGTCGAGATGGCTATTTCGTGGTGCAGAACCAGGTGGACAACCCGACCCCCAACGCGGTGCGTTTCATGGATTGGCTGTTAGGAAAATCCGGAACCTGACGTCCAGGCGGGCTAGAAAATTCGCAGAATTTTCTGATATCGCGGCCCCGTCATGCGGGACCGCGATCGGATTTTGAGTTTACTCGGCGACCGGATGGTTCGCCATCCGCTCCAGCGCTTTGACCATACCGGAATGATCGTCATTCGCGCCGCCATGGGCCGCGCAGGAATTGAACAGTTCCTGCGCCGTCGCGGTGTTGGGCAGCGACACCCCCAGCGCCTTGGCGGAACTCAGCGCCAGGTTCAGGTCTTTCTGATGCAGGTTGATGCGGAATCCCGGATCCATGGTCCGTTTGATCATTCGCTCACCATGCACCTCCAGAATGCGTGATGTGGCCAGCCCGCCCATCAGCGCCTCGCGCACTTTGGCCGGATCGCAGCCGGCTTTGGAGGCAAAGACCAGCGCCTCGGCCACCGCTTCGATATTCAGCGCAACAATGATCTGATTGGCGATCTTGCAAGTCTGTCCTGTGCCGTTGCTTTCGCTGATCAGTGTGATGTTCTTGCCCATCACTTCGAACAGCGGTTTCGCTTGGTCAAACGCCGCCTGCGGGCCGCCACACATAATGGTGAGGCTGGCGGCCTTGGCGCCGACCTCGCCACCTGATACCGGCGCGTCGATGTACAATCCGCCCTTGGCGGTCACCTGGGCAGCCAGTTCCTGCGTCGCAATCGGGCTGATCGATGACATGTCGATCACCAGTGACCCTTCGTGTACATTGATCAGAACACCGTTTTCACCGGTGATGACCCGTTCCACATCAGGGGTATCCGGCACCATAACGATGACGGTGTCGCAATGGGCTGCAACTTCGGCCGGAGAACCGACGACCTCGACCGCCTTGCCCGACAGTTCATCCGGCAGGGGAGAGCGATTGAGGCAGGTAAAGATCGTGTGGCCCGCATCCGCCAGGTGCCCCGCCATTGGGGCACCCATGACGCCGAGGCCGATAAATCCGATATTCATAAGTATCTCCTTAGAGCGTTTTCAATATAACTCGGATCACTCAACGCTACTTGAAAACATAGATTTCAACGCGTTGAGTGATGCCCGGTGTTTCAGCTGAAAATCGAAACGCTTTAGTATCCAAGTTTGGGGTCGATGGGGTTCAGCAAGGGTTCGCCTTTCAGAAACAGCTCCATATTGCGGAAAAACAGCCCCAGAGTCAGCGGCACATAGGCGTCACCATCATCCGCCGACACATGCGGCGTGATGATCAGGTTCTTGGTGTTCCACAGGCGCGACTCTGCCGCGATGGGTTCCGGGTCGAACACATCGAGGATGGTGCCGCCCAGTGAGCCTTCTTCCAGTTTGTCGCAGAGCGCGTCGTAATCCATCACCGCCTCGCGCCCGATGTTGACGATGCCGGCGGTCGGTTTCATCAGGTCCAGCCTGCGGCGATCCATCAGCCCACGGGTTTCCGGCGTGTCAGGCGTGGCGATCAGCAAGTAGTCGGCCAGCGGCAGCACATCGTCCAGCTGTTCGGTGGTGACACAGCGGTCGCAACCTTCCACGTCGCGGCCCGACCGGTTCACCCCGATCACATTGACGCCCAGCGGTTTTACCATCGCCGCGCCGGAACCGCCCAGCGATCCGGTGCCCAGCACCACCAGCGTTTTGCCCGCGATGGGCGAACAATAGAGCGAGTCGTAGACGGCGCTGCGCTGGTTGGTGACGATGGCGGGTATATGGGAATGCAGCATCAACACGGCCATCAACCCAAACTCGCCGGCTTTGGCCGCATGCACGCCTTTGTTGTTGGTCAGCGTCACGTGATCCGGCAGCCAGTCCATTGGCAGCATGTGTTCCACGCCTGCACCAATGCAGTGGATCCATTTCAGGTTTGGTGCCACTTCGGCCAGATTTTCGGTTGGCATGTCCCAGGTCAGCAGAACCTCAGCCTCGGCCATGGAGCTCGCCCAATTGTCTGTGTCCCAATCGACAAACGGATCAAGCTGACCCTGCACGCCAGGAAACTCAGCCAGCGCACTTTCAAACCGTTCACGGGTGACGGTGAATACCTCTTCGCCTTCGGGCGTGTTCGGGAATGAGCCTTCGGCCCAGCGGTTATTTTTGACGTGAACCTTCACGGTCATCGGTTTTGTCCTTTGTCGTTCGCGCGAATTGAGAGCAGCCACCCTGCCCCGCATTGGGGCAGGAGACGCAGCCGGATTTAGCCGATGCCATTGGCTTCGATCTCTTTGAGCTTTGCGATGATTGATGTGTCGCGGTTTTCGTCACACCAGTCTTCGTGATCGAACTGCATATCCATGACGGCGGCGCCGATCGACATCAGGTATTCCCCGTCATCGCGGCCTTCGATCGCGGGCATGGTTAGCACCGTGTCCTGGCCGTAAGTGCGTACCGAATGGCCTTCAAAGGTCTTGGGCTGGGGTGGTTCGATGTTGTCATTTGCCAGATCGCGGATCGCCTTGCGCACCCGGCGCCGATAAAGCGAGATGCCACGGTCGGTCGGCATTAGGTTTTCGCCCTTGTGGGTGGAAATCGCGCCCATGCCTTCAACCGCTTCGGAGTCAGCGGGATAGCGCTGCTTTTCTTCGGGGGTGCGGTCCAGCACCTCGCCCTGCTCCATCTTTTCGTGACCTTCGCGGGTGTTGTATTCATGCGGATCCCAGCGGTCGCCAAAGTTGGCCCAAGCATAGACCATGGTGTTTTCATCATCGACCGGCACCACCCAACGGGTAAAGCACGACCGGCCAAAGTAACGCTGTTCGGTGCCGTCGGCGGCATAGGCGGATCCGGCCTGGGTAAAGTTCGGCAGGATCAATTCGTTCAGGCGCACCCAGGCATTATCGCCAATGCGGCGGGTCGATGTGCCAAGGAAGTGGTTTTCGTGACGCTCGTAGAATTTCAGCTGACCGCTGGCCATCATCCCTTCGGAGAACTGCGGGTGGCTATTCTGGCTGTGCAGGAAAGTGGTGTGGGTCGGGTCCATGATCGCGTCCTGCACCTGAATCCAGTTGCAGGTATAGGGTGCCTTGTAAGGCGCACTGGTCATGCCTTCGTGTTCAAAGGCGTCATAGATCGGGAAGTCCGGCTGTTTGTCCGACGGGCCCATATAGGCAAAAATCAGTCCGCGATATTCGATCACCGGATAGGCGCCCAGGCGGGTGCGTTCCTTGACCATTTCCACAGCGCGGGCGGTTGAATCCTCGGCCGGAGCTTCGAGGATTTCGCCATCGGGCGCGAACAGCCAGCCGTGGTAACAACAGCGGATGCCGCGGGTTTCGCATTTGCCATATTCCAACGAAGCGCGGCGGTGCGGGCAGTATTTGTGCACCAATCCGATTTTCGTACCGTCGCCATAGCGGAACAGAACCAGTTCTTCGCCCAGAATGGTGATTGCCTTGGGCAATTCACCCAGATCGTCGGTCAGGTGAACCGGGTGCCAGAAGCGGCGCAGATATTCGCCGGCCGGCGTGCCGGGACCAACGCGAGAGATTTCTTCATCAATTTCAGCTGGTTGAGATTGGGCATAGCCCTGAAAATTACCTGCAAAAGTGCTGACTTCGGGCTTTTGGGTTGCGGTTGTCATGGGTCGCTACCTCCTTGTTTGGGGTCTGTATGGCGGTGGCCGAGGCTGCCGCAAAAACTGTAATTCGAAGGTTGATTGCGAAATCGTCTGCGTCAACCGAAAATACGCTTCAAAATTCTACGTTTTCCGATCTATAAATTCGATATTCGAAATTTTGGAGCCTCCCATGAGTGATCAGACCCGTCAAAGCGACCCGAATGTGCGAAAACGTAACCTGGCAACAGAGGGCGGGGCTCGCAGCGCCGGGCTGGCATTGTTGGACGACCGACTGAACCGCGAAATCATCGACCGGTTGCAGCGCGACGGGCGTATGGCGTTTTCTGAGATCGCTCAGCAGTTGGGCGTGTCCGAAGGCACCGTGCGCAACCGGGTCGGAGCGATGAAGTCCGGCGGCGCGCTGCGCATTGTGGCGATCACCGATCCCGGGGTTTCCGAATACCGGACCGAAGCGATGATCGGTCTGAAAGTCGCACCGGGCCACCGGCCCGAGGACGTCGCGACCCGTTTGGCGCAGCTGGATGAGATCGTCTATGTGGTCTGGGTCAGCGGTGCTTATGACTTGCTGATCGAGATCGTCAGCGAGGATCGCGCGGGTTTTTTGGCGGTCCTCAGCGAACATGTCCACAATAGCCCCGATATCGGGTCAAGCGACGTGATGACGGGGCTCAAGAATTTCAAGAATCAGTTCCTGCTGAAAAGCAACTGGGGCTAGCGCTGGGATTCGCGATATTGCGTGATGTGCGCCATTTATGAGGCTAGTTTTCGAATTTCGTACTAAAAGTGGGAGTTACGGGCAAAAAAATGATTTATCCGAAAAGTGTATTGCGTAATACGTTTTTTCAGGCGTAACCTTTTCCAAGACCAGCCACGAATCAGGCGACGCGAACCGTCTATGATTCTCCGCTTGGAGGGGAGCTTCTATGCAAGTCACACTGGACCATCCAACCAGAACTGCCGCAGGCGACTCCTCGGTGGATCTGCGCGCCCAGCCGGTCGCCTCTCATTACATTGACGGCGCCTATGTCGAAGACGCGTCCGGCGCGCTGATCGAATGCGTTTACCCCGCGACGGGTGAGATCGTCGCCCGTCTGCATTCCGCCACACCGGCGCTGATCGAACGTGCAGTGGCCAGCGCCAAACGCGCGCAAGTGGAATGGGAACGCACCCTGCCGGCGGACCGTGGCCGCATCCTGCGCCGGGCCGCCGATATCATGCGCGACCGCAATCATGATCTGTCGGTGCTGGAAACGCTCGACACCGGTAAACCCTATCAAGAAACCATCGTCGCGGATGCGCTGTCGGGCGCAGAAGCCTTTGAATTTTATGGCGGTATTGCCAGTACGATCAATGGTGAATGCATCCCGCTGGGCGACAGTTTTGTCTATACCAAACGCATCGCATTGGGGGTGTGTCTGGGCATCGGTGCCTGGAATTACCCCACCCAGATCGCGGCCTACAAGGGTGCCGCAGCGCTGGCCTGTGGCAATGCTGTGGTGTTCAAACCGTCCGAGGTCACGCCGCTTTGTGCGCTCAAGGTCGCCGAGATCCTGACCGAAGCCGGGTTGCCCAAAGGGCTGTATAATGTGGTACAGGGATATGGCGAAGTGGGCAGCACCCTGGTGGCGCATCCGGACATCGAAAAGGTCTCTCTCACCGGGTCGGTGCAAACCGGCGCGCGGGTGATGGCAGCGGCGGGCGCGGATATCAAACATGTGACGATGGAGCTGGGCGGTAAATCCCCCCTGATCGTTTTTGACGACGCGGATCTGGACGCAGCGGTCAGCGGTGCCATCCTGGCGAATTTCTATTCCGCCGGGCAGATCTGTTCCAATGGAACGCGGGTATTCGTGCATCGCAACATCCGTGCGGAATTCGAAACCCGCCTTGTCGAACGCGTGCGCGCCATCCGTCTGGGCGACCCATTGGACCCCGAAACCCAGATGGGGCCGCTGATTTCGCAGGCGCATATGGAAAGAGTGCTGTCATACATGCAGCTTGGGCGAGAAGAGGGGGCCCGGTTGCTGTGTGGCGGAGGCCGGGCCAAAGGCGATGGGCTGGCACGGGGCGCTTATGTGCTGCCCACCGTGTTCACGGGGGTGACCGACGACATGCGGATCGCCCGCGAAGAGATCTTTGGCCCGGTCCTGTCCATCCTGGAATTCAGCACCGAGGACGAGGTGATCGCCCGCGCCAATGACACTGACCTGGGGCTGGCCGCCAGCGTGTTTACCCGCGACCTGCAGCGCGCCCACCGGGTGATCGACCGCATTCATGCGGGCACCTGCTGGATCAACACCCATAATATCATGCCCGTCGAAATGCCATTTGGCGGGGTCAAGAAATCCGGTGTTGGCCGCGAAAACTCGCGTGCGGCGCTGGATCACTACAGTCAGATCAAATCCGTTTATGTCGAAATGGGAGGTGTCCAAGCGCCCTACTGAACCCAAACCAATTCTCGCCGGTGACTGCGCCCTCGTGAGGTGACCACCGGCCCTCTCTCTCCCGAAAAGATGCGGAAAACCGTGCGTCGGGAAATCCGGCCCACCTTCTGGCGATCCAGTCGCCGGACCGGGTGAGTCATGTCCAACAGCAAGGAGAACCACCAATGAAATCCAAACTTCTGGGAAGCATCGTTTCCGCCACCCTGGCCCTGACGGCCAGCGCCACGCTCGCCGGGCCGCTCGAAGATCGCATCGCTGCGGGTGAACCGATCCGCCTCGGCTTTGCCGCTGCCGCGCCCTGGGCGCATCCGGGCGAAAACAATGAACCGCTGGGCTTTGTGAACCAGATCACGCTCGATCTGTTGGCCAGAATGGGTCACACCGAAATCGAACCAGTTGTCACCGACTGGGCCGGTCTAATCCCCAGCCTGATGGCGGGCCGCGTTGATGTGATCACCGGCGGCATGTACATTCTGGGGTCGCGCTGCGCCAATATCGACTTTTCCGAGCCGATCGGCCAGTTCGGCAACGCCTTTATCGTGCCCGATGGAAATCCGGGCGGCCTGCAGACCTACGAGGACATCAAGAACGCTGGTGTCACCATGGCGGCCGTTGCGGGCTATGTGAATGTCGAAGAAGCGCTGAAGGTCGGCATCCCGGAAAGCAAGATCATGCAGCTGCCCGGCACCACCGAAGTGCTGGCGGCGGTCAAGGCTGGGCGCGCCGAGATTGGCGCCATGACGGCGGTCGAAGCCTATGATCTGGCGGCAAAAACCGACGGGATCGGCCATACCGACACAAATGCGCTGCCACAGTGGACCTTTAACTGGGTCGCCGTCGGCTTCCACCCCGAAGACGATCAGTTCCGCGCCGACTTCAACGCAGCGATGCCGGGGTACATCGGATCCGACGACATGCTGTCCAAGGTCGAACAGTGGGACTACCTGCCGTCGAACGTACCCGGTGACGACGCGTCCATGGAATGGGCCTGCGCCAACCGCTAGGGCGCGCCTCTCTCTCGCAATCAAGACCCGGTGCCCCGGTTCCTGGGCACCGCCCCCCCTCAACTCCCCTCATCGGGACAGAAGCGGAGAACGCCTGTCTTGTCCTACTTTGAATTCCTCCAAGACTATGGCGGCCGCATGGTCGACGGGTCTCTGATCACGCTGGTGCAGTTCGTGCTGGCCACCGTTGTTTCGGTCGCCATCGCGCTGACCTTTGGCCTGATGCGCCTTGCGTCGAACCCCGCGATCAAAGGGGCCGCCACCGTCTATATCGAAATCTTTCGCGGCACCTCGTTGCTGGTCCAACTGTTCTGGATCTTCTTTGTGTTGCCCCTGTTTGGGATCACCATGGATAAATTCACCGCCGGTTTCATCGCCGTCGGTCTGAACATGGGCGCCTATGGTGCCGAACTGGTCCGGGGTGCCATCCTTGCCGTGCCAAAAGGGCAATGGGAGGCCGCCATGGCCATAAACATGACGACCGCTCAGCGGATGCGCCGGATCATCCTGCCGCAGGCGCTGGTCATCATGCTGCCACCCTGGGGCAACCTGGTGATCGAGATCCTGAAAGGCACCGCGCTGGTGGCGCTGATTTCGGTAACCGACCTGATGTTCCACGCCCGCCAAATCAACATCTCGACCTTCCTGTCGATTGAAACCTTTGGCACTGCATTGATCATCTACTACGTTTTCGCACGCTTTTGCGTGACGCCATTCATGCGCGCATTCGAACGCAAGATGGCGTTCAAGATCGGGAGGGCCTGAGCCATGGAATGGCGTTGGGATTGGACGTGGGAGCTTCTCCCCCGGTTTATCGAGGCCGCAGGCAAGACCTTGCTGGCGGCCGGTGGCGGATATCTGATTGCGGTTGTTCTGGGGCTGGTACTGGTGCTGGCGCAGCGTACCCCATGGCGTCCGCTAACCTTCTGCGTGCGCGAGGTGGTAGAGTTCGTCAGGTCGACCCCGCTACTGCTGCAGGTGTTCTTTGTCTTTTATGTAGGACCACAATTCGGCATCAACTTGTCGCCCTGGACCTCGGGTCTGATCGCGATTGGCGTCCACTACGCCGCCTATCTGTCCGAAGTCTATCGCGGCGGCATTGAAAGCGTGCCGAAAGGCCAGTGGGAGGCCGCGACCGCGATCAACATGTCGACGGTGCAGACCTATCGGCGGCTGATCATTCCCCAGGCCTTGCCGCCTGCGATTTCGGGGATGGGCAATTATCTGGTCGGCATTTTCAAGGATACGCCGATGCTGTCGGTGATCGGTGTCGCCGAGCTGATGCACACGGCAAATGCCGTAGGCGCGCAAAGCTATCGCTATCTGGAACCTTACACGTTGGTCGGAGTGCTGTTCCTTGCGATCTCACTGCCGACCGCGTTTTTCATCGCCCGTTTCGAAAAATGGGTGCGCCGTAGAATGGGAATGTAACCAATGACCACCGAAGACATGAGCCAATACCCCCTGCGTCTGGAGGGGGACAACATTCCGATGGTACGGTTTGCCAATGTGCGCAAAAGCTATGGGTCGCTGACCGTTCTGGATCACCTGAACCTGGATATCGACATGGGTGAGATGGTCACGATCATCGGCCCGTCGGGGTCCGGCAAGACCACCGTGCTGCGGATGCTGATGACGCTGGAGACAATCAACGGTGGGGTGATCTATGTGGATGGCGAACCGCTGACCCATATGGAAAAAAACGGTGTGCTGGTACCGGCCAACGCCGCTCACATCCGCCGCATCCGTTCCAAGATCGGGATGTGTTTCCAACACTTCAACCTGTTCCCGCATATGACCGCGCTGCAGAACTGCATGGAAGGGCCTGTACAGGTGCTGGGCATGTCCAAGAAAGAAGCGCAGGAGCGGTCTCTGGAATTGCTCGACATGGTGGGGATGGCCGACAAGGCGGGCCAATACCCGTCGCGCCTGTCCGGTGGCCAGCAACAGCGTGTCGCCATCGCCCGCGCCCTGGCGATGCGGCCCAAGGTGATGCTGTTCGACGAAGTCACCTCGGCGCTTGATCCCGAAGTGATCGGCGAGGTGACCAACGTCATCCGCAAGCTGGTCGATGCGCACAGTCTGACCATGCTGATGGTGACGCACCAAATGGGATTTGCGCGCGATATCTCGGACCGGGTTTGCTTCTTTCACAGCGGTGCCATTGCGGAACAGGGCAGCCCCGTGGAACTGTTTGGTGCGCCAAAGAACGAGCGAACCCAGCAGTTCCTCAATGCGGTACTGGAATCGAACTGAGCCCAATCTGCACAGGTTCGCCTGCTTTGGCAGGCGCTCCCGGCAGACGGCGATGTTCTCGACAGTCGGGTCAAACCTGGAAAACCGCAAAGACGCTTGATGCGCGGGCGTCTCAGGTCGACCATCGCGCCCACAGAGACCAACATAACGCAATCGACGTCTCGCACGGGCCAACCCATGACCGAGAAGCCGAGTTGCTGGAAACAGACGTCGATGAAACGCTCTTTGTTATGGGGCGAACCACTTGGATCGACGATGCGCCGATTACGATGGTGCGTGCCTTGGCTGCACCGGGGTATCACCTGATCACCCGCGCCAAGTACTGGTCAAAAAACTGCGTGTCACGGCCCGCCACAAAACAACGGTCTCTTCGCATCCTAGCCCAAATACTGGTTCACTCAGAACACTATATTCAGGTGCCTGACCGCTATGGTGCATGAAGGGAGATATTGTAGGTCCCCAACTTGTCCTTGAGGAACGTATACTCTCGCCGCGCGGTGTCGAGTTTTTCGCGATCCAGGGTAATGATGCGGAAGGCTTCATCTGTCTGCGGAAATCTGAGCGGTGGCGTGTTCTCATCGAGCCATGGCGGGCAAAACAGTGAATTGCCATAGCTGGTTCCTGCGCGGTTTAGTGACAGGAAAAACACTTGGTTCTCCAATGCGCGGGTCATGGCAAACGGGTGCCATGTGTGAAAGCTCTCGTCCCGGAAATAGGCCCCGCAATGCAGGATAGCATCTGCATCGTGATCCAAGACCAAAGTACGCGCCAATTCAGGAATGCGGATGTCGTAACAAATAATCGGCGCAAGGCGGAACCCTTTGACTTCGAATACAAACAAATGGTTGCCGCGGTTGAAATACTCTTTTTCCATCGAGGCACCGTATTGTGCCAGGTGAAGTTTGTCGTAATACCCGACCAGCACCCCATCCGGACCAACCACCCCGATCGAGATAAAAGGACCACCGTCACCAGCGCGGGCAAATCCGTAGGACACGAAAACGTTCAAATCCATCGCGACCTGACGCCAGGCCCGAAAAGATGCGCCATCCAAAGGCTCGGCAATATCGTCCAGCTGCGCAAAGGTTTCACGCGCATAGTCAAGGCTCGACAATTCGGGAAGAACAACCAGATCGACGGGTCGTTGAGCACGGTCCAGTTCGGCGCGAACTTTGGTCGTGGAGGCTGTTAAATGGGCGTCGCGTTCGGCCGTTGTCGCCATCGGCGGAATACAGATTTGGCAGGCCAAAAGAGTGAGCGTGTCGGATGTGGTCATGTTTCAGGCTTTCGTTTGGCTTCTGTCTGTAATCAGGCTGTTGGTGGTCATGAACAAGGTGGAGCTGGACCGGCTTTGACCAAGTGGGTGTACTGGGTATTTCCAGCGGTCAGTCCGATCGTATTATGGCTTTCTCGCACCACCAACAGGTATGAGACGTTCCCGCCCGCATTCCAGAGCGTCAATTTTACCAACTTCTTCATCTGCGACACCGTGGGCATACTAGGCAATTGCATGCTCAAAATAAAAAGAAGGTCTATGCCATCGAAAAATTCGTTTGAGTGAACTGGACCTGCCACGCACTACTCGCTTTACGCGAACAGGATAGTTGGCACAGATGTGTTGTTTATGCACTGGGTCGAGCTTCAGGCAAACAAGACTAATTTCGCCGAAACAGAAGACCAGCAAGGAAAGTTAAAGATGCAAACTGATCAAGGTGTGAACACTGCAAAACACCCAGCGGTGGAAATGTACGTCGATGAATACAAGGCCGGTCTGATGGACCGCCGCGAATTCCTGACACGTGCGACAGGGTTCGGCGTGACTGCAGCTGCAGCCTATGGCCTGATTGGCGAACCCAGCCCTGCGATGGCGGCCGGAACGCCCAAAGACGGCGGAACCCTTCGGGTGCAGATGCAGATCAAGGGTCTCAAGGACGTACGTACCATGGATTGGGCCGAAATCGGCTGTGTGACCCGTGGGACGCTGGAATACTGTGTCGAATTCAACAATGACGGCACCATCCGCCCCATGCTGCTGGAAAGCTGGGAAGTCAGCGACGACGCCACCAAATACACATTGAATGTCCGCAAGGGCGTCAAATGGAACAATGGCGACGATTTCACCGCTCAGGACATTGCCAACAATGTCGAACGCTGGTGCGACAGCGGGGTCGAGGGCAACTCGATGGCGGGCCGCATGTCGAGCATGGTCGACCCTGACACCAAGAAGCTGAAAGACGGGGTGGTCGAAGTCGTCGACAGTCACACCGTGGTGTTGAACCTGGTCAAGCCGGATATTTCGCTGATCGCCGGTATGACCGACTATCCTGCGGCAATCGTGCATTCCAGCTATGATCCGGCGGATACCATGAACGCTGTGGGCACCGGCCCGTTTGTGATCACCGAGTTGGAAGTGGGCATCAAGGCCACGCTGGAACGCAATACAAACCACACCTGGTGGGGCACCGAGATCTATGGCGGCCCTTATCTCGACACCATCAAATACATCGATTTTGGTACCGATCCGTCGGCTTATCTGGCGGCGCTGGATTCCGGCGAAGTCGATATGCTGTATGAATCGGTTGGTGAATATATCGACGTGATGGACGGTCTGGGTTTCGTGAAATCCGAAGTGGTGACCATGGCGACCATCGTAATCCGTCCCAATCAACTGGCCGAAGTCGAAGGCATCCGCCCCTATGCCGACAAACGCGTCCGCAAGGCGATCCAACTGGCGACCGACAACGCGGTTCTGCTGGAACTGGGTGCAGCTGGCCGTGGCCAGCCCGCACAGGATCACCACGTCGGTCCGGTGCACCCGGAATACCGCGACATCGGCGACACCGAATACAACCCAGCCAAGGCGCTGGAGCTGTTGAAGGAAGCCGGGATGGAAGATTTCGAAATGGAAATCCACTCCATCGACGATGACTGGCGTCGGAACACCACTGACGCGGTGGCTGCGCAATTGCGTGATGCTGGGTTCAAGGTTAAGCGTACCGTTCTACCTGGGGCAACTTTCTGGAACGACTGGACCAAATATCCGTTCAGCTCGACCAACTGGAACCCGCGCCCTCTGGGTGTTCAGATCCACGCGTTGGCCTATCGCAGTGGGGCAGCCTGGAATGAATTCGGTTGGGAAAACGCCGAATTTGATGCGCTGCTTGACGAAGCGTTGGGCATTGCCGACGCCGCCAAACGCAGCGACGTCATGGCAAAAATCGAAGCCTTGATCCAGGAAGAGGCGGTCACCATCCAGCCCTATTGGCGGTCGCTTTATCGCCACCATGTCGAGGGTCTGACAGGCGTGGACAAACATCTTGCCCACGAAGACCACCACTACAAATGGGCCTGGTCTGCCTAACGAACTGATCCCGCCCCTGGGCCGCAATGGTGGACCAGGGGCGGGAGCCTACCTAAAGACACGCGGGCATCCCGATTGCCCCTGGAAACGCACCGTCCGGCGCGAAACACCAGACTCCTGTTTTCACAGAGGACTTACATACATCTGCAACCGCCCCCGTTTCCTTTCGACACGCGGGCAAGGGTTTGCGACGTCAAGCCACGCCGCCCCGATTTGGAACGCGCGCCTTTAGGGGCTCAAGGAATGGCGAGGCTGATACAGCGTGCGCCGGTTCAGGTCTTAGTGGCGCGTCAATACCCGGCGGCACAGCCGTCTTTGCGAGGGTCCGATCCGCCGGTCAAAGTGCCTTTGTCCCAGTCGATCCAGATGGCTTGTGATCCCCCGATTGGGACCTTGGCAGCGTCAATCCGATGCCCACGAGCTCTGAGATCCTCCGTAATATCGTCAGGCAGTGTTCCTTCGCAATCGATGTTCCCTGTGATGGGGTTTGGAAAGAAACGGGGCAAATCCTGAGCTTCCTGTATGTCGAACCCGTATTGCAGGAAGCGGGACAGGAATTGCATGTGCCCAAAGGCCTGATAGGCACCGCCCATCACACCATAGGACATGACTGTTTTTCCATCTTTGGCCACCATTCCGGGAATGATGGTATGCAGCGGGCGTTTGTTCGGGGCGATACAATTGGGATGTTCGGAGTCGAGTGAAAACCCCATGCCACGGCAGTGCAACAAGACGCCAGACCTAGGGGCCATCAAACCCGTCCCGAAATTGTGGAACAAGGTGTTGATGAAGCTACAGGCGTTCCTGTCCTTGTCGACGACGGTTATATAGACCGTATCGTGATGAACGGGAGGGGTGAAATCCGGCATCTCGGTGAGTGCCTGATCTGCCTGGATCGTGTTGTAAAGATTGTCGATGTTTTCATCGGATAACAGCCACTCAACCGGAACCTGCGCGTGTTCAGGATCTGCGACGTAGCAATCCCTCTGATGGTAGGTCAGACGGCCCGCTTCGATCTCCTGGTGAATCCGATTCAGGTTGATCGGGGTATCACCTTCTTTCTCGAATCGTTCCATCAGTTTGAGCAACATCAGCGCAATGACACCCTGTCCGTTCGGTGGACATTGGTAGACGTCATAGCCGTGGTAGCGTGCTTTGATCGGAGTTACATAATCGCCTTGGACGTTGGCGAAATCCTCCATTGTGTGCAAACCACCATGACCCTGCAGAAAGGTCACCATGTCCTCGGCTACGTCGCTGGTGTAAAAGCCGTCACGACCCTGGGTCGCAATCTTTTCCAGCGTTCGACCAAGATCAGGCTGTTTGTGAACATGTCCCTCTGGCACAGATTGACCACCCGGCAAAAACACCCGAGACGCATGTTCGCAACCTTGCAGCAGGCCAAGGTTGCGCGCAAAATCTACGCTGACCCGCGAGGCGATCGGATATCCGTTTTGGGCATAATCGATTGCAGGTTGCAGGACATCGGCAAAAGGCAGGACGCCGTGGTCACGGTGCAGTGTATCCCAGGCATCAACAGCACCAGGAATAGTGACCGCATGGGCGCTTTGTTGCTGGATTCTGGTGATACCCTGTTCGGCAAACCATTCGGGAGTCGCAGCTGCGGGAGCACGACCTGACCCATTGAAGGCGACATAGTCGTCGCTGCCTTTGGGTGCATACATGCAAAAGCAATCTCCACCAATCCCGGTCGACTGGGGTTCGACAACACATTGAACAGCGCAGGCAGCGATGGCGGCGTCCATGGCATTGCCGCCTTTTTGCAAGATCGCAATCGCGGTCTGAGTGGCCAGATGGTGTGACGTTGCCGCGACAGCAGTTGTGGCAATCACAGGAGACCGGCCGGGGAGTTCGAGATTACGCATGCTTGGATTCTCTCCTTTGGGTGTGTTTGTACTAGAAACATATTGGGCGGACCAAAGTTTGCCTGACCTGCCCCCGAGGCTCCCTCATTCATACCAAGAGTTTGAGGGTTAGCCCATTGGTTAACGCGGCCCTGACCTGTGAACACATACGTGGTAAGGGGTTCAGGACCGACCAGCGTTCAGACCCGTGTGATGCTCAAGCAAGCCAGACCCACAGCAGTTGGGCCGGGTGAGGCTGTTGATTTACAGCAAGATGTTGCAATCCGCTGCTGAAATAGACAGCGTCACCTTTCTTCATGGTTTTTATCACTTTGCCGTCGCTCAGGAAGTCTACGATCCCGTCGATCACATAGAAAAATTCTTCGCCTCCATGAGAAGATGGGGATGAAATCATTTCGGATTTATGTGGCTGAATTGTTGTGACGATCGGGATCATTTTCCGGTTGCTGAGTTCGGAAAACAGAAATTCGAACTCGTAATGCCCGCTGGAAGATTTCCCTCCTTCTCCTGCATCGGTAAAAGACAGCATATCGGTGGTTAGCCTGCCCTGCGACAGCAATTCGGATGTGGTCACTCCCAACCCCTGAGAGATCTTGCCCATCATGTCAAAGGTTGGTGAAATTACGTTGTTTTCAATCTTTGACAGGTTGGATTTTGAGACATTGGCTCTCTCCGCCAGGCGGCTCAGCGATACGCCGCGGGTTGCACGCATTTGACGAAGCGTTTCTCCGATATTCATCTGACCTGGATCCCCAGCGTCGGGTTTATGCGTGTCGGTTGGCGGCATTTTTCGGATGTCCGGATCATTGCATGATTGTCTGCACGGATATTACGGGCGTTTGGGCGGTTTACCAGTCTCTCTGGCGGGTGGTCCTGTGACCTGGAATCGTTTCATATTTGAAACGACGCCGTTTTCCGATAGACATTTACAAGATTTGATTCGATCTCGGCGCTCATCATCGAAAAGGAGCCACCATGGCGAAGCCAACCTTGATGGTACTTTCCTTGGGAGAGCTGGGCACACATTTGCTGGAAGCCGCGGCCCGGTCTCAGTTGTTCGATACGATCATCGTGGCCAGCCGGGACAAGGCCAAAGCCCAGGCTCGCGCCAACAATGCCGTGATCGGGGCCGGGATCGAAGGGTTTTTCCCCAACATCATTGCCGAAGAACTGGATTTCAACGCACCGGGGTTTGGTGCAAAGCTGGATCAAATCGCGCCCGATTATCTATTTACTGCACCCAGCATGTTACCCTGGTGGAAGCTGGACGAGGCCGCTGCCAGCCTACCGTTTGCCGGATATACGGCATTACATCTGGCTTTGATGGTTGCCCTGCGGGATCAGATGACCGAGGCGAATTTCAACGGGGTCTGGATCGGTGCCTCTTATCCAGATGTAATCAATGCCGTGCTAAATCGCACGGGTTATGGGCCGACGTGCGGCATTGGAAATGTGCAGGAACCTATCGCAAAAATCCAATCCTACGTGGCGCGGATCAAAGGCTGCAGCCCCAACGAGGTGCGGGTGCAGTTGGTGGCGCAGCACGCGTTTGAATACTATGTTCTGAACGCACCCACTCCAAAGGAACTGCCCCCACATTTGATCAAGGCAACCGTGCACGGGGAAGACGTCAGCCCGATCGCCAGCCAAGCACTGTGGGCCCCGTTTCCGTTTCCCTATGACCTGCATTTCAACCGGGTAACGGCCTCGGCAGGGATCCGAGCCCTTCAGGCGCTTACGTCCGAGTCACCGCAATCGATCCACTTGCCCGGGATTGGGGCGTTGCTGGGCGGGTATCCGGTCCAGGCCAGCACGTCCGGGATTGTTCTGGACTTGCCGCTAGAGTGGAGCTTGGACCAGGCAATTGCGGTCAATGAACAGTCGCTGGCATGGGACGGGATCAAAAGCGTCACGGAGGATGGCACGATCATCTACACCCCTGAGACCTGTGAGGGTTTGCACAACCTTCTGGGCAGTACGCCTGGGTCCCTGACCACAAAAAACGCGGCAGCACAGGCACAGGCCCTGTTGGCTGTTTTGTAATTTGATTTGAGGAAGGATCTTTCAATGAGCTGAGAGCAGCGGGGATGCCAGAACAGATTGATCTGATCGTGCGCAGAAAGAAACCTCTGAGCCTGCCTGGACGCTTCGAACCGGCCAAAGTTCTTCTGTCGTTTACGGGTTGGCCCATGCGAGACGTCAATTGCCCGCCGCAACAACCCATGCTTGTTGCCCGGAATAAATAACGGTCGCGACAAGGAACGACACCATCGCGACCGAGAATTTAGCTGATTGAAGAGCGAAATATCACCGCATAAGCGCAATCGTCTGATTGATTCCCTGCATCACCGCATTTGCATGCTGTGCATCCAGCGCCGCAGCATGGGGGCGCGCAAAACCGCCGGAGTCGTTATCGAAGTATTGACCGGAGGCGGTCGCAAATTCGGGGGCCAGCGCGGCTCGGCTCAGGATATCGGCACCGATACTCAGGTCGTTGCCGGCCACGCCGAACCCTTCCTTGACCATTTTCGAGGCCAACAGAGACCCCGGGTTCACGGCCAGAACTACGGGACCCTCGGACAAGTCACGCGCCAGTTCCTGTGTCCATATTGTGATTGCCAGCTTGCTTTGGGCATATGCGCTGAAGTCGTCAAGCGCGCCTTGCCCAGCCATAGCTTTGACATCAACAGCGGCCTGCGCGGCCGAGGACAGGTTCACGATGCGACCCTTCTGTGGGATGATCGGCAATAGGCGCTGCGTCAGCACCCAGGGCGCAAAAGTGTTTACCACAAAGCGCACGTCCAATCCTTCGGGCGTTCTGGTTTGTGGCACCTTGTAGACGCCTGCATTGTTGATCAGCACGTCCAGCCGGTCGTGTCGCTCAAGGATCGCCGTCGCCAAGGCCTCGACATCCGCCAATTTCGACAGGTCGGCGACATAGGCCTCGGTCGTGCCACCCACTTCGGCCACGGCCTTGTCCAACTTGGCTTGGTTGCGGCCATGCAACAGGATCGTGTGGCCCCGTTCGGCCAGTGTTTTGGCGGTCAGCAAGCCGATGCCATCGGTCGATCCGGTGATGAGAATGATCTGGGACATGAATGGTTCCTTAAACAGAGAAGTCGGGCAGCAATTCGTCAGACAGGCACCGCAACGTGGTTTCGATATCAGCGTGGTTGAAGCGCAGATTGAGGGCAACGTGATTGATTCCCAGTGCCTGTACCTCTTGCAGGTAGCCGCGCAGGAAATTCACGCCGGACTGGAACCCCAGATGGATTGGGCGCGGGGTTGCGTCCGCATCTGCCACCAGATCCACGTACAGGGATTGCATCACCGGTTTATTCTGACCTCCGGTCTCTGCGATCCGCGCGCGATAGTCGGCGACAACGCGCCCCTGAGAGGTCGCGTCACGGGGATAGGTCATCCAGCCGTCGCCGTTCTGAGCCACCCAATCGGGGGATTGCTGGCTCCCGCCGGTGATCAGGACCGGCAGGCGACTACCGGCGGGTTTCGGCAGCATATCCATGCCGCCGGATAGCGCCCCTTGGCCGTTATTCAGGCTTGGATAACCTTCGCCCATCGCGCGGATATAGTCCATGCTGTCCCGGAACCTCTTACCGCGATCGGTAAAGCTCATGCCCATTGCCGGGTATTCTTCGCGCCGATCTCCCGAGGCAACACCCAGCAACAGACGCCCACCTGACAAAGCATCGACCGAAGCCGCCGCCTTGGCCACATGCGCCGGATGGCGCAGTGGCAGCACAATGCTGGCCACGCCAAGCGCGATCTGGCTGGTCGTCATGGACAAGGCACCAAGGTAAACGAAGGGATCAAAAATCTGACCCGCATCACCAAAGGACGGCACATTGAACGGCACGTCGCGCAGCCACACGGATGCGAACCCCAGCTTTTCGGCCAGCTGAACCCGTTCGATATGGCGATCCATCGCCGGAACAGCGCTATTGGGATAGGCTTCGAGCGGCATGACCAGACCAAGGCTCAGCCGCTCCGGTCGAAAGACCGTATTATAAGCGCGGTTGATCGTGGCAAATCCTTGGGCCTCAAGTGTATCAAGCATTGTCATAGTCCTTGCGAGGTCATCTCAAAGCCGACCCGATGTGCGGCTTTCGAGGCTCTTGCGGATCGAAATGAGGCCGGGGTTCTCCATCCGATCGACGGTACTGCACCCATCCAACGGCAGCCCTTATTGTCGTAATGTTAAATACCGCCACCTCTTTGGTGCCAACCCCGCGGGTCAGCGGCGCTGTCAGTTCGGCATCATAATCTGTCTGCCACTCCTGGACGGTCACAAAGGACCGAACCCTGGTCGGTGCCGAGATAAAGGCAACGCCGTCCCTGGCAAATGTCAGATCCGTCTCGGGACCGCGCAGGTTGCGCAACGGCACCTCGGTTTCCCCAAGTTCCGGCGAGACAACCGTGCCCACGACACCACCCGCATCAATATGAAACGCCTGACGACGGGGGCTGTGGACGTGATAGTTGACCATGACAGTTTGGGGCATGACAGCCTCTTTGGGAAACAGGGCCACCAAAGTGGCTTTCCATTAAAGTACATGTTGAAAATCAGATAAAAAGCGTCCATTTCAGGATAGATAATTCGGATTATGGATATAAAGAGATGGATACTGACAGCCTTCGCCTGTTCGTAATGGCCGCGGAAAAGCTCAACATCAGCGCTGCGGGGCGTGAGCTTGGGCTTGCGCCTGCCGTGTCCAGTGCGCGGCTTGCAAAGCTGGAGCATTCACTTGGGGCGGACCTGTTACACCGCTCGACTCGCAAAGTCGCGCTGTCGCTGGAGGGTGCCGAATTCCTGCCTTTTGCCCGCGAGATACTTGCCCAAGAAGAGGCTGGTCGCGCCGCTCTGGGACAGGGGCAAGCAGCCCCCTCTGGCAAATTGCGCTTCACTGCACCCAGCACCTTTGCGCAGCTCTATATCGCTCCGATCCTGCCAGTGTTCCTGAAGCAATATCCCGGCATCACGCTGGACTTGCGTCTCTCGGACAGCCGGTTCGATCTGATCGAGGGAAGCTTTGATCTGGCTCTCAGAAACGCTGCACTGGAAGACACCAGCCTCAAAGGGCGCAAGCTGGCCAGCGACCGTCGCATTCTCTGTGCTTCGCCGGATTACCTCGCCGAACACGGCACACCGCTACACCCAAAAGATCTGAACCAACACGATCTAATCGCATTTGCGGATCAGGAACCGCGCCCGCTGACGGGGCCGACAGGTCCCAGCGGGGTGTACAGCCCGCGAGATGCGCGCAGCCAGCTCATCATGGATGATGGGTTAAGTCAAAAGATCGCAACGATCGCAAGCGCAGGCATTTCGATAAACTCGATCTGGAGCGTCCATCAGGACCTCTTGGCGGGCCGTTTGATCCGCGTTTTGCCGGACTACCACGTTGCGGACGATTCAGTGCTGTGGCTGGTTTACCCCAAAGCCAATGTCCTGTCCGCAAAGGTGAGGGTGTTCATAGATTTCCTGCTTGAACACATCGGCAGGAATCCCGCTTGGGAGCAAAGCTGAGACCCGCCGGGACAAGGTCAATACCTGCCCCGGCTGGCAAAGCTTAGAACCAGCTGACAGTGTCTTTCATGGAACGGCGAGTCTTGGGGAATTCCGGGTCAGCTGCGCGATACCCAAAGGCGAACATCACGGCAGGCTTGTAGAGTTTCGGATCAACCCCGAATTGCTCTTCCAACGCCTGCGAGGTCGCGTCCATCTGGAACCCCTCGATGGGGCAGGAATCGATGCCCATCAGCGCACCGGTGGTCATCATGTTGGCCAGCACGATATAGGCCTGTTTCCCCGCCCAGTCGCTGATTTCGCGGTCGGTGGTGATCTTGTGGTCCGACTGCTGGAAATTACCATAGGCGCCGTTGAAGATCTCGATCACCTCGTCTGGCAACTGCTTCACCTGACGATAGAAGTCCTGCAGGTAATCGGAGCCGGCGGTCATGGTTTGCGCCGTGCTGGCAAGGATGATGCCGAAATGGCTTGCGGTTCCCAACTGTCCGGTGGTGCCGTTCATCATGCCATTCGCACCCCAGGAAAACTCGCGCAACAGTTCTCGTTTTTCCGGCGTCTGAATCATGAGAATCTTGAAGGGCTCATGCCCGAACGAGGTCGGCGACAGACGCGCCGCTTCAAGAATGGTCGCAAACTCTGGCTCGCTGATCTTGCGCTCGGGATCAAATACCTTGCAGGCATGACGGAAATTGAACGCTTCGATGATCGCGGCCTGAATTCCGGTTGTGTCCTGGATGTCTTTCATGTCTCTCGCTCCAATGCTGATGGAGTGGAGTTATGTGATCGACCGCTGTCCGATTAGAGGCCCGTTCACCAAAACACAATTCGGGTATCACACATAAAGCGGCAGGAACCGAGGCAATTGAAAATTCGAAAAGCGCAAAGCAACAGGTTTTTCAAGATAGCCCATGCCAGAGGGATCCCGGAATTGCTGCGGAAATACTCATTAATTAACATAACTATGATTATCGGCTTGCTGACTGCAACCGCGGCACATTCTAAACTGGGAAGCGACTTTTCCTCTATCCTACTGGAAAGTCAGGAGAACAGTTTATGAAACGAACCGAGTTGAATCTAGCCGAACGGCGCAAAATCGAGGACCTTTTGCATAGGAAGGTAAAAGTCGCCGAGATTGCGCGCCAGATCAATCGCCACCGTGCGACTGTCTATCGTGAGATCAAACGCAATTTCTTCAAGGATGAAGAGTTGCCTCAGCTCAATGGCTATTACGGGATGCTTGCACAGAAATCGGCGGCTGATCGCCGTGCAAGACGTCGCAAACTGGTGCGAATTCCTGAACTCCGGGAAGCTGTGATAGGACGGCTCCAAGAAGGTTGGTCACCGGAACAGATTGCAGGGCGTCTAAAGCTTGAAGGTCATGCAACGACCGTCAGTCATGAGACGATTTACGCCTATGTCTACAGCCCAGACGGTCAATCACAGGCGTTGGCACGTTACCTTCCAGAACGGCGGAAGAAGCGAAAACCGCGCTATTCTCGCACACCTCGCGGCATGATGTTCCCACTTGAACGATCGATCCACAACAGGCCTGAGTACATAAAAGAACGTTCAACTTTTGGGGAGTGGGAAGGTGATCTTATGATTTTCCGGCGAGAGCACGGGAAAGCAAACGTCGCATCGTTGGTCGAACGGAAGACCCGCTTTGCAGTCTTGTTCCGCAACAATGATCGCAGTTCGAAACACTTCATGGCGAAACTCATGAACGTAATGGAACCCCTGCCCCAGATCGCGCGCCGGTCTATTACTTTTGATCGCGGAATTGAGTTCTCGGGATGGCGAAAGCTGGAATCAGGAATTGGAACGAGCGCCTGGTTCTGTGATCCGCAGGCCCCATGGCAAAAAGGCTCGGTTGAGAACCTGAACAAACGGGCTCGAAGGTATTTGCCACGCGATACCCCGATCGCGGCGCTCTCAAATCGCGACATGAAGGCGATTTGTGACCGCCTGAACGGAACACCAAGGAAATGTCTTGGGTGGCGAACACCAACAGAGGCATTCGCCGAAGAACTTAGAAAACTAGGATAGAGAAATGTCGCAACCTAACTTGAGTCCACACGCAAAGCGATAATGTCACCCATGAGCAAAGCAGAAGTGTCACTCTCCTCGCAAAGCGATGTGAGGATGAGCGGACATGGGATGGGTGGTTATGAGCGAGCGCGAGATGAACCGCGTGGAGGTTTTGGCGCAGGTCGATGATGGACGGCTGAGCGTCGATAATGCAGCGAACATGTTGGGCCTGACACGTCGGCAGGTTTTCCGGCTGCGCAAGCGATACCGTCAGGATGGTGCAGCGTCGATCCGGCACAAATCGCGTGGCAAAATTCCAAACAATCAGATCCACAAAGCCAAACGCGACTATGCGCTGAGCCTCATCAAGGAGAACTACCCGGATTTTGGCCCAACCCTGGCGGCAGAAATGCTGGCCCAACATCACGGGTTTAAGGTTTCCCGAGAGACGCTACGCAAATGGATGGTTGAAGATGGCATCTGGCTTTCGCGCAAACAGCGCCGCCGGTTTCACCAGCCGCGTCTACGCCGAGAATGTTTCGGCGAACTGATCCAGATCGACGGGTCGGATCACCGTTGGTTCGAGGATCGTGCTAACCCCTGCACCCTGCTCGTCTTCATTGATGACGCCACCAGTACCTTGATGGAATTGCGGTTTGTCAAATCCGAGAGCACATTCAGCTACTTCGAAGCATTGGAAAGCTATTTGCTCGAACACGGACGCCCCGTTGCATTCTACAGCGACAAACACACAGTGTTCCGCGTGGCCAAGGAAGACGCCAAGGCTGGCGCGGGTATGACCCAGTTTGGGCGTGCCTTGAATCAGTTGAACGTCGAGATTTTGTGCGCCAATTCCAGTCAGGCCAAGGGGCGCGTTGAGCGTGCCAACCGGACACTTCAGGACCGGCTGGTAAAGGAACTGCGGATCGCGGGTATCTCGGACATGGAAGCTGGGAACGCCTATCTGCAAGGCTTTAAAGAACGCCACAACGCGCAGTTCGCCAAAGCACCGACCAAGCCTGACAACCTGCACCGCGCGCTCAATGTCGAGCCGGATCGGCTGGCAGACGTGCTGTGCTGGCGCGAGAACAGGTACGTCGGCAAGCAGCTGACCTTCTCGTATGATCGTAAACGGATCATGCTTGAGGAGAATGACATCACGCGCGGTCTGGTCGGCAAATACGTCGACACCTATGCCTTTGTAGATGGCAGGTTTGAGGTGCGCCACAAAGGCCGGTCCCTGCCCTACAAAATCTTCGACATGGATCAGCGCGTGACCCACGCAGCAATCACCGACAACAAACGTCTAGGGGCTGTGCTGGAACATATCAAAGAACTGCAAGATGCCGCGCCACCCAAGCCGAAGGTGCGGACAAACTCAGAGAAGATGGGCTATAAGCCAAACGGCCGGAAGCAAGGCAGGCCCTCGGGGTCACGGGCAAAGAAGAAGATTGCACACGCCGCGGAATGACCCCAAGCTCGGCCCATGGATGCTGAAGAAGAACCAGAGATCATCATGTCCGATCTGTGCGCCGACGTTGAGATCGACGGGCACTTCTTGACTGTCGACATCTACAGGAGCGATGTCGATCCCGGCTGGATTCTGGAAGTCATAAACGAGTTCGGCACATCGACAGTCTTCGATGATCCGTTCTTGGCGGATGGTCTCGCCTGGCAGCAATTCGAAAAGACCATGAATGAAGAAGGCTTGGCCGCGTTCCTCACCAAAAAAGAGAAACGGCAGCTCTTCCACTGATCCCCGCAAAGCCTGCCAGAGCTCCGATATCTGAGGTCTACGCCCTGTCAGGCTTTGCTACCTTCAGCGCCCGTGGTGACACTTCTGCTTTGCACAACCGGTGACATTTCTGAATGGCGTTTACACTGACGTATAACCAAGCGGGCGTTAACGTTAACTTTAATTTCCATTATAAAGCAAATGTTTACACAGCAAGAGAACCGGTATCGGAGCCGCTTACACACAACTGCGGATCACAGAGAACACCAACCGACGCGCCTGACGTTGGTTCCCCCGCAAGTGCCTGGGATGGTAGGCACCAGCTGAGTTCTTTCCTGAAAAGATGCTGAAGGAAATGCGGCAAAGCCCCCACCCTGACAACAACAAGAGCGCGGTTCAAGCATCGCTCACACCCAGGTAGAAGCCTGTTGCACAGACCTCTACCTGGCGTTTGAATCAACTCAGCTGTTCGCCAAGAGCCTTGAGCGCGCCAAGCAGTTGGGCGACTTCCTGTTCAGTGTTATAGTGGCACAGCGAAATTCGGATGCAGTCCGGCAAGCCAAGTGGTTCCAGAACATTGCCGCTATAGTGGTCCGCTTTGCGGGTGTGGGTGCGAATGCCCTGCGCGTTCAGGATTTCCACCACATCGGGTGACTCCTTGCCTTTGACGACGACAGACACCAACCCTTCGCGGGCTGGGTTGTCTTCCCCTGCCAGGATGGTGATGTGATCCATGTCGCGCAGACCAGGTAGGTTGCCCGTGCCGTTGATCATCGTGTTTGTCAGATGGGTTTCATAGGCATGAATTGCGCGCCCTGCAGCCTCGATCCGGGCACGTGGATCTGTTTCGTCCGAAACCTCACTTCCCAACCAATCGAAGTAGCTGACAACGTCCGATACGGTCGCATAAGAGCCAGTATCACGGGTGCCGAACTCCCAGCCTGTCGCTGGCGCGTCGATCAGCATATCATGTGGTGCCGCACTGAACCTGTCGGAAATCCAGGCGATGCCATAGCCGTGGCGCGAGAAAACTTTGTAAGGCGAGATCGCATAGCCATCAACATTGTAAGCCTTCAAATCCAGTTGGCCGTGGGCCGCGTGCTGGATTCCATCGACGATAATCACGCAGTCAGGAGATACTGCCCGGATGGCTTTCGAAATCGCAGCGACATCCATACCCATGCCTGTCACAGGCGAAGCATGCAGGATTGTTGCTACCGCCACGTCCGGTGTCATGAGCGCAGCATAGTCATCTGCTGTGACCATACCTGTAGCGTCGTCATGGGGGACGTTCACATACTCCTGCCCAACAATACCCGCCCAACGGCGTGCCGCGCTGCGGGTGGCGGGATGTTCGATCGACGAACCGATGACCTTGGCCCCTTTGGGCGCATTCACGCAGGCAGTACGGATCATGCGGAACAGCAGCTCGGTCCCACTTTCGCCGGCGAAGAACTGACCTGACGCAGCATTCATAAACATCGCCAAATCCGCTTTGGCTTTGTTGATAACATTCTGGGTGCCCTGACCGGCGGGATTTATACGCCCGGGGTTATCCGGAATTGCCGCATAAAACGCCGAGGTTTCGGCCACCGATTTCAGCGTCAGCGCTCCACCAGCGTTTTCAAAGAAGACACGCTCGCCCTGATAGGGGCAGGTGTCCACATGGGCAAACCGATCACGGATTGCGGCGATAAGGGCGGGATTGTTTTGGATCATCTGTTTGTCCTGTCAGAAATCTCAGAGCGCACGGCTCACGATGGTGCGGCAGAGTTCGGCGACACCGATATGGCTTTGGCGGGGGAAACCGTCGACGCTGTCATCGACGATCCCGTGGGTGGAGTTGATCAGACCATTGGTGACCATTGTGTCCAGTAACAAGGCCTCGCGGTCGGGGGTATGCAACAATTTGGCGTTGCCTGTTCGCGCAGCCATGGCCGCAGCGATGGCGGTACATCCCCAATTGGAACAGGCGGCGGTGACCAGAACATCGCATCCGGTCACGGCACCGATGCCTCCGCCACAGCCACATTGGCAAACATCACCATAGGGCACGTGGGATGTGACGTGGTCTGCTACTTTGCCCATACCGATCTCGTTGCCCCCATCGCCAACAGCGACCACGGGGATACCGCGTTCAAGGGCGAGATCGAACAGAAAGTCCACACGTGCGCGACCCATTCCATAGTCAATTCCGCGCATCGAGTGGTACACGCCGGACTCGTTGCGTCCCACCCGTTCGGTTGAGAACAAAAGGTCCGGCTGTAGCTTGTCCAGCATCTCAGTGGCCTGAGCCTGTCCTGCGTCATCCTCGGTTGCATAGGGCAACATCACAATGGTCGCGAGGCTATGGTCTGCACGTGCAATTGCGGCTTGCTGCAGAGTTACAGGGAACAGTCCTGCCGCCTGCATCACGTTCTGGATCGCAGGCAGCAAGGTGTCTTCGCACAGCATCACACAGGTCGCATTACGTTCTAGAACCAACGCCCGTGCAATCGCTGCGGCCCCTGACGGTCCGTCATTCTCCCCCAACTCAGGCGTGATCCAGGCCCGAGAGACGGACCCCGTGGTCAGAATTACTGTGCCCCCTTCGGGAACAGCCATCAGCGCATCCGCAGCAGCGCCGACCAGCGATCCACCCTGCAAGGCACGCGCGGCTTCGAACAAGTGTTCGACACCGCGTTCGCCCATGTCGATGTTCACCAGTTGATCCAGCCGATTGTCGAGCCGCGTGATCAGATTGGGATCGGTCATTCATACGTCTCCAAACAATAGGGTGGCAAACCAATCCGCATCGTCCAGATGCGCGGCGGTCTCCTGCATGGCAGCAACCAGACAGGTCGCCACAGCGGTCGCGCCACCGGCACGGGCCACTGCGCCCGAAGTCGGTTTTAATCGGATCGATACACGCCCACCGGGTTGGCCGTGAGTGTTCACAGTCACGATCCCCTTGTCACGCAGCATCAGCATACCGATGGCGGCGGTGACTTCGGCAGGAACACGATCAGTTTGCTTTTGTCCGGCCATCGCCAACACGAGATCCAACGTATCCTGCTCGTCGACCTTGGGCCCAAGCGCCGACCGCGTAACGCGGCCAGCTCCCAAGACGGCTTCCAGACCGGCGGCCAGATCCTGACCGTCCTGCGCCTCTTGGATCAACAGTTCGGGCGTAAAACCCTGCAGGCTTCGCATGGCCCCTACAGCGATAGGTGCGCGCGCCTCCATCCCGAGCTCACTTGCTTTGGCTTGTACCGGAACCAAGGCATCTGCATTGCCACAAAGCACACCTGCACGTGGGCCAGTCAGACCAGCTTTATCCGCATTGGTAATCACCAGATCAGCACCAAAAGACAGCGAAGGTGCTCCGTTTTTCAGGACTGGCCGAAACCGCGCACCATAGGCTTCGTCCAGCAGAACGACGCTGCCCGCTTGCTGAGCCAAACGCACGGCTCCGCCGATGAGCTCGTCGTCCAGCAAAGCCAATTCCGAAGTCACGGGCGTAATCACAACCAGTGTTGGTTGATGCTCGGCAATCAGGGCCTTGATGTCTTCCAGGTCGTAACCTTCGTGAACAGGTACATTGGCCAACCGCGCACCTCGAGTAACCGACGCATGTGAGCGATCGCCACGGGGTACCAGAGACACAACCGAACGCCCGTTTGAATGAGCGAGAACCGTCGCCACAATGCCGGCACTGGTCCGATTGACAACGGCAACAGATTCACTGCCGTCCCCACCTAAATGTGCAATCGCAGCCTGCCTCAATTCTTCACTGAACAGACCGGGACCGACCCACTCTTCGCAGTTTTCTGCCAAATCCTGAGCAGTCGCCGGATAGAACCGAAGGTTCCCGGTGCAGATCGCGACCTTGTCGATGCCCTCGCGCGCGACGAAATCCGCCGCCACGCGCCCCGCCTGGGCCAAGCGCCGCACCTCGTCTGCTGAGCCTGTCAACACCGCGCCGCGGGCAAAGCCCACGCTAGGGTCAATGGTATTTCCAAAGCGATCAACGCTCATTCGCCAGCTTCCACATTGATGGTTACGCTTTTACGATAGGTATAGGCTTCGAGCGCGCCTTCGATCGAATACTCGCTGCCCATGCCGGACTGTTTTGTCCCGCCATAAGACATGCCAGGAATTTGCCCGCCACCTTGGTTCACCTGAATCCAACCTGCGTCGATGCTGCGTGTCAGACGGGTGATGCGACTGACATCATGCGTAAAGATGAATGCCGCCAGCCCGTAATGGGTATCATTGGCCATTTCGATGACTTCGGCTTCGGAGTCAAAGGGGATCGCGACCATGACAGGGCCAAAAACCTCTTCGCGCGCGATGCGCCACGTGTTGTCGACGCCTGTGATGATGGTCGGGTTTGGGGTAAAACCTGCTGGATCTTCCGCCGGCGTTCCTCCGATAAGGAATTCGGCACCTTGGGCTTCAGCCTCGGCTACAAAAGCGCGGATTTCACCATAGCGCTCGGCATTCACCACAGCGCCCATATCAACATCCGGGTCAAGCGCATCGCCGACTTTGAGGGCCGCGGATTTCTCTGCCACCTTGGGCAGCAATGTGTCCCAAATATCTTTGTGAATGAACAGGCGTGATCCGGCGGTGCAGCTTTGACCCTGACGTGCAAATCGCATCGCGTTGGCAACCTGTTGCGCCGTTGTTTCCAGACGTCCGTTTTCAATTGCATCCGGGAAAACGATTGTCGGAGATTTGCCACCCAGTTCCAGAGTTACCTTGGCAATGCGGTCGGCGGCGGAATGTGCGATCAGCTTGCCTACTTCGGACGAGCCAGTAAAGGACACCTTGTTGATGCCCGGATGGTTGGCGATGGCGGCACCCGCATCTTCACCAAAACCAGTGACGACATTGAACACACCGGGTGGGAACAGACCGTCCGCCAATTCGACCAGCTTCAAGATCGCAAGTGGCGCGTCTTCGGCGGCTTTCAGGATCAGGCAGTTGCCAGTGGCCAACGCCATCGAGATTTTGACCGCTCCCAATTGCAAGGGCGAGTTCCACGGGATAATCGAGCCAACAATCCCATGCGGTTCCCGGGTGGAATAGCTGAAGATGCCGGGGCCCAACGGCAGGGTTTCACCCTTTTGTTCGACAGCGACCCCACCATAATATTTCAACACACCAGCCGCGCCCATCGCTTCGCCGCGCGATTGGGTCTTGATCGCATTGCCGGATTCAGCGGCCAGAACACGGGCGACTTCTTCGGCGTTTTCTTCGAGCCGTCGGCCGAGTTCGCTCAACAGCTTACCCCGATCGGCGGCAGCCATGGCGCGCCATCCGGGCAGCGCAGCGCGAGCCGCATCGACAGCCAGATCAACTTCTGTCGCGGTGCCACGTCCGACAGCACATATGTCAACGCGACGCGACGGGTTTTCAATCGTCAGCGTCTGACCATTGGCAGGCCAATGCCAAGCGCCGTTGATGTAGTTTCCGGCCAGTCCAGCCTCGGGCAGTTTCGGCTCCAGCAACGTAGTCATTTTGTCTTCCTCAGCGCGTGTCGGTGTTTAATAAAGATACGCTGCCCCCGGGGAGAATGGGAGCAGCGCTGGATTCAGATGAGAGCGGGATCTGAACCCGTCGAGATCAGATTTTGCCGCGAACCACGGCCCAGGCATCATCCAGAGCGCCCTTGAACCGTTCGGTTGCGATTTCAATCTCGTCATCGTTGATGATCAGTGGCGGCATAAAGCTCATCCGGTCGCCGATCGCGCGCAGATACAGCCCGCGATCATGAGCAAAGTTCTGCACCAGCTCGCCAACTTTCCATGACGGATCAAAAGGCTCGCGCGTTTTGACATCTTTCATCAGCTCAAAGCCACAGAACAGACCAACACCGCGCACTTCGGCGACCAGCGGGTGATCTTGCATCGCATAACATTTCTCAAGGAAACCCTTAGAAACTTTGCGGACGTGGCCTACCAGATCAATCTCGTCATAGATGTCCAGCGCTTCAAGCGAAACCGCGGCTCCCACTGGGTGCCCGGCGTAGGTATACCCATGCCCAAAGGTGCCCATTTCGTCCGAGTTTTTCATCATATCGGCATAGAAATCATCCCGGAACATCAGAGCAGACACAGGGAAGAATGCCGCTGACAGGGCTTTGGCGCAGGTGACCATATCAGGCTTGAGGTTCCAGGTTTCAGATCCCCAACGATTGCCCGTACGACCAAAGCCGGTCACAACTTCATCGACCAGGAAGGTGATGTTGTACTTGCGGATCACCGCCTGCATCTCCTCCCAATAACCTTTAGGCGGCATCAAGGCACCACCACCCGAAATTGCTGGCTCAGCAAAGAATGCGGCGATTGTGTCGGGGCCTTCGGCAAGGATCAAATCCTCAAACGACTTTGCCATCCGGGCCGAAAATTCTTCCTCGGTCTCGCCATCAATGTGAAAGCGGTAATAGTTGGGCAATTCCGTGTGCTTGAACTCGGGCAGGGGCAGGCCGAACTTGGCATGCATGTGCGGCTGACCCGACAACGATGCAGTTGCCACAGTGTTGCCGTGATAGCCGCGAATACGTCCGATCACCTTGCGACGTTCGGGCTGACCCTTGGCCGTGTTGGTGTACCACAAGAGTTTGATCGCGGTGTCGTTTGCTTCCGAACCGGAACACTGGATCAGTGCGCGGGTCATGTCGCCGGGGGCCAGTTTGGTCAAACGCCCACACAGTTCCGCCACACGCGGGTGCGATCGGTTGTAAAAGGTCGGCGCAAAAGGCAGCGTATTCATCTGGCGCACGGCAGCATTTGCCAGTCGTTCATTGTGATAACCCAATGACATACAGCCCAGACCGGAAAACCCGTCCATGATTTCGTTGCCCTGATCGTCATAGACGTAAACGCCCTTGCCATGAGTGATCATGGTAGGACCGTTTTCAGCATGTTGGCGCAGGTTAGACTGAGGGTGGACGTGGTGCGCCTTGTCTAAGGCAATCGTATGGGTGGCGTCGACGTTCATTTCGCGGGCTCCAGAGAAATTCGTTGTGGCGATTTCACATTCATCTTGACTGAGGATCAATCTCGAAGTTTTCTCATTTTAATGAATCAAATTCAGGCAACCTCATGAAACCCCTTCTCGACCTACGCCATTTGCAACTTATTCAGGCGATCATCGAAACTGGTCGCATCACTGATGCGGCCAAGGTTTTGGGGGTTACCCCTTCGGCTTTGTCACACCGCTTGCGCGAGGCCGAGCGACGTCTTGACGTGCCCCTGTTCACCCGGATGCACAAAAAGCTCCGCAAGACACCGGCTGCGGATTATCTAGCGGTGGTCGCTGAACGTGTCCTGTCGGACCTGAGTCGCGCTGAAGAAGACGTGCGGCGCATGAACCGTGGCATTCAGCACGTGGTGAGATTGTCGGTCGAAGCCTATAGCAACTATCGCTGGCTTCCTTCGTTTATCAAATTTCTAAAAACCCGGACCGAGGGGATCGATATTCAGATCATGGCCGGTGCCCGAGGCGATCCCCTGACCGGAGTGCTCAACCGGCACATCGACATTGCCGTGGTGTCTGGCAATATCGCTCAGGCGGGTCTGGGCAGCCTGGCCCTGTTTGATGATCCTCTGCTGTATATCATGGCACCGACGCATCGGCTGGCAGACAGGGCGTTCGTCGAAGGTACTGATATCGAGGGGGAACCCTTTATCACCTATACCAAAGTTCCAGAACCAGATCGGGAATTTGCCCGTCTGTTCCGCCCCACTGACAGCTATCCGCAATGGGCAGCGACCGTGGAACTGCCAGAGGCGATCGTCGAATTGGTGGCGTCGGATCTTGGCACCAGTGTTCTGTCCAGCTGGGCGCTGCAGGCAGCCTTGAAGGAACAGAGAATCGTGGGCGCACAGGTCACTCAAGAGGGGATTACCGTGCCTTGGTGCGCAGTCCTAAGATCAGAAGACATGGTCGAGGATGACCCGATCATGCTGGTTGCCGAGTTACTGGCAGAGTGGTGCGACATGCCGGATTCGGGCTTTCACAGCATGTAGAGGAGGAGTCCATTTTCGTTGCGTGAAATGGCCAGATTTGACGTGCGCACCCTACAATATCAGGTGGTGATGAAAAAAAAATTCAGTCAAATTTTGCAATTTTGGTCTACGTGATCGTCGGTGTCGTGTCTTCTGAACACGTTGACGCTGAGAGAATTCACAGGTGCTACGGCATGCCCTTGAAGGAATTCCAACTGTCAGGGTATGCCGCTTTTGGCTGAACGCTCAAGACCAGTGAGTTAATGGCTTAATTTCAATCGGATACGCTTTGAAGTGCGTAAGGTCTGACGCGTGCTGCTCGAGTTGGACCGAATGGAATTTCTGAAAAATTCGCACCTCTGGCACCTTCGGAAGATGTGCGTCCCAGCAGGGCTTTTCGAAGGCCCCCACCATCCTGGATGAATTCTTTTCATCAAAATCAGATTATTATTAAATTGAAATAATCTTAAGCAGCGCAATTATGGCCGAAACTTAACGCAGACCTATCACGTCCGAAGTCTCGAATCCCTTTGAAAGCCACTGCTTTCAGAGCCCGGGAGAGAATTGCGCAAAGGGAGGATGCCAATGGCCGATTTTACCACAGACTTGAGCACCACTGAGTTTTCGACAAGTACGCTGTTTGACGTCGAAACCTATCCTTTGAACCAGCCCGATAGCGACGCCTACGGCATCATGCTCGAGCAGGCGATCACAGGTCTTGATACTGTCAGCTGTGCGCAGTTGCCCAATTTCATACGGCCTGAAATCGTCGAAGCCATGCAACGCGAAGCAGCAGAGCTGGCTGATGGGGCGGTGTTCCACGAGGCGAATTTGAACCCCTATTTCTCGAATCCGCCCGAAGACACCCCAGAAGATCATCCGCTGAACCGTTTTTCCCCACGGCGCCATGGCATGGTGCGCGGCGACAAATTTGCCCGCGATGGGGTGATATGGGCAGTGTTTCAAAACCCGGATCTATGCCGGTTCGTGGCTCAGGCACTTTGGTATGAAAAACTCTATACCTACCGCGACCCTTACGCCTGCACCAATGTGAACGTCCAGCCCGATGGCTGCGAATTTGCCTGGCATTTCGACAACAACGACTTCACCGTTTCCTTCGGATTGAAACAGTCGGATCGGGGTGGGGACCTTGAATATGTGCCCAACCTGCGTAGCCGCGAGAACGAAAACTACGACGCGGTGAAACAGGTGCTGGACGGAGATCGCACAAACCTGCGCACTTTGAAATTGCGCCCGGGTGATCTGCAATTGTTCCGAGGCGGGTACACGTTGCACCGGGTCACTGCACCGCAAGGCAGTGAACGTCAAAGTCTCTTGCTCAGCTACGTAACCAACCCGACCGACATCACCACATCGGACAAGGCCATTAGAATCTGGGGCGAAGCGCACCCGGATCACTTCGCACGCGACGAACAGCTCGCCCAATCGGGCTGAACCAATACACTTCTTGGGAGGAACAAGACATGAAAAAATACACATCTGGCCTGCAAATCGGCCGCCGCGGGTTCCTGACGGGCTCGGCTGCGGTATTGGGCTTGTCGCAATTGCCGCGCCCGGCAGTTGCCGCGCCTACCAAGGGCGGAACATTCCGTGTCTCGGTCAACCAAGGTGGAACCAGCGACACTCTGAACCCCGCCGAAGCCAGCGGTTCACAGCAGATCATGGTGGGTTGGGCACTGCGCAACAACCTCACGGAAATCGGATCAGACAACAAGTTGAAGCCTGAGTTGGCCACCAACTGGTCGTCTGATGATGCGCAGACTTGGGTATTCAAACTGCGCCAAGGCGTGACCTTCCATAATGGAAAGACCCTGGGTACCGAGGACGTTATCGCCTCGTTGAACCTGCACCGTGGCGAGGATTCAACGTCAGGCGCAAAGTCTCTGTTGGCAGGTGTTGATGACATCACAGCCGAGGGCAGCGACGGGATCAAAATAACCCTGTCTGCCCCAAATGCCGACTTCCCCTTCATCTTGTCAGATTACCACTTCCAGATCATGCCGGTTGGCGCAGATGGAGAATTGGATCTGTCAGGCACAGGTACCGGCGGTTACACTCTGGAAAGCTGGAAACCCGGTGTAAAAACCGTTTTGAAACGCAATCCAAACTACTGGAAAGAGGGCGCGGCAAACTTTGACACTGTCGAATTGCTGCTGATCTCGGATTCTGGGGCGGCCACAACAGCGCTGGTCACCGGCGAAATCGACGCAGTTCAATCTGCGGAATACAAGACATTGGGCTTGTTGGGCCGCGACAAAAACGTTGCCATTGAATCGATCTCGGGCGGGTTCCACCCAACCTTTGCCATGCAAAGCTCTCAGGCACCGTTTAACGACAACAACGTGCGTCTTGCGCTGAAGTACGGGGTGGACCGTGAGGCCTTGGTGAAGAAGGTGTTGCGCGGGCATGGAACCGTGGCCAACGACCACCCGGTTGCACCTTCGATGCCTTACTTCGACGCATTGCTGGAACAACGCGCTTATGATCCGGACAAAGCCAAATTCCACCTCAAAGAAGCTGGCCTGGACAGTCTCAGCGTATCGCTGAGTGTATCAGATTCATTGTTCGCGGGCGCGGTCGATTCCGTCACGCTGTTCCGTGAACACGCAGCCCCCGGTGGCATCGATGTACAGGTCGCACGCGAACCCGGTGATGGCTACTGGTCCGACGTCTGGATGAAGAAGCCCTTCTTTACCAGCTCGTGGGGCGCGCGCCCGGTGCCGGACATGATTTTCGCCACAGCCTATTCCAAGGGTGGCGACTGGAACGAAAGTGAATTCAGCAACGATACGTTCCAGCAGCTGATGCTGGCAGCCCGCTCTGAACTGGATGAAGCCAAACGGGGTCAGATGTACGGCGACATGCAGGCAATTCTGAAAGATGAGGGCGGGTCGGTGATCCCGTTCTTCCGTAACTTTGTCTATGCCCGTCGCGCTGATGTGAGCCATTCCGAAGACGTGGCCTCCAATTGGGCTTTGGATGGTTACAAGGCCATCGAACGCTGGTGGAAAGTCTAAGTCTTTCAGAAAAAATCTGTTGGTGGGGCCCATTGGCCCCGCCATTTCTCACATTCAAGGGTTCCGATAATCCGGCATGCAACACCTTCTCAGGCTTTTCGTTCAACGACTGGCGCTTGGACTGTTGACACTGTTCGCAGTGTCTCTCGTCATTTTTCTGTCCATCGAGTTACTACCCGGTGACGTGGCCCAACAAGTTCTGGGGCAATCCGCAACACCGGAAAACCTCGCAGCGTTCCGACGTGAGTTGGGGCTAGATCTGCCTGCGCACACCCGTTATCTGGACTGGCTTGGTGGGTTTCTGCAGGGGGATTTGGGGACTTCGCTGATTTCAGGTATCCCGATTTCCGACCTGATTTCCGAGCGGCTGTATAACACCTTTTTTCTGGCTGGGTTCGCTGCCCTGATTTCAGTACCGCTGGCGTTGATCCTGGGTGTCGTAGCCGCATTGCACCGCGATACGCTGCTGGACAAATCCATCAACGTCGCCACGCTGACCGCCATTTCGGTGCCTGAGTTCTTTGTCGGCTATATCCTGGTCTGGATCTTTGCGGTCGAACTTTCGATGTTTCCATCGATTGCCAACCTGTCCGAAGACGCGCCCTTTACCGATCGGATTTATCGTACGTTCCTGCCTGCGTTGACTCTGACTTTGATCGTGACGGCCCATATGATGCGCATGACGCGGGCATCGCTGATCAATCTGCTGGCCTTGCCGTACGTCGAAATGGCCCAATTGAAAGGTGCCAGCCAGCGCCGCCTGATTGTGATCCACGCGCTGCCCAATGCGATTGCACCGATTGTAACCGTTGTCGCCATCAACCTGGCGTATTTAATCGTCGGGGTCGTGATTGTCGAAGTGGTGTTTGTCTATCCCGGCATGGGACAGTTGCTGGTCGACAGTGTGGCCAAGCGGGACTTTACCGTGGTGCAGACTGCATGCTTGTTATTTGCCGCCACCTACATCCTGTTCAACCTGGCGTCTGATCTGATCTCGATCGCCTCGAACCCCCGTCTCTTGCACAGGAAGTGATCCGATGAACGCTGTGATGTATGAACTGCACAAGGCGCCCCTGACGGCCAAATTCGGGGTTATTGTGATCCTGATGTATATCCTTGTGGCTCTGTTTGCGCCGGTCCTCGCCCCCTTTGGCGAGAGCGAGATCGTTGGCTACGAATACGAACCCTGGTCATCGGTCAATTGGTTGGGCACTGACAGCCTGGGCCGGGATATGGCAACGCGGATGATCTATGGCGCGCGCAACACCATCTGCATTGCGCTGGTGACCACTATTATCGCCTTTGTTGTCGGCAGCGCGGCTGGCTTTTTTGCCGCCATCTTGCAGGGATGGGTGGACCAGTTGCTGTCGCGTGCTGTCGATGTGGTGATTTCGATCCCAACACTGATTTTTGCGCTGCTGCTGCTGACCATTTTTGGTGCGTCTGTGGCCAGCTTGATCGGCGTGATTGCATTGATTTATGCCACCTTTGTCTACCGGATTGCCCGCGCGGTCGCGATGGGGATTGTGGTGATGGATTACGTCGAAGCCGCCCAGATCCGCGGCGAAGGCCTGTGGTGGATCATGCGCAAAGAGATCCTGCCAAATGCCGCACCGCCGCTGGTCGCAGAGTTCGGGTTGCGGTTCTGTTTTGTCTTCCTGACCATCTCGGGTCTGTCCTTTCTGGGGTTGGGGATTCAACCGCCCGCCGCGGATTGGGGATCAATGGTGCGAGAGAATGCATCGCTGATCACCTTTGGCGATCTGACCCCACTGATCCCAGCCGCCGCCATCGGCCTTTTGACCGTGTCGATCAATTTTATCGTGGACTGGATGCTGCACAAAGCCAGTGGACTAAAGACCTGAGGCCATGAACATGACGCAAGAAAACACACCGCTGTTGACCGTAGAGGGCCTGAAGATCGAAGGCCTGTCCGAGGACAAATGGAAACCTATTGTCAAAGGCATCGATCTGACGCTCGCCAAGGGTGAAGTTCTTGGCTTGATTGGTGAGAGTGGCGCCGGGAAATCAACTATCGGCCTAGCCGCCATGGGATATGTAAGGGATGGGTGCCGGTTCTCCGGGGGTACTGTACATTTTGACGGTGTAGAATTGACCGGCGCAGACCGTGAAACCCGCCGCAACTTGCGGTCGACCCGGATTGCCTATGTCGCACAATCAGCTGCCGCCAGTTTTAACCCGGCTTTCAAGCTGATCAACCAACATACTGAGTTCCCGGTGCGACGCGGCATTATGAACAGGGATGAGGCGCGCAAGGATGCCATTGACCTGTATGGTAAATTGCAACTGCCTAACCCGGACGAGATCGGATTTCGCTATCCGCATCAGGTGTCCGGCGGACAGCTCCAGCGGGCAATGACAGCCATGGCGATGGCTTGTCGACCTGACTTGATCATCTTTGACGAACCGACAACTGCGCTGGATGTCACCACCCAGATCGAGGTGCTGTCTGCAATCCGTGATATTGTCGATCAGTTTGGTACATCGGCGATCTACATCACTCATGATCTGGCCGTCGTGGCCCAGATGGCGGACCGGATTATGGTCCTGCGTCATGGGAACGAGGTCGAAGTTTCTGACACCAAAACCATGCTAGACGCCCCACGCGAAGAGTATACAAAGTCGCTTTGGGCTGTACGCGCGTTCAGAGCGTCAGAGAAGCCACCGATCGACACGAAAAAATCACCCGTCATAACCCTCCGCAATGTCACGGCCCAATATCCCGGAATGTCCAGTCCGGTGCTCGACGACATCTCGATTGATTTCCACGCAGGTCGCACTGTGGCTGTTGTAGGGGAAAGCGGGTCTGGAAAATCAACCACCGCACGGTCGGTCATGGGACTGTTACCTCCGCTGAACGGGGATATCCTGTTGAATGGAGAAGCGTTGCCGCATGAGTTCCGTAAGCGGAGCAAGAAACAGCTGCAAGCAGTGCAGATGATTTATCAGATGGCCGATACTGCGCTGAACCCGAAACAGCGGATTCGTGATATCATCGGTCGCCCCATGACCTACTATAAAGGGTTGCGGGGCAAACAGTTAACCGAAGAAATCCGTGCTCTGTTGGATGCGATTGAATTGGAGCCGGACCAATATTTGAACCGGCTGCCGTCAGAACTTTCGGGGGGGCAAAAGCAGCGTATTGGAATTGCCCGAGCCTTGGCGGCTTCTCCGCAACTGGTGATCTGTGACGAGGTCACCAGCGCCTTGGATCAGCTGGTGGCCGAAGGCATTCTTCGTCTGCTGGACAAGCTCCAGAAAGAACACGACTTGGCTTATATGTTCATCACCCACGACATTTCGACGGTCCGTGCGATCGCAGACGAAGTGGTGGTGATGCAGCATGGTAAGATTGTGGAACAGGGGGCAAAGGATTCAATCTTCGCCCCGCCACACGCGCCATACACCGAATTGCTTTTGTCGTCAGTTCCGGAAATGGATCCCAATTGGTTGAACCGAACACTCGCGCAACGCGCGGCTGGATGAATTGGAACCCGGAACAGTGACTGTTCCGGGTTTTTTGTCAGTTCGCGAAGTTTAGGATGAAAAATTTTCACAAAAGTTGGAAACTTATGAAATTGAGCTAATCAATATGCGTTCCTAAGATGCGGTAACACCAAAGGATGAGGACGCTGATGCGGCGCACCAGAACAAAGCGCGGGACCCCCCGCCAACCCCAGATTTCCGCCACACCACCAATCGGCGGTCGCTTTATGCCGCTGGGCCCGGAATCTCTGAAAAACATCACTGATACAGCATTTGAGATCCTTGAACGGATTGGCATTTCAAACGCCCCTGCTGATATTCGCGCGCTGGCGCTGGACAACGGAGCAACAGAACGCGCGGATGGGCGGTTGCTCTTCTCGCGGGTTTTGGTCGAAGACATGATCGCCAAATCCTGCAAGCGGGTTGAATTGCCCGGCTTCATTCGGGACCGCGGGATCGAAGTCGGCGGCGGCCGCGTGCACATCGGCACCGGCGGAGCAGCCGTTCAGGTTCTGGAATCCAGCACAGGGAAATTCCGCGACAGCAAACTGTCCGATCTCTATGATTTAATGCGCATCGTCGACACCTGCGACAACATCCATTACTCGCTGCGCCCCGTTGTAGCGCGCGACCTCGAAGACCCTCTGACGCTGGACATCAACACAGCCTTTACGGCGATGAAAGCCACTTCTAAACCCATTGGCACCAGCTTTTTCGAACCGGAGAACGTGACCCCAGTGGTCGAAATGTTTGACGAGGCTTTGGGCGGCGAAGGGGCTTTTGCCAAACAACCGTTTTGCTTTGCTTCGATCTGTCACGTCGTCCCGCCGCTGACATTGGCGGAGGAAGCCTGTGGTGTGATGCGCGAATGCGTGCGTCTGGGAATGCCGTTGCAAATCTGCTCGGCTGCCCAAGCAGGCGCAACCAGCCCTGCCGCCCTGGCAGGTGCTTTGGCCCAAGGATTGGCCGAATCACTGGCGGGCCTTGTGCTGGTCAACATGATGAAACCCGGTTTCCCGTGCATTTTGGCGTTTCTGCCGTTCATCTCGGATTTGCGCACTGGCGCGATGACGGGTGGCTCGGGCGAGGCTGCAGTGGCCAATGCCGCAGCGGCACAATTGCTGTTGAACCTTGGCATTCCATCAACCGTTTCGGCTGGTATGACCGACGCCAAAACCGCAGACGCCCAATCAGGCTATGAAAAGGGCTATACCATCGCTTTGGCCGCCCAGGCCGGGGCGGATATGATCAATCTCAGCGTTGGGATGTTGGGCTCCATCATGGCCGCCAGCAAAGAGGCTTTGGTGATCGACGACGATATGTGCGGCGCGATCCTTCGATCCGTACGCGGGGTCGAAATGTTCGACGGTGCCATTGATCTGGATATGATTGAACAGGTCGTCACCGGCGAAGGTCACTTTCTTGGGACTGCGCAAACGTTGGACTTGATGACCAAGGAATATGTTTATCCGTCCATAGGCGATCGCCAAAGCGTTAATGATTGGTTGGAAAGTGGCGCTCAGACCATCTGGGACAAAGCGATCATCCGGGCCGCCGAAATCGACGCCCTGCCCGCCCCTGACCATCTTTCTGCAGAAATCGAAGCCGCGTTGCGCGCGCGTTTGCCTATTCATCTGAAAGCCTGAACTCATGAAGACCCAAGCAAAAGTAGTGATCATTGGTGGCGGCGCGGTTGGCGTGTCGACCCTGTATCATCTGGCCAAGGCGGGCGTGACCGATACGCTGCTAATCGAAAAGAACGAACTGACCTCGGGATCGACATGGCACGCGGCGGGCAACATTCCGACCTATGCCAACAGCTGGGGCGGCATGCGCGCCGGCAACTATGCCTGGCGGCTCTACAAGGATTTGGACAAAGAGGTCGATTATCCGATCACGTATCGCCACACGGGCGCATTCTGGCCCGCGCACACCCCCGAAAGGATGGATTTCTTTCGTCACCTAACAGGGATTTCCAAGGGGTTGGGCTATGAAATGGCCATGCTGTCGCCCAAGGAAATGGACGATATGCACCCCTATTTCAGCTCGGGCGATAGCATCATCGGCGGCATTTACGACCCCTACGAAGGCGATGTGGACCCCAGCCAGCTGACCCAAGCCCTGGCCAAGGGTGCGCGGGATCTGGGTGCTCAGGTCGCGCGTTTTACCCAAGTCACGGGCATCAGCCGCCGATCCTCTGGCGAATGGCAGGTGACCACTGACAAAGGCGACGTGATCGCCGACATCGTTATCAACGCAGGCGGTTATTACGGTCGTGTTGTTGGCGAAATGGTTGGGCAAAAACTGCCTGTTGTGACGTTGGAACATCAGTATCTGGTGACCGAGGCCTTGCCGGAACTGGAGGCCAACCCAGACAACTTCCCGCTCGTGCGCGACCCGGACATCATGTATTACCTGCGCCGCGAACGGAATGGGTTGCTGTTGGGCTCCTACGGTCACGCGGGGCGCCCCGCATGGCTGGATGGAATGCCCGATTGTTTTGCCAATCAGCTTTACCCGGACAGCGTAGATGACATTGCCGAAGTTCTGGACGCGGCATTGACCCATGTGCCGATTTTGGGCGAGGCCGGTGTCGGGCGTTTCGTCAACGGCCCCATCCCATATAGTCCCGATGGCGCTCCGCTTTGTGGTCCTGCTTTTGGGTTGCCAAACTTCTATCATGCCTGCTGTTTCCCGGTCGGCATTACGCATTCTGCCGCGGCGGCCAAAACGCTCACGGAATGGATAACCGAAGGCGAAACAGAGTGGGACATGTCGATGTGGGACCCGCGTCGTTTCGACGAGAACTGGGCCACGTTCGACTATACCGCAAACCGTGCCAGCGAACTCTACGAAAACCAGTACTCGATCCCCTACCCGCATCGCCTGTGGGAATCTGCGCGGCCAGTGCAAACCACGCCACTCTACGACACGCTCAAATCCAAAGGCGCTGTGTTCGGACAGGTCGCTGGTTGGGAACGGGCGTTCTGGTTCGAAACGGACACAATCAAAAACGACAGCGCACTTAGCTTTCATCACGAGTGTTGGCATGATGCTGTGGCCACCGAATGTCAGGCCGTACGCGACAATGTCGGTGTGATGGATCACGGTGGTTTCACCCGATACGAGGTCGAAGGACCGGGTGCGACCGATTTCCTGAATACCGTGTTCTGTGGCGCGATGCCCTCAGTGGGCCGGGTCAAACTTAGCTATATGTTGACCCCCAAGGGCAAGATCTGGTCCGAAGCCACGATTGCCCGTTTGGACGACAACAAGTACCTGCTGTGCGGGCCAACGCTGGCCGATCAACGTGACCACGATTGGATGTCCCAATTCCTGCCGGAGACCGGCGTCACCCTGCGCAGAGGCTCAGATTTCGACGCAGCTTTGATGGTCATGGGCCCCAAATCACGCGATGTTCTGCAGCCGCTTACAACCGACGATCTGTCCAAGGCAAACGCACCTTGGATGTCCGTCCGTGAGATCACCATCGCAGGCGCACCTGTCATTGCGTTGCGCGTCTCCTATGTCGGCGAGTTGGGTTGGGAATTGCACATGCGCAATGAAGACCTCGTTACTGTCTATTCGGCGATCATGGAACAAGGTGCCGACAAGGGCATGGTCGAATTCGGCTCTTATGCGTTGAACGCGATGCGTCTGGAAAAAGGCTATCACGGTTGGGGGGCTGATTTCGGCATCGAATATACCGCTTTTGATGCCAGCCTGGATCGTTTTGTCAGCAAGAAGAAGGACAGCTTTGTCGGGCGCGACGCCTTTCTTGCGCAAGCGAACCAACCCAAAGACTATCATTTCACTGCGTTCGTGTTGGACGGCCACGGCGCGGATGCGCTGTCGTCGGACCCGATCTGTCGCGATGGTACCCCTGTGGGCTATGTCAGCTCGGGCGGCACCGGGTTTCGGGTCGGCAAGCGTATTGCTCTGGGATATCTTACAGTGCCTGCGACCCCCGGCGATGTGTTCCACATCGAAATCCTGGGCCAACCCGTACGCGCCACGGTTGCCAGCTTGCCGTTCTATGATCCTGAAAACGATCAGCTGAGAGGGTAATCCAATGGCAAAAACTCTTCCGACAGACGTGCAGGTCGCCATCATCGGCGGCGGCATCGTTGGCTGCGCCACCGCCTATCACCTCGCCAAGGCAGGATGGTCCGTCGCACTGTTCGAACGCAAAAAACTCACCAGCGGCACCACATGGCACGCCGCTGGATTGGTCTCTGAAACCCAAGGCGTGCCAGTCATGTCAGCGTTGGCCAAATATGGCCTTGATCTGATGGAAAGCCTTGAAGATGAAACAGGTCAAAACACCGGGTTCAAACGCAACGGATCGCTGACTGTCGCGCTGAACCATGCCCGTATGGAGGAGTTGCGCCGCAAGGTCGACTATGCCCATGGTTGCGGCATTCGCGCCGAAGAAATCAGTACAACCGAGGCGCAAGATCGCTGGCCGTTGCTGTCCACAGACGGTGCCAAAGGCGCGTTCTGGTTCCCCGGCGATGGCTATACCAACCCCATCGATACCACCATGGCATTGGCCAAAGGTGCCCGTATGAACGGTGCACAAATCTTTGAAGACACCAAGGTTGAACAGGTCGTCATCGAAGGCGGGCGTGCCGTGGGCGTGGAAACCGAAACCGGACTGGTACGTGCTGAACATGTGGTCAATGCAACAGGCATGTGGGCCCGTGAATTCGGGCTGTCACATGGTGTGAACATCCCGCTGCACTATACCAATCACTACTACGTGGTGACTGATCCAATAGCAGGCGTCACCGGTGATCTGCCGATCCTGCGGGTGATGGATGAATACGCCTATTACAAAGAGGACGCTGGCAAGCTGTTGATCGGTTGCTCTGAACCTCATGCGACTCCATGGTTGCCGGAAAATGGCCTGCCCGCGCACTTCGAATTTGACGAGTTGCCGTGTGATGAAGAACATCTTTATCCGATCCTAGAAGCCGCGATGGAACGCGTTCCAGCCTTGGCCGAATCCGGCATTCGCAAGTTCTTTAACGGACCAGAATGCTTTACTCCCGACGCCAAGCACTATCTTGGACCGATCGCGGATGTGAAAAGCCTGTGGGTGGCAGCAGGATTTAATTCTACCGGCATCCAAAACGGACCCGGCGCAGGCAAGGCGCTGGCAGAATGGATCATGTCGGGCCATATGACGATGGACCTGACCGATGTGGACTCGCGCCGCATCGTGCCAGGGTTAAACGCCCGCAGTTACACATCCGAAAAAGCCGCTGAGACGCTGAGCCATGCCTATGGCATGCATTGGCCTTATCTGCGCAAGGAACAGGCCCGTGGGCTTCGGCGCACGCCCTACTATGGCCACCTTCAGGCCGCCGGTGCGCAATTTGGCAGTGCGAACGGGTGGGAACGCCCGTTGTACTTTGGCCGCGAGATGACTGATGGGTTCGACCGTCAGCCGTGGTTCGATGACTGGCGCGATGAACACATCGCCATACGCAGTGATCTGGGTATGATCGACCTGACCTTTGGACGATTTATTGTTGATGGTACCGAGGCCGAGGCGCAGATGCAGCGCCTTTGCGGGGCCAATATGGCAGTGCCTATGGGCGCATTGATCTACACCCATATGTTCAATGAACAAGGCGGGATCGAAGCTGATATCACCGTCGCCCGCCAATCCGACACACGCTATCTGGTGATGGCATCTGCAGGCGCAGAACCACAGTGCGAAAGCTGGCTGAAATCCCAGCTGGAAGGCACTGGCGTCAGCGTCGTAAACGTCACATCCTCCGAGGCCTCGCTGGCCATAATGGGGCCACGCGCCCGCGATTTCCTGAGCACGTTGACCGACGCAGACCTGTCGAACGATGCCTTTCCTTTTGCCAGTTGGCAGGAAATTCACGTCGGCCACGCACCTGTACGGGCGCAGCGGATCACCTATGTCGGTGAACTGGGCTGGGAGCTGCACGTGCCTGCGGAATTTGCTCAGCAGGTGTACGAAACTGTGATGGCCGCGCCTGATGCGCCGCGCCTTTGTGGTGGCATGTCCGTGGATTCCTGTCGTATCGAAAAGGGCTTCAGACATTGGGGGCACGACATCGGGCCCTTTGATGGTCCTGTTGAAAGCGGGCTCACCTTCGCGTGCGATTTTGACACCGAGTTCACTGGCAAAGCCGCGATCCAAGCCATGCGCAGTAGCGGTGCCAAGTCCCGGCTGCTGCTATTCCGGCTGGACGATCCTGAAGCGTTGATCTTTGGCAAGGAGCCAATTCTAAGGGATGGTGAAATTGTCGGGCGTATGACCTCGGCCAGCTTTGGCTGGACGGTTGGTGGAGCGGTTGGAATGGGTTACGTATCCCTGCCACAGGGAATGACCGCAAAAGACCTTGCAGCTGAATCCTATACAGTGATGGTCAACGGACGCCCTGTACCAGCTTCTGGCAGCCTGCAATCCCGTTACGATCCCAAGATGGACCGCGTCCGAATTTGAGGCGCGGCACAAGTTCTCGGTTGCGCCAATTGCCCATCGTCAGAGAATTTAGATCAGTTGGCCGCGGGAGCTAAGACAGTATCGCAGCCGTGTTGATGGCCGCCGTCAAAAACCGGCTCAGAGCGCCGGTTTTGCTATTCGGCACCGCCTGCCTGATCCTGCTGGCCTGACTGGTCAGAGAACACAATGTCCCAAATATCGGAGGGCTGGCGGAATCACCCGCCTGCTCGTCAACACGCGTGCTCGCGTTCCAATGTTTCCAAAAACAGCTTGGTGATCCTGTTTGGATCCGGGTTGCGCCTGGTAATGGCTGAGAATTCGGCCCTGTAGTGCAATTGCTCGGGTAGAATGGCCCGCATCAGACCCTGAGCTTCAAAACCGCTGGCCAGATGATCAGGCAAGAAACCGATATATCGCCCGGACAGGATCAGAATGGTCAACGCATGTTCGGATTGCACCTTGGCTGACCGGCGCAATTTCAACGTCTGCCCCACCAATAAGTTCGGTGAATTGACGCTGATCCCCGCGTAGTTGGTCGCACGAACTTCGTCCAAGGCAAGGTTGGATTGGTCTCGGTCAAAAAACGGGTGCAGCCGCCCGCAGTACAAGAACATGTTCTCGTCATAAATCGGAACATAGCTGAGGCTGGACGAAACCCGGTGTTTGGCGATGATCCCAATGTCGATATCACCGTTGAAAACCATTGTTTCAATGACATTCGGCGGTTCGACCGAGAGATCAATTTCGACCTCGGGTGCCAGCGTGTTGAACGCGTTGATTGCTGACGCAAGCCTCGCGTCGGGATTGGATGCGCAGAGGTCAAACTGAGAGACGCGGATCGTCCCAACCAGTTCCTGTTTAATTTCGTTCACCTCGGCCCGAAAACTTTGGACTGAATCCAAAAGGGTTTCCGCAGACTTCAGAACCTTTTCACCGTCTACAGTCAACGAAAACCCCGCGGGACCGCGATTGCACAGCTTCAGGTCCAGCCGGTATTCCAGGTCTGCCAAATGCTTTGATATCGTTGACTTACCGATATTTAGCTCGGTTTCAGCGGCCGACAGCCCCCCACTTTCAACCACCGATCTGAAAATCCGTAACAGTCTTAGATCCGCGTCCCCGATGTTTGTAACCAGTTGTTTCTGTGCCATGACTATGTTCGCATTTTATGAAACCTTATGCGCACAAATTTACATTCTTGAAACGTATTTCGCAAGGTAAAGCACGTCCACCGAGGCAGAATCGGACCGGCAGATGCGCAACTGGAGGGCGCGCCGGCGCGCACCTTGAGATTTCAAAAATGACAACCAGGGAGGATATCCATGTCATTTCTCAAGAAGGTCTGCACCCTGACCGCAGCCGTTTCCGTCACTGCCATGCTCGCTACCGGAGCTGCACAAGCAAAAAACTTCAAAATCGCAGTTGGTGACAGCGGCGGCTCCAGCCAGGAAGCCACGGGTTTGGGTTTCAAAGCAGCCCTCGAAGAGCTGTCCGGCGGCAAACACACGGCGACCTTGTTCCTGAACGGTCAGCTGGGTTCCGAACAGGATACCGTCAATGACGCAGCCATCGGCACGCTGGACATGTCGTTGCTGGCAATCAACAATGTTACCCCTTTCTCGCCCACGGTCGGTGTGTTTTCGCTGCCCTATGTGATCCTCAGCCTGGAAGATGCAGAAACGCTGACCCAAGGCCCAATTGGTGCCGAATTGACCGAAAACACCATCAATGACGCGGGCGTCCGCATCATCGCATGGACTTACACAGGCTTCCGGGTTCTGACCAATTCGAAAAAGCCGGTTGAATCGGTGGCAGACCTGCAGGGTCTCGTGATCCGCGTTCCCAAGAACGAAATCATGATCGACACCTACAAATCCTGGGGCATCAGCCCGACCCCAATGGCGTGGTCGGAAACCTTTGCCGGCCTGCAAACCAAAGTTGTCGACGGTCAGGACAACCCCTACACCACCATCAATGCGATGAAATTCTACGAAGTTCAGAACTATGTAACTGAGATCCGTTACATCTTCTCGATCGAACCTCTCATCGTTTCCGAGCAGGTTTTCCAGGAGCTGTCTGCGGCTGACCAGGAAATCATTCTGGAAGCAGGCAAGGCTGCGACAGCGGCGTCTGCTCAGTTCCTGCGGGACAAAGAAGCTGAAATCAAAGAGCTTCTGGTCGAAAAAGGCATGACAATCTCTGTTCCTGAGAACAATGAACAGGAATTCATAGACCTGGCGACTGCAGCTGTCTGGCCCAAGTTCTACGAAAGCATCGGCGGTGTTGAAAAACTGAACGCCGTTCTGGCCGCCATTGGCCGCGACCCGGTTTCCCAGTGATCCCGAATTGAATGAAACAGGGGAGAGCCGGCGGCTCTCCCCTATCAAAGGAGGGAGGGGTAAATGTCCAAATTTTGGGGAATAATTGATAATATCGAAAGCTACATCTGCCGCACATTGTTGGCGATTTTTGTTTGCTTGCTGTTTCTCCAGGTGATCGTAAGAACGTTGTTTTCGTTCTCGTTTTCCTGGGTCGAAGAACTGTCCATCTACATGTTCGTCTGGTTCGTTTTCTTTGGCGCGAGCTATGCGGCCAAGATGGGAGCCCACAACCGTGTGACGTTCCAGTTCAAATTTCTGCCGCCGCGGGCGATCAAATACATCGAAGCTTTTGCAGATCTGTTCTGGATCTTTTTCAACGTCTATTTCGTCTATTTGTCGGTCGATTTCATCTTTAACAAGATGAACCGCTTTCAGTCGTCCCAAACCATGGGGTTCCACCTCAGCTGGGTCTATATCGTGCTGCCCATCGCTTTCACCCTGATGACCATCCGGGTGCTGCAGGTGAACTATCGCAAGATCATTCTCGACGAACAAATGGTTGATCCGGACTCCATCGATCTGGACGCCGTCAAGGCCGAAACCGACGACGCCAAGGGAGAGAAATAATGGGCTCCGAAATCATCCCACTGCTGTTTGGCGGCTTTCTGCTGCTGTTGTTCATAGGCGCCCCGATCACCGTGGCGCTGGGGGTTTCGACCCTGATCACCTTCATCTTTCTGGATGAAAACCCAATCAAATTTGTCCAGATCGCCTTTACTTCAGTTGGCTCTTTCCCGCTGATGGCGCTGCCTGCGTTCATTCTGGCCGGGGCGCTAATGGAGGCCTCGGGCCTGTCGCGCCGCCTGATCAGTGTCGCCGAAAGCTTTGCCGGGCCGTTCACCGGTGGCATGTCCGCCGCAACTGTCATGGCGTGTCTATTCTTTGGCGCGATCTCGGGCTCGGGTCCGGCGACCACCGCTGCTGTCGGGATGCTGATGATCCCGGCGATGATTGAACGTGGTTACTCCCGCGGCTATGCCTCGGCAATTACCGCCTCATCCGGTGGTCTGGGCATTGTAATCCCGCCGTCGATCCCGCTGATCATCTTTGGCATCGCGGCCTTGGGTATGCCTGCTCCGCCCGAAGCGGTTGCCGAACACGGTCAGTTCCAGACCGTTTCGATCCCCAAACTATTCATCGCCGGTTTCATGCCCGCCTTTCTGATCGCTGGCAGCCTGTTGTTCATGAATTATATCCTGTCAAAAAAGAACAACTACAGAGGCACCACCGAAGGTTGGTCTGCGCGCCAGATCTGGTGTGAATTATATCGCGGTTTCTGGGCACTGATGGCCCCGATCGTGATCCTGGGCGGTATCTATTCGGGTTTCTTCACCCCAACCGAAGCCGCAATTGTGGCGATCTTTTACACGTTGATCGTCGGGGCGCTCATCTATCGCGAACTGTCCTGGAAAAAGCTGTTCGAAGCGCTGGAAACCACGACCTGGCTGACCGGCCGTGTGCTGTTGATCATGTTTACTGCAACCGTGTTCGGGCGCCTGTTGGTCGAAAACCAGATTCCTGCCGTGATTGCCGAAGGCATGCTGTCATTCACCGACAACATCTATGTGATCTGGACACTGGTCATTTTCTTCCTGCTGTTCGTCGGCATGTTCATGGAGACCCTGGCCACCATCCTGATCCTGGTTCCTGTGATGTTGCCGGTTGCGTATAGCGTGGGCATCGACCCGATCCACTTTGGTGTGGTGATGGTCTGTACCCTGGGCATTGGTTTCCAGACACCGCCGCTGGGTGAAAACCTGTTCATCGCCTCGGGGATTTCAAAAATCTCGATCGAAGAGATCTCGCTACGGGCGCTGCCCTTTGCCTTTATCAACACGATCGCGATCTTCATCATCGCCTTCTTCCCTGAAATCTCACTCTGGCTACCGCGTGTGTTCGGTTACTAGGCCCAGCTGAAAGGAAAAGGGAGCAACCCCATGAAACAACTGATCACTCACATATTGTTTGCAACCGATCTATCGCGCAATTCAACCCACGCGCTGCGTCATGCGGCCACCCTGGCCCAATCCACCGGTGCCAAGTTGCATGTGCTGCACGTGTCTGAACCGCTCAGCGATGACGCTCTGATCACCATGCGGATGTTCATGCACGACGCCGGATCACGGGCTGAGGCCCTGAAAGCCCGGCACGAACATGTCAAAGCGGTGCTGACAGAACGGCAAAAAAACTTTTGGGCAGCAATGCCCAAGGCCGACCGACACATACAGGATCAGGTCGAAACCATCGAGATCATCGACGGGTACCCAGCCGAGGCAATCCTGCGTCGATCCAAGGAACTTGGCTGTGATCTGATTGTGCTGGGTGCCCATGATCACGGCTTTTCCCACACATTTCTGGGGAGCGTCGCCAAACGCGTTCTGCGCCGTTCGGAAATTCCAACACTGGTTGTCCCCTATCTAGACACCACGCAATCCAACTGACCAAGAAAGACCAAGACAATGACAAAAACTCTGACCGCTCAGGATCTGGCCGACACTTTTGACGCCTTCAACCGTCACGACATCGACGGCGTGATGACCCATTTTGCCGATGACTGTGTATTCTACACCGTGGCTGGCGACGAAAAATACGGCAACAAGGTCGAAGGGGCCGAAGCCATTGCCGCCGCATTTTCTGGCGTTTGGGCTGGCATGAAAGATGCCCATTGGGATCACCATAGCCACTTTGTTCACGGCGACCGGGCCGTCAGCGAATGGACCTTTTCCGGCACTGATGCCAATGGCATGCGGGTCGAGGCCGAAGGCGCCGATCTGTTCACCGTTCGCGACGGCAAGCTGGTCGTGAAACAGGCGCTGCGCAAAACCCGGCCCATGTTCAAGGCCTGATCCCCTTCACCCTCCAACGTTTCGGCAGGTCCCCTCATGGTTGACACTACCATTCCCCGTCACTGGCCCAAGTCCAGCTATGACCCGAAATACGACCCGATCATCGATGCCGGGCCGGGCCACAACCGTGACCATGCACCGACCTATTGGATCGGAACCGCTGGCACTCCGCCTCAGGATGATGGACCCGTGTCCGGTGACATGACGGCCGATGTCGTCATCATCGGATCGGGCTACACCGGGCTGTCGACGGCAATCCATCTGGCAAAGGAACACGGAATCCAGGCTGTGGTACTCGAAGCCAATACCGTGGCCTGGGGCTGCTCGACCCGGAACGGCGGTCAGGCCCAGATTTCATCAGGGCGGCTCAAACGGTCCCAATGGATTCAGCGTTGGGGTGTGGATGTGGCCAAGGGCATGCATCGCGAAGTCTCCGAGGCTTTCGAGATGTTCGAAGATCTGATCGCACAGGACGATATAGACTGTGATCCGCAGCCGGGTGGACACTACTATATCGCCCATCGCGACAAGATCATGGCAGGGCTGCAAAGCGAATGCGAACTGCTGAACAAAACCTTTGGCTATGGTTCGCGCATTCTCAGCCGCGAAGAGTTGCATGAAGACCATGTGCGCGATCAGGAGGCTGCTGGTGCCCTATGGGAGCCGGATGGCACCTGTATTCACGCGGGCAAGCTGGCCTTCGGCTATGTCAACATGGCACGACGTCTGGGTGCCAAGATACACACGGCCAGCCCGGTTTTGGGTTGGGAAACCAAAAACGGGGTGCATCACCTGCGTACTCCCGGAGGTATCGTCAAAGCCAAATCAGTCGCTCTCGCCACCGCAGGCTACACCCCACCCGGTCTGAACACCAAGACCAAACACCGGTTGATGCCGATCCTGTCGAATTCGTTGGTGACCCGACCGCTAACGGATAGCGAACTCGAAGAATGCGGTATCCAGACGAAATCGCCACTGACCGACACCCGCACGCTGCGGCACTACTACCGCCTGCTGCCAGACAACCGGGTGCAGATCGGCAGCCGATCGGCGCTGACAGGGCGGGATGCGGAAAACGGCAAACATCTGGAGCTGTTGAAAAAAGGGTTAGCTCGCAAGTTCCCGGCGCTCGAAGACATCAACCTGGATTATTCCTGGTGGGGATGGGTCGATGTCAGCCACGACATGATGCCTAGGATCTTCCAGCCGAACCCCAGCGAAAAAATCTATTATGCCATGGGATATGGCGGCAACGGGGTGATGTATTCGGCCCAGGCCGGGCGCCGCATGGCCCAACTGGTTGCTGGCGACAAGAGTGACCAGGCCTTTGAGCTGCCGATCTTTACCTCACCTTTGCCCAGTCACGGTCTGTTGACGCCTTTCCGGCGTTTAGGACAACGGTTTGCGTATATCTGGTACGCCCTGAAAGACGAAGTTCTCTAACAAACACAAGTGTCTAACACTCACCCAAGGAATACCCACATGAAAATGACCACTGAAGAGGCGTTTGTCAAAACGTTGCAGCTGCATGGCATTGAACATGCCTTTGGGATCATCGGTTCTGCGATGATGCCGATTTCTGATATTTTTGAGCCTGCGGGTATCACTTTTTGGGATTGTGCCCACGAAGGGTCCGGTGGGATGATGGCGGATGGCTATACGCGCGCCACCGGCAAGATGTCGATGATGATCGCCCAGAACGGCCCCGGCATCACCAACTTTGTGACCGCCGTCAAAACCGCCTATTGGAACCACACACCGCTGCTGCTGGTCACCCCGCAGGCCGCCAACAAGACCATGGGTCAGGGTGGTTTCCAGGAAATGGAACAGATGCGCATGTTCGCCGACTGCGTCTGCTATCAGGAAGAGGTCCGCGACCCGACCCGCATGGCCGAAGTCCTGAACCGCGTGATCATGCAGGCGAAACGCAATTCCGCCCCCGCCCAGATCAACGTGCCGCGCGATTATTTCACCCAAGTGGTCGACATTGACCTGCCCGCAGTTGTCGACTTTGAACTGCCCGCAGGCGGTGCCGATGCCGTGAGCCAGGCGGCCGAGCTGCTGTCAGGTGCCAAATTCCCGGTCATCCTGAACGGTGCTGGTGTTGTCATCGGCGGCGCGATCCCGGCCTCGATGGCTCTGGCCGAACGCCTGGATGCGCCGGTCTGTGTTGGCTATCAGCACAACGACGCCTTCCCCGGGTCGCACCCGCTGTTTGCCGGTCCGCTGGGCTATAACGGCTCCAAGGCCGGAATGGAGCTGATCTCCAAGGCGGACGTCGTGCTGGCTCTGGGCACCCGTCTGAACCCGTTCTCGACCCTGCCCGGCTATGGCATCGACTATTGGCCGACGGATGCCAAAATCATCCAGGTCGACATCAACCCCGACCGTATCGGCCTGACCAAGAAAGTCAGCGTCGGCATCGTGGGCGACGCCAAGGCCGTGGCCAACACCATCCTGGAAAAGCTGGCTGACACGGCCGGTGACGAAGGCCGCGCCGCGCGCAAGGACCTGATCGCCACCACCAAATCGGCCTGGGCCCAGGAACTGTCGTCGATGGACAGCGAGCAGGACGATCCAGGCACCACCTGGAACCAGCGCGCCCGCGATGCCAAACCCGACTGGCTGTCCCCGCGCCGCGCATGGCGGGCGATCCAGGCCGCTCTGCCGGGCGATGCGATCATCTCTTCGGACATCGGCAACAACTGTGCCATCGGCAACGCCTATCCCAGCTTCGAAGACGGCCGCAAATACCTGGCCCCGGGCCTGTTCGGTCCCTGTGGCTATGGTCTGCCTGCGGTTGTTGGTGCGAAAATCGGCTGCCCGGACGTTCCGGTTGTCGGCTTCTCGGGGGATGGCGCATTTGGCATCGCCGTGACCGAACTGACCGCGATTGGCCGCGAAGAATGGCCCGCCGTGACCCAGGTTGTGTTCCGCAACTATCAGTGGGGCGCGGAAAAGCGCAACTCGACCCTGTGGTTTGACGACAACTTTGTCGGCACCGAGTTGGACACCCAGGTGTCTTATGCCGGCATCGCCAATGCCTGTGGTCTCAAAGGCGTGATCGCGCGCACCATGGACGAATTGACCGACGCCCTGCGCCAGGCCTGCGAAGACCAGAAAAAAGGCATCACCACCCTGATCGAAGCCATGATCAACCAGGAACTCGGTGAACCCTTCCGCCGCGACGCAATGAAAAAACCCGTCGCAGTCGCTGGTATCAGCAAAAACGACATGAAACCGCAATAAGCGGTTTCTTCCCACCCCTGCCGGACATTCGTCCGGTACTCCCGGCGCCTTCCCATTTCCAACGGGAGGGCGCCCTCTATTCAAGGTTTCAGAAGATGCAGGCGACAGCAGCGTCAAAATTTTCCCTTTCCGGCTTCAAGGCTTTTGCTCACCTGAACGGCCATGGCTTTCTGGTGTCGGTTGTCGTCGCAGCAGCGGCGCAGTTCCTGTCCGAACATTATGGTGCGCCAGCCATGCTGATGGCACTGCTATTGGGCATTGCGTTCCACTTCCTGGCCGAAGAAGAGCACGGCAGTTGCAAGGCCGGAATCGAATTCACCGCCCGTACAGTCCTACGCTTTGGTGTTGCGCTGCTTGGTGCCCGGATCAGTGTCGAACTGATGATCGGTTTGGGTCCACGGTTGATCGCCGTGGTGGTTGCCGGGGTGATCCTGACCATTCTGTTCGGCCTGCTGGGTGCGCGCCTGTTGGGCCGCGGCTGGCGATTTGGTCTTTTGACTGGTGGTTCGGTTGCGATCTGTGGCGCTTCGGCCGCAATGGCGATTTCCGCAGTGTTGCCCAAGAACGAACACTCGGAACGCAACCTGATCTTTACTGTTCTGAGCGTCACGGTTCTGTCGACAGTTGCGATGATCGCCTATCCGATCCTAACTGAAGCCTTTGATTTCAATGATGAAGTGTCGGGCGTATTTCTGGGCGGAACCATCCATGATGTGGCCCAGGTGGTTGGAGCCGGCTTTTCCGTGTCCAATGAAACCGGCGAAGTCGCCACCCTGGTAAAGCTGATCCGAGTGGCCATGCTGGCCCCTGTGGTATTGATCATCTCAATCCTGGTACGGCGACACGTGGAAGAGGGAGCGAGCGAAGGCAAGCGACCGCCAATTCTACCGATGTTCGTTGTTGGCTTTCTGATTTTTGCCACATTGAATTCGCTAGGATTGATCCCTGTTGCGGTTGTTGATGCCATGTCCAGCCTGAGCCGTTGGGCGTTGCTGATTTCAATTGCCGCTGTAGGCATGAAAACGTCGCTAAAACGCATTCTGGATGTTGGCGGTCAGGCCATCGCTCTGATCGTTGCCGAGACCCTGTTCATTGCCTTGTTTGTCCTGTTGGGCGTTACCCTTTTGGGCCATTAACGCACACCTGGGACAGGCAATTCTTTACTGGGCGGCCCACAAAGGCAGCCCTGACTACTTCGAAAGGACCTTCTTGATGGCCACCCATGTTATCAACCTGAATGACGCCCCCGCAGTCAAAACATCACGTCGATTGGCGGATATGCCCGACCGGGTTGTCAGCGGAGATCCGCACCACGAAATCGGTATGCATTTTACCAGCCCGGATGGGCGTGTGTCCGCAGGCGTTTGGACATCAACGCCCGGAACATGGCATGTCTTCACCGACAAGGACGAATACTGTTACATTGTCTCCGGCCTTTGTGCATTGATCCACGAGGATGGTACCCGCACAGAATTTGGACCGGGCAGCTCCTTTTTGATTCCGGATGGGTTTCGAGGGTTCTGGGACGTCGTCGAAACCACGACCAAACACTTTGTCATTCGCGACACCGAGACGTGACTTGGCCTCACAAATCTTTGGTTCTGTCGAAAGCCTAGGACTCTGTCGACGTTGGCCAGGCTGTTGCGTCATGGAAGACATGTGTCATACTTGGCTTACTCTGTGACCACGCCTGGTCGCCAGACCCAGGATATCCGTTCGTTTTGAAGCGTCGCTATTCGGGTTTGGCTGATCTGGGTTACCAGACCGATTGCCAGAGTTCTGGTATCGATCAAGGGTTATACCCTGGTCGATGTCCAAATCTGCACAGACATCAAGAACCATCAGCAACACTTGGGCGGTTCACACATCCAGCCAGCGAACCCCGCATTTGAAGCGACGTCTCAATCTGGATATTCTCGCGTCTTGTATTGGAGCCCACCAGATTGATTAACATCCTGGCGGCCTCCTTGCCCATTCGCCGGTGCGGGACATGCACCGTGGTCAAGGGCGGCGAAGAAATCTTGGCGATTTCGATGTCATCAAACCCTGTCACCGACAGGTCCTCGGGAACGTTCAACCCCATCTCTTTGGCGCGCGCGATCACTCCGACCGCCAAAACATCGTTGCCACACATTACGACTGATGGGCGGGTTGGCAGAGCCAGAAGCTGTTCCAACGCGGCCCCCCCTTCGTCAATTCCATAGGTCGTTTCAATGATCGACAAATCGGTTTCAGGAAGTCCGGCATCCGCCATTGCGGCCACAATGCCCTTTAGTCGTTCACTGGCCCGATCATTCCCCTCGGTCGTGGCCATGATTGTGGCGATCCGACGATGCCCCAGGCTGATCACTTTGTCAGCCAACGCCTTCATGGCCTGAAAGTTGTCAAATCCAACGGTCGGAATCCCGGCGTCAGGATCAAACACCCAAGTTGTCACAACGGGAACACCCCGCCGCCGAAGAAATTCATAGATCTCGGGGTCGCGCCGATACCCGATCAGCAATAGGGCATCCGCCCCGCGGGAAACCATCGTGCGGATCTGCTCTTCTTCGACATTCATCTGGTAGGACGAAGACGCAACAAGAAGAGTTATTCCGTTGTGTCCCAACTCTTCCTGAAACGCTTGCAACCCTCGTGCAAAGATTGCGTTTTCCATAGTCGGGATAATCGCACCGATCGTATTGGTCCGCTTGGCCGCCAGTGCACGGGCATTGAAGTTCGGCGCATATCCCAACTCTGACACAGCGGCGCGCACCCTGTTACGGGTTTCTTCGATGACCCGGTCAGGCGAATTCAGGAAACGGGACACGGTTGCAGTTGACACGCCTGCAACGCGCGCGACATCGGCCAGTGTAGGCGTCCGGCCCGTTGGTGAGTCTTCTTTGTTCATTGATGTGTCTTTATCCGGTTTTTCATTTTCCTGCACTTCATTTTCGAAACCACACCGGCTCTTGGTCGATATCACTAATGTAAGCGCTTGCATGAAAGACATGTAAGCGCTTACATTAGTGGTGCGAATCAGACGTCCACCCAATTCTCCGGAGAATTCAATGCTTCTGACCCTAGCCTTGCTGTTGTTTGCCGCTTTCGGTGCCAATGTGGTTTTGGGGTCCATGGGAGTGGGTGGTTACCTGGGCGATGTATCCGAAATGCTGGTTCTACTTGCCGCCTCGATCGTGTTCGTAGCGGCCATTCTGCAAAAAGAAGCAGCTGAGAAAAAATCAAACAAATAGCATCGCTGAAATCTGTCCATCGGGAGGAAAAAATGGACCGAAACCACAAAAAACTTGCCTCGGCCGAACGCCGGAACTTTCTGAAACTGGCCGGAACCGGCAGCTTTACGGCCGCCTTGGTCGCAGGCGCAGCGGGAACTCTGTGGTCCAGCGAAGCCGCCGCGCAAACCAACAAGGAAGAACGCGACCGCGAGAAAGCCGCCGACCATATCATGACATTGGCAACGGCTTATGTGTTGGGCGCGTCGCGCAGCTATCCAATCATGCAGTTGGATCTGAAAGAGAACATTCAGAATGCTACGAACGGCAAAGTCTACGTCAAACTGGCCCCTGGCGGTCAATTGGGTGCAGGCGGCGGATTGGTGCAAAAGGTACAAGGTGGCACCATTCAGGCAGCACAGCATTCGCTGTCGAATTTTGCGCCCTTTGCGTCGACTGTTGACCTGATCAACATGCCATACCTCTGTGGGTCCAACCAAAGATTTACCAATCTTGTAAACTCGGATCATTGGAAATCCGAAGTCCATCCCAAGGTTGAAGCAGCCGGATTCAAAGCGCTGTTTTATGTCAACATTGACCCCCGCGTCGTCGCGGTTCGCAAAGGTGGTGCCGGGGCCGTGCTGAGCCCATCGGATCTGTCAGGCGTCAAATTCCGCGTGCCGGGATCAAAAATGCTGCAACAGTATTATCGTCTGGTGGGTGCAAACCCGACCCCCGTCGCCTGGGGTGAAACACCATCCGCGATCAAACAGGGTGTTGCCGATGCTCTCGATCCCTCCGTAGGCGCGCTGTATGTCTTTGGGTTCAAGGATATTCTCAGCCATGTGACCTTTACCCAGGCGGTGCCAGACAGTCAGGTCTATTCCTGCAATCTGGAATGGTTCAACAGCCTGCCCGCAGACGTGCAGGAGGGTGTGATGTGGGGATCGGAAATGACCGCCCACCAAAACCTGTCCAAAGTACCATCGGCCCGCGCCTATGCCATGTCAGAACTGGCCAAATCCGGTGTTGAATTCCATTCGCTCAGCAATGATCAGCTCGCTGAATGGCAGTCAGCAGGCGGGTACCAGCGCGCTGAATGGGAACCCTTCAAGAAAGAGCTGGCGGGATCGCTGGATGCCTTTGCCAAGCTCGAAGAAGCGGCCGGCACACAAGGAAAATACTACGTCCACGACGCATAGATCGCGCGCTATGGGTGCCCTTTGGGGCACCCGCTTTTCGCTTGTTTTCGGGTCGGCAAGACGCCGTTCCCTTAATCCTTGAACATCGGGGCGCATGATGAATTTCCTACGAAAAATCGACCGGAATGCCGAACGTTGGTTGCTGCTGGTATTCTATGTGATGCTGGTCATCACCATGGCCATCGAGGTATTGCGCCGCGAGGTGTTTTCATACTCTTCGATCTGGGGCGAGGAAATCGTCCGCTATTCCTTTATCTATCTGGCATGGATCGGCGCAGCAGCAGCCGTCAAGGAACGCGCACATATCCGCATTGATGTTCTACTCCACTATCTCGGACCCAAAGCCAAAGCATTGGTTTACATCTTTGGTGATCTGGTGATGTTCGCCGTCGCTCTGGTCGCGCTCTACTGGTCTTTCGAAACTGTTTTGGTTTCAGCGAAATTCGGATCTGTGACGGATGGCCTGCGCATTTCCAAAGTCTGGTTTCTTGCCGCCGTCCCCTTGGGGTTTGCGCTGATGATTTTTCGTCTCGGACAATCCTTTTTGCGCGATTTCCGATCCCTTCGTCAGGGTACCCCTGTCTACGAAGGCGACAAGCTGTTTGATTGAGGAACCACACAATGCTTTGGAATAATCTTCAACAGACTGTCGAACTCGGCTGGGACTTCTATCTGCCGGTAATCCTGTTCGTTGGTCTCATTGCGATGGCGGTGCCCGTTTGGGCTTCAATCGGATCTGCGGCCATCCTGATGCTGATCATGTCAGGCGATCTGCCGCTCAGCCTGGTGGGCGAGAGCCTGTTTGCCGGGATTGATGCCTTTGCGCTGACTGCGGTGCCTCTGTTCATTTTGACCGGCGACGTGTTGGTGCGAACCGGGCTCAGCCGCAAGTTTCTGAATGTGGCCGAAGCACTGACCTGTTGGGCCAAGGGCGGGTTTGGCTCGGCAACAGTTCTGGTTTGCGGGATGTTTGCCGCGATCTCGGGTTCGGACGCGGCAGGTGCTGCGGCTGTTGGGCGGATGACCATCGACCGGTTGGTCGAAAGCGGATACCCCCGCCCCTATGCCTGTGCCCTGGTGGCCGCGGGGGCCTGTACCGGCATTCTGATCCCGCCTTCAATCGCCTATATCATCATTGGTCTCGTATTGGGTATTTCTGCGTCCACGCTGTTTCTGGCCGCATTGATCCCCGGTCTGGCCATACTTGTCTCCATTCTGATTACCAATATCGTGATGAACCGGATCTACGCCTACGAGGGCGGCGGGCTCATGACGTTTGGGGAATGGTTTGCCAACCTGCGACGGGCGCTGGCGTCGGATTGGTATGCCTTCATCGTCCCCGGCATCATCTTTTACGGCATCTTTTCCGGTCGTCTGACACCAACCGAAGCCGGTGCCACTGCTGTTGTCGTCACTATCATCATGGGCTTCATTCTAGGTACGCTAAAGCTGGCCGACTTCCCGGCAATGCTGATCAGTTCGGCCAAAGTGAACGGGATCATCCTGCCCATCATCGCCTTTTCGGCACCATTGGCCGAAGCGCTGGCTATCATGGGGGTGCCCCAGGGGTTTGTCACCGCCGTTACATCCCTGACCGAAGATCCTTATGTGCTGATCCTGTTGATGATCGGGATTCTGATCGCGGCCGGTTGCGTCATGGAAACAACGCCCAATATCGTGATCCTGGCCCCGATCCTGAAGCCACTGGCCGATAACATCGGCATGAACGAGATCCAGTTCTGCATTATGATGATCACCGCGCTGGGTGTTGGATTTATCACCCCGCCGCTCGGGCTGAATCTGTTTGTTGTCTCCGGTATCACCGGTGAATCTATCCTCAAGATCGCCGCCCGTGCCGTACCCTTTGTTTTCTTCATGTTGATGGTTGTTTTGCTGATCGCCTATGTGCCTGCAATTTCGACCTCCCTGCTCCCCGATATCTACAAATAGGACCAAAATAAAATGGCTCGTGAATACTTAAAGAAGGCTACGCTGACATCCAAATCCGATGCCTCGGATGTGCATGACACTGTGGTCAAGATTCTGGCTGATATCGAAGCGGGTGGGGACGCCGCGGCCTTGGAATATGCGGCAAAGTTCGACAATTATGACGGCAACGTACTGCTGACACCCGAAGAGATCGAAGCCGCTTGTGCCCTGGTTCCGGAAAAGTTGAAGACAGACATCCAGTTTGCCCATGACAACGTCAAACGCTTTGCCCAGATGCAGAAGTCGACTGTGGCGGACGTCGAATACGAAGTCGTCCCAGGCCTGACTGCTGGTCAAAAGGCGATCCCGGTGGATGCTGCAGGCTGTTACGCGCCCGGCGGACGATATAGCCACGTGGCCAGCGCCATCATGACCGTCACCACCGCCAAGGTGGCCGGGTGCAAACACATCACCGCTTGTTCGCCGCCTCGTCCAGATGTTGGGGTTGCCCCGGCGATCATCTATGCCGCCCACATCAGTGGCGCGGACAAGATCATGGCCATGGGGGGGGTCCAGGGCGTCGCCGCGATGACCTTTGGTCTGTTTGGTCTGCCCAAAGCCAATATTCTGGTTGGCCCCGGCAACCAGTTTGTTGCCGAAGCCAAACGCATTCTGTTTGGCCGTGTCGGTATCGACATGATTGCGGGCCCCACCGACAGCCTGATCCTGGCTGACAGCACGGCTGATCCGCATATCGTTGCGACCGATCTCGTCAGTCAGGCGGAACACGGGTACAATTCCCCGGTCTGGCTGGTTACGAATGATCGCGCATTGGCCCAGGATGTCATGGCGCGTATTCCTGCGTTGATTGATGATCTGCCTGACGTGAACCGGGACAACGCCTTTGCTGCCTGGCGCGATTATGCCGAAGTCATCGTCTGTGCAGACCGTGAAGAAATGGCTGCGACATCGGACGAATATGCCCCCGAACATCTGACCGTTCAGGCCGAAGATCTTGATTGGTGGCTGAACCGCCTGACCTGTTACGGGTCACTGTTTCTGGGCGAAGAAACCACTGTGTCATATGGAGACAAGGCGGCGGGCACCAACCATGTGCTGCCGACCTCTGGTGCCGCCAACTATACCGGCGGGCTGTCGGTGCATAAATATATGAAGATCGTCACCTGGCAGCGCGCCACCCGCGAGGGCTCTAAACCCGTGGCCGAGGCCACCGCCCGCATTTCCCGTCTCGAAGGGATGGAAGGGCACGCCCGCGCCGCCGATGTGCGGCTGGCCAAATACTTCCCCGACGAAACCTTTGATCTGACCGCCAATGGTTGAGCCGCGCGATCTGTTTTCTGTGCGCGGCAAAGTCGCCTGTGTCACCGGGGCCAGTTCTGGTCTGGGTCAACGGGCGGCGACCGTCTTGGCACAGGCCGGGGCCCAGGTTGTCGGCGTTGCCCGCCGGGCCGTTGCCCTGTCGGACTGGCAGGCGACCATTGGTGACAACGCCCACGCTGTGGTTTTTGACATCTCGGACCGCAATGCATTGGGGGATCTGGCGCAAGAGGTCGCCAAACCCTTTGGCCCGCCGGACATCGTGATCCACGCGGCCGGTATCAATACCCGGCAGGCGGCGGATGATGTCACCCCAGAAGGCTGGGACCGCACAATGGACCTGAACCTTTCGGCACCGTTTTTCCTGAGTCAGCATCTGGTTCCCGCGATGAAGGCAAAAGGTTGGGGGAGGATCGTCAATTTCGCCTCGCTACAGACCACGCGCGCCTTTCCCGGTGGCATCGCCTATGGCGCGACCAAGGCCGGCATTGCCCAGCTGACACGCGCCATGGCCGAGGCATGGTCTCCCCATGGGATCACCGCCAATGCCATCGGCCCGGGTTTTTTCCCCACTGAACTGACCGCTGCGGTGTTTGACGACCCCAATCGCGCCAACCGCAATGCGGCGCAGACCTGTATCGGGCGCAATGGCACCCCCCAGGATCTGGATGGGCCGCTGTTGTTCCTGTGCTCGGACGCCAGCGCCTATGTCACCGGTCAAACCCTGATGGTGGATGGAGGATATACCGCCAAATGAAAGCATTGGTTTACATCGGGCCCGAGGCCCTGGACTATGTGGATGCGCCTGACCCGGTCGCCGGGACAGGCGAACATTTGATCCGCATTGCCCAGGTCGGGATCTGCGGGTCGGACATGCACGCCTATCTGGGTCATGATGATCGCCGCCCTGCCCCGCTGATCCTGGGCCACGAAGCCGCAGGTGTGATCGAAGGTGGCCCGCGTGATGGGCATCGCGTCACCATCAATCCTCTGGTCACCTGTGGCACCTGCCCGGCGTGCCGCCAAGGACGCGACAACCTGTGCCCAACACGCCAGATCATCTCGATGCCCCCGCGCGAAGGCGGGTTTGCCGAACTGGTCGCCATGCCCGAAACCAACCTGATCACAGTCCCGGACGACATTCCTCTGGCCCAGGCGGCGTTGGCCGAACCGATCGCCTGCGGGTGGCATACGGTACGCGTCGCACTGGAGGCTCTAAACGGCACGCGGGACACCGCATTGGTTCTGGGTGGCGGTGCCATTGGTCTGGGCGCAGCCCTCAGCCTGAAAGCACAGGGGGTGAGTGATGTCACAGTTGTTGAACCAAACCCGGCCCGACGCGCCCACCTGGTTGAACATTGCGCCCAGAATGCGGTGCCCGAACCACCAGATCATACATTGTTTGATCTGGTCATAGACGGCGTTGGCTATGCCGCAACACGGGCCTCGGCCTCGGCCTGTGCGCGCCCTGGCGGAGTGATCGGACACATCGGGTTAGGCGAAGACGCCGGGGGGCTCGATATCCGCCGCCTGACGCTGCAGGAAATCACGTTCATCGGTACCTACACCTACACGGCCCATGACTTTGCACAGACAGCGCAGGCGATCTTTGACGGACGTCTGGGACCGCTGGATTGGGTTGAATTCCGCCCGCTTTCTGACGGGGCCAATGCGTTCCGTGACATACGCAATGGGGTCGTTGCCGCCCCCAAGATCTTGCTGCAACCCGAAACCGCGCCGGAAAGGACCTGACCGATGTATGACAAGATTATTCTCGCCCTATCGCTTGAACATGGCATTGCGGCACAGGCGTTGGAAACCGCGCGGCGATTGGGCGGCGACACCGCCGAAATCATTGCCGTGCACGTTTATGAACCACCCAGCGGATCGGTCAGCGCCTATCTGGACGAGGAGCTGGTACAAAAAGCGTATGATGACGCCAAGATTGCGCTTCGGGCACGTTTTGACAATGCACCGGAGGTCAAGCCCGTGATCCTTAAAGGCCATTCCAGCCGTACGATCACCGAATACGCCACAACGATCGGTGCTGACGCCATCGTCGTCGGATCCCACAAACCCGGTTTACGCGACTATTTCCTGGGCACAACAGCCGCCCGGATCATCCGCCATGCCCATTGCGCGGTCGTTGTCCTGCGCTGAAACTTCATTCCCAAAAGGAGCTCCCTTTTTGTCTATCAACACAAAGATCGTTGATGACCTGGTTGCCAATGACATCCAGTTCGTCACCACCGTGCCTTGCAAACAATTGGCCGGTGTCATCGATGAAATTGATCAACGCCCCGGTGTTCTGCACATCCCGTCCAACAAAGAAGACGAAGGCATGGGCCTGTGTGCCGGAGCCTGGATGGGTGGGAAACGCCCTGCGATCATCATGCAGAACACCGCAATTGGGGTGACTATCAACACGCTGGCTACGTTGATCCAATACTATCGGATGCCCCTGCCCATGTTGATCTCCTATCGGGGGGAATTGCGCGAACCCGTCGCCTGTCAGGTGGAAATGGCTATTCATACCAAGGCGCTGTTAGCGCAGATGAACATCCCCACATATCACTTCCACAAACAGTCGGACGCGGATGAGCTCGACATGATCCTCAAATACACATTCATGTGCAACAAACCGGTCGCAATCCTGACCGATGCCAACTTCTGGGGAGGCTACGGCGACCAATGATCCGTTCTGATATTTTGAAAGACATCGCACCCCTCCTGCGGGACCAACTGGTGGTCTGTAACATCGGTCTGCCCAGCCAGGAGTTGTATATGATCGACGACCAGCCGAGCAATTTTTACATGCTGGGAACAATGGGTCTGTCATCTTCAATTGGCTTTGGCTTGGCGCTGGCACAGGACAAAAAAGTGATCTCGATTGACGGGGATGGATCGGTTCTGACCAATTTCGGAACCTTGCCGACCATTGCAAACAATGTGGCCGACAATTTCATTCTTCTGATCATCGACAACGGCAGCTATGGCTCGACCGGAGACCAGCCGACCTATGCCGGGCAAAAAACTTCGCTGGCCGCCGTGGCACGGGCCTGTGGGTGCGAGAATGTCGTCGAGGTTCAGGCCGAGGAGACCGGCAAGGCGCTCCAGGATGCGATTGACGGCGATCAGATGACCATCATCGTGGCCAAATGTGAAAGTGGTAATATCCCGGTGTCCGTGATCACCATGGATCCGGTCGTCATTCGTGATCGATTCATGAAATCCGTCCTAGCATAGGCCGTGACAATGCAATTTGGAACCGGCATCCATTCCTGTGCCGATGCGCGCTGTCTGGCGCGCAAACGTCTGCCCTGGATGGTGTTCGACTATATTGATGGGGCGGCGGGCACAGAGTACGGTGCCGAATTGAACCGCCGCGCCCTTCAGGACATCCGCATGACGCCGCGGGTTTTGCGCAATGTCAGCACCCGTGATCTGTCGGTGACCCTGTTTGACCGGCTGAGCCTCAGCCCCTTTGGCATCAGTCCGATGGGGATGTGCAATCTCGCCGCGCCCGGTGCAGATTTGATGCTGGCAAAGATTGCACGAGAAACCCGCGTTCCACATGGCGTGTCAACCGTGGCCTCCACAGACATGGAAACGCTGTTGAAAGCGTCAGGGGGCACGGCATGGTTTCAGCTGTACTTCAGCGGCGATGGCAGCGGCACGCTGAAGCTGGTCGACCGGGCCAAACGGACCGGATATGGCACCCTGGTCCTCACTCTGGACGTCCCCGAAGTCGGCCGTCGTCCACGCGAACTGCGCCACGGGTTCAAAATGCCGTTTCGCATCGGTCCGCGCCAGTTTGTGGATTTTGCTCTGCATCCCCGTTGGTCACTGACGACATTGGCCAAAGGCAGTCCAAAGATGGCCAACTTTGACGGCACGGACTATGTCTTTGATCGCACCGAAAGCCGTGCCGCCGCGGATTGGAGCTATTTCGACACACTGCGCGCGGCCTGGCCTGGCAAACTGGTGGTCAAGGGCGTCTTGCACCCAGAAGACGCCTTGCGTCTGCGGGATGCGGGCGCGGATGCGATTCAAGTGTCCAGTCATGGCAACCGCCAGTTGGATAGCGCGCCGCCCGCTATTCTGGCCCTACGCGCCATTCGCACAGCCGTAGGCCCGGATTTTCCATTGTTTTATGATTCAGGTATTCGTTCCGGCGAAGATATTGTCAAAGCCTATGCAATGGGCGCTGATTTTGTCTTCCTGGGGCGGGTTCTCCTGTTTGCGATTGCCGCTGCAGGGATGGATGGGCTGCGGACCGTTTGGAACATTCTAAGCCAGGATGTCAGCCTGACGATGGCCCAAGTTGGCGCGACAAATATCGAAGATCTGAAGACCAGCACCCAGATCTGGTCAAACAAGCCGCCCGTTTTTTGAACGCCGAGCGGCTAGTCTGTTTCGGCTGCGTCCGGTTTTCGTCCCTGCCGCTAGGCCTCTTGGGGCGTTGTGATCAGATGTACATCGCGCTGCGGGAACGGAATTGAAATGCCTTCGGCGTCAAATTGCTCTTTTGCCTTGGCCATGATCCCCCAATACACGCCCCAATAATCATCTGTCGCCACCCAGGGCCTGCAAAAGATGTTCACGGAACTGTCACCCAATTCACCGACAAAAATTTCGGCAGCCGGTTCACTCAAACACCGTTCGTCGGCCGCAACAATGGCCGTCAGAACCTTGATCGCGTGAGCCGCGCTGTCCGTATATGCAATCCCGAAAACCAGATCCACCCGTCGCGTTTCTGCCGCGCTGACATTGGTTATGACATCGCCCCAGATCTTTGAATTTGGAACCACAATGATCTGATTGTCAAAAGTTCTGATCTGCGTCGACACGACCGTCATTGTATCGACCGTTCCGCCGATACCACCAACTTCGATGAAGTCGCCTGTGTCAAAGGGTTTCAACACCATGATCATCAACCCGCTGGCCAAATTCCCCAAAGTGTCCTGCAACGCAAAACCCAAGATAAAGCTGAGCCCGCCAAATACCGCGAACAACGGTGTCACATTGACCCCGGCAATCCCCAGCGCCACCATCAAACCAATCGCGATCGTGGCCCAATAGACCACCATCATCACAAAGTTTCTGAGCAGCCGAGACATCGACGGAATCTTCTTTAAACCGCGTTCCGTCAAGCGTTGAACAAAACGGGCGACAAACAACAGAACCATCAGGGCGACGACGAAGAACACGACCTTGACGACAATACCCAAGCCTCCTTCTCTGGACGTCAGCCAGTCCCAGCCAAGCGACAATATCGTTCGCGGATCACTGGCCTGAAGGGCGGCTGTATCCACCGCTTTCAAATAGTTTTTATGGACGGCAATCTCTTCGGGTTTGCCGCCCTTGCGGGTCCATGCATCCAGCACAATCTGGTAATTCTGTTCCCGCAATGCGTTGGCGGCAACCTTGTCGGCAACCTGTTCGCGCAGAGCGCTGGCCTGTTCATCAGAAGCCGACTGGATCCCAAGATTCAAAAGTACGTAATCTTCGATGCTATTGGAGACATGGTTCTGCCAAACCACAGCCAGATCGGCCAATTTTTCGACGGTCATGGGCACCACGAACAATTCCAGATCTTCGGCGCTGACGTCCTTGACCGAAGCCCTTTCCGACAATTGATCCGATGTTGCCAACGCAGGCGTCACAACCGCCACAAGACAAAAGAAAATAAACCCAAGCAGAATAAATGCCCAGTGGCGAAATAACTTATGGAAGTTTGCGGCCATTCTGGGCGCTCCCTTTTTGATGTTCTTGCACCGGGTGTACATGTCACCCAAATTGTCGTGCGGTATTGTACCGAGATCACCGCGAAAATTCACTGTGATAAATAAAAGTACCTTAGCATATCCGCATCAATATCATTCGGCTTCGCCGCGTCATTCAGGTTTCGACTCATTGTCGACAAACTAGACCCAATGACTGATCTCTATCGTTCGTGCCGTAATGGCACAGGGTTCGATCTGTCCGTGCACTGTGACATAACGCGAGTGCGGCCATCCAAGACAAAGCCTGTGTCAGCAAAATCGCTTACCCTCAGAGGTCTTTCAGTTTTTCAAGCAACTCGTCCAATGTCTCTTCGATGTTACCCGGGGTCGCATACACATCGGCCAGCCACGCTGACAACCGGTCCGCCTCGGAGCGGTCCAGCCCCATCTGTTCCAATGTCTTGCTTGCGTTTGCCGGGTCAAAACCGGTGTGATGCAGCGCACCGCCCTGGGCCAGGGCCTGTTCGAACTGCAGCGTAAAATCGGCGAGTTCCTCCGACCGATCCCCCATCGACGTGGTGACTCCAGCTGCAAAATCTTCGGCCTGTTTTTGCAAACCTTCCAGAGTTGCACCAACGGATTGCGCCGCTTCGTCTGCCTTGTTTTCAATTTCTGACGCCAAAGCGTCGGCTTTTTCTTCGGCCGCCTCTTTTGCCAATTCTGCCGCTTCAGAGAGGTTTTCCCGGGCTTGTTCCAGCTTGTCCTGAACGGTTGGCTCTTCTTCGGGAACCAACGCCAACACGACCAATGCCACGCCAATTGCCATTCCAACGAAAATCAAAATCCGTGTCATTTTATTCCTCCTGTGCCCAGTGTTCATTGCCTCTTGGTGCAATAACGAACCGATCCGCATCCGGGGTAATTACAATCATTTAATTCCAACTTGTTTCGAAAGAGATAGCGCAGGATCGACGTAAAACCACATTGGATGGCGACCGGGATTCGATCAATGCGACACCCTTTCAACCTAGCAGGTCCTGGATCAGATCAATCCACCATTCACATGAAAGACCTGCCCGGTTACATAGGCAGCGCCTTGACCAGTGAGGAAACAGATACACGCGGCCACATCGTCGGGGGTGCCCAGGCGGCCCAATGGGATACGGGTTTCAATCTCGCGCAGAGCATCCTGACCCAAACCAGCCGACGTTTCGGAATCCTTGCGGATATATCCGGGAACGACGCAGTTGACTGTAACCCCATCCTTCGCCAAAGCCAGAGCCAGGCTTCGCGCAGCAACTTCGACTGCGCCTTTGGACGCGGCGGATGCTGGGAATTGCGGCATATCGGTGCGAAACACATGCGCGGTAAAACTACTGACCGCAACAATCCGCGCATGCTGCGATTTGCGCAGCAATGGCAGACCTGTCTGGGCCAGCTCAAACAGGCTTTGACTGTTTCCCCGAAAAGCATACTCGACTTCCTCGGGCTGCATGTCCTCCAGCGATTTGAACAACGGAAAACCTGCATTGGCGATCAACGCATCCAACATGCCAAAGCGGGCCTGATGCACATCTACCACTTCCTTCCCGGTTCCGATTTCAGACAGGTCGCCCAAAACAACTTCCACCTCAGCGCCGCGTGCACGCGCTTGTCGGGCCACGTCTTCCAAGCGAGCGGCCGACTGACGTGTGTGCAAGGTCAAACAAGCACCCGGTCGCGCCAGTTTCATGGCCACGGCAGCGCCGATTCCGGACGCCGCGCCGGTAATAATCGCCGAAGTTGCGTTCGTCATGTTGCCGTCTCCTCCCAACTTCACGTTGCTGCCCAATCGCAGAAACTTACTACGTTATTCAATCGGGGGTGGGCCCCGGGTAGATCCAGATGGAAACACCCAACCTGTTTTCCCGGTGTGCCCACGTTCAAATCGATCCCCAAAGGGCAACCAGAGCCACGGCCCTGATGTCACGTTCCGCCTTAACCCACGACCCCAGGACAACACCTAAGTCCGACAATTTGGCCCGGCGCATTGTCGCGGCATCGTAAAAGGCAGTTTCGGACACTTTTTCAGGCCGTTGCAAGCCAAGAAGAGCCCAAAATGTCCTGCCATACAATTTCTACAACGCTGGATGCGACAATGTTTTCCGCAAAAGTCGGGGAGCAGGCCAAGTTTGAGCTGCGAAAAATTCCGCGTTGTTCAGGTTGGAATTGGTTTATGGTTTCGACATTTTGGTTGTCTCAAATTCACAAGTCCCTAAAGTTTGAGCATCAGATGGAACGCGAGGGCGCAATGATCCCCAAGGGAAACGCAGGGAAAAGTACCGCAAAAAACGGACGTATTCTGCACATCTGCACCTTTGTCGGGCGCGAATTGGGTGATGAAGAGCTGAACAGATTGCTGCGCCGGATCGGAGTTGAACCGGGCACACAATCCGAGGCCGACTTCTCCCCCCAGCAAGAAGCCACATTTTTGCGAGAAGCCAGTCGTGCTGCTGGGGACATTACTTTTGCTGCGCGTGCCGGACTGGCATTTCGTCAGGCCAACACGTTGACCGCCTATATCGCACGCAGTTCGGCCACTCTGCGTCAGGCCATTGTAAACGGCACACGGGCCTATGGTTTGACGGACACATCAACAGAATTCCGCCTAATGACCAAGAACGGTCACGACACCCTGGAAATCGTAACGCCGGACGGTGCACTCCTGCGCCATCACAGGTTCCAGGAATTCCGCCTGTTTGGAATGCTTGCCCGGTTGCGGGCAATTGCCGGAGTCGAATTTCACCCCGACCATCTATGTTTGCAGCACGAATTCGGGGGTGACCAGCGCGTGTTTGAAAAATTGGTCGGGTGCCCGATCCAAACCCAATCCAGTTATAGCGGGTTGCAGTTCAAACCCGGTGCTTTGGATCTGCCGCTTCGAACCCATGACCCGGAACTTGTTTCCTATCTCAGCGACTTGGCCGATACCCAGATGAAACAGGCAGGGTTGCGTCGACAAAGCGTAAGAGCAAAGGTCGAAGCCCTTCTGATCGCCAAGCTGCCCGGTCGAATCCTGACGGCCGACGAAGTAGCCGCCGATCTCGGCATGAGCCGCCGCACTCTAACCCGCCATCTGAAACCGGAAAACCTGACGTTCCGGGATATCGTTGAAAGCCTGCGATATGATTTGGCCAAAACCTACCTCAGGGACGGTCTGAGCATTTCAGAGATCGCCTTTTACCTTGGTTATGGGGATCACGCAGCCTTCTCCACAGCCTTTCGTCGATGGTCCGGCCAAAGCCCGCGTGCGTATCAGAAGGACATTTGAACCTCTGTCGGTCGCCCGCTCCCAAACCGCAACAAACCCGACCAGCAATTTGCCAATCGGGTTTGAAGCAGAGGGCCAACGGAAAATTGGCCTCGGTTGGAAGGGAGAACCCGTTCCGGGTGTTTCGGGATCGCTTAGCGGTGCTTGCGATGGCCGTTGTTTTGGTGATGGGCACGGTGATCTTCAAAATTGTCCTTTTGAACGGCACCGGCAACGGCACCGAGGGCAGCTCCGGCAGCGGCACCTTGGGCCGCGTCTCCACCGGTGGCTTCCGCTACGACAGCCCCGGCAACAGCACCCTTGACGGCTTTTTCAGCAACATAATTGGCGTGGGCCGACATCGGCATTGCCAAAACCAGAGCCGCAACAAGAGAAGAAAGCAGCGTGTTTTTGCGAGTATTTGTCATGGGTCCAACCTTTTCTGACAATGGCGTCCGATGTGGCCGCCTTCTGTCATTCAATTTAGGGAGGCGGCAAACGGATAAATTTTGAATTTGGGTCGGTTGTTTGTGATTTTGGGCCAACCCATTGTGCAAACGCTCTCCACCCGCCGCCTGTTACCATAGCCCGGAAATTACCTGCTCCTCTGCCCTTCAGAACGGCCATCCCTGTTTGAAATGCCCGCCACGAACGCGTGTGAGCAAAAGGTTCGATGTCCCATAATCGCACACCTCCGTCCCATCATCAAAAGCGGCGAGTGTAGAACAAACCTAGTTTTTAGGGTGTCAGGCACCACAACCAGACACACAACACACACCCAGAGGAAAATAAAATGTTCTACACCTTCGCAAAAGCAACTGCCTTCGCCGCAACCGCCTTGACATTGGCCACCGCTTCCTTCGCTGATACCGGCACCACCGCTCAGACCAATGCACAATTCGAAAGCTATGAACTGGCCCAGACCGTTGGCATGGATCGCCGCCAGGACCGTCGCACTGATCGCCGCGACGATCGCCAGGATCGCCGGTTCGATCGCCAGGACTGCCGCCAGGACAACGGGCTGGTCGGAAACGACAAACGCAATTGCAAACAAGGCGAACGTCAACAGCGTAACGCCAACGGCTGATCCACAGAATTTAAACAGGGAGAGAGACATGGAACATGAAATCCTGAACGGTCTGATTGCTCGCTCGGATGGCGCTTTTCACCTGCGCCTCTTGCTGCAACCGACAATGGCGCTGGTGTTTGCGGTGATTGACGGCCGCAAGGACGCAGCGACAGGCGAGCCACCCTATTTGTGGGCCCTGCTGTCGCGACCAGGCCAACGCCGCACTCGGATCAAAAGTGCCTGGGAGGCAATCGGCAAAGTGTTTCTTGTCGCCATCATCCTGGATTGCCTCTACCAATATGTCTCTTTCGGGTCGATCAAATTGACCATTGCCGTCTTGGCAGCACTTATCCTGTGCGCACTCCCCTATACGGTGGTGCGCGGCCCGATCAGTCGGCTAAGCCGCATGCGGCCCCCTAAATGATCACACTGTGCAAAAACGCTTTGCGTCCCGTGACACTCACACCGCGCAGAGCGAGCACAGCCGGTGAATAGCCATTGGTCTTTTGATGTCCCATAACAGATCTCCGGCTCAATACCGGAGCGCGCGCGATAGCCCAACAGGGAGAGTTGGTGTGTGTCACGGCTTTCGCGCGCATTTTCCCGATAATGGCGTATTGGCAAGAAGCCGAATGAACTTGTCCATAAATCACATGCGAAAATGACGGACACTCCCAATCTTTGTATTAACCGGATGACGCAACGGGGTCAGACAATCTGCCCACAACCCGACTGAAACAGTCTCCCGGTTCAACAGATGGAGACACAAGATGACCTTTCAAGACACCAGCTTTCGCCACCTCTTTCAGGCTTCCGATGGAACATGGGTTTTACCCGTCGATGCAGGTGCCTTCAATGGGTACAGCGCAGTGGTTCCGGCTCCCTTTGGGATGGCACCCGTTCTGGATACCGGGTCTTTGCTGCGGGTTCAGAGCAACACCAACAGCCCCCTCCCCGACGTTCTGTGGCGCGTTGTCGCGCGTGTCGCTCCCGCCTCGGACGCGGGCTCACAGGTCGCCAGTTTGGTTCTGGTTCCCACCGATGTTCCGGCCAATGTTCCGGCCCCGTCGGTCAAACGGGTCGAAGAGGCCGTTCTGGGCAAACCTGCCCAATCAGCGCTTGCAGCTTGACACTTGGCCTCAAAGTTATGTGAAATCAAATCAGAAAGATTTTTGTCTGAAATTTGGTTATCGAGGTCTGGTTAATGACAGTTTTTGGAATTCTCCACATTCGGGCCAATGCCGATTTGGGTTCTTGGCCCGGAGTATTCCGTGACCACCTTAGACGCCTGTGACCTGAATGATCCGGTTTCGCGGCAAGCGTTTGACGCCATTGTCGTGGATGACCCCCGTGTGACAGACTTGGCTCTTCTCAGGTCCGCGCCAGACGACCAAACCACGCCCATTTTCTTGAACTCTCAGGACACAAAAGATCATCCCTTGGCGGATGGTGGCCTGCCGGATGATTTGGCTACGGTTCTGACAAAAGCCCGTGCACGACAAGACAAGAACGCACTGCTCCAGGACCAATCCAGCGAAGCCGTGGTCCTGAGCTGGCTCTGGCATCTTGATACGCGCATGATTGCGCCGGTGATAGATCTGAGCAGGCCTGAAATCTACCGCTATCCCGTTCTCGACATGTTGGGAGGCGAAGCTGCCAACACCTGGTTGGTCCGGGCGTGCCAACGGGAGTTGACCATTCCCATTTCTGTCATCGACAGGACCCGAAATTGTGCAACCTGCGCCAGCGCTCATCTGAATTATGTAGATCGTTGTCCCTATTGCGATGCGCTGGACATCAAACGCGAACAGGCCATTCATTGTTTCACCTGCGGATTTGTTGGCGAACAGGGCGTGTTTCGGCGCGCAGAACGATTGATCTGTCCAAAGTGCGACACCGCCCTGAAACACATTGGAACCGATTACGACCGCCCCATCGAACGCATGCGCTGCTGTGGATGTGGCGAAAGGTTCAACGACCCTCGGATCAAAGCAACCTGTTTGGAATGCGGAACAATCAATGCACAAGCTGATTTGCAGACACACACATTTCGTTCCTACGGGCTGGGTCCAGCCGGAGAAGCGCTGTTGAAAGGGGGCGCAGCCCCGAAGATCAAATACGCGCCTTTGGCGAAGCCGTCGGACCAGAGCAATTCCTGTGGACACTCAGTTGGTTGAACTCTATGGCGCGTTCGAACTCGGTCGTGGCCCGGATCGACATTCAGGACCAACCAGAGGTCAGCGATCAAGACCGCGCCCGCACCCAATCGTTGCGCGACCAGATTGGATCTCTGCTACCTGAAACAGCGGTTCTGCATTACCGAGACCTCAACACAATAATGGTTCTGTTTCCGGAACAAGGTCAGGATCAGACCAAAGAGTTCGTGCAGCGGATCAAGTCGATTGGCGAAGCCCAAAAGAACAGCCCGCTCAAACTGACCGTTGATGCCATAACACTGCCCCAGCCCCGGATCGGACCGGATGCGCGCGGCTGGTTGGATCGTTTTGCCGACAAGGCGAATTGAACATGACACTGGACCTGTCAGCCATATTTGACACGGTCTGGGGTATTCTTGGTGCCATCGTTTCGGATCCGGTGATGCTGTATATTCTGGTGCCGCTGATCATCCTGGTCGAGGCACCACTGACCTTGGTGGTTCTGGCGGGCATGTTAAAATGGCGCTGGCGATACGACAGACGGCCACCTCTGGCCTCTCATCCAGATGTGTCCTGCATAATAACCTGCTACGGCGAAGGGGACGCAATTATAAAAACCATCCTGACCCTGTGTGAACAAACCTATCCCGGTAACATCGAAATCATCGCGGTGATTGATGGCGCAGTACAGAATGGTGACACCTATCAGGCGGCTCTGGACTGTGAAGACGTAGTTCAGCGATACCCCAAGCGCAAGTTGGTCGTATTGCCAAAATGGCAACGCGGTGGACGGGTGTCGACGCTGAACGCCGGCCTGTACGCGGCCACCGGAGATATTGTCATGAATGCCGATGGCGACACATCCTTTGACAACAACATGATGGTCGAAATCATTCGCGAATTTGACGATCCAAATGTACCTGCGGTTGGGGGTGCGCTGCGGGTACGCAACGACCGCGTTAGCCTGGTGACCCGGATGCAGGCGTTCGAATACATGATTTCGATTCAAGGCGGAAAGACCGGACTGGGTGAATGGAACCTGTTGAACAATATTTCCGGGGCCTTTGGAGCCTTTCGACGTGAATTTCTCAAGCAGATAGGCGGCTGGGACACACATACAGCCGAGGACCTGGACCTGACGGTTCGGATCAAACAGTATTTCGGGCGTCACCCGAATATGCGGATCCCGTTTGCCGGGCGCGCAATCGGGCACACAGACGCGCCTGAAACCTTCAAACAACTGCTGAACCAAAGGCTGCGCTGGGACGGAGATCTGGTTTTCCTGTATTTGCGCAAACATCGGAATGCGTTTTCGCCGCGCCTGTTGGGCATCAAGACATTGGTGTTCACCTTTGTCTACGGAGTGCTGCAAAACGTGCTGTTCCCGGTGCTGATCGTTGCCTTCAATATCTGGATACTGGCGATCTATCCGCTGGAGTTCGTAGTCGCCATTTTTGCCCTTCAATATTCAATGTATTTGGTGTTTGCAGCGCTGCTGTTCGGAGTGTTCTGGGTTGGTGTATCCGAACGCATGACCAAGGACAGCATCGCCTGGACTTGGTTGCCGGCCTATCCACTCTATACCTTTATACTGCGGGTGTTCGCCGCGTTTGCCACATTGAACGAAGTGCTCAGACGCGGACACGAGGAATCCAACATGGCCCCCTGGTGGGTTCTAAAACGGGGGCGAAGGTTCTGATGGAAGTGCGGTTCGACGGTGTCAAGAAAACAGACCCTACCAACCACGAAGGATTTCAAGTCAACTACGCTGCACCCAAGCGCGCCGGGTTTCGGTGGCGTTGGCGTTTCATGGTCCTGCTGGTAATCAGCCCGATCCTGATTTGGGGCTGGTTGGTGTTGCAAGAAGAAATCCTGGTTCGCGCCGATGGTATATTGACCACAGAACCCATTCGACTGAGCGCCTCGAACCCGGGATTTGTCACCTCGATCCCTGTGGCACCCGGCGACAATGTTTCGATTGGGCAAAAGCTGCTTGATCTGACTTCGCCCGAAGTCGATCGCAAGATCCAACATTGGAGCAACAACCTTGAAGTGTTGACAACCTATCAGGACCAAATGATTGCCAGCCTCCGGGTCACGTTGGACGCCTATACAAAACGACTGGAAGAATCCCGCCGCAAGCAGGACAAGATCGCAGCCCGTTATCAGCAGCTGGCGGACAAGGGCCTGTTCAAATTATCCGATCAAATGCAACTGAATGAAATGCGCCGGGCGCTGTCGCATGATGAACGCCAACATATTGTCGACCTCGAGCGGCTGGAAAGCCTGCGTTACACCCATGATCTGGCCGATGAAATCCGCGCTATTGAACTGGAAATCGCTGTCGCCGAAGTTCAGCAACAGCAGTTGGATACCCGCGCGAACGAAGATGGCGTGGTAAATCGAATTTTTGTCAAAGAAGGCGAATATGTCACCGAAGGCGATCTGCTGATCGAGTTATCAAATTACGATACGCCAGTGGTCAATGTGTTCCTCCAGCCTGAAGGTATTGGGCGCGCTAGGGTCGGCAACCCGGTCGTCGTCATTTTTCCGGATCGGGTCCGCTATGACGGAGTGGTCAAGGAACCTCCACAGATTACAGAGACCATTCCCGCAGCACTGGCCGGGCCGTTTGAAGGTTCAAAACGTGCGATAAAAGTGGTGGTAGCCCTTGATGAAGAACCTGAATTCTGGGTCGAAGGGTTGCCGGTGGAAGTAAGGTTCAAATGAAGATCCTTGTAACGGGCGGTGCCGGATACATCGGCGCGCATACCTGTCTCGCCTTGCTGGAGCAGGGATATGAGGTTGTGGTCTACGACAATTTTTCAAACGGTCATGTCGAAGCGCTGCGCCGGGTTCAACGCCTGGCTGGACGGACGTTGGATATTGTTCGGGGCGATATCCAGGACGGGAATCTGGTACGCAAGACATTGCAAGAGCACAGGTGCGGCGGCGTCATTCACTTCGCGGGCCTCAAGGCGGTGGGAGACTCCGTCTCGAACCCGCTGTCTTTCTACAACAACAACGTATTTGGGACGATCTCGCTATTGGATGCTATGGAAGACTGCAATGTTCGCAGGTTGGTCTTTAGCTCGTCGGCGACGGTCTATGGCGATCCCCGGTGGCTGCCGATCACCGAAAACCACCCGCTGCGCGCCCTGAACCCCTATGGGCGGACCAAACTGATGATCGAAGACGTTCTACGGGACCTCTATGCATCAGATCCGTCGTGGTCCATCGGAATCCTGCGGTATTTCAATCCGGTCGGTGCCCATAGTAGCGGCGAAATCGGTGAAGACCCCAAGGGTGTCCCAACCAATCTGATGCCCTATATCGCCCAAGTTGCCAGTGGTCTGCGTTCATCTCTGAAAGTTTTTGGAGACGATTACCCAACGCTCGATGGCACGGGCGAAAGGGATTACTTGCATGTGGTCGATCTGGCAGAGGGTCACATTGCTGCGCTCAAGGTGCTGGAGGCCCCGACGCTGTTCGAAGTCAATCTTGGCACAGGCAATTGTTCAACAGTTCTGGAGATGGTCGATGCCTTTGCCCGCGCCTCGGGTCGCGACATTCCCGTAGAACATCAGAACCGTCGCGCAGGCGATGCGGCCAGCTGCTTTGCAGACGCGTCAAAAGCGTTGGAGTTGCTCGGATGGCGCGCGTGGCGTGACATCGACACCATGTGCCGCGACCATTGGAACTGGCAAAGCCGCAACCCGGAAGGGTATCAGGCCTGATTGGTTCGCGGTCGTCCCGGTGCTGAACATATCACCCCGGAAACAACGGATCCTTGATGACTTTGGGTGACCAGATAAGAGCGGCACGTTCCGGGCGTTCAACTATGGCAGGATCAAATTCAACACCATATTCCGTTGCCCGGACACCGTTTTCATTCAAGTGATTGAGTATTCTTGACCATTCCGGCGCTGTTGGAAACGATACTTCGGTTTCGGCTTCTTCAATGATTTTCGTTGCCAGACCTGCACCCAAGGCAAGTTCTTCGCGGGTTGCACCCAACAAGGCCCTGGCGGCCCTCAGCCGGCGCGCCATCCATCGAGAATCTGTAAATTTCAATCGCTCAGTCACTTCAGAATGCTCCATGAATGTTCAGCAACAATTCCATTCCACAATAGCGCGAATTGCACAAATGGCGACAAGGGACATTGGCCTATGCAAACTCCGCTTCCAACCACGCTTCAAACAGTTGTTTCGCTGGGCCACTTGCGTCCGGCATGGAACCATCGAGAATAAAATGGCTCTGCTCAATCGGGACCGGATCCCCAACGATAGAGATTGATCGACCGGCCGCAATGGCCGAGGCCGCAAACCGTTCCAGCACCAGGGCATGTCCACCACCTGCAGCGACGATGTCGACGGCAGCCACCGTTGTATCCACGGCATAGGGCGGTGTGTCATCCGTCGGTTGCAGACCAAAAGCCGTCAGATATCGATGCCACATATCCTCGAATCCCAGGATCGCAACCAAAGATCCCTGCTGCAATGTCTGGACGGAAAGGGTTTTGGAGCCAGTGGTCCGGCTGGAGATCGGAACAATCCGTTCCTTAGAAATTTTCCGCGCCGGGACGTCATCCCATCCTCCGATCCCCAAACGCAGCTCGACATCCACATTCTCACGCCCGGCGGATTCGGCCCAAATGTTCGAAACCATTCGAATAGAGACGCCAGGATGAGAATTCATGAAGTCCGGCAACCTATGTGCAAGACAAAAGGCTGCTGTGGAAATCGGAGCTCGGACTGTCAAAACTTGTGCGTTGGAGCTCCCAAACAGGCTCGTCGTCGAAAGCGCGATATCCCCCAAAGAACGGCGCAGCGAAAAAGCATAAGCCTGTCCTACCTCGGTCAGGGTCAGATGGCGCGCAGCGCGGGTAAACAGCTGGCACCCCAGCTCTGCTTCCAACGACCGTACATGCAGGCTCAGGGCTGTTTGAGTGATGCCCAGTTCGGCAGCCGCGGCAGTGAAATTCATATGCCGTGCAGCGCATTCAAAGGACCGCAGCCAGATCAGATTGGGGAACTTGGGCATATTACAACCAATTATTTTTGGTGATTTTTGCTCTTTTTATTCGTTTTACTTTCAGATTGCAATCTTCGTAAATCAACAGACCAGTCAGAAACTTCTTTGGCTGGTCTGGCCAAAGTTGAACAAGGAACGGGCGTATGAAAGTTGGATTTATCGGTCTGGGTAATGTCGGAGGCAAGCTTTCGGGTTCGCTGCTCCGCAATGGCATCGACCTAACCGTTCATGACCTAAACCCCGAACTGGTCACCGATTTTGTCAGCCGCGGGGCAAAACAGGCCGATGGTCCGGCGCAGCTGATGCGCGATTGCGACGCGGTTATCACCTGCCTGCCATCGCCCACTGCATCCGATGCGGTCATGCAGCAGATGCTGCCCGAAGTAACGGCTGGCAAGATCTGGATGGAGATGTCCACCACCGACGAAGAAGAAGTCAAACGTCTCGGCGCGATGGTCATGGGCCGCGGCGGCGCGGCAGTAGATTGCCCGGTTTCAGGCGGGTGCCACCGGGCAGCCACTGGAAATATCTCGATTTTTGCCGGGTGCGACCGGGCCACATTTGAACAAATCGCCCCCTTTCTGAAAACAATGGGCCGCCGGATCCTTCATACCGGCGACCTCGGGTCGGCTTCGGTTCTGAAGGTAGTCACCAATTATCTGGCCACTGCCAACCTGGTGACCTGCTGCGAGGCACTAGTGACGGCCAAGGCGGCTGGCATGGATCTGAACACCACCTATGAGGCGATGAAGATCAGCTCGGGCACGTCGTTTGTGCATGAAACCGAAAGCCAGGTGATCCTGAATGGATCCCGAGACATCTCATTCACCATGGATTTGGTAAAGAAGGACGCTGGCCTGTTCCAGCAGGTTGCCGACCGTCACAATGTACCGTTGGAAATCTCACCCAAGCTGGTCGATATCTTTGATGACGGCATCAACCGTTTTGGCGAACGCTGTTATTCGCCCAACATCATCAAACGCCTGGAAGAGGCCACTGGACTGGACATCCGCGCGCCGGGTTTTCCGCCGGAAATGCTGGACGATGAACCGGAGGAACCCGGATACGAAGTCATCCCGCAGGGCCGTCCCCTGAAAGCCGCTGAATAAGACCGAAGGGTAGCAGCCATGAAACGGATCTACACCTTTGGAGGGGTTCCCGCCGCGCGCAACCTGACGGTAGCGGACATTGTGGCCGGAAAGGGGCTGCGCAAACTCGTGCAGACAACTGCCGTCAACCGAACCGAGGCAGCAGCGGCCGAAGCGGCGGCGATCGACCACCTATCGATCGTCGACCACGACCTGGCCGAGGTGCGTGCAGGCGCACCCAACACATTTACCACTGCGGCTTTGATGGCCTCCGACTATGAAACACATCAGGATATACTGCGAGCTGGTATCCGCGCCGCTACGGCCGGAGCCGACGCGGTTTACACCATGCGGAGTTTGAAGGCCGTAGAACTGTTGGCCGACGAAGGGCTGGCCGTTCAGGGGCATCTGGGTCTGGTGCCCCGCTTATCGACCAGGATCGGGGGGTTACGCGCGTATGGGCGCACCGCCGATGAAGCGATGAGCCTGGCCGAAGATCTACGCCGACTGGAGGATGCAGGCGCCTATGCGGTTGAATTGGAATGCGTCGCAGACGAAGCCATTGCCGAGATCAGCCCACGCACCAGACTGATTACCCACTCGATCGGATCCGGCGGGGCCGCGGATGTGATTTTCCTGTTCCAGGACGATGCCTGTGGCGACACTCCAAACGCGCCCCGTCACGCCAGAGCATTTGCTGATATGGCCTCGGCCCGCGCAGCAATGGAAGTCGAGCGGATGAAAGGCCTGACCGCCTTTCGCGCTGCCGTTCTGAACGGCAGCTACCCGGACTGCACCACCAGTGTCGCAATGAAACCGGGCGAACATGAAAAACTGCGCGAAGCGTTGGACAAACGTCGCCCGTTTCACCAGTAGGCTCGGCCATGACCGGCAAAGCATCCCGAAAATACCCATACGAGCCCCCTCCCCCGCCAACCTGAAACCCACAACCATTTCAGGAAAGGACAGGACATGACGAGCATCGACACCCCATCCACGGACAAGACCAAGACCCGAACCACCTCCGCCCCCATGAGCCGCGAATGGCATTGGCACCCAAATTTGCCGGTCAGTTTCGCCCCCTATTGGAACTGGCCTCCGAAATTCGGAACGCTGGCAAAATGGGTCTGGCAGAACTATTTGCAGGTATCGGATCGTTCGATCTATGTAGCACTGGCCTTTGTTGTTGCCTACTGGCTGCAACCGGTTGGCCCAGAGCAAATGGTTTTTGCCTTTGATTGGGTCGCGTGGGTTTTTGTGCGCAACTGGGTCTTGCTGCTGGTTGTGGCAGGAGGCCTTCACCTTTGGTTCTACGGGATCGACGGGCAGGGCAAGTTGCTGAAATATGACCCTCGACCCTATATGAAGCGCAAGAACGCGCTGTATAAATTCGGCTATCAGACCTGGGACAACATTTATTACTCTATGGTCTTTGGCGCGACGTGCCTGTCCGGCTTCGAAACCGCCCTGCGGTGGAGCTATGCCAACGATTTCATCGCAACGCTCTCCTTTACCGCTCATCCGATCTGGTTCCTGGCGCTATTCCCGCTTCTTGCGATCTGGCAAAGCTTTCACTTCTATGTTGTGCATCTGGCCCTGCACCAACCCGCTGTCTACAAATACGTCCATGCGGTACACCATCGGAACGTCAATACCGGCCCTTGGTCGGGAATGTCGATGCACCCAGTCGAGGCCATTGGGTATCTCAGCGCAATCCTGATCGTGCTCGTGCTGCCCAGCCATCCTGTACACATGGTATTCCTAGGCTATTGGCTGATGTTGGGTGCGGCGTCATCACATTCGGGATACGAAGCTATATGGGCCAGAAACCGCCAGGCCTTGTTGATCGGAGCCTTTTTCCATCAGCTGCACCACCGGTATTATGAATGCAACTATGGCAATGCCGAAATGCCGTGGGACAAGTGGTTCGGCACATACCATGACGGTTCCGAAGAGGCGACGCGCATTACCCGGGCCCGCAAACGTGAGATGCACGCCAAAGGTCAATAACACCTCTACTCGGAATTGACTGCCGGCTCACAGGGGGTGCGATTTCTGAAAACCTACATCAATGGTCGAAGGATCGTGCCGACTGAGGCGTCAACGACGTGATCGTGTGCCCCTCTTATGCGGTACATAACCTTGTGTTTTCACAAGACAAGCAGGTCCACCTGATGTGACGCCGCAGGCCTGAATGTCGAAATCAAACGGAGCGATCTGCGCTGTTAGGATCTGAAAGCCCCCTACCCGCGCGACATCACACCACCCGCAAACCCATTCTCACCTATCGCCTCCGCGATCGTCTCGATATCCAGTCCAAGAGGACGATCCGCGCCCAACGGCTCGGATATTTTACGCAGATTGGTCAATACATCTATCAACGCCGGCGACAATGCGCCGTTGACACCGTGCAGATCCACAGCTTGGCCAGCCACCATCAATTCAATTGCCGTCAGTCGTCGTAGCCTGTCGATGATCTGCCGCAGAGCTTTGACCGCGGTTGGCGACCCCGTCATGCAATCTTCGACACCATTGGCATTCAGACTGGGCCAGATCGGCACCGGTTGAGCCTGATGCGCAATTTCGCTGGCAAGGGCCTCGGCTGGTTTCATAATCGGTGCAAAGCCATTTGACGCGCTGTTCGGTTTGGCCAGAAAACTGGGAAGATCGCTGAACACAGGGTTCAACAGCTTGCTGATCCGGGCCAGTTGAGCAAAGACCAGCGGCACAATACTGCGGTTTAGGGTCTCAATCACGCTGGTAACTTCGGACGTGAAAAAGGCTCCGCTCGATATGATTTTTCTGCTGTCGACCAGGGCCACGGGATTGTCGCTGGCGCTGTTGATCTCAATCCTCAGGCATTCAATGGCCTGGGTCAGCGCGGTCTGGGTCGTACCGTGAATCTGCACGACATTTCGAAAGCACAGAGGATCCTGCAATCGGCGTGCCTGCGCGGGGTCCATCAATGCGCTTCCATCCAATCGGTGGCTCAAACCGGCTGCGACCGAAATTTGACCGGGATGTGGCTTTACCGCCAGAATGGTTGGATCCAGTGGGCCCAGATTGGCGCGAAACCCCACCATCGACAAGGCAACAGCCGTTTGCGCCGCTTCAAAGGCTGTTTGTGCCTCATACAGAGCCAGCGCCGCCGCACCCGCAACAGACCCGGTATGATTGGCCAATGCCAGCCCTTCTCGCGGCGCAAGAACAAAGGGCTCGATGCCATGAGCCCGCATGAGTTCGGCGCTGGAACTGACCTCGCCATTTGCTTGACGCATTTCGCCTTCGCCAATCAATGCCAAACCAACAGTTGCATTCAAAACCAGATCCGCGGCACCGATAGACCCAATCTGGCCACATACCGGCGTCAAATCTGCCTCGAGGCAGTCAGCCAGATGCTGCGCCAGTTCGGGACGAGCACCGCTATGACCACATAGCAACGTATTGAGCCGCACAATCATTCCGGCCCGAATGACCTCGCGCTGTTCTTCTGGTCCAATGGCATGCGCTCGACCCCGAAGTGTTTGAACTGAAAATTCGGACAATGCATCAGTATCCAGAACCTCAGTCGATCGCGCACCCAACCCAGTTGTCACACCGTAGACGGCCACCTTTTCGCGGATCGCCTGTTGTACCAGCGCATGGCTGGCAGCCATCGCCCGTAACGCATCGGGATCCAGGTCGATCCGTGGGACCCTATGCGACGCCCGATGCAGATCCTCAACGGTCAGCGCAGTCCCATCCAGCCGCAGAACAGGGTCACTCATCGCGATACAACAGGTTCTGGACAATGCCCATATCGCGTGCCTTGTCCAGGATCCGCGCCCCCAACGCGATGTCCCCGGTGGACATGCCCCGGTGCCAGAACAAGATCGTTTCATCGTCGGATTCCCGCCCAGGTTTGGCACCACAGGCAATTTCACCGATTTCGGCGTAAAAACTGTCTTCGTTGATCTTTCCTGCATCAATATGCGGGCGCAGCGCCCCAAGATGCCCGGCCCGCATCTGCCCCAGATCGTCCATGACGAATTTGTCAAACCCATCGACAAAATCCAGCGGCAGCGCACTCATGGTGCCATACGGCACAACAAAGCTGCCCTTTTTCACCCAGGAGCGATCAAATAGCGGGGTTGGCTGGTTCAAACGTGTCGCCTCGATCATGATATCCGCACCGGATAGGCAGCTTTCCCAATCCTCGGTGACGACGACCTTTTTTCCCAGATCAGCACTGAGCCGTTCGCCAAAGGCATTGCGGCTTTCGGGACGGCGCGAATGAACCCGAATTTCATCAAAGTCAAACAGGTGGTCAAGCAATCTTACATTCCAATAGGACGTTCCCCGCGCACCCAGATGCCCCAACACCCGGGGGTTTTGGGGCCCCAGCCATTTGGCACCCAATGCGGTCAGCGCCCCGGTGCGCATGTCGGTGATCCCCGCGGCATCAATCACGGCCAAAGGTGCGCCGGTTCTGGGGCAAAACAAATTCAGCAGCGCCAGCTCGGACGGCAAACCCCGTTTATAGTTGTCGACAAAATCCCCGACGACCTTGACCCCGGCATACCCCAAGGGTTCGACATAGCCGCGCAAAACATTGAAATGACCGTTGAAGGCCGGATCAGGTGTCAAATGCATTCGCGGTTCAATCACTGTGTGCCCGCGGCCCGCTGCTATCAACCCTTGCTCAACAGCGCCGAGGATTTCGTCATTGGTCAACGCCAAACGATCAATCTCTGGCTTTCCCAGATATTCGATTTCCATTTTTGCCATAAATGCCATCCTCCGTTGCATACAGGTTGGCCGCTGGGATCTGGCATTTCAAACCCACAAATACTATAACTAGGCACAGTTTTTCTTATGCAAGAAGGGAGCGCCATGATGCGCCTGCCGCCGCTCAATCCGCTCAAAGCCTTTGAAGCCACGGTGCGGCTGGGCGGTTTCACCGCTGCGTCGGTGGAATTGGGTGTGTCCCCGCCTGCTGTCAGCATGCAGGTTCGCAAAGCCGAGGAATATTATGGGAAAAAATTATTCCGGCGCTCTCATAATGCGCTTCACCTGACAGATGCTGGGCGTCAACTGTATCCATCCGTATCTGCGGCGCTGATCGAATTGTCGACCATCTCCGATCATCTTCTTGAAAACGAGGCCCGGTCCAATCTGGTTATTAGCACAATCCAATCTTTGGCAGTTCAATGGGTTTCACCCGCCATTGCGAGATTTAGGAGAGCCTGTCCCGATGTTGGCATCGAGCTGAGGATTGAAGCAGACCCAATTGATCTGGAACGGGCCCTGGTCGACATCAGATTGACGAACGAAAGCCATCTCTACCCTCAACACGCAACAACGCAATTGTTTGACGATACTGTGTTTCCAACGTGCACACACTCGTTTGCTGACAAATACCTTGCCCAGGATGGGTTTCAGTCGCTTCCGGATTCCGCACTGATCCATACCGATTGGGGTGAAAACTACGCGTCCTTTCCGACATGGGCGGCATGGTTTCGCACTGCAGGCATTGCCAGGACTCCGGACATGCGCAAAGGGTTGCGCGTGGGCGGTGCCGCGGTGGCATCGGCACTGGTCCTCAATAACGCCGGGATTGCCCTGATACCCAAAAGGCTATTTCGCGATTTGCCAATGGGGGATCATGTGGTTTTGCCCAGCATGGTGGGATTGCCCCTGCCCTATTCGTTTTATGCGATCACCCCACAGCAGCACGGTCAGGCATCCAGACGTTCTTTGTCCAAGGGTCCGTTGGTCAATGGGTTCTTGAATGAACTAAAGACCGTGTGAAACGAAATTCCAGACATCCGCCCTCTTAATAGTCGATCAAATGCACAGCCTTGGACAACGCAGGGAGCGGAGTTTGCGAAACGCGCGTCGCAGACTGCCGTTGGGCAACTTTCTGTGTTCTGCGCCATTTCTCTACAAATCGACGCGCAGTGTCCCCCTTTGATTCCTGGGGCTATTCAGGTTCGCCATCAAATGCTTCGGGTTCAAGATCTTTCCAAAAGGCAATTATGGCGTTTGCATTCAACCCAGACCGCCATCCCTGGCTTCGAAAGCTCTCGCGATCAAGGTCATCTGTCAGGCCCGTCATAAACAATTGTTTGTCTGCATCTCGTTGCGTTGGGTTTCGCCGCGAAACCAGCATTTCGACAATGTTCAATTGGTTTGCACGTTCCGCCCGTTCGGCCTGTCGCGCCTCAAAGTCAGCATCTTCCCGCGACCGCTGTGCGTCTCGTAGCATGCGGGCTTCCATGGCTTCCGGGCTGATCTGGGTGGGTTCGACCCGTGTTGTCGGCTTATAATCATCACGCAATGCTGCCGACAAATAGCCAACCGAACTTTTGATCTGGTCCTGCCCAGACATATAGTTCAGTTTCTCCTGAACGTAATCTTCGCCATGTTCCGCAATCCATTGCCGCGCCAACCGGTCCGACACCCCCTGCCCCCGCAGCAATTTATAGGTCTTGAGATTGCGCACACCATCGCCGTCGTCGATCTGGAACATTGCCATTTGGGGGTTCTCTCGGACCAGAAACCGAATGTCGGTGACCGCCCTACCCTTTTTACGAAACCCCGGTTCGATCAAAATATCAGAGCTCTTGTTCACTTCGGCGACCGATGGCTTGATAATCTTGGCATTCAAATGCTTGAAGCTTTCATAATAGCTGGACCCGTCGACCCCCATCAACTTGCGGAACGTCTCGAGGTTCCACCAGCCAGTCGACCCTGTACGCACAAATCGATAGCAGTTTTCGTAAAGCGCCAACCCATGTCCCGAGCTGAAATTGCGTTGGATATGCACATTGATGAGGGCATATATTTTAGGGTCATGCAGCTTTTGTGCCAACGCCGGAGAATAGGCATATTCGCATACGCCGCCCTTGAGCTTTGCAAAAGACAACAGCGAAGAGACCCCCCATTCCTGTTTGCCCTGTTCGTCCAGCATATCCCACTCCGCTACGGTTTCGGCTAATGCCCGTAGGCTGGCACGCAGAGTGTCAAAATCATTAGAGTTATACCCAACAATGGTCGCTAGCGTTCGGGCATCGATGGTATGGGACTGTGCAGTGGTCAACGCGTCATAGGCGTTCAGCAACAGAACATTGGACAACTTCCGTTGCAGCAAGCTCAGCTTCCCACTGATGTGGATTGCGGCTACGTTCTTTTTGACTGTCTCACGGCGAAGTGCGCCCGACAGTTTGTCCATGTCAATTCGTGAATCGTCCATTGAGTATGCCTGCTCTTTTTGAACCCATTCTAACCAATAGGTACCTGCGGATCAATCACTAGCAGGTTCCCTATCCAGGTTTCAAAGGTACCCGTTTGCAGGAAGGCACCAGGCAGACAGATATCCACTTCGACGGCGAAATGCACGCACACCGCCTGAGTGCCCCCTCAGATGGGGCACTTCACAATGCTGGACCCGAGTCGAATTAGAGCCTAAACGCCCACATTAGAGCGCAAGTGGGGCCCAAGGCAGCATCCTGAGAATCGGTACCGAAAATACCGTTGCTTGGCACCGTTGATCCCGTATTCTGGTACCTTTCGTCCTGTGTACGGTACCCTTTCATCCTGTAAGTGGGTACTAAAACACCTACAAGGCATTGAATTTATTTCATTTTATGACCCGAAATATTCTAAAGTTCTTAAAGATAATAAACCTATGTCGTGTTCTCTTTCATTCTAACCTATTGGTTTCGTCGCGAAACCGACAACTCAGCCGAAATTCTGCATCTTCCTAAGACTTGTGCTGGATTGAAGAGACGATGTTCTATAGTTTCGGAAACATACGCTGAAAAGGCGAACATAACCCGAGGCGCAAAAATGAGCAAACCAACGTCCCCTACCCCACCGCCCTACTTGAATCTCGATCCCAAAGCGGCAGCATCCCGATTGCCAGACCCTATTGGAACACAGCGATTCGCAAAAGCCGCCGCGTTCTGCGCCAAAGGCCGAGAGGATCTTGCGCGACGCGGATACGCGCCGGACGGAGAAAAGAGACTACGTAAGTTTTCGACCTGGGAAATCACCAAATACCTTATCCCCATTGCCCCAGCACATTTGAGACGTGTCCTGAAGTCCAACCCCGAATTACCCCAGGGTGAAGGAGATGGCGGATCAAAGTGGTTCACGCTCGAAGAGGTTCTCTCCTTGCGCCAGTATTTCGACAGTGAGGGGGTCAGCACAAAAGAATACCTGCCCTATCGACCCAAAGGACTCCCTGCCAAGGTTGTATCGGTCGCAAACTTCAAAGGCGGTGTAGGGAAAACGTCAACCGCGGCACATTTGGCAATGTCGGCGGCGCTGGACGGCTACAAGGTGCTGGTGATTGATTTGGATTCCCAAGGATCAATGACATCCATTTTGGGCGGCAAAGTAGCAGATGAGTGGAAAACAGTTTTTCCGTTGGTGGCCAAGGATTATGCCAAGGCGGTATTGCAGGAAAATCAGGTTCGTGCTGCCGCCGGCCAACCGGAAATTCCGTTGGATGAAACTCTGCAAGAGGCGCTAAAAACAACGCCCTCAGATGTGATCCAGAGCACTCATTGGCCGAATATTGATTTGATTGGGGCCCAATTGAACCTGTACTGGGCGGAATTCCAGATACCAGTTTGGCGCATGGGATTGCGCAGCTGGCCGCTTTGGGATGGGCTGACCAACTTTCTCGAGGATGAAAACATCCTGGAGCAATATGACATCGTCTTTCTGGATACGCCGCCCGCTCTTGGATATCTGACGATCAACGCTTTGGCCGCGGCCGACATATTGTTGGTCCCGCTCGGTGCTTCGTTTTTGGAATTTGATTCCACGGGCCGGTTCTTTGACATGCTATACACGACATTTGCCAGCATCGAAGACGGAGAAAACGCTGCGCAGCGGGCTGCGGGGTTGCCCGAAATCAAGTTCGAGTGGGATGTGGTCCGGGCAATTGTGACGCGGTTCGATGCTAGCCAGCAAACCGATATGGCAAATGTGATCCAGGCCTATTTCGGCGATTTCATGAATGCGTATCGCCAGGATTATACAGCTCTGGTCGGTCAGGCCGGTGAACAGGTCAACGGAATTTATGAGGCAGATTACCGCGATTTTAATCGGGATACATATGTGCGGGGTCGGGAGACCTTTGATCGGACATACGCCGAGTTCAAGGAACTGCTAATCGGTTGTTGGTGGCGCGACGCGCAGATGGGAGATACAGGCAATGGCTAAACGCAGACGGCTGACAGCCCCAGACGAACATGAACTGCAGGAACTCGAAGAAGGTTTCGCCGCGAAACCGGCGCTCAATCCGTTTGAGGCAACAGCGGCGGCACCACCCATAGCAAAGGTCGCAGGAGAGGCTGCGTCGCTCAACGGTATGGCGTCCGTCACAGACCGCGTTGCTTTGGCTCAGGATCAGGGGGACGCGAGCAAGTGGCGCAACGCCGATCAGGCAGGTCTGGTTGCACAGATGATCCCGGTCGCCGAGATTGATCAGGACTTTATTCGCCGGGACCGTCTGGTCGAAGACGACGAGGCAATGCACGAACTGCGCAGTTCAATTTTGTCCAATGGTTTGCGCGCACCGATCGAAGTTGCCCGAACCGACGACGGCTATGGTTTGATTTCAGGGTTCCGGCGGCTTCGGGCCTTTACCGAATTGTCGAAATCAATCGGTGCCTTTGGTGATATTCCCGCCTTTGTTCGCAGTGGCAATGCCGGCGAAGCGGCGTATGTTTCCATGGTCGAAGAGAACGAAGTGCGCGCAGACCTGACGCACTATGAACGTGGTCGCATTGCTGTGCTCGCAGCGGGGCAGGGGGTATTTCCCGACGTTGCTGCAGCGGTGGATGTGTTGTTTGCCGCCGCGTCCAAGGCCAAGCGCTCCAAAGTGAGAAGCTTTGCCACAGTTCATGAGGCGTTGGGCGATCTTCTCAAATATCCGACTGCATTGACTGAAAAGGGCGGTTTGCAATTGGCGGCAGCATTGCGGGATGGGGCGCAGCCACATTTGCGTGCAGCGTTGGGGAACGGTGATGCGGCTGACCCAACTGCGGAATGGAATATTATTCAGTCGGCGCTGACCAGTCGGGCAAGCATACCACGTGACAAGACACGCGGAGGTCGGCCCCAGAAAATAACACGTTTGCCAAACCGGGAACTGGAGAACGGCGGCGTTCTGAGTGCCGAAATGTCGGCCGACGGAATGCGCATAGAACTGCGGGGCAGGGAGGTTAGCGTCGGAGATCTGGAGAGTATTCTGAAAGAAATTTGCCGCCAATTCGAATGACGGGTGGGCATCACGATATCGGATGGGCACCCGTGATGTACCTAATTTTTTCCGTTACTCTGGTTTGCACAGCGCAGCTTGAATACTTATGCGGTGCGGCAGGATCTGAACAATGACACCCGATCCATTTGGCGAAAGGTGATTAGGTTGGATCGGCAGTCCGACAGGCTCAAAGCTTTGAATAGAGATTGCCGGTCCGGCTCCTGTTAGGGCCAGAGAAAGCCAATTTAATAACTTCTGCGCAGCAGCTGTAGATCCAGTTTCTGGTCAGTATTATTGGACATAGCTGAAAGCCTCAGGGGAGGGCGCTTTGGCGGAACAAATCGAAGAAAAAGCGCCGTGATCAAACCTGTTCGCTGTCAGAAACAGGATGTACGGTCAATCGGGATGACGATACATACCCTACCTTGAAATGCGGCCAGGATCTTCACCGGTTTAAAAGAATGCTTAGGTGTTGTGACCTATTTGTCGGTGATGGTCAGCGTGTTCTCTTGATCTGAATCCCTGGAGGGCCAAGACTGTAGACCGCAACAGACCTCCGGGTTTTTGTTGGAAGATTTGGCATTGAAAGACAGTTTCATCACTGAACCCGTCAACGACGGAGGGGAATAGATTTGGCCACGTGCGGGCTTGGTAGCCGACAGTCCCGCCCAAGATCGCGCCGCACGACTGCCTTGCTGTTGAACCCGACAGCGACGGGTAAAGCCCTGTGTGTCAGATGCTGCAGGGGGTCTTGCCGTCACACGTACGACCGAGAAGAGATCAATCTATCGTCTCAGTTGCTTTGCTGTTCAACGTGAAATCCAGTCCCAAAAGTGACTTTGCACCGGTGCCCGGCCGGGATCTCCAGATCCGGGTTTTCCAATTTCAACTGTAAACCGAATGTCCCGCTTGCAACGTCAAAGACACGATCAATACGGGAAATCTCCGCAGGATAGCTTCCGTCCAACGGGGCTGCGGGTTCCACCTGTGCAATTTCTCCCACGTGAACTGAATTGTATTCTCGCACCGGCAAGAAGGAGACAATTTCCAAAGGATCAAGCTGAACAATTGTTGCAATACTGCCTTCCAAGGGCAGATACTCACCCTCGTCGTAGTGTCGCTTTAGGACGACTCCGTCGATGGGGCTGCGAATCTCCAGCAAAGAAAGAGCGGCTTTTGCTCTTGTGAGTTCACCCAAGGCAACGCGGCGGGCGAGTTCAGCCCGAACCAGCAATGACCTGTTTGCATCTACAGAGGATTGGATCTCCTCCAAAACGCCTTTGGACACGACCCCGCGGTCCAGCAATTTCTGGGTTCGTTCTAGGCGTCCCTCCAAAAACTGTAACTGGGTTCGCTGGGCTTCGATCTCCGAAGTGTCCTCGGCTCGAATTTCCAGCATCTGAACGGTTGCATATTGAATCGTCGCCTCAAGCCGCGCCAGCACTTGGCCTTTCTTGACCTGTTCCCCCGGATCAAAAAAGACTTCTGTAACGACGCCGCCTGACTGACCAGCGACGTCCACTGTTTCTGATGGATCGATCACGCAATCGTACACCTGTGCCGCTACAGGCGCGCCGGACAT
>NZ_CP123584.1:4060000-4440105 GCF_045277565.1 Aliisedimentitalea scapharcae | reverse complement strand
GCATCCCAAAGCTGGCCATTTCGGCCATTATGTCATTTTTTTCGTTGGTCTCAGGACCATTAGGATTCACACACCAAAATACCGGTCGCTGCCGGAAAGCCGACACCGTTGTCTGTGCAGACATAACGACAAATATGTCCCCCAAAATCATCCGCTATCCAGCACGGACGATCCTCTGAAACAAAACCGTTACACACTCATTTTATAGACAGGGCCAAACACCGGTGAGTGACCGGATCATAGCGCATCAGGATGCCGCCATTCTAAACAGTATCCCGACAGTCGTCTCCAAAGCTTCCGATGCCCATCGGATGTTCCGGATCCAGCCTGTCCCCCCAAGCGAGTGAATCGCTGAAACCTTGGTAGCAATTTCGTCCCCCTCCCAGCAACGAAACTATGCTGTTGACTCAGGCTTTGGGGATAAAGAATCTCTCGCGCTTGCAGCAGAAGCCGGGTTGGGGCCAAGAGAACAAAAAAGGCGCTGCAATCCTGCAACGCCTTCCAGATTTGTTAATTCAGATCTTGTCCGAACAGATGCCGAACGGTCACCGATTCCCGGGGGAGACCCAGAATTAGCCCAGCGCTTTGACGCGGGCGGACAGGCGCGAAACCTTGCGCGAGGCGGTGTTCTTGTGGAAAACGCCTTTGGTCACGCCGCGCATCAATTCGGGCTGAGCAGCGCGCAGAGCAGCAGTTGCTTCTTCTTTGTTGCCGGATTCGATTGCTTCTTCGACTTTACGCAGGAAGGTGCGGATGCGCGAACGACGGGCTTTGTTGACAGCGAAACGCTTTTCGTTCTGACGGGCGCGTTTTTTTGCCTGAGGCGAATTTGCCATGGTATTTGACCTTTGTATTCGGGTTCGATTTCTAAGCGCAATGCCAAGCCAACCCGGATCAGGTCACCGGTGTGATTCTAGCCAGAGCGGGCCGCACGCGCATGTATGGCCGGGTCTTTAGCCAACTTGGGCGCAATTGGCAAGCCGGGAACCGTTTTCGCCATTTCCGACCCCGAACGCAAAAGGGCAGACCCATCGGCCTGCCCCTCGGGATCGGAGATGTCCTGCGTCTTACTTGTCGCGGAACTGGGCCTGACGTTTTTCCAGAAAGGCCGCCATGCCTTCCTTTTGATCTTCGGTTGCAAACATCGAATGGAAAACCCGGCGTTCGAACAACATGCCTTCGCTCAGCGTCAGTTCGTAGCTGCGGTTCACCGCCTCCTTGGCGGTCATCGCGGTCAGCATGGATTTTTCGGCGATCTTCTGTGCGGCCCCCAGGGCCTCTTCGATCAGCTTTTTGGCGGGCACGACGCGCGACACCAGACCAGAGCGTTCTGCCTCTTCGGCATTCATGAAGCGACCGGTCAGGTTCATGTCCATAGCTTTGGACTTGCCCACAAAACGGGTCAGGCGTTGGCTGCCACCCATCCCGGCGATAACACCCAGGTTGATTTCGGGCTGACCGAATTTGGCCGTGTCCGATGCGATGATGAAATCGCACATCATGGCCACTTCGCACCCGCCGCCCAACGCATATCCGCTGACAGCGGCGATGATGGGCTTGCGGATGGCGGCGATACGATCATTGACGTCGGCGAACAGGTTGATCTTGGACACATCGACAAAGCTCATTGCCGACATTTCTTTGATGTCCGCACCAGCAGCAAAGGCTTTTTCGGATCCGGTCAGCACAATACAACGCACTTTGTCGTTGGCATCGGCTTCTTCCAGCGCGGCGCACAATTCGCCCAACAACTGGGTGTTCAGGGCATTCAACGCGTCGGGGCGGTTCAGCTTGATGAGGGATACGTGGTCCTGAATGTCGACGTTGATCGTCTCAAAGGCCATATTCACTGCTTTCGTTGTTCCGTTCAGGGACGATTCCTTATCACGCGACACATCTCGATCAAGCTATCTTTGGCATTGCGCGCAGTAGAAAGATGAGCGTCCGGATTGAGTGATTCTATCTATTGTCCCATCACAGCCATTCCGTTTGCAGGGGGCGCCTTCCCGTCCGTAAACATCAAAGGAATGTTGAAAATATCCAAGTTCTCCATCAGCTTGACGGAAATCCTTGAGCGAAGAACCGCCTGCTGCTATGGCGTCTTGCAGGACCGTTCGGATGACCGGAACCAGGCTGGCGACGCGGGTGGCTGAAATCTGCCCAGCTTTGCGACGTGGCGAAATTCCGCACCGAAACAGGGCTTCGCAAACGTAAATGTTACCAAGCCCCGAGACGATTCTTTGATCCAGTAACGCCGATTTCACCGGACTGTTCTTGTTTCGAAAGGAATCGATCAGATGTTGTTCGTGAAAATCATTGCCCAGTGGTTCGGGTCCCAGCACGGCCAACAGTTTGTGTTGATCGGCCGTGGCGGTGTCCAGCAGGTCCATCGCACCAAATCGGCGTGGGTCGTTGAATGTGATGCGCGCGCCATTATCCATGTCAAACACCACATGGTCATGTTTTTGCGCCTGGGGATGGTCGTGGACGAACTGCCCCAATGGATCGCCTGATACGGTCATCCGCCCCGACATGCCCAAATGCACCAGCAACGTTTCGCCTGAATCCAGGTCGGCAAGAATGTATTTCGACCGCCTCCGCAGCTGATTGACACGGGCACCGGTCAAACGATCTGCCATGCGGTTAGGAAAGGGCCAGCGCAGATCGGGGCGGTTGACCCGTGCCTGGGCTATGACCGCGCCTTCCATGGCCGGTTGCAAACCGCGCCGGACGGTCTCGACCTCGGGCAATTCAGGCATTACATGGCTCCTATCCAATGGGCCGCATTGTACCCGGCCTCCAGCAGCCTATAACAAGGGCGAAAATCCAGGAAACGGCAACCCGTATGACCGACAGATCCGACAATACCACCCATTTCGGGTTCGAAACCGTCCGCGAGGACGAAAAGGCCGGGCGCGTTCAGGGCGTGTTCAATTCGGTCGCGTCGAAATACGACATCATGAATGATGTGATGAGTGTCGGCATCCACCGTGTCTGGAAGGACGCGATGATGGATTGGCTGGCACCGCGCCCGGGACAACGTCTGCTGGACGTGGCTGGCGGCACGGGGGATATCTCGTTCCGGTTTCTGGAACGGGCCGGTCATGGACATTCTACGGTTCTGGACCTGACCGAACCCATGCTGGTCGAAGGGCGCAAACGTGCCGAAGCTGCCCGCATGGCCGACAGCCTGGATTGGGTCACCGGCGACGCCATGGCGCTGCCGTTCAAGGACAATACCTTTGACGTCTACACCATCTCATTCGGGATCAGGAACGTCACCCGCCCGCAGGACGCGCTGAACGAAGCGTTCCGTGTGCTGAAACCCGGTGGCCGCCTGATGGTGCTGGAGTTCAGCCAGTTGCCCAACGCGGCCATGCAAAAGGCCTATGATCTCTACAGCTTCAATGTGATCCCCCGCATGGGCAAATTGATTGCCGATGATTACGACAGTTACCAATATCTGGTGGAATCCATCCGCAACTTCCCCGATCAGGATACTTTTCTGGGCATGGTGCGCACTGCCGGTTTCGAAAATGCCAAGTATCGCAACCTGTCAATGGGCATTGCTGCCCTGCACTCTGGTTGGAAGATCTGACCCATGCGCGGACCCCATAACATCATTCGCCTGATCCGAACGGGCGCCACGCTGGAGCGCACCGGTGCCATGAATGTGGTGCTGGATGCGTTCGAGGCCCCCGCACCGCTGCGGTTCGTGGCGCATGCGCTGGGCTGGCCGTTCAAATGGCTGGGCTACAAGGGTGATCCCGACATGCCCCCCGCCACGCGGGCACTGACCGCGCTGGGCCCGGCCTATATCAAATTCGGTCAGGTGCTTTCGACCCGCCCCGACGTTGTGGGCGACGATCTGGCCCAGCAGCTGCGGGTGCTTCAGGACAAATTGCCCCCCTTTTCCAAGGCCGAAGCCATGGCCGAAGTCGAAAAGGAACTGGGTGTCCCGGTTGACCAGCTGTTTTCCGAATTCAGCGAACCGATTGCGGCGGCGTCAATTGCCCAGGTGCATCGGGCCCGCCTGGCGGACACAGGACAGGACGTCGCCGTCAAGGTTCTGCGCCCCGGCATCGAAAAGGCGTTCAAAAAGGACGTTGATGCGTTCTATTTTGCAGCCCGGATTGTTGATCTCTTTGCCCCCGGCGCGCGGCGGTTGCGGCCCATGGATGTCATCGAGCATTTCGATGGCGTGGTACAGGGTGAGCTCGACTTGCGATTGGAGAGCGCGGCAGCGTCGGAATTCGCCGCCAATACGGTCAATGACGCCGGATTCCAATTGCCGCCGATCCTGTGGAATCTGTCTGCCCGCCGCGTCATGACGCTGGGCTGGGCTGATGGTGCGCCTTTGGGGGACAATGATGCGCTGGATGCGGCGGGCCATGATCGACGCGCGCTGGGCGAACGGGTGCTGTCGCTGTTTCTGAACCACGCGCTGCGCGACGGGTATTTCCACGCGGACATGCACCAGGGCAATCTCAAGGTCGCCCCGAATGGTGACATCATCGCCTATGATTTTGGTATCATGGGTCACATCGACGAATACACGCGCCGGGTCTATGCCGAAATCCTGTTTGGGTTCATCCGGCGCGATTACAAACGCGTTGCCGAGGTGCATTTCGAAGCCGGTTATGTCCCTGCCAACCGCGACGTGGACGAATTCGCCCGTGCTCTGCGCGCTGTGGGCGAGCCGATCTTTGGCATGGATGCAGACCATATTTCCATGGGACGGCTGCTGAATTACCTGTTCGAGGTCACCGAACGCTTTGGCATGGAAACCCGGACTGAACTGATCCTGTTGCAACGCACCATGGTTGTGGTCGAAGGGGTGGCACGTTCGCTCGATCCGCGGATCAATATCTGGGAAGTCGCCCATCCCGTTGTCGAAGACTACATAAAAGGGTCAATCGGCCCGCGTGCCATTGCATCGGACTTGTTCACGGTGGCCAAGGTTCTGGCCCGCTTTGGCCCCCGCTTGCCCGCGTTGGTCGAACAGGCGCTGATTGCCCAATCCAACCCCAAAGACGCGTCTGACACAGGGTTCACAAGCCGATGGAAACCGGCCCTGATTGGCGTCGGGGTTGGGGCCGCAATCGCGGCGATCATTTCTCAGGTGATTTGACGTCACAGCGTGCTAGGGTTCGACCATGGTACGCAAGAACCCATATCGCCCATTTGTTCCCGACCCGGAACAAATGGCGCTTTGGCCCGACCTCAGCGGCAATGCGGTCAACGGGCTGGGTGAAACGGTTCCGCGTCCGGCGCGCATGGTCTATTGGGCACCGGACCCTGGCGATATCCCGCACGGTGATCTTCAGCTGTATTTCTATGCCCAATCGGCGCGGGATCCCCGGTTTGCCGAGGCCAGAGTCGGCCGGCAGGCGGTTCTGGATGCGCCGCTCCCGGCTGTTGCGGACCAGACGGTTGCACGCTCGCAGCAGGACTGGTCCACGGGTCTGGCGACCTTTGTTGCGGATGGGGTGTGCGAATTGATCGGGGTTGCCGAAATCGATCCGGACTGGATCGTTGATGGGCATGACATCACCTTGCCTCGGGTGATCATGCTGGGTGTGCACCACGATTATGACGCGCTGAAAACCGCCCCCGATGCCGTGGCGGGCCTGGATGTGATGGAGCAATACCGCCGCGCTGCACTGGGTGCCAAGTCAATCGCTGGATGGTTGCGGACCCAAGGCTGGCAGGCGGACCCGCTCACTGGTCCCATGACCGGCGCACTGACCATGATTCCCCCGGCGTTGGCCTGCGGCTTTGGCGAATTGGGCAAACATGGCTCGATCATCAATCCGGATCTGGGCGCGGCGTTCCGCCTGTCGGCGGTGTTGACCGATGCGCCGCTTCCGGTCACCCCAGCGCAAAACCACGGGATCGATGGGTTCTGTCAGAATTGCCGGATCTGCGAGGATGCCTGCCCGCCCCAGGCGCTCTCGGCAGACAAGCAAACCGTGCGCGGTGCTGATAAATGGTATGTCGATTTTGACAAATGCCTGCCCTTCTTCAACCAGCACCACGGCTGCGCAATTTGCATCGCTGTCTGTCCCTGGTCGCTCCCGGGGGTTGGCCCGAACCTGGCCGCCAAACTGGCGCGGCGCGCGCATAGAAACGCGGATCCATGACCCGCGCTCCTGCTTCTTTCTGGTCTAAAATACCTCGGGGGTGAATGGGCCAACGGCCCAGAGGGGGCAGCGCCCCCAACCCCCTAAATTCACAGGCGTTCGATGGCCAATGCAATCCCCTGGCCGCCCCCAATGCACATGGTAATCAACGCCTTGGACCCACCGATCCGCTCCAGCTCGTAGAGCGCCTTGATGGTGATGATGGCACCGGTTGCACCGACCGGGTGACCCAGGGCGATGGCGCCGCCGTTGGGGTTGACCCTGGCCGGGTCCAGACCCAGTTCCTTGTTTACGGCCAACGCCTGTGCGGCAAAGGCTTCGTTGGATTCAACAACGTCGAAATCGCTGGCCGACAGGCCGGTTTTGGCCAGCAGGTTCTGGACCGCCGGGACCGGGCCGATACCCATGACTTCTGGGCGGACACCGGCGTGGGCGTAGCCCAGAATGCGGGCCCGTGGCTTCAGGCCGGCCCGTTCGGCAGCATCCGCATTTGCCAAGACGATCGCCGCCGCACCATCATTAATTCCGCTTGCATTTCCAGCAGTTACGCGTCCGTCCTTTTTGAATACGGCGCGCAATCCGGCCAGCGCTTCGCCGGTGGTTGCCTTGGGGTGTTCGTCGACCTCAAACGGGACCATGTCGCGTTTGACCTTGACCTCGACCGGGGCGATCTGGCTTTGGAAATACCCGGCCTCGATGGCGGCGGCAGCGCGGGTCTGGCTTGCCATGGCGAAATCATCCATCTGCTGGCGGGTGATGTCATGTTCGTCAGCGACGTTTTCGGCCGTCACCCCCATGTGTCCGGTGCCAAACGGGCAGTTCAGTGCCCCCAGCATCATGTCCAGCGATTTGACATCGCCCATCTTGGCACCCCAGCGGGTTTGGGGGGTAATGAACGGGCTGCGCGACATGTTTTCGGCCCCACCAGTCAGGGCAAAGTCGGCGTCACCCAGCATAAGCGACTGAATCCCCGACACAATTGCCTGGGCACCGGATCCGCACAATCGGTTGACGTTCATCGCCGGGGTGCCGTTGGGAATGCCCGCCTGCATGGCGGCCACGCGGCTGAGATACATGTCGCGGGGTTCGGTGTTGATGACATGGCCAAACACCACGTGACCGATCTGGGCCGGGTCCACGCCCGCGCGTTCCATGGCCACCTGCGAGACCGTGGTGGCCAGGTCGATGGGGGCGGTATTGGCCAGGCTGCCGCCAAAGGTGCCGATGGCGGTGCGGGCGCCGTCCAGGATGACGATATCGGTCATGGTGTCTCTCTCCTCATGAGCATTTGGGCGTATTATGCAGATGCAGCATCTTCTGTCTTGTACAACGTGCCGTCACTGAAAACAGGGGGGGCACGATCCGTGCACCCTGCGTGCACCACCCGTGCACCGCCGCAACGCAGCATCATGGGCCGTGCGGGAGAATTGACAAATTGCCGCCAAAGGCGCAGGGAATCCACTATGACGGAACATTCTGACGACATCCTGACCCGCCTGCCTGCCCGCCTGAAAGAGGCGCGCCGCGCGCAGGGTCTATCGCTCGAGGCGGTGGCGAACCTGTCGGGCGTGTCCCGATCCATGGTCAGCCAGATCGAACGCGGCGAAAGCAGCCCGACCATCGCGACCCTGTGGAACCTGACCCGCGCCTTGCAGGTGGATTTTGCCGGGTTGCTGGATGTCGGCGACAGCCAGGACCGGATCGAGGTTTTGCGGGCCGTGGACGTGCCCAAGATCGAAAACATGGGTCAGGGGTGCCGCATCCGCATTCTGTCCCCCCCCGAAGAGGCCGGTGGGCACGAGGTCTATGACATAAGGTTCGATCAGGGCGGCGCGCTGAACAGCCAACCCCATACGCGGGGGGCCATGGAGCAGCTGACGGTGCTGGAGGGCAAAATCCATGTCCGTTCCGGCGCGGCCGAACACCAATTGCAGGCCGGAGACACCGCGCGGTACGCGGCAGATGTGGCCCATGCGATTACCGCGCCCGAAGGTGCAGCGCGGGTGTTTTTGATTGTGAAGAACGCCTGATCGGAGAGGCTATTGCGCATTTCTGAAGCCGACATGAAGTCATTTATCGAGTTGCTTGAGGAACTGGAAATGTCGCGAGTTCCGGATCGGGCTATTGTCCTAGTTAAGCGAAGCGCCGCGAACTGAGTAGACGGTTTAAGGCAGCCTATTCCAGACATGTTTTCGGCGGACAGTGAATGACACCAGAGTTGAAACAAGGCGTCAGGCATGGGCCACATGTCCAAACACTTCCCTGACATGATCGACCTTTGCTTCGATCCTGAGGGTACCAAACGGGACGGTTTCTGGTTGATGCACAGGTGCCGTGAGCGGGGCATTACGCCCGTCAAGGTGGCCGCTCTGGTCAGCTTCTGTGGCACCGGCATCGAGCAGGTCAATGCCTCCCCTGTTGCTCTTTTGCAGAAACGCATGGGGGCCTAAGTGTCCACTTCGGACACCCTTACCGTTTACAACCCTGAGTAATTCATTAAGAGCTCCCTGCGCCTGACGCTGGACATTCCTTTTGGAGCGTAAAAGCATGACCATCCACACCTTCGACAATCCAGCTTTCGTAGAGCCGCGTCCGCTTCTCCTGCGGCAGCACAACGTAGCGATCGCGTGGTCCCCCAAGTCTGCCTGCACCCACCTCGCGGTGTGGCACTTCCTGAAAGAAGGTCTCCTGCCTGCCTGCAATCACTTCCATTACTGGCCTCACCAATACCGCACACAGGTCTACTACAGGGGGTGGCAGTACCAGCAGCGCCTGCGTGAGATCTTCGACGCCAAGGGCAAAGGGTGGACGCTGGTCAGGTACACACGCAACCCGGCCCGCCGCCTTGTCTCGCAGTTCCGCCACGCTGTTCAGTTCAAACTGATCGACGAGCTGGTGAAAGCGAAGGTAGGGCATGACCCTGCTGTCGATGGGCTGTCCATGCAGGACTACTATCAGGCGTTGCTTGGTGAAGACCTGACTTGGTCCGGCGGTGCCGACGTGCATGTCAAAGAGCAACGCCACCCGCTCTGGTCATGGGGGTTCGACCGTGTGGTCACGATCAACATGGACGAGGTCAACCTTCTCGAAGCGACCCAGAATATGGAGCGAGAGCTTGGCATCGGGGTCGTGGACACCAATGCTCACCCCAAGTTCCAGCAGGTACGGAACATGCACCACGCTCAGGACTATGCATGGGAGGGCAATGATTACGAGCTGCTCCACCATCGGTTCAAGCGAGAACCGGGCGCGAATCGGTTCCCCAAGAGGTCGCTTGAGAAACTGGAAGCAACCCAGGTGATCTCTTGGGCTTTGTATGGGATCGACTACGCCGACACGCACACGGACGACATTAAACTGGAGGCTTGTGCGTGATGGATAGCAGCTATGGGCGATCCCGGATAGGACGCGGATTTGGGCACTCTCCCGCTATCAAACCCAAAGAAATGGGGGATCAAACCTAATGAATGCGAACACCTGGGTGGGGGTAAAGCCCCCTCCCGTGGGGAGGGTCGGGGGCTGGCCGGCGGTGCCGGGCTAAGGAAACCCTGTCACTTTACGAGACACAGCCGTTGAGTTTGACGGTGAGGTCCGGCTTGGCGTGATGTGTCGACATGCTGGGACCAATTCCACCTTTGCGGAAAATTTTCCGTGATGGGGGAAATCCTCTATTTCGGAATTTCTTCCGTTATGGTAGATGGTGACTCGAACACGGGAGCCACATCATGTCCGCAGCCTTTTTGAACGATATCTCTGCCACGTTGACCCAGATCGAACAGGACGGTCTGTATAAACGCGAACGCATGATCACCTCGCCCCAGGGGGGGGAGATCATGGTTGGTGACAGTCGGGTCATCAATCTGTGTGCCAACAATTATCTGGGGTTGGCGGATCATCCCGCGCTGATCGAAGCCGCGAAATCGGTGATGGAGCCCAAGGGGTTCGGCATGGCATCGGTGCGGTTCATCTGTGGCACGCAGGACATTCACCGCGAGCTGGAACAAAAGCTGGCCGATTTTCTGGGCAAGGATGATGCGATCCTGTTTGCCGCCTGTTTTGATGCCAATGGCGGGTTGTTTGAACCGCTGTTGGGTCCCGAGGACGCGGTGATTTCGGACAGTTTGAATCATGCGTCGATCATCGACGGGGTGCGGCTGTGCAAGGCGAAACGGTACCGGTATCTGAACAGCGACATGAACGATCTGGAGGCCTGGTTGAAACAGGCCCGCGAAGATGGCGCGCGTCACATCATGATCGCCACGGACGGTGTGTTTTCGATGGACGGCTATCTGGCCAAGCTGCCGGAAATCCGGGCCCTGGCCGACAAATACGACGCTGTGTTGATGGTGGATGATTGTCATGCCACCGGGTTCATGGGGCCGAATGGGGCGGGGACGCCGGATCATTTTGGTGTGGATGTGGACATCGTGACGGGAACCTTGGGCAAGGCATTGGGGGGGGCAATCGGCGGTTATATCGCCGGGCCGCAGCCAGTGATCGACCTGCTGCGGCAGCGGGCGCGGCCCTATTTGTTCTCTAATTCGCTGCCGCCCAGCATTGTGGCCGCCGGGATCGAAGCCCTGCGGTTGGTGGAAGAGGGGGCCGATCAGCGCGCCCAGCTGTTTGAAAATGCGCGCTATTGGCGGGCGGGGCTGGAGCGTTTGGGGTTTGATCTGTTGCCCGGTGAACACCCCATTATTCCGGTGATGTTGGGCGATGCCAAGTTGGCCCAGGAGATGGCATCGCAGCTGTTTGACGAAGGGGTGTATGTGTCGGGCTTTTTCTTTCCGGTGGTGCCCAAAGGGCAGGCGCGGATCCGCACCCAGATGAACGCGGCGCTGACCCGCGCGGAACTGGACCGGGCGCTGGCGGCGTTTGGCAAGGTGGGCAAGGCATTGGGGGTGATCACATGAGCCAGTCAGTTGCACGGCCGAACACCATGAAAGCGCTGGAGAAATCCCACCCGCAGGAAGGGTTGTGGATGGTGCGCGCGCCGGTGCCCGAGATCGGGCCTGACGAGGTGTTGATCCGCATCAACAAGACCGGGATCTGTGGGACCGACATCCATATCTGGAACTGGGATGACTGGGCGTCGGCCACGGTGCCGGTGCCGATGATCACCGGGCATGAATTCGCCGGTGAAATCGTCGAGATCGGGCGCGATGTCGACGGGTTGCAGATCGGTCAGCGCTGTTCCGGCGAAGGGCATCTGGTGGGGCATGACAGCCGTCAGGCGCGGTCGGGGAAATTCCATCTGGATCCGGGCACCCGGGGAATCGGGGTCAATGAACAGGGGGCCTTTGCGCAATACCTGCGCCTGCCGGCGTTCAACGTGGTGCCGTTGCCCGATGACATCCCGGACGAGATCGGTGCCATTCTGGACCCGCTGGGCAATGCGGTGCACACGGCGTTGTCCTTTGATCTGCTGGGCGAAGACGTGCTGATCACCGGGGCAGGCCCGATCGGGATCATGGCCGCCGCCGTTGCCCGGCACGCGGGCGCGCGACATGTGGCGATCACCGACATCAATGCCGACCGGTTGCAGCTGGCCCAGCATGTGGTGCCCACGGTGCGCGCGATTGATGTGACCCGCGAGGACCTGAATGATGTCATTGCCGAATTGGGCATGAAGGAGGGCTTTGACGTCGGGTTGGAGATGTCGGGCAGTCAGGCCGCGTTGGACCAGATGGTCGAGGCATTGGTGATGGGCGGCAAGATCGCCTTGTTGGGGATTCCGCCAGGGAAATCGCCGGTGGATTGGAGCCGCATCGTGTTCAAGGCCATCACGATCAAAGGCGTCTATGGGCGCGAAATGTTCGAGACCTGGTACAAGATGATTGCGATGTTGCAGAACGGTTTGGACGTTAGCAAAGTGATCACGCATCAGTTTGGAGTGGATGCGTTTGAGCAGGGGTTTGCAGCCATGAAGTCCGGGCGATCGGGCAAGGTTGTGCTGAACTGGCGGTAAGAAGGGGCGCTGCCCCTCTGCCCCGTTGGGGCATTCACCCCGAGGTATTTTGGACCAGAAAGAAGCAGGAACAGGCACATGGCGGTAGGGTCGATATTGGACGTGATCGGGGGCACACCGTCGGTCTGGCTGGACAGGATGGTTCGGGCGCGGGGGCTGGAGGGGCGCATTCTGGCCAAGCTGGATTATCTGAATCCGGGGTTTTCTAAAAAGGATCGCGCGGCCAAGGGCATCATTGAGGAGGCCGAGGCCAGCGGAGCGTTGCGTCCGGGCCAGACGGTGGTCGAGCTGACCAGTGGCAATATGGGCACCGGTCTGGCCATCGTCTGTGGGATCAGGGGCTATCCCTTTGTCGCGGTGATGAGCCGGGGCAATTCTGTGGAACGCGCCCGGATGATGGCGGCGTTGGGGGCCGAGGTTGTTCTGGTGGATCAGGTGGCCGGGTCGGTCCCGGGCGAGGTTTCGGGCGCGGATCTGGCCGAAGTGGATCGTGTCGCGCGCCAGGTTGCCGCTGACAGGGATGCGTTCCGCGCGGATCAATTCGAACGCTCCGGGAATGCGGCGGCACATTTTGCCACCACCGGACCCGAGTTGTGGGCCGATTCCGACGAAAGCCTGACCGCATTTGCGGATTTTGCCGGGTCAGGGGGAACCTTTGCCGGGACGATCCGGGCGCTGCGCGCGCGGGATCCGGGGATCCGGGGGTATCTGGTCGAGCCGCAGGGGGCTGCGGTATTGTCCGGGGCGGCGGCGCAGGCACCGGGACATCCGATTCAGGGTGGAGGGTATGCAATGCCTGATCTGTCGCTGTTGCAGGGCGTGCAGGCAGATGGATTCCTGCAGGTGTCCGGCGAACAGGCGCGACAGGCCACGCGGGCCCTGGCGCGGGAAGAGGGGATCTTTGCCGGGTTTTCCGCCGGGGCCAATGTGGCGGCGGCGCTGGATCTGTTGGCGGGGCCGCAAAGGGGCGGCGTTGTCGGGGTCGTTATCTGTGACAGCGGGTTGAAGTATCTGTCCACGGATCTGTGGGGTTAGACCTGAGTTGGCCGTATGCCCGCAGTGCGCAGCACTGCCCGGCCCAACGCTTTGAGGGTGCGTCAGCACACGACAAAGGGGCGGGAGCGCCACGGTGCTCTGGGAGCGGGCGTTCAGGGCAGGAGCGGGACGCGGCCGTGGTCCGTCAACAGGGCACAGCTGCGCCCTTCGAAGACCGCGCAGGCCAGCGGGTGGCCATAGCCGGCCCCCTGATCCAGGTTGACGCGGTTGCCCCGGTGTTCGGCCTGTTTGGCGGGGGTGTGCCCGTGTACGACCAGCCAGGGGTGCACCGTCTGGTCGTTTAGAAAATCGTGACGGATCCAGATCAGATCATCTTCGGTTTGATCTGCCAGCGCGATGCCCGGGCGAATGCCGGCATGGACAAACAGCAGCTCGCCGTCCTGGTGATAGGGTTTCAGGCTGTTCAGGAAATCGACATGGGCGCGGGGCACGGCGGCGCGGGCCTGGGCGTGGATCCGAAAGATCCTGTCGCCGTCCCCGACCGGCACCCCATAAGAGGCCAGGGTTTCAACACCACCCAGCCGATCATGCAACCAGTGATAGCCCACCAGCAATTGGGAATCATTGCGCGGATACTCTTCGACGAACATGGAAAACATGCGGTCGTGGTTGCCCAACAGCATGGTCCAGTCGCGCCCCTCCTGTTGGCCCTGGATCAGGCGGTCAATCACACCGCGGCTGTCCGGGCCGCGATCTGTGTAATCGCCCAGAAACACGACCCGGGCGTCCGGGCCGCCATCCGTTTCGATCCGGGCCAGGGCGGTGTCCAGCATGTCGCGCTGTCCGTGGATGTCTCCGATTGCATAGATTGGGCGTGTCATGGGGGCTCCGGTCTGATCTGCGCCCTTGATGCCCCAGCGGTGCGGTCATGAAAAGGGGTATGGGCGCTATCGGGCGTCACGGGCGTCGAGCGGGGTCAGAAGATGGGCGATCTGGTCCCGTAGCCAGCGGTGACCGGGCGTGTTTGTCGAGCGTTTGTTCCAGATCATCACGATGTGTGCCGCAGGCATAGGCATTGGCGGGTGAAACACATGCAGCCCGATCTGGGGGGCCAGCCGGTCGGCCAGTTGCTGTGGGATCATGGCGATTAGGTCGCTTTGGGCCACAGAGGTGCAGATTCCCGCGAAGGTCGGCATTGTCATGACCACCTGACGGCTGCGCCCGATGGCGGTCAGCGCATGATCACCCAATCCGGCAAAATCCCCTTCGGGTGAGAACAGGATGTGGTTCAGGTCACAAAATTGGTCCAGCGACATATGGGACTCTGATGTGGCGGACAGTTGTGGGTGGCCGCGGCGCGCAATCACCCGAAACTCGGACCGGAACAGCGGGCGTGTTTCGATCCAGTCGGGAAATTGCGTATCCGGGACCAGGGCGATGTCGACATTGTAGTGGTCTATGGCATCGGTGAAACGGTCCGGAACCACATCGACCATCTGGATCCGCATTCCGGGGGCGTGGTCGGACAGGTGGCGCGCCAATTGCGGCAGCAGCATTTCGGCAAAAAAATCGCTGCCCGAGATCTTGAAGTCTTCGGCCGAGCGGGCCGGGTCATAGGTGTCGCGGGGGGCCAACAGCATTTCGGTCTGTGCCAGAACATCACGCAGGGGATCGCGCAGCGAAGTGGCCAGATCGGTCGGTACCAATTGGCGGCCCTGACGGATGAACAGCGGATCCTGCAGCGCATGTCTGAGACGTGCCAGAGCCGCCGAAACGGCGGGTTGCGACAGGCCGATTTTCTGTCCGGCCAATGTGGTGGAATTGGTTTCCAGCAGGGCGTCGAACACCCGCAAGAGATTGAGATCGAAGGATCTGAAATTCATACTGTAAATTGATACTATCAGATCTATCTATTTTCCATATTTCATTTCTATCCCCAAACTACTGACCCAGAAGAGCATCAAAGCTCTGGCGGAATGGGAGGGACGGATGAAAGGTATTGCATTGGTATTCATGGCGCTGGCGGTGATCACCGCATTGATGGGCATGGCGTGGGGCATTCAGATGGCGGCCAGCCAGGACCACACGTTGTCCCCGGCGCATGGGCATTTGAACCTGCTGGGATGGGTCAGCTGTGCGATCTATGCGTTTTATTACCACTTGATGCCGCGCGCTGCGGACAGCGGGTTGGCCAAGCTGCATTTTGCGCTGGTGCTGGCATCGCTGGTGGTCAGCATTCCCGGCATCGCCATGGCCATACGGGGGCAGACCGAAGCCCTGGCCAAGGGCGGGTCGCTGATCATCGTGGCGTCGATGTTGGTGTTCGGGCTGATTGTCCTGCGGTCGGCAAAACAACCAGCCTGAAGCGGGGGCGCGTCGGCGTCAGGCCGTGAGCGCCGCGCCGGGACGGATCGCGCCACAGGTCACACCGCGCCGGTTCAGGATCGGTGGGGACATGTATTGCTGCGCCGCCGGGTGATTGGGGTCCAGAACCCCCAGGCCGACCAGAATCGTGGCAATGGCGCATTCGCTGGCGCGGGTGGCCCCGTCGATGATCTTGACCGCGACGCCCATGCGTTTTTCGGGGATGATGGCGATGAACACGGCTTCGGCACCGGTCTTGATCGCCACGCGCCCGTCCATGGCACGCATCAGATTGGTGCAGGCGCGGCCTTCGCCCGCGACCAGGTCGGGGTGTTTCATCATGGCCGCGGCCAGGGATTGCGCGGCGGTCGAGGCACGGTCAGAGCGATCGGCGGCCGAGGCAAACCACGCCATTGAACGGGCCAGCCCGGTGACAGTGGTGGCAAAATTGGGGGCTGAACAGCCGTCAAAGCCAAAACCGGGGCTGTCCATGCCGGTTGTTTCCTCGAAGGCGGTCAGGGCGGCCTGTTGGACCGGGTGATCCATGGCAATATATTCAGGACCGGCCCCCATGTGTTGGGTCAGCGTGAGGAACCCGGCGTGTTTGCCCGAGCAGTTGTTGTGCATCTGGCAGGGGCTTTGATCGGTTTTGATCAGATGGCGATGGGCGTCCGGGTCATCGGGGTCCTGGGGACCACAGCGAAAGTCGTCATCCCCCAGCCCCAGCTGATCCAGCCAGGCGCTGACGCGGGTGGTGTGAATGGCCGCGCCATTGTGCGAGGCGCAAGCCAGCGCCAGCTGTTCGCTGGTCAAGCCGTATTTGTCCGCCGCCCCCGAGGTCACCAATGGCAGGGCCTGAATCATCTTGGCCGAGGAGCGCGGATAGATCAGCGCGTCCGGATTTCCCCAGGATCGCACGATTTGGCCGGTGTCATCACAGATCACCGCGTGGCCGGAATGCACGCTTTCCAGAAAGGGGCCACGCCAGATTTCGGCCATGGGGACCGGTTGCGGGACATTTTGGGTCATGTTTTGCCTCACTTCTTGGCGAAATCCTGCCAATCGCTCTTTCGCACATGGCGCAAACTAAGTTAGTGTGGTTGTGTCGGCAAGCGACGGAGTGCGACAAGAGAGACGGCGAAGGCAACGCTGCGCGCGCTTCTGAAGATTGAGGTTAAGGACAGTCTGGAGTCTGGACAAATGGCATCGCTACTCGCCCGCATAGCCGCGGGCCTGTGTTTGGCCGGGATGGCCACTATCGCATCCGCACAGGATCAAAGCACCAACCGGGTCGCCGCCAAGACGGACTGGAGTGTGTTCGTTGAGGACAACCCCACCGAATGCTGGAGCGTTTCGGCCCCCAAGGAAACCGTGAACACCCGTGGTGGCCGTGTGGTTGCCGTACGGCGCAGCGACGTGTTGCTGTTCGTGTTCTACCGGCCCGGTGCCGGGGTCAAAGGTCAGGTGACCTTTACCGGCGGATATCCGTTTGCGCCGGGATCGACCGTCAACATGGCGATCGGTGACGACGAATATGAATTGTTCACCGAAGGGGAATGGGCCTGGCCCGCGACCAAGGCCGATGATTCCAAAATCATCGCGTCGATGAAACGCGGAGCCCAGGCAACGCTGACCGCGCGGTCCGCCCGGGGCACACAGACCCAGGATACATTTTCGCTGTTGGGCTTTACCGCGGCAGTGGACGACGCGTCCAAACGCTGCGGCGGCTGATCCACCCGATCGAGACCCCGCGTTATGCCAACCGCCCCAAGGGGCGGTTGTTTGCGTTTGGGCCGGTGTTACGGAACAATCGGGTCGCGCACCATGTCCAGATGCAGATCCGTCCCGGTATAGGGATTGGCGGCGATGACGACGTCGTTCAGTTCGACCCCCAGACCCGGTTCGGTCGACGGGATGACATAGCCGTCTTCCCAGGTGATCGTGGATTTCAGACATGACATATACGGCCCGTCAAAGGTGCCGATGCTTTCCAGAATCAGGAAGTTCGGGGAACAGGTTGAAATCTGGATATTGGCAGCGGCCACGACGGGCCCGCAATAGAGATGCGGGGCCAGTTGGGCCTGTCGGGTTTCAGCCATGGCGGCGATCTTCTTGGCCTCGAGCAGGCCCCCGACCCGGCCCAGATCCAGTTGCAGGATCGAGGCGGCTCCGGCCTCGAGAACCCGGGCGAATTCGTGTTTGGTGCAGAGCCGTTCGCCGGTGGAAATCGGCACCGAGGTAAAGCGGGCGACTTCGGCCATGTCGGCGGGGTTTTCCGGAGTTGTAGGCTCTTCGAACCACAGCGGTTCATAGGGTTCCAGACGGCGCGCCATGCGTTTCGCGCCCGAGACGGTGAATTGCCCATGGGTGCCGAACAGCAGATCGGCGCGGGTGCCGACAGCAGCGCGAATGGTTTTGACAAAAGCTTCGGAGCGTTCCAGATCTTCGAGCCGGGGTTGGTGGCCGTCATAGATCGTATAGGGGCCGGCGGGGTCGAATTTGACCGCAGTGAACCCCTGTTCGACACGTTTCAGGGCGACCTGGGCGGCGATGTCAGGATCGTTGTAGACGTTGGGCGTGTCTGGGTCGGGGTAAACGTCGCCGTCTTCGGGATAGAGATAGGTATAGCTGCGCAGACGGTCGTGGACCTTGCCGCCCATCAATTCGTACACCGGTTGACCGGCGGCCTTGCCGATGATGTCCCAACAGGCCATTTCCAACCCGCTGAGCACCCCCATCACCGTCACATCGGGGCGCAGCGTATAGCCCGCGCCATAGGATCGGCGCCAGAGTTTTTCGATGTGATGCGGGTTTTCGTTGTGGAATTGGCGGCCGAACATGTCGCGCGCCATGGCACAGCACAGATCCGGGCCAAAGGTGGCGTTGTAAATCTCGCCCACCCCGGTGATGCCGCAGGCGGTGGTGAGCCGGACAAAGATGAAATAGCGCCCGCCGTGGCGCGGCGGCGGGTTGCCAAAGACAAAGGTTTCGATCTTGTCGAGTTTCATGGGGAGGTCCTGTTGTCGGTTTGATCCATAAGGATGAGGTCAGCGGCACGGGCGGCCAGCATCATGGTGGGGGCATTGGTGTTGCCCGAGGTGATATTGGGAAAGGCCGAGGCATCAACCACCCGCAGCCCGCGTGTGCCATGCACCCGCAGGCGCGCATCCAGCACCGAATTGGTGGCATCCGTGCCCATGCGGCAGGTGCAAGTGGGGTGAAACACCGTGCCCGCGCGGGTGCGGAAGTTTTCCAACAGCGCGTCGTCGTCCATCGTCATGATATCCGGGTCGCGGCGTTCACGGGTGACGCGGGTGATCGCCGGGGTTTGGGCCAGCGATTGCAACAGGTGGCTGGCGCGGAGGACGGTGGCGCGGTCTTCGGGGGTCGACAGCGAATTGGGGTGGATCAGCGGGGCGTCGTTGGGGTTGGCCGAGCGGATTGTGATTTCCCCCCGGCTGGTTGGGCGGCAGGGTTGCACGCACAACAGGAAGCCGTTGTCGCGGTCGATCTGAGGTTTGCCGCTGGCCTGTGTCGAATAGGAGGCCGGGTTGCAATAGACCTGTACATCGGGCTGATCGGCACCGGCCGTGCGGGCAAAGCCGCTGCATTGGTTGACCGGAACCGCCAGAGGACCGCGCCGGGTCAGGATGTATGTCAGCCCGGCCCGCATCTGGCCCATCCAATTACCCAGTTTGGCGTTCAGCGTCGGTTCGTTGGCCCAAAAGAAATGCGACACCGCCAGATGATCCTGCAACCCCTGACCGACCTGGGACAGGTCGTTGTGCACCGCAATTCCATGGCGTTGCAACACGGCGGCGGGCCCGATGCCCGAATGCTGCAACAGCTGTGGTGAGTTGACCGCCCCGGCGCTGAGGAGGACTTCGCGCTGGGCGCGGGCGTGGTGTTTCTGTTGGCCCCGACGATAGCGCACGCCTGTGGCAGCGCCGTTTTCAATGACGATGTTTTCCACATGGGCGTTGCTGACGATCGTCAGGTTGGGGCGTGATTTGGCCGGGCGCAGGAACGCATCAGCCGAAGACCAGCGCATCCCGTTTTTGACGGTGCTGCGCACATGGGCCAACCCTTCGCCCGGGGGGGTGTTGGACGGGGTCGCGGGGGCGGCGTTCATATCGTCCATGGCGGGCCATCCCATGTCCTGGGCGGCGGACAGGAAATGGCGGGTGAACGGGTGCATGTGGTCGCGCATGTCCGTAACCCGCACCGGGCCATCGCCGCGACGGTGCCAACGCCCGTGTGCATCGTATTCGTCGTTGGATTCCAGAGCGTCAAACGTCTGGCGGACCGTGTCCCAACCCCAGCCGGTGGCCCCGGCGGTGTCCCAATCGTCGAAATCATGCGGCAACCCGCGCACATAGGCCATGGCGTTGATCGAACTGGACCCGCCCAGCACCCGGCCCCGGGGCCAATAGGCGGCGCGCCCGTCCAGACCGGGATCGGGTTCGGCGTCATAGCGCCAGTTCACCGCAGGGTCGGAAAAGGTGAACCCATAGCCCAGCGGCACCTTGATCCAGAACCGGCGATCTGTGCCGCCTGCTTCGATCAGCAGCACCTTGTGACGGCCACATCGGGTGAGTTTGTCGGCCAGAACACAGCCCGCTGATCCGGCGCCGACAATGATGAAATCATAAGAGGGAGAGGTGGACATTGGCGATGTTCCCGAGCCGTGGTTGGCGCAGACTGGGCAAAGGGCATCGACAAATCAAACTATCCATTTTACCCCTAAGGCATCATTTTCATTGCAGGTGTGCAAAATGTCCGATCTGCCCCATGTCACCTGGTTGCGTGCCTTTGAAACCGCGGCCCGACACAACAGTTTTTCCGCGGCGGCCGACGAGCTGAAGCTGACCCCGGCGGCGGTCAGTCAACAGATCCGTCTGTTGGAGAAACATCTGAACACCCAGCTGTTCGTGCGCCTGCCCCGTGGGGTGCAATTGACCAGCATCGGGCAGGCCTATGCCCAGACCATCCGCAAATCGTTCAATGAAATGATCGCCGCCACCACCGGGCTGTTTCTGGAAAAACGCAAACGGGTGGTGCGGGTGCGGGCGTCGATTTCCTGTGCTGCGCTGGTGATTGCGCCCCGGTTGGCGCAGTTTCAGTCTGCACACCCGGATATTCTGGTGCATCTGACCACGTCGATCTGGGCGGATCGGTTTGACGAGGACAATCTGGACATCGACATCCGATACGGGTTGGGCGATTGGAAGGACGCCCACACCACACATCTGGGGCATGAATCGGCGGTGCCGGTGTGCCATCCCGAATTTGCCAAATCGTTCGGAGCGGATCTGTCGATTGACCGGATGGCCCAGTCCAAAGTGGTCCAGATTGTCGGGTCGGAAACCGATTGGGGCAAGCTGGCAGAGTTGCACGGGCTGGAGTTCACGGCGGCGACCGATTGGATGCGCACGGATTCGTCGATCAACGCGTTGCAGATCGTGATGACGGGCGAAGGCGTGACCATGGTGCTGGACAGTTTTGCCCGGCAATATCTGGATCAGGGGCTGTTGGTTGCCCCGTTTGAATACAAGCTGCCCAAACGCCGGTCGCATTATCTGGTGGTCGAAGACCGCGCCGTGCAACGCGACGAGGTCGCGATATTCCGAAACTGGGTGATGGGGCTGTATCGGGTCGGGGTTTAGGCCCCCGTTGCCGGTCGTGTCGCTGGTCGTGTCGCTGGTCGTGTTGTTAGCCCCGGCATGGTCACGTCGCAGGCCGGTGTGCCGATCGCGCCGACACCAAATGTGACGACGCGATCGGCAGTGATCAACCGGCGACCTGGCGGTCGTAGTCTTCGCCGTCGAACCACCCCAGGGACGAGGTGATTTTCATATCGCCATCAAGCTCCCATTCTTCCCAGCCGCTCACATCAAGCGGGTTCCCCGTTTCGGCGTGATGTCCGGTGAAGGTCCACATGAAGATCACATGGCTGCCGGCGGCGCGAATGCCATCGTTTTTCAAAACCAGGTCGGGAACGTCGGTGTGAAACCCTGCGGCCATTTCGGTCAACGCGTCATGCCCGACAGACGGGTCGCCACGATTGATAACGATTCTGCTGCTGGCCGCATGGCAGTTGGCGACGTTTTCAGGCTGTTTTTAATTCCACGCGTCTGTGTAACGCGCAGCAAGGTCGTTTAAATCACTTTGACTGAATGACACTTTGAATTCCTCCCGGTTAAGTCCTTCAGCCTAGGGGATGCGCAGGGTTCGGACAAGACGGGGGAGCGGGGCCGGGGGGGGCGGGCGGGTTACCATGCGGTCCACAGCCCGATGGCACCCACCAGCAGCAGGCTGAGCGCCCAGACAGTGTCCATGTTTACCCATGTTCGGGAGAGGAATTTGAGACCCAGCCACGTGTAGGCCCCAATGGCCAGCAGGCCTCCGGACAGGGTCATTGCGACGGTGTGGACAACGGCCACCGACAGCGCCGTATCAATGTTGCTGGACATCAGTTCAGAGGCGGCCCTGTGTCCGCTGTCCAGTTCGTCAATCCGGCACAGCCCCAGATAGATGGGAACCAGCATCATGCCGGCCCCGTGGGCGGTGGCCGCAAGAAAGGACCACAGCGCCAGTCGGGTGGGTTTGATCCGGGCCAGAATCCGCGGGTGGCGGCGGTTGATCAGCAGGTACACACCAAATCCCATGACCAGGATCCCTGCCGCGATGCGGATTTCGCGTTGCCATTGGACCAGCCCGACCATCGCCGAGAACGGCAATAGAATCGCCGACATGGCCAGAAAATGACCCAGCGCCAACATCGCCAGCGCGCGGATCAGGGCACTCCGCCGCCCCTCCATCAGGGCTGCGGAAACGGATAGTGGCCAACCCATTCCCGGATTCACGCCATGATAGATCCCCGAGGCGATGACGGCCCACCAAAGGGCCGCCAAGGAGTGTTCCGCCCCCACGTTCAGGTGTTGGGATAGCAGAAGCTGTCGGTCGAACAATCACCGCCTTCCAGGCGGATCTGATGGCTGCGATACCCGTCCGGGAAGGCGACCCAGAAGTTTTCGTCCAGCGTCAGACCGCCAGAATCACCGGCATTCGCCATCACCATCGCAGCACCTCTTTCGCCGGGATAGAATTGATCGTCCCAGGTGGAATAGAGCGAGTTCGTCCAATACACGCGTTTGCCATCGCGGCTGATTTCGACCATCTGCGGGCCATAGCCGAATGTCTGTCCGTTCGGGTGCGGCGTCTTTTTGACGATGCCGCCGATTTCGACCTTGCCTGCCAACGTCGGGTTCATCGGGTCGGACACATCGTATTGATGCATTTCGCCGGTCCCCCAGCAGGCAACATAGAGAAACCGGTCATCCAGACTGAGGTCAATGTCGGTCACCAGCGGTGGCACGGCCTCGAACCCCTTGAGCAGGTCCGGCAGGTCGTCGGCTGCGGCGGGTTGGGGGTCGATGGTGATGGTTTTCTTGGCCTCGAATGTGCCGTCATCATTGCGCCACCACGTAAAGATTGCGCCCTGAAGGTTGGTTGTATCCACGACAACGCCGCAGAACCCGTATTGCTTGGCCGGGTCGTGTGCCGGGCGAATTTCCAGCGCCATCTGATGGTTTTCACCCAGATCAATCGTCTGGATATTCTTGCGCGCGCGCAGATCCCAGAAATGGATGCTGTGGCCGTATTTGTTGCTCAGCAGATCTTCGGCGACGATTCCGTTTTCGAACTGCGGCGGCAGGCCCCATTCCGAGCTGACCATGTAGTCGCGCGGCAGGTTCCACCAGAAATCGTAATGTTTGTCCTGAATGCCCCGGTCCATTTCATAGCGACCAAGGATTTCGAAGGTCTCGCAATCCATGATGAAAATGCCCGGAGGTCCGTCGGTGCCATCTTCGCCGCCGCCGCCCAGGGTGGACACGTAGATGCCTTCGGGACCGCAGTGGATGGTATGCGGACGCGAATAGCCGGTTTTTGCCCAGACTTCTTCGGGTTCGATGATCTTGTGAATTTTGGCGTTCAGGGGTTCCTTGACGTCGATGATGTAGATGCGGCTGGAGCGGATGCCGGGAATGATCAGATAGCGGCGTTCCAGAAAGGCATGGCCGGTCAGCGGGCTGAGCGCGGAAGAGCAGGCATTCCAGCCGAAATGGTGAAATTCGTCGCCGGTATTCGGCATCATCAGCGAATGAACAACCTGGCCATAGGTCCCTGATGTCGGGTCCACGTCCACAACTGCCAGGCCATCAGGTTGGGATCCATCCGGACTGAGCATCAGTGTGAAGGCAAGCTTTTCCACCGGAGCGGCCATGGCCAGCTTGGGTGTGGCGTGAAATGTCGGGTCGGGTCGCAAGTTCATTTCAATTTTCCTCCCTGGAAAAAATTGGTGATACGAACGGAGCTCGGAGAATACCTGCCTCTTGGAAATACCTTTTGTTCCAGTAACGACAAAATTGGACGGCCCGTCAACAAATTCGCGAAAAACGATTCATGAATGTGATGGGGCGCGCCTTTGACCTTTGTCCGCGTCGACCCGGGCAGCAGGCCCAGCAGATCGGGCCGTGTCGGGGTGGGGGCGCGGTCGGAAAAGAGTCTGAATCCTTTTGCTCTTGGTTCAGAATCCTATATAGAGGCGCATCCACCCGACAAAACCGGACCCTTTGCCATGACCGCCGATGCCCCAATTACCCAGGACGTTCTGACCCTGCCGCGCAAGATGCCGGAGGGAGGCAAGATCAACCTGGTTGGTCTGACCCGCGATGCGATGCGCGAGACGTTGATTGCCAATGGAACACCGGAAAAACAGGCCAAGATGCGGGTCGGCCAGATCTGGCAGTGGATTTACCAGTGGGGCAAGCGTGATTTTGGCGAGATGACCAATCTGGCCAAGGCGTATCGCGCCGATTTGGCGGAAAAATTCGTCATCGAGATCCCCGAAGTCGTCTCAAAACAGGTGTCAACCGATGGCACCCGCAAGTATCTGGTGCGGATCGCTGGCGGCCATGAGGTCGAAGTGGTTTACATTCCCGAAGAGGGGCGCGGGACGTTGTGTATCTCGTCGCAGGTGGGTTGCACGCTGACCTGTTCGTTCTGTCACACGGGCACGCAAAAATTGGTCCGCAACCTGAACGCATCCGAGATTGTCGGGCAGGTGATGATGGCGCGGGATGATCTGGACGAATGGCCGGTGCCCGGTGCGCCAAAGGACGAAACCCGACTGTTGTCCAACATCGTGCTGATGGGCATGGGCGAGCCGCTGTATAATTTTGACAATGTGCGCGACGCGATGAAGATCGCCATGGATCCCGAAGGCATCCAGCTGAGCCGCCGCCGGATCACCCTGTCGACATCCGGTGTGGTGCCGGAAATTGCCCGCACTGCCGAAGAGATCGGCTGTTTGTTGGCGGTGTCCTTTCACGCGACCACAGACGAGGTGCGGGACAAATTGGTTCCGATTAACAAACGCTGGAACATCGCGGCGCTGCTCGAGGTGTTGCGCGCCTATCCGCGGCTGACCAATTCCGAGCGCATCACGTTTGAATACGTGATGCTGGATCATGTGAACGACAGCAAGGAAGATGCCCAGCGATTGGTCGAGCTGATTGAGGGCATTCCTGCCAAGGTGAACCTGATCCCATTCAATGAGTGGCCCGGATCGCCCTATAAGCGGTCCTCCAACAACCGCATCCATGCCTTTGCCGATATCATCTACAAGGCGGGCTATGCCTCGCCGATCCGCACCCCGCGGGGGGAGGATATCCTGGCGGCCTGTGGGCAGCTGAAGTCGGCCACCGAACGGGCCCGCAAATCGCGCAAGCAGATCGAAGCCGAGACCGGTTTGAGCAATTGATCTGATCGGGAGGTGCGTGCAAGCACGCACCCTACGCCGGGTTGAGGGGAGATCAGGGATCGATTCTGAACCAGTCGCTGGGCAGGATGTCCGGGTTTGACAATTTGGGGTCTCCGAACCAGCGGGCTGGTCCTGCCACCCGTTTGCCCGGGTTGCGGTTCAGCCAGGCCGCCCACCAGGAAAACGAGCTGTTGCCGATGATGTTGTGTTGGCACATCGACATCAGGCGCATGTCTTCGTAATCGGCGTCCGGCCCGTTGAAATCCACGACCACTTTGTCGAAAGGCAGCGGCAGGTTGTCCTTGGCCCATTGTGGATCGTCGGAAAACACATAGACCGTCGGGTCGGTGTCCAGGCCCTGAACGATGCGGGTCAGGGCGGCCTCGTAATAGGATTGATCACACAGCACATGGGCGTTGAGTGTCAGGTAGTCACCACGCCGCACGTGCAGTGACACGGATGGGGTGGACGTGATCCGGTCGGCCATCGCGATGTTTTGCGGATCGCCGAGCAGGGGAAAGGTGAAATCGCGGCGGATCTGATCGGCGATATGGGCGAAGTAGGCTTCGCTTTGCCAGTATCCGTGCAGGTAACACCCGTCGTCATATCCGGTGATTGCGGCATTGTACCCCAACCCGGTTTCACGCCGAAATCGCGGTGCCCCGCCGGCTTTGCGCCACACCGCATAGCGCAGCGGGTTGTGGGTCTTGAGCGGGGGCAGGCGATCGGGGGCCACCAAAGGCAGGTCAAACACCCGCGTCAGCACGCCTTCGCCGTTGGCAATGGCCTCGCGGCTGTCCAGGGCGACCGGCACGCTGTGGCGCGCAGCCAGACCGGCGGCGGCAGCATATTGAAACATCTGGTTGCCGAGGCGGCCGTGAAGGCGGGTGGTGATCATCGGGGTGTCTTTGGCTGGGTGTGGTGTGACCTGTGTAGGCTGGACTGTCGCCCAAGGCCAGAGCATCGGCGAATTTCACCGATGCCGCGCGCGCCAGTGCGACAGCGGGCCAATGCCGAAATCATCGTCTGCCGGATCGCGGAGGGGGCTGAGAAACTCCAACGAATGGCCATCGGGGTCTTTGCAATAGACCGACGCGGCCGGCATCCAGCCGATCACCACAGGTTCGACAACCGGTTCAGCGTGAAACCCCAGGGGCTGAATGCCGCGCGCACCGAGCCGGTCCGGCAGGTCAACAAGCTCTGACAGAGCGAGTCGAAACGCAAAGTGCAGGGTCATGCGCAGCGGCCCGGCCTGACCGCCCCAAAGCCCCAGCATCCCCTGTTCCGGGCCAGCGACCCAAAGGAAGGCGACATTCCTGTCCGGGACAACGCGAGCCAGCTGTAACCCGATCCGGTCGCGGTAGAATTGGATCGAGCGATCAAGATCGGCAACAGGCAGGTGGGTTTCAAACAGGCCGGTGATGTTCGAGATGGCAGGCATGGGGCACGAATCCTTTGGGTAGCGTCAATGATGAGTCGGGGCCAGACTGGCATCTCAAGCCACCTTGAGATCAAGGGGGAAGGGGTTGACGGTGGTGGCGACATGACCGTAAACGGGGGCAGGGCCGGGTCCCTGCCGCTTGCGCGCCCTTTTGGCGATGGTGAAACCCGTTTGATATGACACCCTTCGTAGCTCTGAATGCAGGCATGCGACTGGATGGCAATGCAAGCTCCGTCTGACACAGACATGCCGCTGAAACGAGGCGACGGATGACAGATTCACAAAATGCTCCTCCTGTAGAGGACCTTAAATCGCAGGCCAAACGGCTGCGCGAGCGATTGCAAAGCACCGGCACCGTGATCACGCATAGCGCGGCGTTGGAGTTGGTGGCGCACCAATATGGCGCGCGGGACTGGAATACGCTGAGGGCCCGGAGCACAAACCGGATGGAGCTGCATGTCGGGCAGCGGGTTCAGGGGCGCTACCTGGGACAAGCTTTTAGCGGCGAGATTCGCGCGTTGTCCAACCTTGGGGATGGGGCGCATCGTCGTGTGACGCTGCATTTCGACGCGCCGGTCGATGTGGTGCGGTTTGCCAGCTTTTCCGCATTGCGCCAGCGAGTCACCGGTGTGATCGGCTGGGACGGACGGTCGCCCAGGAAAACCTCGGACGGGCACCCACAGTTGGTGGTTGCCCGGAGGGTGACCTGAAACCTGAAGGCTGAGCCTAGGTGCTGAACACCCGTTCGTCCTCCGGTTGGCTAGGCAGGTTTGCGAGGCTCTGCCTCGCGCTCCGGGATATTTACGGCCAGATGAACAGGGGATCCTTCATTCATCTGGCCAAAAATATCCCGGGGGAGCAGCCAAAGGCTGCGGGGGCAGTGCCCCCATTCAGCCCTTGTCACTCTTGCGCAGGCGGTGGGTTATTCTGCGGCCCAGCCGCCGACAGCCTTGACTTCGAGAAAATCTTCGAGACCCCAGGTGCCGCCTTCGCGTCCGTTGCCGGATTGCTTCATGCCGCCAAACGGCGACCCAGCCGCACGGGATTTTCCGTTCATTTCCACCATGCCAGAACGTAGGGCGCGGGCCATCCGGTTGGCGCGGGCCGGGTCCTGGGTCTGGACATAGTTTGTCAGGCCATAGGGCGTGTCATTGGCGATTTCGATGGCTTCCTCTTCGGTGTCAAAGGGGATCATCGTCAGCACCGGGCCAAAGATCTCTTCGCGTGCGACGATCATCTGATTGTCGGCATCGGCAAAGATGGTCGGTTTGACGTAATAGCCCTTGTTCAGACCGTCGGGGCGACCGGTGCCGCCGGCGACCAGGCGGGCGCCTTCGTCGATGCCTTTTTGGATCAGGTCCTGGATCTTGGTCCACTGCAATTCATTCACCACGGGGCCGATATGGCGACCTTCGTCGTGGGCATTGCCGACCGTAACCTTGGCGGCCACTTCGGCGGCGGTTTCAACCGCCCTGTCGTAAATCGGGCGTTGAACCAGCATCCGGCTGGGGGCGTTGCAGCTTTGGCCCGTGTTGTTCATCATGTGCAGAACACCGCGTTTGACGGCCTTTTCGTCTGCGTCCGCAAAGACCACATTGGCACCTTTGCCGCCCAGTTCCAGATGCACCTTTTTCAGCGTGTCGGCGGCGGCTTTGGAAATCAGCGTGCCGGCGCGGGTCGAGCCGGTGAACGAGACCATGTCGACATCCGGGTGGGTGGACAGCTGTGATCCGACGCCCACGCCATCGCCGTTGACCAGGTTGAACACACCAGCGGGGAAACCCGCCTCGTCCATCATTTCGGCAAAGACCATGGCGTTGAGCGGACTTTGTTCGGAGGGTTTCAGAACCATGGTGCAGCCCGCGATCGCGGCGGCGCCGACCTTGAGCGTGATCTGGTTCATCGGCCAGTTCCACGGCGTGATCAGCGCGGCAACGCCAACGGCCTCGTGGATGATGCGGTCTTCGGGGGCGTGATCGCCCAGGGGCTGTTCGAATTCAAACGATTTGGCTGCGCGGATGAAATTCTTCAGGTGCCAGATGCCGGTGCCGACCTGTTGGGTGCGGGCCATGTCGATGGGGGCACCCATTTCGGCCGTCATCGCCTGGGCCAGATCCTCGCCCCGGGTTTTGTAGATATCGACCAGCTTTTCAACCATTGCGATTCGGTCGGCCACAGGTGTGGCCATCCAGCCGGGCAGAGCCGCCTTGGCTGCTGCAACGGCGGCATCGGTATCTGCCTGCGCGCCCAGCGAAATGACGGCACAGGGGTCTTCGGTCGAAGGGTCGATGACCTGGCAGTCGTTCGGTTGCGAGGGGGCCACCCATTGGCCGTTGATATAGAAATCGCGTTTTTCGATCATGATGTCGTCTCCCGAGACCGATTCTCTTCCGACCTGTTGGTCGGCTTTTCGGCGTCACTGTGTCACTGTCGCGCCGGAGGGGCAACAGAGGGATTTTCATAATTTGATCAAATTATTCATCCAGATCCTTGTTCCGCCACGGTGCGCCCGAAAAATCGGCCCGACGCCAATTGGAGGGTGAATCTGAGAAGAATTGTCAGTTGGGGCTGTAACGCGGCGGCAGACGTATTAAGTTGATCGCGAAGATCAACACCACAGAACGCCACAGACAGAGGAGAGCCCCATGGGTTTGCGCATCAATGACACCGTCCCGAATTTCACGGCCGAAACGGACCAGGGCACAATCACCTTTCATGACTGGATCGGCGACAGCTGGGCGATCCTGTTTTCGCACCCCAAGGATTTTACCCCAGTGTGCACCACCGAGTTTTCGGCTGTTGCCCAGCTGAGCGACGAATGGGCCAAGCGGGATTGCAAGGTTATCGGCGTGTCCGTGGATGGCGTCGAGGACCACAAGAAGTGGAAGGGTGACATCGAGAAATACGGCAATGCCGCCGCCGGGTTCCCGATCATCGCGGACGAAGGGTTGGCCGTGTCCAAGGCGTTCGACATGCTGCCGGCCGAAGCCTATATGCCCGACGGGCGCACCCCTGCCGACAGCGCAACCGTGCGGTCTGTTTTTGTCATCGGGCCGGACAAGCAGTTGAAGTTGAGCATGACCTATCCGATGACGGTTGGGCGCAACTTTGCCGAAATCCTGCGCGCTCTGGATGGATTGCAGATGTCGGGCAAGGGCGTTGCCACCCCAGCCAACTGGGTTCCGGGCGAAGACGTGATCATCCCGCCGACCGTTTCAAATGAAGATGCGACCGCCAAATTCGGCCAGTTCGAGACGATTTTCCCGTATCTGCGCAAGACCAAAGCGCCGGAATGATGTGAGCCGGGGCGGGGGGCTGTCTGCCCCCCGGCGTTGCAATCCTGATCGGATTGCAACGCTCCCCCCGAGGATATTTTTGGCCAGATGAAGATGGACCCCCGCACGATCTGCGGGGGTTTTTACATGTGCTGGCGATGGGCCGAGACCTGGGCCCGGTAGACGGCGCGTTTGAGTTCGCGTTCGAGTTTGCTGTGGGGCCCGGATTTCTTTTGAATGGTTGACCCGCCGAGTGCGTCGGTCAGTTCCGAAGCGCCATTGGGCAGGATGGTGTGGATCGTCTGGCCGTGAATCCAATGCATTTGCAAGAAGGTGTCGACGGGGCGGTCGATGGTTTCCGTAGATGCCAGAAGGCGCGCCGCGGCAGCGCGCCCCACCACCTGAGCGACAGTTTGCAGGCCGGGAACGCGGGGCAGAAACAGGCGGGCCTCGCCGAATTGCGCCACGGTCGCCGCCGCGGCCTCGCGGTGTTTGGCGGGCAGGCGGATGAAGTGATCCGGCGTCATGTGATCCGCGATGAGGTGGAGTGCATCCGGCCAGAGGGTCGGATCGACCGACAGGTCGTCTTCGACGATCAAGGCCCACTCCCAGTCCTGGGCCACGATCTTTTGCCAGCAGGCGCGGTGCGACAGAAAACATCCGACTTCGCCGGGCGACAGAGGAAAGGGATAGGACGGGCGATACAAGCTACCGGCAATCGGGGCGCACCCGCCGGTGGCCATCACATCCTTGCCGATGACGGCGTCAACAATCTGGGCGTTTGGCAGCGTGTCGCGCAGTGTCGCCACATTGGAGGCCCGTTTGGTGTCGCCTGGCATATGGATGATCAGTGAGTGCATGAGTCCTGAATAGACTGCAACATGGCGCAAAGAAAGGCCCAGCGGCGCACAGGCGGAGCCTAGGCGGCGGACAGGCAGGTCGGTAAACGAGGTCGCCCACAAAAAAAGGCCCCGCATGTTTCCATGCAGGGCCTCGTGTTGGTCAGGTCGATCTTCAGGATTCGGGGCTGATTTCTTCGCCGGTTTCCTGGTCCACGATTTTCATCGACAGGCGCACTTTGCCGCGATCATCAAAGCCGAGCAGTTTGACTTTGACTTCCTGGCCTTCCTTCAGAACGTCCGAAGGATGGTTCAGGCGGCGGTTTTCGATCTGGGACACATGCACCAGGCCGTCGCGTTTGCCAAAGAAGTTCACGAAGGCACCGAAGTCGACGATTTTGACGACTTTGCCGGTGTAGATCGCGCCTTCTTCGGGCTCGGCCACGATCGAATAGATCATGTCGTAGGCTTTCTTGATCGAGTCGCCGTTGGGCGATGCGATCTTGATGATGCCGTCGTCGTTGATGTCGACCTTGGCGCCCGACACTTCAACGATTTCGCGGATGACCTTGCCGCCGGACCCGATGACTTCACGGATCTTGTCGGTGGGAACCTGCATGGTTTCGATGCGCGGGGCGTGGACCGAGAAGTCAGCCGCACCGGTGATCGCCTTGGACATTTCACCCAGGATGTGCATCCGGCCGTCTTTGGCCTGTGCCAGGGCTTTTTCCATGATCTCGGGCGTGATGCCTGCGATCTTGATGTCCATCTGCAGCGAGGTGATGCCGTTTTCGGTACCAGCCACTTTGAAGTCCATGTCGCCCAGGTGGTCTTCGTCACCCAGAATGTCGGACAGGATCGCGTAGGAGCCGTCCTCTTCGAGGATCAGACCCATGGCAACACCAGCCACAGCCGATTTCAGCGGAACACCCGCGTCCATCATCGACAGGGAGCCACCGCAAACCGATGCCATCGACGAAGAGCCGTTGGATTCGGTGATCTCCGACACCAGACGGATGGTGTAGGGGAAATCGGTGGACGCAGGCAGAACCGCCTGCAGAGCGCGCCATGCCAGTTTGCCGTGACCGATTTCACGACGGCCGGGGCCACCCACACGACCAACTTCGCCAACCGAATAGGGCGGGAAGTTATAGTGCAGCAGGAAGTTGGATTTGAAGTTGCCGTGCAGCGCGTCGATGAACTGTTCGTCGTCGCCGGTGCCCAGAGTGGTCACAACCAGACCCTGTGTTTCACCACGGGTGAACAGAGCCGACCCGTGGGTCCGCGGCAGCATGCCGGTTTCACAGACGATCGAACGGATTTCGTCGGTCGAACGACCGTCGATGCGTTTGCCGGTTTTGACAACGTCACCGCGCAGGATGCCTGCTTCGAGCTTTTTCAGGGCCGAGCCGAGGTTGGCGTCTGCCAGTTGCTCTTCGCTCAGCGCTTCTTTGATCGCGTCACGGGCGGCGGCAACAGCGGCGGTGCGCTCCTGTTTGTCGCTGATCGCGAAAGCGGCGCGCATCTGGGTGTCACCAGCGGCTTTGACAGCGTCGAACAGTTCCGAATAATCGGCAGGCTGGAAGTCGAACGGCTCTTTGGCGGCGTCTTCGGCCAGGGCAATGATCAGGTCGATCACCGGCTGGATCTGCTCGTGGGCAAATTTCACCGCACCCAGCATTTCTGCCTCGGACAGTTCGTAAGCTTCGGATTCCACCATCATCACGGCGTCTTTGGTACCGGCAACAACCAGGTCCAGACGCTGTTCAGGGTTCAGGCGCAGGTCCTGCATGTCGTCAACGGTCGGGTTCAGAACGTAATCTCCGTCCTCGAAACCAACGCGGCAACCGGCGATCGGGCCCATAAACGGTGCGCCCGACAGGGTCAGCGCAGCCGAGGCGGCGATCATGGCAACCATATCCGGGTCGTTGACCAGATCGTGCGACAGCACGGTGCACATCACCAGAACTTCGTTTTTGAAGCCGGGAACAAACAGCGGGCGGATCGGACGGTCGATCAAACGCGCGGTCAGGGTTTCTTTTTCGGTGGGGCGGGCCTCACGTTTGAAGAAACCGCCGGGGATCTTGCCCGCGGCATAGTATTTTTCCTGATAGTGCACGGTCAGCGGGAAGAAATCCTGGCCGGGTTTCTGCTGGCGTGCGTAGGTCACGTTGGCCATGACCGAAGTTTCGCCCAAGGTGGCGATGACAGAACCATCTGCCTGACGGGCAACCTTGCCCGTTTCCAGTGTCAGCGTTTCTTCGCCCCACTGCATGCTTTTCGTCGTTACATCAAACATATGCGTATCCTAGAAGGGAGCACTCCCGGCCCTCCGGGTCTCCCGTTTTGAATGGCGGCCCCATTGCCGCCGACCCCATGTATCTTTCTTTCGCGTGCCGGGGTCCGGGCACACCGTCTCAGATAGTCGCGGCCATATACGAAAATGCGGCGGATTGAAAGATGTGAGTTGAAGGTGCGGTCGTGAGCTGCGCGACAGCGGAAAAAACCAGGGCACCTTTGGATCATTCAGGCGTGCAACGCGCGGGGCAACCTTGGGTGTGTCAACCGCAGTGACGATTATGGCCTGTGGTGGCCTGTAGGCCAGCGTTCCGATTTGTCACGTGGGTCTGGTCCCCCAAAGTCAGTCTTGATAAGGGCCAGGAGTAATGTGTCTATCCAACCGTGACGCATGCGAACGCGCAACCGGAGGATTCTTTGTTGAGATACATCAAAATAGCTGGACTGATATTGGTGGCGGTTCTTTTGCTTGTCGCTGCAGGGGGGACGCTGATCGGGTATTGGATAAGCGCACCGATTTCGCACGGGGACCAATCGCGCAGTGAGCGGGTAGCGCCGTTTCGTGATGGTCGGTTTGTGAATTTTGAACCGCAGGCCAGCGCCGATGTGACGGTCGCAAGCGTTATCGAAGCCTTTGCAGACCATGAACGCACCAATCCGATCGGCAATATTCCAGTCATCCCGATTGATGCTGAACGACTGCAATCTGCGCCGGGCGCAGGGTTGCGTATGGCGTGGTTGGGGCATGCCGGTGTTCTGGTCGAAATCGACGGGGTGCGGATCCTGACCGATCCGGTGTTGTCAAATCGGGCGTCGCCGGTGTCATTTGCCGGTCCCATGCGGTTTCATAAGCCGCCAATCGGTCTGTCTGAACTGGGTGGTATTGATGCGGTTGTCATTTCCCACAATCATTATGATCATCTTGACGCGGCAACAGTCCGTCATCTTGCCAAACAGGGGACCCAGTTTTTTGTTCCCTTGGCCAACAAGGCACAATTGCTGATCTGGGGTGTTCCGGAGACGCAGGTCACCGAGCTGGACTGGTGGGAGGAAGGGTCGATTGCGGGACTCAGAATCGTTGCGACCCCGACGCGTCATTATTCCAACCGGGGGACCTTTGATTACAAGAAGACGCTTTGGTCCTCATGGTCGGTTATCGGCCCCAACAACCGCTTTTTCTACAGCGGAGACACCGGTTATTCAAAAGTGTTTTCAGAGATTGGTGCCCGGTTTGGGCCATTCGATGCAACCATCATCAAGGTTGGCGCATATGGACCGGGCGACGCCTGGCACGATATTCACATGACACCGGAAGAAGCGGGACAGGTTCACGTTGACGTCAAGGGCGCAAAGATGTTGCCCGTCCATTGGGCAACGTTCAATCTGGCCTACCACCCCTGGGATGAACCCATCATTCGGGCTTTGGCCATTGCCGAGCAGAAACAAATCGATCTGGTTACGCCCCAGGTTGGGGAAATCGTCGACATGAAAGAGGACAAAGAGTTTTCGAACTGGTGGGAAGATGTCGAGTAGGGGGTGAACCCCACCTATTAAAACATGTGTCTATCCACCGTTTCGACTGCTTTCGCATTCTGGCCCAACCGAACTTTGCCTTGGGTCTGGGGCGGTATTGAGCGGTATTGAGCGGCTTTTGGTGTGTTGGTGATCGCCGGGCATGCGGCCTGTGGCTGCCAACTGGTTCGCGAGGTGTTGCTGATCCGATTGAAACGCGGATATCGCAAGGCCCAAAAAAAAACGCCCGGGCGGAGCCGCGGGCGTTTCTTTGTAGGTACCTGGTGGGTCCGGCCTTAGCGGCGGATGCCCAGACGCTTGATCAGGTCCTGATAGCGGGCAACGTCTTTACCTTTGGTGTAGTCCAGCAGCTTGCGGCGCAGGGCAACCATTTTCAGAAGGCCACGACGACCGTGGTTGTCCTTCTTGTGGGTTTTGAAGTGCTCGGTCAGGGTATTGATGCGCGAGGTCAGGATAGCAACCTGGACTTCAGGCGAACCGGTGTCGCCTTCGGTGATTGCGAATTCTTTCATCAGGCGGTTTTTTTCTTCAACAGTGATCGACATCGGGGTCTCCTTTGCAGGGTTGATGTGAATGGCGCAGGCCGGGATGTCGTCCAGCACAGGCCCATGGAGATATCCGCCACCGAAAAATTCAAACGAATGATTCCGACGTCGGATGCGCGCATATAGGCGGTTTTCACGGGGTTGGCAAAGGAATTCTGGTGCAATCCGTTTGGGGTGTCAGGCCGACATGCCAAGCGATCCGGCCGTCGCACTGTTGACCAGCATGATGTCCTGGGCCGTCAGGTTGCCCATCCCGTGAACCGACGCAACCATGGTGCCATTGATCACGATATGCTGCAGGTCCGGGTTGTCCGGGTCGGATTGGACCGAAACGTCGGCTTCGGTGTCCGAATCCCAGACCATGACCAATTGGTCTTCGGCTTCGTTATAGTCCACGATCGTGGCGGCCTGGTCATCGGTGATCCAGTCCCCCAGAACAATCGAGTCCGCGCCGCTGCCTGCGGTCACGATGTCTCCGGCACCGGTAATGATGACATCATTGCCGTCGCCGCCGTTCAAATAGTCAATGTCGGAATTCTGACCGGCGACCATATGATCGACGACGCCGGAAATGACATCGTCACCCCGCCCGCCAAACAATGTGTCCGCGCCCAGGCCCCCGTTCAGGGAGTCATTGCCATCGTTGCCATGCAGGGCATCGTCTCCGGCACCACCGTGCACCGTGTCATTGCCCTGGCCACCGTGGGCCGAATCATTGCCGGCGTCGCCCACCATCTGGTCGTCGCCATAATGGCCGAACAGGGTGTCGTCGCCGTCGTTGCCGGTCAATTGGTCGTTGCCCGCGTCGCCGTGCAGGACATCGGCCCCGCCGCCGCCCCACAGGCTGTCGTCGCCATCCGCGCCGTACAGCCCATCATCGCCCTGATCGCCCCATACCCGGTCGTCGCCGTCATAGCCGTTGATCTGGTCATCACCGGATTTGCCGGACAACAGATCGTCCGCGTTGCTGCCGACCATGATATTGTTGTCGGCATCGCCCGAAACGAGGACCGGAGAAGGGTCGGGGGATTCATCCGCGGTGTCCTGTGTCGCGGGCTGCGATTGAGAGGCCAATGAAGGGTCGGATGAGGAGGTTTGGTCGCCGGCTGCGCCCTGATCATACTCGTCGGTCTGCACATACCCTGCGTCGTTGCCGTCCTGCTGTCCGACGCCGGCCAAAAGGTCACCGGCGGTGGCCTCTTCGTCTTCGGAGCCATCCGGTGACCGGTTTTCTTCGTCGGCCAAGGAGTCATCCGCAGCGGTTTCGTCCTCTGAATCCATTTCAGACAGCACGACACCGCCGATGGCCATCAGGCCAATCACGCTGGCAAGTAACATCATAACACCACACTCCACGCATATTGCGCCCCATAGTCATCATCGGCCATTTCGGTGGGGTTGGTCAAAGCCAATCGCGCAACCCGGTTAACGGTCGATTGTCGCCCCATCGGCCACAACCCATGGGCATGGGCGCTGGACATAGGCGATATACAGAGGGTGTTTCGGGTGTCCTGCCTTGCTGAGTCCCAGATGGTGGAGGTCGATCCCGCGCGACCGCAGCATCTGTTCCACGGCTGTGCCGCGGTGACGGTGCGCCCCATGGGTTCCCCAGGCGGCGATGATCTGGTCCGCCCAATCGGCAGCCTTCAGGATGGCCTGATCATTGTCGGCTCCGACGGGGTCGGACGCGGAGCGCATGTTGCGCGGGTCAGTGTCCCGCCAGGCAAAGATATTGGTCGCACAAAAGCCGCCAAACCCCAGCGCCCGGGCCCGACGTTCGCAGCGTTCGATGGTCGGATCGTTTTGAACCTCGGTGGCTTTGGACGGGTTCAGCATGACAAAATTCACCCGCTGCCCGGCCGGATCCCACACCCGTGTCAGGCTGTAGCGATAGCGTTCGCAATCGGAATAGACGGCGGTCGACGGGGCGTCGCCTTTGGTATGGGAGCGGGTGATCATCGGGATGTTCTACGGGCAATCCGGTCTGTGGCCAACCCGGTTTACCCGCCCGCCCCGATTGTCGGCTCCCCTGTTTGTCGGTTCAGTCGGGCAGGTTGAAGACGCGGCTGGGGTGCAGTTCACCGGATTTATACCGCCCCACAGCCACCGGACGTCCCTGATATGATGCCCAGGCTTCGTCTCCGTATTCGACATCTGTTGTCGGCAGGACCATGCCGGGATTGCCGTTGCGCAACCGGGTGGCCCCTTCGGGTTGGCATTTCAGTTCGGGCAGATCAGCCAAGCCTTCTTCGAGCGGACGCAGGTAGTTGTCCAGGTCCGGCGTGCGGGCCAATTCTTCGATCCGGTCCCAGGTCAGCCCGTCAGCGGCATCAAAGGGGCCCGACCAGATGCGGCGCAATTCGCGCACATGACCATGACAGCCCAGTGCCGCCCCCAGGTCCCGCGCGATAGAGCGGACATAACCGCCCTTGCCGCAGGTCATTTCCAGGGTGACGTGATCGGCGTCGGGGCGGTCGGTCATGACCAGTTCCTCGACCCACAGCGGCCGGGCGGCCAGTGTGATGTCTTCGCCATCGCGGGCCAGTTTATAGGCGCGCTGGCCGTCGATCTTGACCGCGGAAAATTTCGGTGGAACCTGCATGACGTCGCCCAGGAAGGGCAGCAGGGCCTCTTTGATTGCCGCGTCGGACGGGCGGTCATCGGATTGCGCGATCACTTCGCCTTCGGCGTCATCGGTGTTGGTCGACTGTCCCAGCCGCACGGTAAAGGTATAGGCCTTGAGCGCGTCGGTAATATAAGGGACGGTCTTGGTCGCTTCGCCCAGAGCGACAGCCAGAACGCCGGTTGCATCCGGGTCCAGGGTGCCGGCGTGGCCGGCCTTGTTCGCGTTGAACGCCCAGCGCACCTTGTTCACCACGGTGGTCGATGTGACCCCGGCGGGTTTGTCCACCACGAGCCAGCCCGAAATATCGCGTCCCTTGCGTTTGCGTCCCATGATAGCCCCCAGTTCCAGACAAGGCGCGCCGGGTACCCCACCCGGACCGGTCTGTCAATTGCAGTGAAGACCCCTGACAGGGACGATGGCCCGATCGCCGCCCCGATCGCGGGCCGAGTGGTCAGTCGGCCACAACCACGCCGACAATGGGACCCATGGCAAATCCGGCATCATTGCGCCGCAGATCCGGTGCATAGAGCCGTGAGATATTACCGTCGAAATACAGGGCGTTCGGCAGTTTCAGATAATCGCGGAACAGGCGGCCAAATTCGTGGAAGGTCACGGTATCGCGCGAAATCGCAAACACCGCGCGGGAGCCGTCCGCCGTGGTGCCGACCCCGTTCCGCAGATAGCGTGAGGTAGAATCCGGCAGGAACCGTGGGTGCAGGTCGCCATCAATCACCAGCATCGGGCCGGATTGGGTGGCATAGGTACAATCCGGGGTCCGGGCCATATAATCCCGTGTTTCGATCACATCGGCGCGGGTGTCGCGAATGCAGAACACGCCGTTTGGCAGGAGGCCGAAATTGCCGGGCCCGGCATTTGGGATCACCCGCATGCGCTCCTGGCCGTTTTCGACATAGTGACCGACGGGTGAGCGGTCCGAATGGTACATCCCGGCATTCATGGCAAAGCCAAGGCGCGCGCCCTGGGGGCTCAGCTGTGCGTTGATGCGCCCGAACTGGCCCAGGATCTGACCGTCGTCATCGTGTAGAAACAGCCGCAGATCTTCGCGGGCCGTGTCGATGTCACAAACCGTATATCGGGTGTCGTCAAATGTGATGTTCCGGCACTCTGCCGCGGCCAGCGGCCCTGCGGCCAGCCCCAGCACCAGGCAGAGCAGCCGGAGAGTCAATCTTCGAGATCGCGGCGCACCGCGTCCTGTTCCAACATGCGCCGGGTATCGTCCATCCGGTCAAATGTTTCATCCAGCCGGAACCGCAGGTCAGGTGTGAACCGCAGATCCAGCTGCTTGCCGATCATGTGGCGCAATTCGCCCTTGTTGCGGGCGAGCAGTTTCAGCACGTCGTCCTTGCCCTGTCCGCCCAACGGCAGGACATAAGCGGTCGCGATCCCCAGGTCTCCGGTGACCTGAACCTCGCCCACCGTAATCGACATGCGATTGAGATCGGTGTCGTGCACCTCGCCGCGCATCAGAATCTCTGACAGGATTCTGCGAATCAATTCGCCCACACGCAGCTGTCGCTGCGATGGACCGGTACCAGTTTGGGATTTGTTCTTAGCCATAACTCACGATCTATGCCGAAACCGGGGCTTTGCCAAGCCGCGCGCGAGAGGATAGGAGAGGAAACGCGACAAATAAGGAGCCGCAAGATGACGCACAAGCCAGGGATCGTGATTACCGGAGCATCGGGCCGCATGGGACAGATGCTGATCAAAACGGTGATGGAGAGCGACAAGGCAACCCTGGTCGGGGCTGTCGAACGGCCCGGGCACGATTGGGTCGGCCGCGACGTGGGCGAGGCCATGGGTGGCGCGGCCATTGGCGTGATTGCGACCGATGATGCGCTCGAGGCGTTTTCGCAGGCGCAGGCGGTGATTGATTTCACGGCCCCCCAGGCAACGCTGGAATTTGCGGCGCTGGCGGCTCAGGCGCGCTGTGTGCATGTGATTGGCACCACCGGCATGAGTGACGCGGAAATCGCCGCGTTGGAACCGGCATCGCGCCACGCGGTGATCGTGCGGGCGGGCAACATGAGCCTGGGTGTGAACCTGTTGGTGCAGCTGACCAAAAAGGTCGCCGCCGCGCTGGACGAAGATTTCGACATCGAGGTGATCGAAGCCCACCACCACCACAAGGTGGACGCGCCATCCGGGACGGCGCTGATGCTGGGCGAGGCCGCTGCCGAAGGGCGCGGCGTGGCCCTGAACGATGTGTCGGATCGGGGCCGTGACGGCATCACAGGGGCCCGCAACCGCGGCGACATCGGGTTCACCGCGATTCGCGGTGGCGATATTGTTGGCGAACACGACGTTCTGTTCGCAGCTGCCGGAGAGCGCATCATCTTGCGCCACATGGCAACGGACCGTGCGATCTTTGCCCGCGGGGCGCTCAAGGCGGCGCTGTGGGGGCAGGACAAAACACCGGGTGCCTATGACATGGTGGATGTGCTGGGGCTCTGATACTCGAGACCGAAAGCGGCCAGTGGCCGCTGCCTCCGGCGGGAGTTTTTCAGGCAAGATGAAAGGGAGCGCTGGCTCTGCGGCTTCATCTCGCGGAAAAACTCCGGGGGTGAGGCCAAAGGCCGAGGGGGCAGAGCCCCCTGATCCCGTCGCTTGCGGGGTGTCTTAAAAATCTATGGCAATGCCCTTTTTTTCCCAATCGCCATACCGGGCCGGGTCCGGGCCGTCGCGTCCACCCAGCTCCTTTGGAAGGGCGTCCTGTTTTGCGGCCGCCTTGCGACGGGCGTCGGCTTCGGCCAGGGCGCGCTGGGCGGCGGGGGGCAGGTCTGTGGTATCTGGTGTGGGCTGATCGCTCATCGCGGGTTCCTTTATCCTGATGTCATGATATACGCCCCCGTCGTACCGGCACAACCCAGCGCCAAGGAGCCAAAATGTCCCAATCTGTCCCACAGGCCGCCACACGGGCCGCCGCACAGGCTGCCACTCAGGCGCGGCGCAGCGCGATCCAGTTGCTTGATCAGATTCTGGGTGAGGGGCGGTTGCTGTCGGAATGTCTGAGCGCCGGCATGCTGGACAAGCTGCCACCCGAAGATCGGGCGCGCGCGCAACGGTTGGCTTTGGAAACCCTCCGCGGGATGGAGCGGGCGGATCGGTTGTTGGACAAGCACCTGCGCAAGAATCCACCGTTGATGGTGCGCAATGCCTTGCGGTTGGGCACCGTGGAGCTGGCCCATGGAGCGGCCAGCCATGGGGTGGTGAATGCGATGGTCGAGATCATCGGCAAACACCGGCGTCACGGCCAGCTCAAAGGGTTGGTCAATGCGGTTTTGCGCAAGATGGCCGAGGAGGTCCCGGTCGAGTGGAACCGGTTGCGGGTGCCGCGCCTGCCGAAATGGCTGCGCGCGCCTTTGGTCCAGGCCTGGGGTGCGCCCGCGGTGGCGGGGATGGAATTGGCCCAATTCACCGGCGCGCCATTGGACATTTCGGGCAAACCTGGCTTGGATCTGACGGCATTGGGTGGCCAGGTGCTGGCCACCGGGTCTGTTCGATTGGACAATGCCGGCCAGGTATCAGGGCTGCCGGGATATGATGCCGGTGATTGGTGGGTTCAGGATGCTGCCGCTGCGATCCCTGCGCGGGTTTTGAACGCGCAGCCCGGTGAGGCGGTGATTGATCTGTGTGCCGCACCGGGGGGCAAGACGTTGCAGGTGGCCGCCGCGGGGGCGGATGTCACGGCGTGTGATTTGTCCGAAGGCCGCATGGCGCGGGTGCGGGAGAATCTGGAGCGGACCGGGTTGAGCGCAACGCTGGTTGTCGGGGATGCGCTGGAACAGGCGGGTCAGTATGACGCCGTATTGCTGGACGCGCCCTGTTCTGCAACCGGGACCATGCGCCGCCATCCGGATCTGCCCCATGCCAAGGACGGATCGGAATTTGGCGCGTTGATTGAATTGCAGGCGCAGATGCTGGCCCATGCCTGGGGGCTGGTGAAACCCGGCGGGCGTTTGGTCTATTGCACCTGTTCGCTGCTGCCCGACGAAGGCGAATGCCAGGTCGAAGAGGCGTTGGATATGTTCGAGGACATGTCGGTGAACCGCGAGGCGTTGCTCCTGCCCGGGGTGGATCCGGCCTGGGTAACCGAAGAAGGCGGATTGCGCTTGCGCCCTGATTTCTGGGCTGATTTGGGCGGAATGGACGGGTTTTACATCGCCTGCCTGCAGAAAGCCGCCTGAGCCTTCTGCAAGGTGGATAAGTCGGTGACACGTGATCCGGCACCCGCTATGCTGGCCGCAAACGCCAAAGAGCGTATGAGGCAACAGAGCATGTCCTACCCTGGAAAGATGGCCAGCCGACGTACCCGGCTGCTGAACAGTCTCTTTGCGCGATTGGCCCGGCGTCAGCGCGCAGCAAAGGGATTCGTGTCACAACCTGAACCGCGCACCGTGGGCAGTTTCGCCCGGGGCCGTCAGATGGTGGCGGGCAATTTGCTGTTCGCGGGTTTTCTGGTCGAATCCAAAGACACCGGGTTGTGGGATGTTCAGGCCCCGAATTTTGATTTTGACGCAGAACGCCATGGGTTTGCCTGGCTGGATGATCTGGCTGCGGTCGGAGATTTTTCGGCGCGCGAAAAGGCCCAGAAATGGGTCTGGGGCTGGATCGAGGCGCATGGCGACGGGCAGGGGCCGGGGTGGACCCCGGATTTGACCGGACGCCGCGTGATCCGTTGGATCAACCACGCCGTGTTTCTGTTGCGCGGCGCGCAGGGGGATCAAAGCAACGCGTTGTTCCGGTCCTTGTCCCAGCAGACCTGGTTTCTGTCCAAACGCTGGAAGGGCGCATCGCCGGGATTGCCCCGGTTCGAGGCGCTGACCGGGTTGATCTATGCGGGATTGGCATTGGAAGGACGCGAGGATCTGGCCGACCCGGCAGTGCGGGCGCTGGCGCATGAATGCGAGGTCCAGATTGATGGCCAGGGTGGTCTCCCGACGCGCAACCCCGAAGAATTGCTGGAAGTGTTCACCCTGCTCACCTGGGCGGCGGCAGCGCTGCACGAGGCCGGGCGCGGTGTGCCCCCTGCACATACGGCGGCGATTGAGCGGATTGCGCCGACCCTGCGGACCCTGCGCCATGCAGATGGTGGGTTGGCGCGGTTCCACGGTGGTGGTCGCGGGCTGGAAGGGCGGTTGGATCATGCGCTGGCAGCCAGCCATGTGGTGGAGCGCCATGCCAACGGTTTGGCGATGGGATATGCGCGGATCTCGGCCAGGCGGACGTCGGTCATCGTGGATGCGTCGCGCCCTCCGAAATCCGCAGCCTCGCACAATGCCCATGCATCGACATTGGCGTTTGAACTGACGTCGGGACGCAGGCCGTTGATTGTCAATTGCGGTTCGGGTGAAACCTTTGGCGTGGAATGGCGCCGTGCCGGGCGGGCAACCCCGTCGCATTCGACATTGTGTCTGGACGGTCATTCCAGCGCCCGTCTGGCCGCGCCGCAAAAAGGCACCGGGTACGAAGCCCTGATCGAAGGGCCCAAGGATGTTCCGTTCGAGTTGAACGAGATCAGCGACGGGTTCCGGTTCCAGGGCGGGCACGATGGCTATGCCCGCCAATTCGGGCTGACCCACGCGCGCACGCTGGAGTTGTCTTTTGATGGGCGGGGGGTGGCAGGCGAAGACATGTTGCTGGCGATGGATGATGCGTCCAAACGTCAATTCGACCAGACAATGGACGCGATGAAGTTGCAGGGAATCGGGTTTGATATCCGTCTGCATTTGCATCCGGACGTGGATGCGGCGCTGGATCTGGGCGGTGCTGCGGTGTCGATGGCGCTCAAAAGTGGGGAAATCTGGGTCTTTCGCCACGATGGGATTGCAGAATTGGGGCTGGAACCCTCTGTTTATCTGGAAAAAGGCCGTTTAAAGCCGCGCGCGACAAAACAGATCGTTCTATCCGGGCGCGCAATGGAGTATGCGACCCGCATCCGGTGGACGTTAAGCAAAGCGCAGGAGACTGCAATTGCGGTGCGTGACCTGAACCGGGACGAACCCGATTTTACCGAATAAGCCTTCACGAAGGACTGCCAAGATATGACCGACCTGCATCCCGTGCGCCGCGCGCTTCTTTCCGTTTCCGACAAAACCGGCCTGATCGAGCTGGGAAAGGCATTGGCCGACCGTGGGGTCGAGCTGTTGTCGACTGGCGGATCTGCCAAGGCGCTGCGCGATGCCGGGTTGATGGTCAAGGATGTGGCCGAAATCACCGGGTTCCCAGAAATGATGGACGGCCGGGTCAAGACCCTGCACCCGATGGTGCATGGGGGTCTGTTGGCGCTGCGCGACAAGGACAGCCATGTTCAGGCGATGACCGACCATGGGATCGGTGCCATCGACCTGTTGGTGGTGAACCTGTATCCGTTCGAAGAAACCGTCGCCAAGGGTGCCGATTATGACACCTGCATCGAAAACATCGACATTGGCGGCCCGGCGATGATTCGCGCGGCATCGAAAAACCATCTGTTTGTGAACGTGGTGGTGGATGTGCAGGATTATGACGCGCTGTTGGCGGAACTGGACGCCAACGACGGTCAGACTTCATACGGGTTCCGCCAGAAGCTGGCCCAGACCGCCTATGCCCGCACAGCGGCCTATGATGCAGCAGTATCGACCTGGATGGCTGGTGCGCTGGCGCTGGAGGCCCCGCGTCGTCGGGCCGTTGCAGGTGAAGTGAAACAGACTCTGCGGTATGGCGAGAACAGCCACCAAAAAGCTGTGTTCTATACCGATGGGACGAACCGCCCCGGTGTGGCCACTGCGGTGCAGCTGCAGGGCAAGGAACTGTCCTATAACAACATCAACGACACCGACGCCGCCTATGAGCTGGTCGCGGAATTCGATCCGGCAGACACTGCGGCGGTGGCGATCATCAAACACGCCAACCCCTGTGGGGTGGCCCGCGGTGCGACATTGGTCGACGCCTACCAGAAAGCGTTTGATTGTGACCGCACCTCGGCCTTTGGCGGGATTGTGGCGCTGAACCAGCCGCTGGATGCAGACACCGCCGCCAAGATCGTCGAGATCTTTACCGAAGTGGTGATCGCTCCGGGAGCGTCGGACGAGGCCAAGGCCATCTTTGCCGCCAAGAAGAACCTGCGTCTGCTGTTGACCGATGGTCTGCCCGACCCGCGCAAGCCCATCGTGGCCTACAAGCAGGTTGCCGGTGGTATGCTGGTTCAGGACAAGGATGTCGGATACATCGGTATGGATGATCTGAAGGTGGTGACCGAAAAGGCCCCGACCGAAGAGCAAATGCAGGATCTGCTGTTTGCCTGGAAAGTTGCCAAACATGTCAAATCCAATGCCATCGTTTATGTCCGTGACAATGCAACCGTCGGTGTGGGGGCTGGCCAGATGAGCCGCCTGGACAGCGCCAATGTCGCCGCCTCCAAGGCGCAGCGCATGGCCAATGAATTGGGTCTGCCCGACAGTCTCGCCAAAGGATCTGCCGTGGCGTCGGATGCGTTTTTCCCATTTGCGGACGGACTGCTGGAAGCCGCCGCCGCAGGTGCGACCTGTGTGATCCAACCGGGTGGGTCGATGCGTGACGACGAGGTGATCAAGGCGGCCAATGACGCAGGTCTGGCCATGGTGTTCACCGGTATGCGTCACTTCCGTCACTAAAGGATGATTGCGATGGGTGCACGTTTGATGTTCTGGGCCGGGTTTTGGGTCTTTTTGGCGGATCAGGCCAGCAAATATCTGGTGGTTCACTGGATGGAGCTGTCCCGCATTCGCAGCATCGACGTGCTGCCGCCGTTGCTGAATTTTCGCTATGGCGAAAACACCGGCATCAATTTCGGGCTCTTTGACGGAGGGTCCGATACCGCCCGCTGGCTGTTGATCGGGTTTTCGCTGGTCGTGTGTCTGGCGGTGGCCGTCTGGGTTCAGCGATCACACCCCCGGCGCCTGATGCAGCTCAGCGCTGGTCTTTTGATCGGCGGCGCGCTGGGCAACGTGGTGGACCGGCTGCTGTATGGCTATGTTCTCGACTTTTTGAACATGTCGTGTTGTGGCATCGAAAACCCGTTTGTTTTCAATGTGGCCGACATTTTTGTCTTTGCCGGAGCGGCGGGTTTGGTCCTGTTCGAGGGGCGCAGCAAAAAGCCCGCGTGACCTCTGGTTTCAAATGGGTTAAAAGCCTCGCAAATAGGCAGGAGTTGGGGCCCATGCGGATCTCGCCATTTATCGTTGTACTGGTCGGTGCCATTGCCGTGTCGGGCTGTGCGCAAAAAGGATTGCGTGACCTGCGCCCGAATGGGCCGGGGCCGGATGAATTCATGGTGCTGCCCAACAAACCCCTGACGCCGCCAACCAATTACAGTGCCTTGCCAGCGCCGACGCCGGGTGGCGGAAATCTGGTCGATCCGACGCCAAAGGCAGATCTGGTTGCGGCCTTGGGTGGACGCTCCAGCGCGCTTGACCCGAATGCGGCAATTCCGGGGTCTGATGGGGCGTTGGTCACGGCTGCGAGCCGGTATGGCGTTGAACCGGGTGTGCGCAGTTCGCTGGCGACCGAAGATGCGGCCTATCGCAAACGGGCCAGACGTACGGGGCGGATCAAGCTGTTCCCGGTCGACCGATATGCACAGGCCTATCGCAAAGAGTCGCTGAATCCGTTCAATGAGACCGAGAAATTCCGTCGCTCCGGGTTTGGGACACCGTCCGCTCCGCCAAGCGACCTGTAAATCCGCCAATATCCTCACAATTGCGATATGACTTCTTGTCTGTGGCCACGGCTGACGTAGGTTACAGGCATGTCGCAATTGGAGGACTATGCATGATCCGCAGGATCGTATGCGCCGCCGCCCTGTTCGGGTGGATCGGCACCGGGTCATCAGCCGCCCCGGATGAAGCGGTGACAACATTTACGTTGCAAAACGGAATGGATGTCGTGGTGGTCGAAGATCACCGCGCGCCGGTCGTGCAGCACATGGTCTGGTATCGCGCCGGATCGTCGGATGAACCCAAGGGACAATCCGGAGTGGCTCATTTTCTGGAACATCTGCTGTTCAAGGCCACGGACACATTGGAAGCCGGAGAATTGTCGGCAACCGTGGCCGCCAATGGCGGGCGGGACAATGCGTTTACCAGCTATGATTACACCGCTTATTATCAACGCATTGCCGCGGATCGTCTGGAATTGATGATGCGAATGGAAGCGGACCGGATGCGCAACATCCGTCTGACGGAAACCGATATCGTCACCGAACGTGATGTTATTCTCGAAGAGCGCAACCAGCGAACCGACAACAATCCCCGTGCGTTGTTTGGCGAACAATTGAATGCCGCGCAATATCTGAACCACCGCTATGGGGTGCCGATCATCGGGTGGCGTCACGAGATGGAAGAGCTGGATATGGACGACGCGCTGTCGTTCTATTCAACCTATTACGCGCCCAACAATGCAATTCTGGTGGTGACCGGAGATGTCTATCCTGATCAGGTGCGGGCCTTGGCCGAACAGTATTATGGCGTGATCCCTGCCAATCCGGAGCTGCCCGAGCGGTACCGGGCGCAGGAACCGCCCCAGACGGCCGAACGCCGTTTGATCTTTCGCGATGCCCGTGTGGCGCAGCCCTATGTGCATCGGTCCTATCTGGCCCCTGAACGCGACGCCGGTGACCAGGAAGAGGCCGCCGCCCTGTTTCTGCTGGCCAAACTTTTGGGCGGTGGGACCACGTCTTATCTGACCAACAAATTGCAGTTCGAAACCCAGACCGCCGTCTACAGCGGGGCCTTTTACAATGGCGTTGCCCTGGACGAAACCAGTTTTGGTTTGATTGTTGTTCCTGCCGAAGGGGTGAGTCTGCAGCAGGCCGAAGACGCGCTGGACCAGGCCGTTGCCGGGTTTATTGCGGAGGGCGTGGATCAGGAGAAGCTGGAGCGGATCAAATTGCAATTGCGGGCTTCGGAAATCTATGCCCGGGACAATGTGGACGGGATCGGCAACCGCTATGGGCGGGCGCTGACCAGTGGACTTACGATCGAGGATGTTCAGCAGTGGCCGGATATCGTGCAGGCCGTTACGGGCGAGGAAATTATCGCAGCAGCCCGTGATCTGTTCCAACCGGAGCGGTCCGTCACCGGATGGTTGATGCGGGATGAGGAGAAGACCCAATGAAACATCTGCGTCTGATCTGGGCGACCGCGGTTGCTGTTGTCCTGGCCTTGCCAGTGCAGGCCGAAATCAAGATCCAGGAAGTCGTGTCGCCTGGCGGGATCACGGCCTGGCTGGTCGAAGAGCATTCAATTCCCTTTACCGCGCTGGAATTGCGGTTCCGCGGCGGGACGTCGCTGGATGCGCCGGGCAAACGCGGGGCGATCTATCTGATGTCCGGGCTGCTCGAGGAAGGGTCGGGGGACCTGAACGCCCAGGAGTATGCCCGTGCGGTGGAATCTCTTGCGGCGTCGTTCGCCCATGATGCCCGCAGCGATTCGATGTCGCTGTCTTCCCGGTTCCTGACCGAAAACCGCGATCAGGCCGTTGACCTGTTGCGCGATACCCTGATGAAGCCCCGGTTTGATCCAGACGCGTTGGAACGGGTGCGCGCGCAGGTGCTGTCCGGCCTGAAGTCGGACGCCAAAGACCCCGGAGCCATCGCCGGGCGCACCTTTGCCGAGGCCGCCTATGAGGATCATCCCTATGAAACCGATGGCAAGGGCACGACCGAGAGCGTGTCCGCGTTGACCCGTGACGACATGTTCGCCGCGCACCGGGCCGTGTTTGCCCGGGACCGGCTGTATGTGTCGGCCGTCGGTGACATTACGCCAGAAGAGTTGGGAGAGCTGTTGGACCGCCTGTTGGGCGATCTGCCGGACACCGGGGTCGCGTTCCCGGTCAAAGCCGAGGTTGCAATTCCTGGCGGTGTGACAGTGGTCGACTATGATACCCCGCAATCCACGGTGATGTTTGGCCATCAGGGTATTGACCGCGATGACGATGATTTCTTTGCCGTTTACGTGATGAACCAGATTTTGGGAGGCGGGTCGTTTGAATCCCGTCTGATGACCGAAGTCCGTGAAAAACGCGGGCTGACCTATGGGGTCTATTCCTATCTGGTGCCCAAGGATCTGGCATCCTTGTACATGGGCAGCGTGGCGTCTTCGAATGACAAGGTCGCCGAGGCGATCAAGGTGATCCATGATGAATGGACACATATGGCGACCGAAGGGGTGACACCCAAGGAGCTGGAGGACGCCAAGACCTATCTGACCGGTGCCTATCCGTTGCGATTCGATGGCAATGGCCAGATTGCAGGGATCATGGTCGGGATGCAGATACAGGGATTGCCGATCGACTACATCGCGACTCGCAATGACCGGATCAATGCCGTCTCGTTGGAGGATATCAAACGGGTTGCGCGCGAATGGTTGAAACCCGACGGTTTGCATTTTGTCGTGGTGGGAAGACCCGACGGGTTGGAGACCACCACCAATTAAAACAGAAAAGACCGCCCTTTTGGGCGGTCTTTTTCGAATGACAGATACGCCGGTTGGTGGGGTTCAGATCACATAGGCCCCAGATCAGGCGGGCCCCAAATCAGGTAAGCCTGAGTCAGCTGCACCCCAGCTGCACCAGAGTCGGCTGACAAACGGTGAGAGTCGGCTGACAAAAGGTTATGTGATCTGTTTGGGGGGCTGGTCTGATTTTGAGGTACTGGCAGGGGCATCAGGGTTCGAACCCGAGACCTACGGTTTTGGAGACCGTCGCTCTACCAACTGAGCTATACCCCTGCAGTGGGCCCTCTCCTAAGACAGCGCGCAGGCAGAAACAAGAGGGAATTGCATATTCGGGGGGCAAGAATGCACACTCTGTGCTCGGGGCTTGTGCAGCTTTGCCTTTGCGATATGACAGAGGCCGTCAATCAGAGGAACAGGCTGGTGAGTTTGAGGAAAAGGATCGCGGATAGCGCGTGGTTCAACAACAGCATTCAGGCGTTGATCACGTCCTATGTGCGATTCGCTTACCGCACCTCGACATGGGAGCGCAGCGGCTTCGACGCGATGGATGATTGTGTGCGAAATGGCGAGCCGGTGATCTTTGTGCTGTGGCATCAGCGGCTGATCATGGCCCCCTTTCTGTTTGATACATCCCTGGGCCGAATCTGCGCCTTGACCTCTGCTGCGCGGGCCGGGCGTCTGGCGGGGCAGATCCTGGTGCGGTTGGGGTTTGAAACGATACCGATGTCCAGCCACAAACGACACGTCGCCCTGTCGCGTGAGGTGTTGCGGCTGGTCAAGGAGGGGAGCTCGATCGGGATTGCGGCGGATGGGCCGCGAGGTCCGGCGCGGGTGTCGTCAACCGTACCGCTGGTCTGGGCGCGCATGACCGGGTGCCGGGTGTTCACGGTGGCCTTTGCCGAACATCGGGTGTTCCGTCTGCCGACCTGGGACAGGCAGATGTTGCCCAAACCCTGGTCGCGTGGCGTGCTGATATGTCAGGAATGGACGGATCCGGTGCCGCGCAAACCCAGCGAAGACCAGATGGAACAGCTGCGGCTCAGCCTGGAGGCGTCGCTGGATGAGATCACGGACAAGGCGGACATCGCGGCGGGATTTCCCGTGGACGCGATCGAAAAGGCCCCCAGAAAGCAGTAAATACGGTGCGCCTGTCCCTGGCTGTCAAACGTGCGTTGACTGATCCTGCATGTGTGTCGCAGGCTTGAGCCTTGGAACCTCTGTATGATGGTGCGCTGGGCGGGGCAGCCGGGTCCGGTTCAAAAGGCAAGAGCTGTGTTACAATAAACTTCCGTGAAATACGTCAGCGACTGCCTGCGCTATCTTAGCCCCGCGCGGTGAACCTGTTAGCGATTTAAGGGACATGCACAGAAAGCACCTGTATGACTTCTGCCTTTCGGTCGCCACCGCATCTGGCAACACTTATTCTGATGACAGCGCTGGCCGTATTGTCGCTCAACCTGTTCCTCCCGTCCTTGCCAGAGATGGCATTGGAATTTGGCGTGGAGTATTCGGTGATGAATCTGGCGGTGTCCGGGTTCATGTTGGTGTCTGCCGTCTTGCAACTGGTTCTGGGACCGTTGTCGGACCGATATGGGCGCAGGCCGATTCTGTTGGGGGCGCTGGCCGTTTTCACGCTGGCCTCGCTGGGATGTGTGTGGGCCGAGGATATTCGGGTGTTTCTGGCCTTTCGGCTGTTGCAGGGCGGGATTATTTCCGGGGCAGTTCTGTCCCGCGCGGTGATCCGGGACATGGCCCCTGAACAGGAAGCGGTGCGTCTGATCGGTCTGGTGGCGATGGTCATGGCGGTGGCCCCGATGCTGGGGCCTGCGTTGGGCGGCGCGCTGGACGTGGCGTTCGGTTGGCGGTCGGGATTTGTTGTGCTGGCAGGTGCGGGAGCGGCCATGTTCTGTCTGTGCTGGGTTGATCTGGGTGAAACGAATTCCAAACCGATTGGCACCTTTGCCGCACAGTTTTCGGCGTATCCGACGCTGATCGCGTCCCCTGTTTTCTGGTCCTATGCGCTGTGTCTGACGTTCTCGGTTGGGGCGTTTTATGCATTCCTGGGAGGCGGACCGTTGGTGGCCGCAGAGATTTTTGGGTTGTCCCCGGTGGCTGTGGGCGTCGGCATGGGGTCGATCTCGGGTGGTTTCATGTTCGGCAGTTTCCTGTCGGGTCGGTTGAACCGTCGCTGGGGCCCGACGGGATTGATGATTGCAGGGCGGGTCGTTGCCTGTAGCGCGATGGCGGCGGGTCTGTTTTGGTATCTGTTGGTGGGGCCGTCTGCGTTGGGATTCTTTGTGCCGGTTGTCGGGGTCGGGATCGGCAACGGTTTGACGCTGCCCGCGGCGACGGCCGGGGTCATGTCGGTGAATCCGCGGCTGGCCGGGAGCGCGTCGGGATTGAGCGGAGCGCTGATGGTGGCAGGCGGAGCGGCCTTTGCCGGGATGGCGGCCGCCCTCTTGCCTCCGGGTGGGTCGGTTTTGGTGTTGTTTGTTCTGATGCTGTTGGTGTCACTGGGCGGGTTGCTGGCCGCATGTGCGGTGATGCGTTTGCGCCCCGGTGTCGGCGATATGATCGACTGTGCGCCAAAGCGGTCTTGAAAATGCCGGTCGGCCCGGTTATGTGCCCTGTTGTCGACATACCCAAAGAAACGAGAGCCACATGGCCACCACCAATCCAGTTCAGTTTGTTCAGCAAGTCCGCGCCGAGGTCTCCAAGGTCGTTTGGCCGACTCGTCGTGAGGTGCTATTGACCACGGTCATGGTGTTCCTGATGGCGGCGTTGACGGCGATTTTCTTTGCCTTGGTCGATGTGCTGATCAAAGCTGGCCTGACGGGTGTTCTGAGCTATTTCGGCTAATTCCGGGATCGTGCGTTTGCGACGGACGGTTGATCCTATGCCCCCCTTGATTTGGTCGGCAATGCCGGTTAGGTGACTGGCTGACTCTGGATGGGCGTGCGGCGATTCGTGTTGCGCGCCGCTTTTTGTTCCGGGTCGCAGCGGAACACCGCAACGAAATGACTTACGCAAATGACGCCGAGATTGATGCGCGTCGGGCAATACAAGGACGGCAGGTTCATGGCGAAACGATGGTATTCGGTCAGCGTTCTCTCGAATTTCGAGAAGAAGATCGCAGAGCAGATCCGCACCTCGGTTGCCGAACAGGGTCTCGAGGATGAGATCGACGAAGTTCTGGTGCCGACCGAAGAAGTGATCGAAGTGCGCCGCGGCAAGAAGGTCACCACCGAGCGCCGGTTCATGCCGGGGTATGTTTTGGTGCACATGGAAATGTCCGACCAGGGCTATCACCTGATCAACTCGATCAACCGCGTCACCGGGTTTCTGGGTCCCCAGGGCCGCCCGATGCCGATGCGTGATGCCGAGGTGAACCAGATCCTGAACCGTGTTCAGGAAGGTGAAGACGCACCGCGGACGCTCATCAGCTTTGAGATTGGTGAACGCGTCAAGGTCAATGACGGTCCGTTCGAAGATTTCGACGGCATGGTCGAAGAGGTCGACGACGACAACCAGAAGCTCAAGGTGACGGTGTCGATCTTTGGCCGGGAAACCCCGGTCGAACTGGATTTCACTCAGGTCAACAAACAGATCTGAGCGAACGGTGCGTGCCAGCACGCACCCTACGGCGTGAAGACGTCGTTTCATTGTGGGAGGCAAGCGTATCGCGATACGTGACCCAGACCACACAACATGAACCCCGAGGGACGCGTCCCAGGGGTGTTGCAAAGGAGAAGGCCAATGGCCAAGAAGCTCGTAGGGAGCCTGAAGCTTCAGGTTCCTGCCGGTAAGGCAAACCCGTCCCCGCCAGTGGGTCCTGCGCTGGGTCAGCGCGGCATCAACATCATGGAATTCTGCAAGGCGTTCAACGCCAAGACCGCAGACATGGAAGTTGGCGCACCTTGCCCGACCGTGATTTCCTATTACCAGGACAAATCCTTCACCATGGAAATCAAGACGCCGCCTGCGTCTTATTACCTGAAGAAGGCTGCCAAGCTGAAGTCGGGTGCCAACAACCCTGGTCGTGAGACCGCCGGCACCGTGACCGTTGCTCAGGTCAAGGAAATCGCAGAAGCGAAAATGACCGACCTGAACGCCAATGACGTTGAAGCGGCGATGCAGATCATTCTGGGTTCGGCCCGCTCCATGGGCATCGAGGTGAAGTAAGATGGCAAAGCTCGGAAAACGTACCCGCGCAGCACGCGAAGCCTTTGCAGGCAAAGAGAACGTGACTGTTGAAGAAGCCGTCGCGCTGATCAAAGCCAGCGCAGTTGCCAAATTCGACGAAACCGTCGAAGTGGCTCTGAACCTGGGCGTTGACACCCGTCACGCAGACCAGATGGTCCGCGGTGTTGTTGGCCTGCCCAACGGCACAGGCAAATCCATGCGCGTTGCTGTGTTTGCACGTGGCCCCAAGGCAGACGAAGCCAAGGAAGCCGGCGCAGATGTCATCGGCGCAGAAGACCTGATGGAAGCCATCCAGGGCGGCAACATCGATTTCGATCGTTGCATTGCAACCCCGGACATGATGCCCATCGTTGGTCGTCTGGGCAAAATCCTGGGCCCGCGCAACCTGATGCCGAACCCCAAGGTTGGCACCGTGACCATGGACGTCAAAGCAGCTGTGGAAGCGGCCAAAGGCGGCGAAGTCCAGTTCAAGGCCGAAAAAGGTGGTGTTGTTCACGCCGGTGTTGGCAAAGCGTCGTTCGACGAAGCCAAGCTGATCGAGAACATCCGCGCATTCATTTCGGCTGTGGCCCGTGCCAAGCCGTCGGGCGCCAAAGGCACCTACATGAAGAAAATCGCGCTGAGCTCGACCATGGGTCCGGGCATCACCGTTGATGTTGCAAACGCAACCGGCGAATAAGCCGGAGCGCAGGGTTTGACTGCGACCTGGCATGTCGGCGCAATCCTGAACGAGCCTTTGGCCGAAACGCTTCGGTTTGCGGCTTGGTATCTGGATGCTGGTGCCACAGGTCTGACCCTGTTGTTTGATAATCCCCAGGACCCCGCCATCGGGGTCCTGGGTGACCACCCCCAAATGACCTGTATCCCCTGCACACCAGAATTCTGGCAGGCGCGGGGTGTGACACAGGACACACGTTTCACCAAACGACAGAATGTTGGGCTGACCTGGATCTATCAGCAGCAAGGCTGTGACTGGCTTTTGAATGTCGATGCGGATGAGTTCATGTATTTGCCCGACAGCGATATTGCCGCCTGTCTGAGTGATCTTCCAGCTGAGGTGGATGTGTTTCGGGTTGGGACGGCCGAGATCGTCGACGCGCCGGATCATGTGGGCCGGGTCTATCGGCTTCCGATGGAGCGGGACGTGGCCAAGCGGGTGTATCAGGGGAGTGCCGGATATTTTGGGCCCCGGCGCAAGGGGCTGATCGGTCATTCACAGGGCAAATCATTCGTGCGCAGCGGTTTGGACGGGGTGACGTTGCGCCAGCATTGGGCCCAGCGTCCGGGCGGTTTGACCGAACAGATCGTGGCGGCGCAGGCCGACCTGGCGTTGTTGCATCATATCGGGCTGGATTACGATGTTTGGCGGGCCAAGCTGGATTGGCGCATTCAGTCACGCGGGTTCACCGTACCATTGTCTGCAAAGATCACCGAAGTCATGCAGGAGCCGGAAGCCGAGGATCGGCTGAGAGCCTTGCATGCTGATCTGCACGGGGTGGATCAGTCGCGTCTGGAGCGATTGCGTGCCGAAGGGGTCTGTCTGGAATTGCCGGTGGACCCGGATGCGGTTGCACGACGGATTTTTGGTACGGATGTGTTTTCCGGGTAAATTACCCCTTGGAAGTCCCCTGTTTTCGCACTAGGAAAGTCTTCGAAGTGAAGCGTGCGATTCGTCGTGCGCTTTATTTCGTTTCGTCCAAGATGGTGGGTGACCCTGTATAGGGTCTTAATTTCCCTCCTGAGACGGGAACGACCAATATGACGAGGGATCCTTTTGGACGCCTCGGGCGATTTTTGGCTCACCCCGTAAAACGGACCTGAACGCCGGGTTAACGCCCGGCAAAATTGAGCCGGGATGATTATCATCCCAAACTTGGAGAGAACTGTGGATAGAGCCCAGAAAGAGAAATTGGTCGAGGAACTCGGCCAGATCTTCGAAAGCTCTGGCGTCGTGGTGGTTGCACACTACGTCGGTCTGACAGTTGCCGAGATGCAAGATCTGCGCGCGCGTGCACGCGAAGCGGGTGGATCTGTGCGTGTTGCCAAAAACAGGCTCGCCAAAATCGCCCTCGAGGGAAAGTCATGTGCAAGCATTTCTGACCTGCTGACAGGGATGACCGTTCTGACCTATTCCGAGGATCCTGTGGCTGCGGCCAAGGTTGCCGAGGGCTTCGCCAAGGATAACAAGAAGTTTGAAATCCTTGGTGGTGCTATGGGCGAGAACGCTCTGGACCGCGCTGGCGTTGCAGCCGTGTCGAAAATGCCGTCTCGCGAGGAGCTTATTGCTACCATCGCCGGCATGCTTGGCGCACCTGCAAGCAACATCGCGGGCGCGATTGGCGCACCTGCAAGCAACATCGCAAGCATCCTTTCGACCATCGAAGAGAAGGCGGAAGCTGCGTAAGCGGTTGGTACTGAATGACTGGCGTGGGGCATGTGCCCGGACGTTGGAACACATATACTGAAAACGGAAAGAGCTGATACAATGGCTGATCTGAAAGCACTCGCAGAAAGCATCGTGGGTCTGACCCTGCTGGAAGCACAAGAACTGAAAACCATCCTGAAGGATGAGTATGGCATCGAGCCCGCAGCTGGCGGCGCAGTTGTCATGGCGGCCGCCGAAGGTGGCGCAGCTGCAGAAGAAGAAAAAACCGAATTCGACGTCGTTCTGAAGAACGCCGGCGCTTCGAAAATCAACGTGATCAAAGAAGTTCGCGCAATCACCGGTCTGGGCCTGAAAGAAGCCAAAGAACTGGTCGAAGCTGGCGGCAAGATCAAAGAAGCAGTTTCCAAAGACGAAGCTGAAGAAGTCAAAGGCAAGCTGGAAGCAGCTGGCGCCGAAGTCGAAGTCGCCTAAGCGCCTTCGAGGGAAACGTCCGGATCATCTTGATATGATCCGGTTCGTACCCAGATATTCAGGCTGGATCCGGGAAAACCGGGTCCAGCCGAATCTGTCTCAGAAAGGACCTTTTGCCAATTTGGTCATGAGGTTTTTTCTAAGGCGAGGTTCAATGGATCGGGAGGCTACCACTCGGGACGGTAGCCATGAATTGATCTGAACACGCTGTCTCGTATGGGCAAGGCGTCGGGACCCGACGGCGTTCTTGTCCGGTGAGAACTTGAAAAGGTGACATCTGACATGGCTCAAACGTTCCTTGGCCAGAAACGTCTTCGTAAATACTTTGGTAAAATCCGTGAAGTGCTGGACATGCCGAACCTCATCGAGGTTCAGAAGTCTTCGTATGATCTGTTCCTGCGGTCCGGCGATGAAGCCGAACCCATGGACGGCGAAGGCATCCGCGGCGTTTTTCAGTCGGTTTTCCCGATCAAGGATTTCAACGAAACCTCCGTTCTGGAGTTCGTGAAATACGATCTGGAAAAGCCCAAGTATGACGTCGAAGAATGCATGCAGCGCGACATGACCTATAGCGCACCGTTGAAGGTGACGTTGCGTCTGATCGTGTTTGATGTGGACGAAGATACCGGTGCAAAATCGGTCAAGGATATCAAAGAGCAAGACGTGTTCATGGGCGATATGCCCCTGATGACCCCGAACGGCACTTTTGTCGTGAACGGCACCGAACGCGTTATCGTGTCCCAGATGCACCGTTCCCCCGGCGTGTTCTTTGACCACGACAAGGGCAAGACCCACTCTTCGGGTAAATTGCTGTTTGCCTGCCGCATCATCCCGTATCGCGGCAGCTGGCTGGATTTTGAATTCGATGCCAAGGATATCGTGTTCGCGCGGATCGACCGTCGTCGTAAATTGCCTGTGACCACCCTGCTGTATGCGCTGGGTTTGGACCAGGAAAGCATCATGGATGCCTATTACAACACCGTCAGCTATCGCCTGGAGAAGCACAAGGGTTGGGTTACCCCGTTCTTCCCGGAGCGTGCGCGCGGCACGCGTCCCACATATGATCTGGTCGATGCGGCCACCGGTGAAATCATCGCCGAAGCCAGCAAGAAAGTGACCCCTCGTGCGGTCAAGAAACTGATCGACGAAGGCACTGTTACCGATCTGCTGGTTCCGTTTGATCACATCGTCGGCAAATTTGTTGCCAAGGATATCATCAACGAAGAAACCGGCGCGATCTATGTCGAGGCCGGGGATGAGTTGACCCTGGAACACGACAAGGATGGTGACATCATTGGCGGGTCGGTCAAGGAACTGCTGGACGCCGGTATCACCGACATTCCGGTTCTGGACATCGACAACATCAATGTCGGCCCCTACATCCGCAACACCATGGCTGTGGACAAGAACATGAACCGCGAAAGCGCGCTCATGGATATCTATCGTGTGATGCGCCCGGGTGAGCCGCCCACCGTCGAAGCCGCATCGTCGCTGTTTGACACGCTGTTCTTTGACAGTGAACGCTATGACCTGTCGGCCGTTGGCCGGGTCAAGATGAACATGCGTCTTGCGCTGGATGCAGAAGACACCATGCGCACCCTGCGCAAGGAAGACATCGTCTCCTGTATCAAGGCATTGGTCGAGCTGCGTGACGGCAAGGGCGATATCGACGACATCGACCACCTGGGCAACCGTCGTGTGCGTTCGGTCGGCGAGCTGATGGAAAACCAGTACCGCGTGGGTCTGTTGCGTATGGAACGCGCGATCAAGGAGCGCATGTCGTCGGTCGAAATCGACACCGTCATGCCGCAGGACCTGATCAACGCGAAACCTGCCGCTGCTGCTGTGCGCGAATTCTTCGGCTCTTCGCAGCTGTCGCAGTTCATGGACCAGACCAACCCGCTGTCCGAAGTGACCCACAAACGCCGTCTTTCGGCGCTTGGGCCTGGCGGTCTGACCCGCGAACGTGCTGGCTTTGAGGTGCGCGACGTTCACCCGACCCACTATGGTCGGATGTGCCCGATTGAGACGCCTGAAGGTCCGAACATTGGTCTGATCAACTCGTTGGCGACCTTTGCCCGCGTGAACAAATATGGGTTCATCGAAACACCTTATCGCGTTGTCAAAGAGCGTCAGGTTACGGACGAAGTCCACTATATGTCCGCGACCGAAGAAATGCGCCACACAGTCGCGCAGGCGAACGCGCAGCTGGACGAAGCCGGCAAGTTCAAGAACGACCTGGTTTCGACCCGTCAATCCGGTGACTACACTCTGGCACCGTCGGAAAATGTCGACCTGATCGACGTGAGCCCGAAACAGTTGGTTTCGGTTGCGGCCTCGCTGATTCCGTTCCTGGAAAACGACGACGCCAACCGGGCCCTGATGGGTTCGAACATGCAACGTCAGGCGGTTCCGCTGCTGCGGGCCGAAGCTCCGCTGGTTGGCACAGGGATCGAAGAGATCGTGGCCCGAGATTCCGGTGCGGCCTATATGGCGAAACGCGCTGGCATCATCGACCAGGTCGACGCCCAGCGTATCGTGATCCGGGCAACCGAGGATCTGGAACTGGGTGACGCAGGCGTTGACATCTATCGCATGCGTAAATTCCAGCGGTCGAACCAGAACACCTGTATCAACCAGCGTCCGCTGGTCAAAGTGGGTGACACGGTTCTGAAAGGCGAAGTGATTGCCGATGGCCCGTCCACCGACATGGGTGAACTGGCGTTGGGTAAAAACGTGGTCGTCGCGTTTATGCCCTGGAACGGTTACAACTACGAAGACTCGATCCTGATCAGCGAACGTATCGCACGGGACGACGTGTTTACCTCGGTACACATCGAGGAATTCGAAGTCGCCGCCCGTGACACCAAGCTGGGGCCGGAAGAGATCACCCGCGACATTCCAAACGTCGGTGAAGAAGCGCTGCGCAACCTCGACGAGGCTGGCATCGTTTACATCGGTGCGGATGTTGAGCCGGGCGATATTCTAGTCGGCAAGATCACACCCAAGGGCGAAAGCCCAATGACCCCGGAAGAAAAGCTGCTGCGCGCCATCTTTGGTGAAAAAGCATCTGACGTGCGCGACACCTCGTTGCGTGTGAAGCCGGGTGATTTCGGGACTGTTGTCGAAGTGCGCGTCTTTAACCGTCACGGCGTTGAAAAAGACGAACGTGCGTTGCAGATCGAACGGGAAGAAGTCGAACGTCTGGCCCGTGACCGGGACGACGAGCTGGCGATCCTGGACCGCAACATCTATGCGCGTCTGCAGGGCATGATCCTGGGTAAGACCGCGGTCAAAGGCCCCAAAGGTGTACGTCCGAATTCGGAAATCAACCAGGACCTGCTGGAAACGCTGACCCGCGGTCAGTGGTGGCAGCTGGCGCTGGAAGACGAGGCCGACGCCCAGGTGGTCGAAGCGCTGCACGACCAATACGAAGTGCAGAAGCGGGCCCTGGATGCACGGTTCGAGGACAAGGTCGAAAAAGTCCGTCGTGGCGACGATCTGCCCCCGGGTGTGATGAAGATGGTCAAAGTGTTCATCGCGGTGAAGCGCAAGCTGCAGCCGGGTGACAAGATGGCCGGTCGTCACGGGAACAAAGGTGTTATTTCCAAGGTTGTACCGATGGAAGACATGCCGTTCCTGGCCGATGGTACCCCTGTCGACTTCTGTCTGAACCCGCTGGGTGTTCCATCGCGGATGAACGTTGGTCAGATTCTGGAAACCCACATGGGTTGGGCCGCGCGCGGTCTGGGGATCAAGATCGACGACGCCATGCAGGAATACCGCCGGTCCGGCGATCTGACCCCGGTGCGGGACGCGATGCGCCACGCCTATGGCGAAGACGTCTATGCCGAAGGTCTGTCGGATATGACCGAAGGAGAACTGCTGGAGGCCGCTGGCAATGTGACCCGTGGTGTGCCGATCGCAACGCCAGTCTTTGACGGTGCCAAAGAGGCAGACGTCAACGACGCGCTGGTGCGTGCCGGGTTCGACACGTCGGGTCAGTCGGTGCTGTTTGATGGTCGTACAGGTGAACAATTCGCCCGTCCGGTCACCGTGGGTATCAAATACCTGCTGAAACTGCACCACCTGGTCGACGACAAGATCCACGCCCGGTCTACCGGTCCCTACTCGCTTGTTACGCAGCAGCCGCTGGGTGGTAAGGCACAGTTCGGTGGTCAGCGTTTCGGGGAAATGGAAGTCTGGGCTCTGGAAGCCTATGGCGCTGCCTATACTCTGCAGGAAATGCTGACTGTGAAGTCGGATGACGTGGCAGGCCGGACCAAGGTCTATGAATCGATCGTCAAGGGCGAGGACAACTTTGAAGCGGGCATTCCGGAATCGTTTAACGTTCTGGTGAAAGAAGTCCGTGGCCTTGGCCTGAACATGGAACTCCTGGATGCGGAGGTCGAGGAATAAGAATTTTGCAAAAATTCTTGGGCGGAAGCTTTGAAAGTTTCCGCTCACCTCTCCCCCCTTCCGCACGAATTTGAGGTATCAAAATGAACCAGGAACTGACGAACAACCCGTTCAACCCGCTCGCATCGCAAAAGATGTTTGATGAGATCAAAGTATCTCTCGCATCGCCCGAGCGGATCCTGTCGTGGTCTTACGGTGAGATCAAAAAGCCGGAAACCATCAACTACCGGACGTTCAAACCCGAACGTGACGGTCTGTTCTGCGCGCGTATCTTTGGCCCGATCAAAGATTATGAATGCCTGTGCGGCAAATACAAGCGCATGAAATATCGCGGCGTTGTCTGCGAAAAATGCGGTGTCGAAGTCACGCTGCAAAAAGTGCGTCGCGAACGCATGGGTCACATCGAACTGGCGGCGCCTTGCGCCCATATCTGGTTCCTCAAGTCGCTGCCATCGCGCATCGGCCTGATGCTGGACATGACCCTGCGTGATCTGGAACGTGTGCTGTATTTTGAAAACTATGTGGTGATCGAACCCGGTCTGACCGATCTGACCTATGGCCAGATGTTGACCGAAGAAGAGTTCATGGACGCCCAGGACGCCTATGGCATGGACGCTTTCACGGCCAATATCGGTGCCGAAGCGATCCGTGAAATGTTGGCCGCCATCGATCTGGAAAACGAAGCCGAGCAGCTGCGTGCCGATCTGAAGGAAGCCACCGGTGAACTGAAGCCCAAGAAGATCATCAAGCGCCTGAAAGTGGTCGAGAGCTTCCTGGAATCCGGCAACCGCCCGGAATGGATGGTTCTGACCGTGATCCCCGTAATCCCGCCAGAGCTGCGCCCGCTGGTGCCGCTGGACGGCGGTCGGTTTGCGACCTCGGATCTGAACGATCTGTATCGTCGTGTGATCAACCGGAACAACCGTCTGAAGCGTCTGATCGAACTGCGTGCGCCTGACATCATCGTGCGTAACGAAAAGCGGATGCTGCAGGAATCTGTGGATGCGCTGTTTGACAACGGCCGCCGCGGTCGCGTGATCACCGGTGCCAACAAGCGTCCGTTGAAATCTCTGTCTGACATGCTGAAAGGCAAGCAGGGCCGCTTCCGTCAGAACCTTTTGGGTAAACGCGTCGACTTTTCCGGTCGTTCGGTCATTGTGACCGGTCCGGAATTGAAGTTGCATCAATGTGGTCTGCCCAAGAAGATGGCGCTCGAGCTGTTCAAGCCGTTCATCTATTCGCGGCTGGAGGCCAAAGGCCTGTCCAGCACCGTGAAACAGGCCAAGAAGCTGGTGGAAAAGGAACGTCCCGAAGTTTGGGATATCCTGGATGAAGTCATCCGCGAACACCCGGTCATGCTGAACCGTGCGCCGACGCTGCACCGTTTGGGGATTCAGGCGTTCGAACCCACGCTGATCGAAGGCAAGGCCATCCAGCTGCACCCGCTGGTCTGTTCGGCGTTCAACGCTGACTTTGACGGTGACCAGATGGCTGTGCACGTCCCGCTGAGCCTTGAGGCCCAGCTGGAAGCACGTGTTCTGATGATGTCCACCAACAACGTTCTGTCGCCTGCAAACGGCGCGCCGATCATTGTTCCGTCGCAGGATATGATTCTGGGTCTCTACTATCTGACCCTGGAACGCGAAGGCATGGTTGGCGAAGGCAAGGTCTTTGGGTCCATCGACGAAGTTCAGCACGCGCTGGACGCCGGTGAAGTGCACCTGCACACCAAGATCACCGCGCGGATCACCCAGATCGACGAAGAAGGCAACGAAGTGTTTGATCGCTTTGAAACCACGCCAGGTCGGGTGCGTCTGGGCAGCTTGCTGCCAAAGAACGTTAAAGCTCCGTTTGCGTTGGTGAATCGTCTTCTGCGGAAGAAGGAAGTGCAGCAGGTCATCGACACAGTGTATCGTTACTGTGGTCAGAAAGAGTCGGTCATCTTCTGTGACCAGATCATGACCATGGGTTTCCGCGAAGCGTTCAAGGCCGGCATTTCCTTTGGCAAGGACGACATGGTGATCCCGGACGACAAATGGGGCATCGTGGACGAAACCCGCGACCAGGTGAAAGATTTTGAACAGCAGTACATGGACGGCCTGATCACTCAGGGCGAAAAGTACAACAAAGTTGTTGATGCCTGGTCCAAGTGTAACGACCGCGTCACCGATGCGATGATGGGCACGATCTCGGCCGATAAACGCGACGAGAACGGCGCAGTCATGGAGCCGAATTCGGTCTACATGATGGCTCACTCGGGTGCGCGTGGCTCGGTCACGCAGATGAAACAGCTGGGCGGGATGCGTGGTCTGATGGCCAAGCCGAACGGCGACATCATCGAAACGCCGATCATCTCGAACTTTAAGGAAGGTCTGACCGTTCTTGAGTACTTCAACTCGACCCACGGTGCCCGTAAGGGTCTGTCGGATACGGCGTTGAAAACTGCGAACTCGGGGTATCTGACCCGTCGTCTGGTGGACGTGGCACAGGACTGCATCGTGCGGGCCCGTGACTGTGGAACCGATCGTGCGATCACAGCCGAAGCGGCGGTCAATGATGGCGAAGTCGTTTCGTCTATCTCTGAGCGTATCCTGGGTCGTGTCGCGGCCGAGGACATCAAGAAGCCGGGCACAGAGCAGATCATCGTGGCCCTGGGTCAGTTGATTGATGAACGGATGGCCGATGCGATCGAAGAGGCCGGTGTCCCCACCGCGCGTATCCGTTCGCCTTTGACCTGTGAGGCCGAAGAGGGCGTCTGCGCCATGTGTTATGGTCGCGACCTGGCACGTGGTACAATGGTGAACACTGGCGAAGCCGTGGGTATCATTGCGGCACAGTCGATCGGTGAACCTGGTACACAGCTGACCATGCGGACCTTCCACATTGGTGGGGTTGCCCAGGGTGGCCAGCAGTCATTCCAGGAAGCCAGCCAGGAAGGTGTGATCGAGTTCGAGAACCCCAATGTTCTGGACAACGCTCAGGGCGACACCATGGTCATGGGCCGCAACATGAAGCTGATCATCCGCGATGAGCACGGCGAGGAACGCTCCAGCCACAAGCTGGGCTATGGTTCCAAGATGTTCGTCAAGGAAGGCCAGAAGATTGCTCGCGGTGACAAGCTGTACGAATGGGATCCCTACACTCTGCCGATCATCGCAGAGAAGCCGGGTACCGCGAAATTCGTCGACCTGGTGTCGGGGATCGCCGTTCGCGACGAAACCGACGATGCGACCGGGATGACCCAGAAGATCGTGATCGACTGGCGTGCGGCACCCAAGGGCAATGATCTGAAACCGGAAATCATCCTGGTTGGTGAAGACGGTGAACCGGTGCGTAACAGCCTGGGCCACCCGGTGCATTACCCGATGTCCGTGGATGCCATCCTGTCGATCGAAGACGGTCAGGAGATTCAGGCCGGTGACGTCGTTGCGCGTATCCCGCGTGAAGGTGCCAAGACCAAGGACATCACCGGTGGTCTGCCGCGTGTTGCCGAACTGTTCGAAGCCCGTCGTCCGAAAGATCACGCAATCATCGCCGAAGTTGATGGTCACGTGCGCTTTGGCCGCGACTACAAGAACAAGCGGCGTATCTCGATCGACCCGGTCGAGGAAGGGCGGGATCCAGTTGAATACATGGTGCCCAAGGGCAAGCACATCCCGGTGCAGGAAGGCGACTTTGTGCAAAAGGGCGATTACATCATGGACGGCAACCCGGCGCCGCATGACATCCTGTCGATCATGGGTGTCGAAGCGCTGGCAAACTACATGATTGACGAAGTGCAGGACGTGTATCGTTTGCAGGGCGTGAAGATCAACGACAAGCACATCGAAGTGATCGTGCGCCAGATGTTGCAGAAATGGGAAATCCAGGACAGCGGCGACACCACCCTGTTGAAGGGGGAACACGTCGACAAACAGGAATTCGACGCGGCCTGTGAAAAGGCGATCTCCAAAGGTGGTCGTCCGGCACAGGGCGAGCCGATCCTGCTGGGGATCACCAAGGCTTCGTTGCAGACCCGTTCGTTCATCTCGGCGGCGTCGTTCCAGGAAACCACGCGAGTTCTGACCGAAGCTTCGGTTCAGGGCAAACGCGACAAGTTGGTTGGCCTGAAAGAGAACGTCATCGTGGGACGTCTGATCCCGGCCGGTACCGGTGGCGCAACTCAGCGCGTGCGCCGTATCGCCCAGGATCGCGACAACGTGGTGGTCGAAGCCCGTCGCGAAGAAGCCGAAGCAGCGGCCGCGCTGGCTGCTCCGGTGATGGATGGCGATATCATCGACGATACGTTCAGCAACATGGTCGATACGCCCGAAAGCCGCGATTGATCCACGTCAAATAAATTCGAAAAGGCCCCCGCATGTCGGGGGCTTTTTTTTGTGCAATACAGGTCCAGGGGCCGCGATCCTGAACAGGGGTGGTTTTGCCGTTTTCGCACGCCAGAGATTGACCATCTTTTCGGTTTCACCGCTTGGCCCAGACCCGGGCCGCGACTAAGGTCGCCTGGATTGAACACCCGCAGGAATCCGATGCCCAATTTGACCGACAATATCCGCGGCGCTTTGCTGATGATTGCCAGCATGGCGTGTTTCACGTTCAATGATGCGTTGGTGAAGGTGATCGGTCAGGATCTGCCCCTGTTTCAGATCATTGCAATGCGCGGCATTCTGGCGACCGCTCTTATCTATGCATTGGCGCGGTATCTGGGAAAGCTGCGGTTTGATTTTTCTCGGCGGGACTGGGCCCTGGTGGGGCTACGCAGTGTATCCGAAATCTTTACAACCTACTTTTTTCTCACGGCCTTGCTCGTGATGCCCATTGCCAATGTCACGGCCGTACTTCAGGCCTTGCCGTTGACCGTGACTTTGGGTGCGGCGCTGGTTTTTCGTGAGGCGGTCGGTTGGCGGCGGTTGGGAGCTATTCTGATCGGGTTCGTTGGCGTTTTGCTGATCATTCGCCCAGGCCCCGAAGGGTTTTCGCATGGCGGGGTCTATGTCCTGTTGGCCGTTGCCTGCATCACCGTGCGCGACCTGTGTTCGCGGGGCATGTCATCCTCTGTCCCGTCGTTGACGGTAACATTGCTAACATCCACTCTGGTCACTGTCTGCGCCGGGCTTGCGTCGGTGGGAACGCCCTGGCAACCGGTCGATACAGGGCAGGTTGTGATCCTGTCCGTCGCAGGTTTTCTGATCCTTGGCGGCTATCTCTTCAGTGTCCTGGTCATGCGGGTGGGGGACGTCTCCTTTACCAGCCCGTTCCGTTATACTGGCCTGATCTGGGCGTTGTTGCTGGGGTGGCTGATTTTTGCAGATTGGCCGGACAACGTGACGTTGTTGGGGGCGCTGCTGGTTGTGTCGACAGGCGTGTTCACCCTATATCGCGAGCGGCTCAGGCGGGGGGCGTGAAAAGATCTCGCGTACGTTGGCATTGTCGATATTGAAGGTTTTCTTGAAGTACAGTTCCTGGTCCGCCGTCAGGGGCTGGTAGTCGAACGTGTTTCCCCCGGTTTTCAGCCGTGAATCATTGAAGTCGTTGTGCCCGCGCATCATCATGTCTTCGTCGGTCAAGGTCATGGTCGGCATCGTCGTCCACAGTTTGTGGTGGCCGTGGCTCATGATTGTGTCGGTGCAACCGGGTTGAACGATCATGCCAAGCGCGATGGCGCTGTATTGGTATTTGTAAGGCCAGATCGAGACGCCGTTGATGTCGGCGCGAAATACATAACCTGTGTTGAAGTCTACTGCGATCCGATCATGTTTTGACCACAGGCTCTGGAGGTCCCAGGCGGTTTCACGGAACCGTTCGACAAACCGGCATCCCATGGCGTCGTCATCGTCCAGGCGGAATTGCAGGCAGGGTTCAATATCTGTGTTATCGGTCGCCTCGTGAAAGGCACGTGCCATGACGTTGCGATGGCGGCCAGGTGGGTAAGGGCAGATCCGGATTTGTGGAATACCCTGAACTAGGGCGTTCAATCGTTCAACATAAGGGGCTGGCATTGTCTCGCCGGTCACAACGATCAGGGTGAAATCCGGGTCCGTTTGCCCCATGATGGAGGGCAAGGTGATGGCCTCGAACAGCCGCAGGCGTTCGTCCATCCGCTGTGGATCGTATAGGAAGCTGCGCCGCTCTTCCAATGTCTTGTGGTCAACCTTGAACCCACCGCGCCCGAGGTAGGAAAACCGGCAGAGACCCAGAATTTGCATGATTAGCCTTCTCTGTCAGAAGAAAAAGTTTGCCGGATCAAATCGACGTCCAGGGCAAATCGAGCCTGGAATTCTGCTTCCTGTTCGCGCGTGAGTGGGGTCATGTCGAAATGCTTGACCTTGCCTTGGCGCGAGTCGTTATAGCCATTGTGCGTGCGAACCCACATGGGCGCATCTGCCATGGTTATGGTGGGCATGTGATGGTGAATCTTTTGATGCGCAAAATTCATGATGGTCCGCGCGCATCCGCCGGCGGCATACATGCCCAGAGCCGCAGTGTAATAGGGGCGCAGAATTTGTGTCGCGACAAGAGAGTGCCCCTGAACTTCGGCAACGAATCCTTTGTTGAAGTCGATGGCAACGGTGCGGTTCTGGTCCAGCAACCCCTGGCAGGCGACCGCAGTCTGGCGAAGTCGTTCCACAAAATCGACTGAGATTGCGTCGTCATCGTCAAAGCGGAACTGCAGGCAGGGGGCAGACAAGTTTGTTCGCGCGCGATTTAGGATCTCTTTCATGATTTCGCGATGATTGCGGGGTGGATGCGCCTCGATGCGTATCTGTTTCATCCCGGATGTCAGGTCCATCAATCGCTGCACATGTTCCCGTGGCATCTGGTCCCCGATGACCAGTACCATTGTGAAATCAGGATCGGTTTGTTCCTTTAGACAGGGCAGGGCAAAGGTTTCGAACAAGCGAAACCGCTCTTCGATCCTTTGGGCACCGTAAAGGTAACGAATTCGATCCTGGATCGCATCATGTTCAACCTGAAAACCGCCAATGGCGGGATAGGAGAACCGGCATAATCCGATGACTTGCATATGAACGCCTTGGTGGAATATTCGTTTGCGCGACTATGCCCGGTCCACCGCCACCGAACAAGGCACGGACGGCAAACGGTTTAAACCGGTGCGACTTTCACGTCATGAGCTGGGAATGGCCACCCGGAACCGGGGCTGGCTGTTGACAGCGGGCGCGACTCCCCATATACGCGCGCCTATCTCGACAGCCGGGGGTCGCCCCAACAGTCGATTTCTATACTTGAGTGGTCAAGATCCAGGACGATTTTGCTGTCCCGATCCGCTGATAACCCACCGCGTCGTTCACCTCGGAATGGGAACGTCGCGGATTTTGCGCTTGTGGACGCACCAGCGCAGCAGAATATGAGCCGCACGTCTCGACGTGCACGAATGTGAGTTTGGAAACGGGGAAAAAACCGGAATGCCAACGATCCAACAGCTGATCCGCAAACCGCGGCAGCCGAAAGTGAAACGCTCGAAGTCCATGCACCTGCAGGAATGCCCGCAAAAGCGCGGCGTTTGCACACGCGTGTACACCACCACACCTAAGAAACCGAACTCCGCTATGCGGAAAGTGGCCAAGGTTCGCCTGACCAACGGTTTCGAAGTGATTTCCTATATCCCGGGTGAAAGCCACAACCTTCAGGAGCACTCTGTGGTTCTGATCCGCGGTGGTCGAGTAAAAGACCTTCCGGGTGTCCGTTACCACATCCTGCGTGGTGTTCTGGATACCCAGGGCGTCAAAGACCGTAAGCAACGTCGTTCGAAGTACGGCGCCAAGCGTCCCAAGTAAGAAGGAGAGGCTTAGATGTCACGTCGTCACGCCGCCGAAAAACGCGAAATTCTGCCCGACGCCAAATATGGCGATCGCGTTCTGTCTAAATTCATGAACAACCTGATGATCGATGGTAAGAAATCGGTCGCAGAAAGCATCGTTTACAACGCTCTTGATCGCGTTGAAAACAAGATCAAACGCGCCCCCGTCGAAGTCTTCCACGAAGCGCTGGACAACATCAAACCTTCGGTCGAAGTTCGTTCGCGCCGTGTGGGTGGTGCAACCTATCAGGTTCCGGTCGAAGTGCGCCCCGAGCGTCGCGAAGCCCTGGCCATCCGCTGGTTGATCACCGCATCGCGCAAGCGCAACGAAAACACCATGGAAGAGCGCCTTGCCGGCGAGCTGCTGGACGCTGTTCAGTCCCGTGGGACCGCTGTGAAGAAACGCGAAGACACCCACAAGATGGCCGAGGCAAACAAAGCCTTTAGCCATTATCGTTGGTAATCCAGAGGATCCAGACCTATGGCACGCGACTATACACTCGAACATTACCGTAACTTCGGTATCATGGCGCACATCGATGCAGGTAAAACCACCTGCTCGGAACGCATCCTGTATTACACCGGCAAATCCCACAACATTGGTGAGGTGCACGACGGTGCGGCCACCATGGACTGGATGGAGCAGGAACAGGAACGCGGCATCACCATCACATCGGCTGCGACCACCACTTTTTGGGAACGCACCGAAGACGGTCAGACCGCCGACACGCCCAAACACCGCCTGAACATCATCGACACCCCCGGCCACGTTGACTTCACCATCGAAGTAGAACGTTCGCTGGCGGTTCTCGACGGTGCAGTCTGTGTTCTGGACGCCAATGCTGGTGTTGAACCCCAGACCGAAACCGTGTGGCGTCAGGCTGACCGCTACAAGGTTCCGCGTATGGTGTTCGTCAACAAGATGGACAAGATCGGTGCCGACTTCTTTAACTGTGTCAACATGATCGAAGACCGGACCGGCGCTGTTGCGATCCCGGTTGGTGTTCCGATTGGCGCAGAAACCGAGCTGGAAGGCCTGGTTGATCTGGTCACCATGGAAGAATGGCTGTGGCAGGGCGAAGACCTTGGCGCGTCGTGGATCAAAGCACCGATCCGCGAAAGCCTGCAGGACATGGCAACCGAATGGCGCGGAAAAATGGTCGAAGCGGCCGTCGAAATGGACGACGACGCGATGATGGCCTACCTGGAAGGTGAAGAGCCCGACGTCCCAACTTTGCGCAAACTGCTGCGCAAAGGGACGCTGGAAATGGCTTTTGTTCCGGTTCTGGGCGGTTCTGCGTTCAAAAACAAAGGCGTTCAGCCCCTGCTCAACGCTGTGATCGACTATCTGCCCAGCCCGCTGGACGTTGTCGATTACATGGGTTTCAAACCTGGCGATGAAGACGAAGTTCGTGACATTCCGCGCCGTGCGGATGACGATATGGCGTTCTCGGGCCTGGCGTTCAAAATCATGAACGACCCCTTTGTTGGTTCGCTGACCTTTACCCGCATCTATTCGGGTACTCTGTCCAAGGGCGACACGCTGCTCAATTCGACCAAAGGTCGTAAAGAGCGTATCGGTCGTATGATGATGATGCATTCGAACAACCGTGAGGAAATCACGGAAGCGTTCGCGGGCGACATCATTGCGCTGGCAGGTCTGAAAGACACCACAACCGGTGACACGCTCTGCGCCGTCAACGATCCTGTGGTTCTGGAAACCATGACCTTCCCTGATCCGGTGATCGAGATCGCGGTTGAGCCCAAGACCAAAGCCGACCAGGAGAAAATGTCTCAGGGTCTGCAGCGTCTGGCCGCCGAGGATCCCTCCTTCCGTGTTGAAACCGACATCGAGTCGGGTCAGACCATCATGAAGGGCATGGGCGAACTTCACCTGGACATCCTGGTTGATCGCCTGAAGCGTGAATTCAAGGTCGAAGCCAACATCGGTGCCCCTCAGGTTGCTTATCGCGAGACCATTGGTCACGAGGTCGAGCACACCTACACCCACAAGAAACAGTCGGGTGGTTCGGGTCAGTACGCCGAGGTGAAGATGATCATCTCGCCGACTGAACCTGGCGAAGGGTATTCGTTTGAATCCCGTATCGTTGGCGGTGCTGTGCCCAAGGAATACATCCCGGGCGTTGAAAAAGGCATCAACTCGGTCATGGACAGCGGCCCTCTGGCCGGCTTCCCCGTGATCGACTTCAAGGTTGCTCTGATCGACGGTAAGTTCCACGATGTGGACTCGAGCGTTCTGGCCTTTGAAATTGCCGCCCGTATGGGCATGCGTGAAGGCATGCGCAAAGCCGGTGCGAAACTGCTGGAACCGATCATGAAGGTCGAAGTGATCACACCGGAAGAATACACCGGCGGGATCATCGGCGACCTGACTTCGCGTCGGGGACAGGTGACAGGTCAGGAGCCACGCGGCAACGCGATTGCGATCGACAGCTTTGTGCCTCTGGCCAACATGTTCGGCTACATCAACACACTGCGTTCGATGAGCTCGGGCCGTGCCCAGTTCAGCATGCAGTTTGATCACTACGATCCGGTACCGCAGAACATCTCGGAAGAGATCCAGTCGAAGTACGCATAATCCACGGTGCGTGGGAAACCACGCACCCTACCACCCCGTAGGGTGCGTGCTTGCACGCACCGTTTGAAAGACAAAAGGAGCCTTACCATGGCAAAGGAAAAGTTTGAGCGTAACAAGCCGCACGTCAACATCGGCACCATTGGCCACGTTGACCACGGCAAGACCACGCTGACCGCAGCGATCACCAAATACTTTGGTGACTTCAAAGCCTACGACCAGATCGATGGCGCACCGGAAGAAAAAGCGCGCGGGATCACCATCTCGACCGCGCACGTGGAATATGAGACTGAAACACGTCACTATGCCCACGTTGACTGCCCCGGCCACGCCGACTACGTCAAGAACATGATCACCGGTGCTGCCCAGATGGACGGCGCGATCCTGGTTGTGAACGCAGCTGACGGCCCGATGCCCCAGACCCGCGAACACATCCTGCTGGGCCGCCAGGTTGGCATCCCGCACATGGTCGTCTACATGAACAAAGTTGACCAGGTTGACGACGAAGAGCTGCTGGAACTGGTGGAAATGGAAATCCGCGAGCTGCTGTCTTCGTATGACTACCCTGGCGATGACATCCCCGTCATCCCTGGTTCGGCTCTGGCCGCGATGGAAGGCAACAACCCTGAAATCGGCGAAGAATCCATCAAGAAGCTGATGGCTGCTGTCGACGAATACATCCCGACTCCGGCGCGTGCTGTTGACCAGCCGTTCCTGATGCCGGTCGAAGACGTGTTCTCGATCTCGGGTCGTGGTACTGTTGTGACCGGTCGTGTGGAACGTGGCGTGATCAATGTTGGCGACAGCATCGAAATCGTTGGTATCCGCGACACCAAAACCACCACCTGTACCGGTGTTGAAATGTTCCGCAAGCTGCTGGATCGCGGTGAAGCCGGCGACAACATCGGCGCCCTGCTGCGCGGTATCGACCGTGACGGTGTTGAGCGTGGCCAGGTTCTGTGTGCTCCGAAATCGGTTCAGCCGCACACCAAATTCGAAGCCGAAGCCTATATCCTGACCAAGGAAGAAGGCGGTCGTCACACCCCGTTCTTTGCGAACTACCGTCCGCAGTTCTACTTCCGGACCACCGACGTGACCGGGACCGTGACCCTGCCCGAAGGCACCGAAATGGTTATGCCTGGCGACAACCTGAAGTTCGACGTTGAACTGATCGCCCCGATCGCGATGGAAAACGGTCTGCGTTTCGCCATCCGCGAAGGCGGCCGCACCGTTGGTGCTGGCGTCGTGTCCAAAATCACTGAGTAAGGCCGAGTTTTCGCAGAAAACTCTGGCCAGTGGCAACAGGCGGTTTTCCCTTCCGGGAAAACCTGCCAAGCGCCACACCGGTGAACACCAAAAGAAGGCCGCTCCAACCCGGAGCGGCCTTTTTTCTATTGGACAAGGCGTTTTGGCACCTGTTGCAGGTCAAAACAGTCGGCAGTCTTCAATCCAAAAATGATGTTTCGCCTAAAGAGACAGTTCCCGATGTCTCAGCGCGCAAGCGGTTGTACCTAATGTGTGGGCTAGCAAAAGCAAACTGGCTTTGCGTGCTGAGACATTCAGGTGCCTTCTCTGCATTTGCTGGAAAATTTGACGCACGGACGTAAGGCACCTAGGCTTGGAACCACACCGATGTGCTCTTCAGCGTCACATGGGTGTTAGACAAATGGCGGGAGTTCGTTTTGAGATATTTTGCAGCGTTGATTTCCATTCTTTCTTTCTGCTTGGCGTTCGGTTTGGCCGACGTTGCGGCGGCCAAAGACAAGGGCGGAAAACCCAAAGGAAAGAAAGTTAAGGTAGAGGGCAAACCTGGCAAGGGTGCAAAGACGATCCCTCCCGGGCAGATCAAACGCTACACTCGGGGGGCAAAGCTTCCGAGTGATCTGAACTATGTGAGTATTGATGACCTATCGAAATGGAAGCTCAAGTCTCCTGGAAATGGCAATCGCTATATCCGGGTGGATGATGAAATTTTGGAAGTTTCGAAGGACCTGTCGACCGTGGTGGACGCTGTTGGGATCGTCGGGGATTTGCTCAAATAAGATCAATTCCGAGAGACGAGCGCCTGCTGATCTGTCTTGATCGCGCTTTCGGCGAGCATCAGGTCCGGATTACACATACACTCTTGCCAGACGCTGCTAACAGGCGTATAGCGCGCAAGTTCGCAGTTGCGACACGAGGGCGGGGTGATTCCCGCCTTTTGGGTTCGATGAGGGTTTGCGATGAGCGCCGGCCCTCCTCTCAACCTCGACGCCTAAGATAAAAGGCTGTTTTGAATGCAAAGCCAAAATATCCGTATTCGGCTCAAGGCATTTGACTATCGTGTACTGGATGCCAGCACACAAGAGATCGTCAACACTGCCAAGCGGACCGGTGCCACTGTACGCGGCCCCATCCCGCTGCCGAACAAGATCGAGAAATTCACTGTTCTGCGTGGTCCCCACGTTGACAAGAAATCCCGCGATCAGTTCGAAATCCGGACGCACAAGCGTCTGCTCGACATCGTTGATCCGACCCCCCAGACCGTGGACGCGCTGATGAAGCTCGACCTGGCCGCTGGTGTGGACGTCGAAATCAAGCTGCAATCGTAAGATCGGAGGGTAATGAATATGCGCTCTGGTATTATCGCAAAGAAAGTCGGCATGACCCGGCTGTTCAAAGAAGACGGCAAGCAGATCCCTGTGACCGTTCTTCATCTGGATGGTTTGCAGGTCGTTGCTCAGCGTACCGAAGACAAGGACGGCTATACAGCTGTTCAGCTCGGCGCTGGCTCTGCCAAAGCAAAACGCACCAGCCAAGCCATGCGTGGCCACTTCGCAGCTGCGAATGTTGCCCCCAAACGCAAACTGGTCGAATTCCGCGTTTCCGAAGATGCCCTGATCGAAGTGGGTGCCGAAATCTCGGCCGAACACTTCCTCGAAGGTCAGAAGGTTGACGTTTCGGGTACTTCGATCGGTAAAGGTTTTGCTGGCGCAATGAAGCGCTGGAACTTTGGTGGTCTGCGCGCCTCGCACGGTGTGTCGATCTCGCACCGTTCGCATGGTTCGACTGGTCAGTGTCAGGACCCCGGCAAGGTGTTCAAAGGCAAGAAAATGGCCGGCCACATGGGTGCTGCCCGCGTGACCACTCAGAACCTGGAAGTCGTCAAGACCGACGCCGACCGTGGTCTGGTGTTCATCAAAGGTGCCGTACCTGGTTCCAAAGGTGGCTGGGTCACCGTGAAGGATGCCGTGAAGAAGAAAGCGCCCGAAGGTCTGCCGTTCCCGGCTGGTCTGAAAGCTGCTGCATCTGAGGCCCCGGCCGAAGAAGCCCCTGCGGAAGGTGGTGAAGCATGAAACTTGATGTGATCAATCTGGACGGCTCCAAAGCCGGCGACATCGAGCTGAACGCAGACCTGTTTGGTCTGGAGCCACGTGCGGACATCCTGCACCGTGTGGTCCGTTGGCAGCGTAACAACGCACAGGCCGGTACCCACAAGGTCAAGACCCGTTCGGAAGTCAAATACTCAACCAAGAAGATCTATCGCCAAAAAGGTACCGGTGGCGCACGCCACGGCGCCCGTTCGGCACCGATCTTCCGTGGTGGTGGTGTTTACAAAGGCCCCGTTGTGCGGTCGCACGGTCACGAGCTGACCAAAAAGTTCCGCAAGCTGGGTCTGCGCCATGCTCTGTCTGCCAAAATGGCAGCCGGTGAGCTGGTTGTGATCGAAAACGCTGCCGCAGAAGGCAAGACTGCCGCTCTGGCCAAACAGGTTGCAAACCTGGGCTGGAAACGCGCTCTGGTCATCGACGGTGCCGCGGTCAACGAAGGCTTCCTGAACGCATCGCGCAACATCGAAGGTCTGGATATCCTGCCGACGATGGGTGCAAATGTTTATGACATCCTCAAGCGTGACACCCTGGTGATCACCAAAGCGGGGATCGAAGCACTGGAGGCTCGTCTGAAATGAGCGCGAAGGCAGAACATTACGACGTGATCCGCAAGCCGATCATCACCGAAAAATCGACCATGGCGTCGGAAAACGGTGCGGTTGTGTTTGAAGTGGCCATCGACAGCAACAAACCCCAGATCAAGGAAGCCGTTGAAAGCCTCTTTGGTGTGAAGGTCAAAGCCGTCAACACCACGATCACCAAAGGCAAGGTCAAGCGGTTCCGCGGCCAGCTGGGTCGTCGCAAAGACGTCAAAAAAGCCTATGTTACCCTGGAAGAGGGCAACACAATCGACGTGTCCACCGGACTCTGATTGATCGGCTTTTGCCAAGATCAAAGGCCCTCGCGCAAGCGGGGGCCTTTTTTGTTGCTTGGCCTGGTCGGTCCGACGATCTTGGCTGTAGTTGGCGCGGTCTCTTGGACGCGCGCCCCCCAGAGTGAGCTGGACTGCGACAAAGCCAATGGGTTGGGCAACGCCGACGTCAAAGGCGGCATCGCGGCCAGTCTGTTGGCTATGAGATGTCTGGCTGAGGCCGGCGCTGGCTAACCAGGTGAAGCTGTCGGAACTTTCGTGGGCGATGAGGGAACCATGGGGCGCGTGGCAAACAGGATCTTATCGACAACCCACCACACGCCAATCTTGGTGGTTGCCGTGTCAGTCGGTGGTTACGTGGCCTGAACAACCAGACGACGTTGTCGGCTTTGAAGGATCTGTCCAGTCGTCTTGCCCTTGAGGCGAACGGCTGGGTTAACAGACAATACTGGGTTGCGATCCTAACGGCATTATGGTGCCTGGAAGCTGGAAGGCAGAAGTCTTGGGCTCAACCCGTCTGGTGCAAACGAAAGTCGGACCTCAAGCTGATGTGCGGGAAAACCCCAAGTGTTTTGGCGTGTGAACCATGCTGGAAACTCCTTGGATTGGAATTTTACGCATCGCCGCAATTGGCTGCGCTCCTGTCCAGCATGGTGTTTTTTGGTTCTGGCAGCAGGATTTATTGGGTGCGCTTGACCGGAAATTGACGGGTCGGGCCGCCGTGGCCGGTCAGTCGCAGGTGTTCGCCGTCTTCCAGCAACTCGACGTCCGCCTTTTCCAGCGAGCCCTTCCAGCCATATTTCGTGCGTTCCAATGCAGCGGTTTCCGGGCCATCGCTCAGGCGATCCCAGACCATTTCAGTGCAACCGCCATTGACGGTGAAATCACCATAAATACCGTGCTCGCTGAATTTGAAGGCACCACCGCCCCAAGGGCAGGCGCTGGCCACGGCCGGCAGCGTCGCTAGCGTGAGGCAAAGGGCGGGAAGTGTCAGAATGCGTTTCATCGGAGGTCCTGTTTTAATGGATAGGATAATGCCAGTGAGTGTACGACATTTTTCAACATGGGCATAGCGAATGAAGCGCTGACGTCAGGGCCCAGGAGATCACGTTTTCTAATTTGACATCAGTTTTGCAGGCCAATGGGCATGTTCGGGAAACCAATCGCATGGACCAAGTGGACGCTGATCTGGCCCTGTTTCCGATTGTACGGGTACCGTTGCCTCGCGCGCAAAGGCCCGTTAGGCTGATCCGTATGAAACATGTCCCCAAAGAAACCACGGATGACGCATTAATTCGGGAGTTCCTTGAAAAAGGAGGCCGGGTCAGTGTTGGAAAAACCAAGCCTCAGCCGGCCGAGTTGGGGTTGAGCAACAATGTTTGGAACAACAAGCTCACCAAAGAAGAAAAGGCAGCACGCGACAAGAAGTGATGGGGGAAGACCCGCTAGATCTGGCAGCGTTCGACTGAGTCGAAAAGCGCGTGCCATCGATACCTGTTGACGAACCCAAGATTCTGACGCCGTTCTATAGACAGCCCCTCTCATCCCTGCTAAATGCCACCAATCTTGAGGCCTCGGATTCGTTCCGGGGCTCTTGATTTTTGCGAATCGGGGACCTTCGGGGCCCTATATCATCGGGCACCTTCGGGGGCCTTAAACATAGCCGGACCAAAGACAACAACCTAAGGTCTGGCACGCTAAACGGAAGACAGAAAGCATGGCACTTAAGTCGTATAAGCCGACGACGCCGGGCCAGCGCGGGCTGGTGCTGATCGACCGTTCGGAGCTCTGGAAAGGACGCCCCGTCAAATCCCTCACCGAGGGTCTGACGAAATCGGGTGGCCGGAACAACACCGGACGGATTACATCGCGTCGCCGCGGTGGTGGGGCGAAACGCCTTTACCGTATCGTTGACTTCAAACGGAACAAATTTGATGTTGCGGCAACCGTTGAACGGATCGAATATGACCCGAACCGGACCGCCTTCATCGCATTGGTCAAATACACCGACGGGGAACAGGCCTATATCCTGGCTCCGCAGCGTTTGGCAGTTGGTGACAAAGTCGTGGCATCCGCCAAGGCCGACATCAAGCCTGGTAACGCAATGCCATTCTCGGGCATGCCGATCGGTACCATCGTTCACAACATCGAAATGAAGCCCGGCAAAGGCGGCCAGATCGCCCGTGCAGCCGGTACATATGCTCAGTTCGTTGGTCGTGACGGCGGTTACGCCCAGATCCGCCTGAGCTCGGGTGAACTGCGCTTGGTCCGTCAGGAATGCATGGCCACCGTTGGTGCCGTGTCCAACCCCGACAACTCCAACCAGAACTACGGTAAAGCCGGTCGTATGCGCCACAAAGGTGTGCGTCCGTCGGTTCGTGGTGTGGTCATGAACCCGATCGATCACCCCCACGGTGGTGGTGAAGGCCGGACTTCGGGTGGTCGTCACCCGGTGACCCCATGGGGTAAGCCGACCAAGGGTGCACGCACCCGCAACAAGAACAAAGCGTCCAGCAAGCTGATCATCCGCTCGCGGCACGCCAAGAAGAAGGGGCGTTAATATATGTCTCGCTCTGTTTGGAAAGGCCCCTTTGTCGACGCTTACGTGCTGAAAAAAGCCGAAGCTGCGAAGGATTCGGGCCGCAACGAAGTCATCAAGATTTGGTCTCGTCGTTCCACCATTCTGCCCCAGTTCGTGGGCCTGACGTTTGGTGTCTACAACGGCAAGAAGCACATCCCAGTCAACGTCACCGAAGACATGATCGGTCAGAAGTTTGGTGAATATTCGCCAACTCGTACCTATTATGGTCACGCGGCTGACAAAAAAGCGAAACGGAAGTAAGTCATGGGCAAGGCAAAGAACCCCCGCCGCGTGGCTGAAAACGAAGCAATGGCGAAAACGCGCATGCTCCGTACCAGCCCGCAGAAACTGAACCTGGTGGCTCAGATGATCCGTGGCAAGAAAGTTGATCGTGCTTTGACCGATCTGACTTTCTCAAACAAACGGGTCGCTCAGGACGTGAAGAAATGCCTTCAGTCTGCCATCGCGAACGCCGAAAACAACCATAACCTGGACGTCGATGAACTGATCGTGTCCGAGGCTTATGTTGGCAAGAATATGGTCATGAAGCGCGGTCGCCCTCGGGCCCGTGGCCGGTTTGGCAAGATCCTGAAGCCGTTTTCGGAGATCACCATCACGGTGCGTCAAGTTGAGGAGCAAGCCTAATGGGTCATAAAGTCAATCCGATCGGCATGCGCCTTCAGGTCAACCGCACCTGGGACAGCCGCTGGTACGCCGACACCAAGGACTACGGTGATCTCCTGCTGGAAGATCTGAAAATCCGTGAGTTCATCAAGACCGAGTGCAAGCAGGCCGGTATCGCGCGTGTGATCATCGAACGTCCGCACAAAAAGTGCCGCGTCACGATCCACACTGCACGTCCCGGTGTCATCATCGGCAAGAAAGGTGCAGACATCGAAGGTCTGCGCAAGAAACTTGGCCGTTTGACCGACAGCGAACTGCACCTGAACATCGTCGAAGTCCGCAAGCCGGAACTGGACGCTGCTCTGGTTGGTGAGTCCATCGCACAGCAACTGGAACGTCGTGTATCGTTCCGTCGCGCGATGAAACGTGCTGTTCAGAACGCCATGCGTATGGGTGCCCTGGGTATTCGGGTGAACGTTGCTGGTCGTCTGGGTGGCGCTGAAATCGCCCGTACCGAATGGTACCGTGAAGGTCGTGTGCCTCTGCACACACTGCGCGCGGACATCGATTACGCACCTGCCGAAGCGATGACCCCTTATGGGATCATCGGGATCAAGGTCTGGATCTTCAAAGGCGAGATCATGGAACACGATCCTGCGGCACGTGACCGTAAAGCACAGGAACTCCAGGACGGCCCTGCACCTCGTGGTGCTGGTGGCGGTCGTCGCTAAGGAGAAGATCACATGCTTCAGCCAAAGCGTACTAAATTCCGCAAGATGCACAAAGGCCGGATCAAAGGCCTGGCAAAAGGCGGTTCGGACCTGAACTTCGGTTCATTCGGTCTGAAAGCGACCCAGCCCGAGCGGGTAACCGCCCGTCAAATCGAAGCCGCACGTCGTGCCATGACGCGTCACATGAAGCGTCAGGGCCGTGTTTGGATCCGGATCTTCCCGGATACCCCGGTAACCTCGAAGCCAACCGAAGTCCGTATGGGTAAAGGTAAAGGTTCCGTGGATTATTGGGCTGCCAAGGTCAAACCTGGCCGCGTGATGTTCGAAATCGACGGTGTATCGGAAGACATCGCACGCGAGGCCCTGCGCCTTGCCGCGATGAAACTCCCGGTCAAAACCCGCGTCGTGGTTCGCGAAGACTGGTAACTCCGGTCTTGAGACAACAAAAAGCCCCCGTCGAGAAATCGGCGGGGGCTTTTTGCTTTTTCGGGGTCTTTTCAGAATTTACCGTTGTCGTTCTTCCAAAGATCGCGGGGTGGAACGGTTTCCACAGTGTTCCAATGCTCGACGATCTTGCCGTTTTCGATCCGGAACATCTCGTAGAACGAACTGTGGCGTCCTTGCTGACGGCCTTCGCAGACAGCCAGAACAAAACTCCCGCAGGCGAGAACCCGGTGGCATTTTTCATATAGTTTGGCAGTTGTCTGGGATGTCAGGCTGGCCAGGAGGGCATCTGCTCCGTCCGAGAGCGCGTGATCGTGTTGGATCAGTTGGTCCTCTTGGAAATAGTCATCCATGTGGGTGTGATCCCGTTGGATCAGAATCTGTTGAACAAACGCGGCGACCAAAGCGCGATTTTCTTCGGTCCGGTTCAGGTCCCCGGCATCGGTCGGGCCGTTCACCATACTGTGTCCGCTGCCATTCGGACCCTTGCGGGCCTGGATATTGTCCCAATGTTCGACCACCTGATCCCCGTCATAGCGAAACACCTCGAACCCGATGCGTTGGCTGGAGAAATCATATTCGGTGTGGCCAAACACGAAATTTCCATCCTCGAACGCGCGGACGACATTGACCCGCGGGTTGGTCAGCGACAGGCGTTTGAACAGCGCCTCCAACCCTTCGCTGCCCTCATGGGTCTGGGGGTTGTGTTGGATGTATTTGGATTGGTTCACGACGGCGATGGGGCCGGGGTCTCCGGTTTCGATGCTCTTCAGCAATGCCCGGATCTGGTCTGTTTTGCTGGTCTGCATGGCCCGTATCCCTGATTGTGATGCTTGCGGCCAACTGTGCAGCAGGAAAGAGAGGAGGAAAAGGAAAAGGCGACGCAGGTGCAAATGTCGCTCTCGCGCTTGGCGCTCTCCTGCGCTACACCCGGCCCATGGCACAGATCGAATCTCTCTTTGTAACCCGTCTCTATCGCGCATCATTGTCGGAATACCGGCCCAAGATCGATGCGGATGAATTGGAAAATTCCTGTTTGGTCATCGCCGAAGATGACGAAGCAGGCCAGACCTGGTCCGAGGCAAACGGATATCCCGGCTATACGTCCTATGCGTCGCTGACGGATTTGCCGTGGCGGTTCCCGGTGTTTGCGGATCTGGTCAAGGTGTTGGACAAACATGTCGCCGCCTTTGCCAAGGATCTGGAGTTTGATCTGGATGGTCGCAAGTTGAAGCTGGAAGACCTGTGGATCAACATTCTGCCCCCCGGCGGCACCCACGCGAGCCACATCCACCCGCATTCAGTGATCAGCGGCACCACCTATGTGTCGATGCCCAAGGGAGCCAGCGCGCTCAAGCTGGAGGACCCGCGGTCCGCCCGGATGATGGCCGCACCAGCGCGCAAGAAAGACGCCCGACGCAAGTTGCAGCCGTTCATCTATCTGGCCCCCGATGTGGGGGATGTCCTGTTGTGGGAAAGCTGGTTGCGTCACGAAGTACCGCTGAACATGGCAGACGAAGACGAGCGGATTTCGGTGAGTTTCAACTACAGTTGGGGCTGATCTGCCGCGCCATCTGAATTAACAAAGCCCTCTCGAATGATCCGGGAGGGCTTTTTCGTTTTTGCCAGGTATCTGAGTTGATCGGCTCAGGTCAGTCCGCCTGATCTGCGGGGTCGGCATTGAGTTGGCCATAGTTTGCCGCGCCAATTTCATCCAGCAACCCGATCTGGGTCTCGAGGAAGTCGACGTGCCCCTGTTCGTCCAGGATCAGCTCTTCGAACAGATGCATCGAGGCATAGTCCCCCACGTCCGAGCAATATTTTCGGGCTTCGGCATAAAGCGCGACGGCTTCCATCTCAGCTGCAAGATCACAGGTCAGGGTTTCGCGGACGTTTTCGCCAATCCGAAGCGGGTCCAGCGTCTGTAGGTTCGGATGACCTTCCAGAAAGATGATGCGGTCGATCAGCTTGTCGGCATGCTCCATCTCTTCGATGCTTTCTTCGCGCATCTTTTTAGCCAGCTTGCCATAGCCCCAGTCCTTTTGCAGACGATAGTGCAACCAGAACTGGCTGACGGCTGTTAGCTCAACACGTAACGCCTTGTTCAGGTATTCGATGACTTTCTTGTCACCCTTCATGCGTCATCTCCAATTTTGTTGTTTGGCTTTCAATCCACGAAGCTCGAATGGAACTTCCAGATTAGAATTCGACCGCATGGATGCAACAAAAAGCTTCATGCAGCCGCCGCACTCGGGGGTTTTGCCGAGCGCATGGTAGATTTTGCCAGGGGTGATTATGGTGCTTTCATCCGACGCCCGCATCCAGTTGATGGCGGCATGGATGTCCTTGTCACTGATGGTTTGGCAGCTACAGACGATCATTTCACTTACCTGACTTTTTTGGTTTGGTATCTTGTCGTCGAAATATTGTCAATCCTGATTTAATTTGTCGGGTAAAAGGGGGTGGCGTGAACTGCCTTGGCTGTGCCGGGCAGACTTCTCTGGAAAAACTGAGGAATGCAGCTCCAAACGCTATGGGTCGAAGCCCTTATTTTGTGGAGCTTTGAGGATAGGGAAACTTTCCCTTGCCCCCATGCCGATCCTCCCCTATAGAGCGTCATCCTGCGGATTCCTTCTGTTGAAGGGATTCGTATGTTTGTCATTCATCCACCAGGTCAAAGGTGACCCTATTGCAGGGGCCTTCTGGTGTTTTGAGAAAAGGAAAAGGCGATGAACGCCCAAGAACTGCGCGCCAAATCGGCGGACGAGCTTCGTCAGGAGCTCACCAACCTGAAGAAAGCAAGCTTTAACCTGCGCTTTCAACAGGCCACCGGACAGCTGGAAAACACTGCAGGCATCAAAGCGGCTCGCCGCGAAGCTGCCCGTGTGAAGACCATTCTGAACCAAAAAGCTGCTGAAGCAGCTTCTGAAGAATAAGGAGCCTGAAGTATGCCCAAACGTATCCTCTCCGGCACCGTGACAAGCGACGCCAACGCCCAGACCGTAACAGTTTCGGTTGAACGTCGTTTCACACACCCTGTTCTGAAGAAAACCATCCGTAAGTCCAAGAAGTACCGGGCTCACGATGAAAAGAACGCTTTCAAGGTCGGCGATTCCGTACGCATCATCGAATGTGCGCCGCGCTCGAAAACGAAACGTTGGGAGGTTCTGGAAGCCTAAGCTTTCAGATCCTTTCGACTTAGTCGAAACCCTGGGGGATTTAGCAAGACCAGCCCCCACAGGTCGGGAGAAACCACATGATCCAGATGCAGACCAATCTGGATGTCGCTGACAACTCTGGCGCTCGCCGAGTTCAGTGCATCAAGGTCCTGGGTGGTTCCAAGCGTAAATACGCATCCGTAGGCGACATCATCGTCGTCTCGGTCAAGGAAGCCATTCCACGCGGTCGCGTGAAGAAAGGTGATGTCCGCAAGGCCGTCGTCGTTCGCACCGCAAAAGAAGTCCGTCGCGAAGATGGCACAGCGATCCGTTTCGATCGCAACGCCGCCGTCATCCTGAACAACAACAACGAGCCGGTTGGTACCCGTATCTTTGGCCCGGTTGTTCGTGAATTGCGCGCCAAGAACTTCATGAAGATCATCTCGCTCGCTCCGGAGGTGCTGTAATCATGGCTGCTAAACTCCGCAAAGGCGACAAGGTCGTCGTGCTGGCCGGTAAGGACAAAGGCAAAGAGGGCACCATTTCCTCTGTTGACCCCAAAGCCGGCAAAGCTGTTGTAGATGGCGTGAACATGGCCATCCGTCACACCCGTCAGACCCAGACAGATCAGGGCGGTCGCCTGCCCAAGGCCCTGCCGATCGAGCTGTCGAACCTGGCAATGCTGGACGCAAACGGCAAAGCAACCCGCGTTGGCTTCCGTATGGAAGGTGACAAGAAGGTTCGTTTCGCCAAGACCACAGGGGACGTGATCGATGCTTGATTCTGCAACCTACACCCCGCGCCTGAAGACCGTCTACAAGGACAGCATCTGTGCTGCCATGAAAGAGGAATTCGGCTATAAGAACGACATGCAGCTGCCCAAGCTGGAAAAGATCGTTCTGAACATTGGTTGTGGCCGCGCGGCTGTCAAAGACAGCAAGAAAGCCAAATCCGCCCAGGGTGATCTGACCCTGATCGCGGGCCAAAAAGCTCTGACCACGATCGCCAAGAATTCGATCGCTGGTTTCCGGGTTCGTGAAGGTATGCCGATGGGTGCGAAAGTGACCCTGCGTGGCGACCGCATGTACGACTTCCTGGACCGCCTGATCACCGTCGCGCTGCCGCGCGTGCGTGACTTCCGTGGTGTCAAACCGAGCTTTGACGGCCGTGGCAACTTTGCCATGGGTCTGAAAGAGCACATCGTGTTTCCGGAAATCGATTTCGACAAGATCGACGAGCCTTGGGGCTTGGACATCGTAATTGCCACCACCGCGAACACCGACGCGGAAGCCAAGAGCCTGTTGAAAGCTTTCAACATGCCGTTCAACGCTTAAGCGCGGGAAGGAAGAGACATGGCTAAAAAAGCAATGATCGAACGCGAAAAGAAGCGCGAACGCCTGGTGGCTAAATACGCAGCCAAGCGTGCCGAGCTCAAAGAGATCGCGAAAGACGAAAGTCTCCCGATGGAAGAGCGTTTCAAAGCGCGTCTGAAATTGGCGAAACTGCCGCGCAACAGCGCAGCAAACCGTCTGCACAACCGTTGTCAGCTGACAGGTCGTCCTCACGCTTACTACCGTAAGCTGAAGGTCAGCCGTATCGCGCTGCGCGAGCTGGGCTCTGCTGGTCAGATCCCCGGCATGGTGAAATCGAGCTGGTAAGGGAGAGATTGATATGAATGATCCTATCGGCGATATGCTCACCCGTATCCGTAACGCTCAGATGCGCGGCAAATCCACTGTCTCGACCCCGGCTTCCAAGCTGCGCGGTTGGGTTCTGGATGTGCTGGCTGACGAAGGTTACATCCGCGGTTATGAGAATTCGACGGGGGCCAATGGTCACCCGGCGATCGAAATCAGCCTGAAGTACTTCGATGGCGAACCTGTCATTCGCGAACTGAAGCGGGTCTCTAAACCCGGTCGTCGCGTTTACATGGGCGTCAGTGACATCCCGTCGGTCCGTCAGGGCCTGGGTGTGTCGATTGTCTCCACCCCCAAGGGTGTGATGTCGGATGCAAAAGCTCGTAGCCAGAATGTTGGCGGCGAAGTTCTTTGCACCGTCTTCTAAGGAGGTCCATCGATGTCTCGTATTGGTAAAAAGCCGGTCGAACTGCCCAGCGGCGTAACCGCCTCTGTGTCGGGTCAGACCATCGAAGTTAAAGGTCCGAAAGGCACCCGCAGCTTCAACGCCACCGATGATGTGTCGCTCGCTGTCGAAGACAACGTCGTCACAATCACGCCGCGCGGTTCGTCCAAGCGCGCGCGTCAACAGTGGGGCATGTCCCGCACCATGGTTGCCAATCTCGTTGCTGGTGTCACCACCGGCTTCAAGAAAGAGCTGGAGATCCAGGGTGTTGGTTACCGGGCACAGGTTCAGGGCAATACCCTGAAGCTGAACCTCGGCCTGTCGCATGATGTTGACTATGTTGCACCTGAAGGTGTGACCGTCACTGCGCCCAAGCAGACCGAAATTGTTGTCGAAGGTATCGACGAACAAAAGGTCGGCCAGGTCGCCGCTGAAATCCGCGCATGGCGTAAGCCCGAGCCCTACAAAGGCAAAGGCATCCGCTACAAGGGCGAATTTATCTTCCGCAAGGAAGGCAAGAAGAAGTAAGGACCAGCAAAATGGCAAACAGCAAAAGAACTCTGTTTCTGAAGCGCCGTCTGCGCGTCCGGAACAAACTTCGCAAGGTCAACGCAGGGCGTCCGCGCCTGTCTGTACACCGTTCGAACAAGAACATCTCTGTTCAATTGATCGACGACGTGCAGGGTGTGACCCTGGCCTCGGCCTCGACCCTGGAAAAAGATCTGGGTGTTGTGGGCAAGAACAACGTCGAAGCAGCCACCAAAGTGGGTGCGGCTATCGCCGAGCGTGCCAAGAAGGCAGGCGTCGAAGAAGCCTATTTCGATCGTGGCGGCTTCCTTTTCCACGGCAAGGTGAAGGCTTTGGCCGACGCTGCGCGTGAAGGCGGCCTGAAGATCTGATGGAGCGGTGCGTGCAAGCACGCACCCTACAACAGCGATAAAACCGTAGGGTGCGTGTTTGTCACGCACCTTGCGAAGTTAAAGCGAAGGCAGGTTCGCCTGCCTCGATGATCCGGGGGCTGATGTCCCACTGGGATTGGACAAAGGGCGCTTGTCGCCAAGAAAAAGGAATGCCTAATGGCAGAACGTGATAACCGCCGGGGTAACCGTCGCGACCGCGATGAAACACCGGAATTCGCAGATCGTTTGGTTGCGATCAACCGCGTATCGAAAACCGTTAAAGGTGGTAAGCGCTTTGGCTTTGCCGCTCTGGTTGTCGTAGGCGACCAAAAAGGCCGTGTGGGTTTCGGCAAGGGTAAAGCGAAAGAAGTACCCGAGGCGATCCGCAAGGCAACAGAACAGGCCAAGCGTCAGATGATCCGCGTACAGCTGCGCGAAGGTCGTACGCTGCACCACGACATCGAAGGTCGTCACGGTGCCGGTAAAGTGGTCATGCGGACCGCTCCGGAAGGTACTGGGATCATCGCCGGTGGTCCAATGCGTGCCGTGTTCGAAATGCTGGGCGTCAAGGACGTTGTGTCCAAGTCGATCGGCTCGCAGAACCCTTACAACATGATCCGCGCAACCATCAACGGCCTGACCAAAGAGCAGAGCCCGCGTTCGGTTGCACAGCGTCGTGGTAAGAAAGTTGCCGACATCCTGCCCAAGCGGGACGAAGCACCTGCTGCTGAAACCGCAGAAGCGTAAGGAGACGACATCATGGCTAAAACTATCGTCGTCAAGCAGGTCGGTTCGCCGATCCGTCGCCCCGCAGACCAGCGCGCCACTTTGGTGGGCCTGGGCCTGAACAAGATGAACCGGACTCGTGAGTTGGAAGATACTCCTGCGATCCGCGGCATGGTGCGCAAAGTTTCGCACATGGTCGAGATCATCGAAGAGCGCGACTAAGCACTTTCTTGGGGTTAGCCCCGACAAAATACTAAACGCCCTCGGTTTTCCGGGGGCGTTTTTGTTTGGAAGATTGCTGGCGGGACCAGGGACGACTCGTGATAACCGTTTGCTGCTTTGTTTAACCCCAGCTGACATCGCCGAGAAAAATGTATCCTGCGCCATAGATGGTTTTGATCAGGCGTGGATTTTTGGGATCTTCGCGCAATTTGGTCCGCAGACGTGAGATGCGGACATCCATGGCCCGATCAAAACTGTCACCCGCGGCACCCCCCAACATTTCCTGCATCTGAGCGCGGCTGATCAGTCGTTTTGGGCTGTCTAGGAACAACCGCAGAACCTCGCCTTCGGCATGGGAAAACGGGGTTTCCGTGCCGGTGTCGTCTTCGAGAACATACCGGTCGAAATGCGCGGTCCAGCCATTGAAGCTTGCGGTGTCACCAGATTGGGTCACGGTTCTGGATCCGCCACGCAACCGCGCCCGAACACGGGCGACAACTTCGGCCGGGTCAAACGGTTTGGTGATATAATCATCTGCGCCCAATTCCAAACCCGTCACACGGTCTTGGACTTGCGCCCGGCCTGACACGATGATCACGGCCGCGCCCTGTTCCAGCGCCAGCCGGTGAACCAACGCGAGACCATCGGTGTCGGGCAACGAAAGATCGACGAGGCAGACATCAGGCGTCACCCGTTTCAACGAGGCTTCGAATTCGCGGGCGCGCGAGAAGCTCTGTGTGCGAAATCCGGCTTCTTCCAGCGCGTCGGATAGAATCTGGCGAATGCCAGGTTCGTCATCCAGAATTGTAACCAGCGGTGCGGTCATGCGGCGGCCTCCGGTTTGATCAGCGCCGAAAGCTGATGGGTTGTAAACGGTTTGCCAAGGACTGGGCCCTTGGTCAATGCGATGCGATGTAGCGGGTCGGTTGCGGGAAGCGAAGTCATCAGAATCACCGGGAGCCGAGACGCGGCCATACGGTCTGCCAAATCAATCCCCGTTGCTTCGCCTTCCAATTTGATATCCGACAGAATCAGCGTGATGCTTTCCAGATCAGCGGCCAGGGCACAGGCTTCATCCACAGAAGTTGCTTCGATCACAGAAAATCCCAAATCGATCAACATGTCGCGGAAGGTTGCGCGCAGCTCATCACTGTCCTCGACCAACAATGCCAATCCACCGCGGGCGTCCGGAGCTTCGCGATAGGGGAGTCGCAGCGTGATGCTAGCCCCTGACGGGGTATTGCCGATTCGCATATCACCACCGGCCAGTTTCGCCATGTCATAGACCATGGGAAGCCCCAACCCCGATCCTTCACCACCCTTGGTGGTGAAGAACGGGTTCAGGGCTTTTTCCAAAGCTTCGGCGGAAAACCCGGGGCCGGTATCGGTAACCGATATCTCCAACCAAGTTGTGGCGACTGTGTGCGCGCTGACTGTGATTTGCCCATTGGTTCCGCAGGCATCCCGCGCGTTGAGCAGAAGATTGAGCAGAGAGTCCTGTAGCATCCCAGGATCAAGCAGCAACAATTTGTCCGGCGTGTTGTCGAGCACGCTCAGGCCTACGTTACGGGGCAATGACGGCGAAGCCAGGACTTTCAATTCTTCAAGCAGGGAGTGCATGTTGCAGGCTTGGGGGCGCAGAGTTCTATTTCCGGTCATATCTGCGATGCGGTTCAGCAACCGCCCGCCGCGCCGTGCTGCGGACAGGGTGGCCTGAACAAGATCGTCGGCTTCGGAGTCGAGCGTCATTTTCTCCAACTTGCCCTGCATCCCCATGATGATTGTCAGCAAGTTCGAGAAGTCATGCGCCAGGCCGCTCGTCATCTGGGCGGCCATGGCCCGGCGTCTGGATTGTTGCAGGGCTACCCTGGCTTGGGTTTCTTCGGTGATATCCATCGACAATACATAGACCCCACCCATCTGATCCGGGGTCAATGCGACTCGAATACGGCGCTGGTTGTGATCTTCGGTGAATTCGAAAACCGAATTTGCGCCCTTGTACGCTGCCAGCAAATTCGGTTCGATCTTGGCATAGGCAAAGGGGCCCAATGCCTCGCTTATGTGAAGCCCAACAATATCCGAAGGTCGGCCGGGAAACACAGCGCTGAGGCGTCTATTGGTGTAGGTGTAATGGCCGTCCTCATCAACATGTGCGATATGGGCGGGCATCATTTCGGTTGTCAGACGGGTGCGGCTTTCAATCTCGGTCAGCTGGCGTTTTGTTTCTTCCAGCTGGGTAATTGTTGCGGCGAGCTTTCGGTTGGTGGCGCTCAATTCTTCGGCGTGGGTCAGTAACTGATCAGACAGTTCTTCGGATCGGGTGCGCAGCAGCTCCTCGATCTGCTTGGCACGACTGATATCTGTATAGACAGCCACCCAGCCGCCCTGGGGCAAGGGGGCTCCTTCAATGGAAATGACCTGACCGTTGTTGCGCTTGCGCTCCAGGTAATGTGGCTCAAAAGCCTGTGCCTGCTCGACGCGGATCTGCACCAGTTCTTCGATGTCATCAACATCGCCGTATTCGCCCTTTTCTGCCATATGGCGAATCGTGTCTTCGAATTTGGCACCAGGGAGGGTGAGGGCCTCCGGGAGGTCGAACATTTCCTGAAACCGATGGTTGCAAACTGCCAGACGCAGGTTGCTGTCATAAATGGACAGCGCCTGGGCAATCAAATTCAACCCGGCTTTGGTCAATGCTCTGGTCTGTTTTTCGGAATAATCCATAGCGCCTCCCGCCACATGGCTAACATTGCTGGTGCGCGACGCAAAGAGTCATTGAGTCACGGGCCGTGCAACCTGTCGCTTTGCGGATAGGGAGCACAATCCAGGGTAGAGCAGGATTCCCAGCACTGTGATGACGCGAATCCGGGGCAGCGGTTTACCCGCGATCCGACGCACGATGGAGAAAATCCCGCCATCCCACCGCGACCCGAAACACCTTTGGGCTTTGAAATCGGCCGCAATACGAACTTTGGCCGTTGTGGTGACGGATCTTTTGTCCTTGGCGCGGCTTGTTTTGCGTGTGGCGGCGTGCCGCAGCAGGACATAAATCCCCTTGTTTTCTTGACATGTAACGGGGAGCGCGAGGGTTAGTGCGGAGCTGTTACAATTCGTAACAATTGGGAAAACATCAGGAAAAAGTTGACGGCGCATCATGTCAGCGTCCCTAATCGGGGCAGAATCGCCTGGAAGCGATCATTCCGGCCACGGAGGGCCGGATTGGGAGGAGAATGAAATTGGCTCAGACGCAGTCGGGCGCCGAAGGGTTGCAATCCCTTCCGGCGCTGCTTCAACGCAACGCGACAAAATTCGGCAATTCCCCCGCCTATCGGGAGAAGGAATTCGGCATTTGGCAATGCTGGAGTTGGGCTGAAGCGGAAAAGGAAATCGAGGCTCTTGCTCTTGGTTTCATCAACCTTGGCGTGAACGAAGGCGATTTTATCGCCATCATTGGCCGCAACCGGCCCTATCTGTATTGGGCGATCGTTGCCGCGCAATCGGTCGGTGCCGTGCCGGTGCCCCTGTATCAGGACGCCAATGCCGAAGAGATGGCCTATGTGCTGGGCCATTGTGGTGCCCGGTTCGTTGTGGTGGCGGATCAGGAACAGGCTGACAAAGTGATCGAAGTGCAGGATCAACTGCATCAATTCGAACATATGATCTATCTGGATCCGCGCGGTATGCGCAAATATGACCACCATCAGTTGCACGAATACAGCCATGTGCAAAATCAGGGGCGCGCTGCCTATGACGAATGGATCAGTGATCTGCAGGACCGCCGGGCCAAGCTGACCTATGACAGCACCTGCGTGATGCTGTACACCTCCGGTACCACGGGCAAGCCCAAGGGCGTTGTTCTGTCCAATCGTAACATCATCGAAAGCGCCAAGAACGCGTCCGAGTTCGACAAGCTGGGTGTGGATGACGAAATTCTGGCGTATCTGCCGATGGCTTGGGTCGGGGATTTCATCTTTTCGATCGGTCAGGCGTATTGGACCGGTTTCTGTGTGAATTGTCCCGAGAGCGCGGACACGATGATGACCGACCTACGGGAAATCGGACCAACGTATTATTTTGCGCCGCCGCGGGTGTTCGAAACACAGCTGACCAACGTCATGATCCGGATGGAAGACGCCGGGGCCTTCAAACGCAAGATGTTCAAGCATTATATGGCGCACGCCAAAAAAGTTGGGCCGGATATTCTGGACGGCAAGCCTGTCGGGTTTGCGGATCGTTTGAAATATGCGCTCGGCAATGTGCTGGTCTATGGGCCGCTCAAGGACACCTTGGGTTTTGGCAAGGTGCGTGTCGGCTATACCGCTGGTGAAGCAATCGGACCGGAGATCTTTGAGTTTTATCGGTCGCTGGGGATCAACCTGAAGCAGCTCTATGGCCAGACCGAAGCCACCGTGTTCATCACCGTACAGCCAGATGGCGAAGTACGGGCCGACACTGTCGGTGTTCCGGCACCAGACGTGGAAATCAAGATCGCCGACAATGGCGAGATTTTCTATCGCTCGCCCGGAACGTTTGTTGAGTACTACAAAAACCCGGAATCCACGGCATCGACCAAGGACCCCGAAGGCTGGGTTGCCACAGGCGATGCTGGTTTCTTCGAAGAAGGCTCAGGTCATCTTCGGATTATCGACCGTGCCAAGGACGTTGGCAAAATGGCCGATGGCCGGATGTTTGCGCCCAAGTATGTCGAGAACAAGCTGAAGTTCTATCCCGATATTCTGGAGGCCGTGCTGTTTGGCAATGGCAAGGACCGGTGCACCGCCTTTATCAACATTGATCTGACAGCAGTCGGCAACTGGGCGGAACGCAACAATATCGCTTATGCGTCGTATCAGGAACTGGCGGGACATCCGCGGGTTTTGGAAACCATTCAGGAACATGTGGAGGCGGTGAATAAATCGGTTGCCGAGGACCCGATGTTGTCGGGCTGTCAGGTGCATCGGTTTGTTGTTCTGCACAAGGAACTGGATGCTGATGACGGTGAAATGACCCGCACCCGCAAAGTGCGCCGTATCATCGTCGCGGACAAGTTCAAGGATATCATTGATGCCATGTATGGCGGTGCTGCCGAGATCTCGACCACGACCGAAGTGACCTATGAAGACGGTCGCAAAGGATCGATCAGCGCGACTCTGGATATTCGGGATGCAGCGATCATGCCAATCACTGGAAAAATGGCGGCAGAGTAGAGAACGGTCGGACGACGCTCGCCTTTACAAGGCGTCGCCCCGCCCACCGTCCCGAGAGGCACGATGGGGCACACCGATCTAACAAGGGAGAATTCGATGCTGGATGCATCTGAAGGATATGTCACCGAAGACGGCCGCCAGATCGGCAGCGTGGTGATGGAAATGAAGAACATCACGCTGCGTTTTGGTGGTGTGGTTGCCATCAAGGATATCAGCTTTGACATCCGCGAAGGCGAAATTCGCGCGATCATTGGCCCGAATGGTGCCGGCAAGTCGTCGATGCTGAATGTGATATCCGGGTTCTATGTGCCTCAGGAAGGTGAGGTTCTGTTCCGTGGCAAAAAACGCCCGCAAATGCGCCCTTATGAAGTTGCGCGTCAAGGGATCGCCCGGACTTTTCAGAACATCGCCTTGTTTGAAGGGATGAGCGTTCTGGACAACGTGATGACAGGCCGGTTGAACTATATGAAAACTGGGATGTTTGCTCAGGCAATCTGGAAGGGAAAGGCCGAGGCCGAAGAGACTGCGAACCGGGAAGTGGTGGAGAAGGTCATCGACTTTCTGGAGATCCAGCACATCCGGAAAACCCCGGTGGCGCGTTTGCCGTATGGTCTGAAGAAACGCGTCGAGCTGGCCCGCGCATTGGCTGCGGAGCCCAAGCTGTTGCTGCTGGATGAACCCATGGCGGGCATGAACGTCGAGGAAAAAGAGGACATGAGTCGTTTTATCCTGGATGTGAATGACGAGTTCGGCACTACCATTGCATTGATCGAACACGACATGGGGGTCGTAATGGACCTGTCGGATCGGGTTGTCGTGATGGATTACGGCAAGAAGATCGGTGACGGGACCCCGGACGAAGTGCGCAACAATCAGGACGTGATCGACGCCTATCTGGGGGTGGCTCATGATTGATGCGCTGACACATAAATTCGAGAAATTTGCGCAAATGTCGGGACCGACGTTTGCAGGAGGAGAGCGGGATGCCTGAACAACTCGTATTTGCGATGGAGGTCACGCTCAACGGCCTCATGGCCGGGGTTCTTTATGCGCTCGTGGCGCTGGGGTTTGTGCTGATCTACAAGGCCTCCGGGATATTCAACTATGCCCAGGGGGTCATGGCGTTGTTCGCCGCAATGACGTTGGTGGGGATCATGAATGGACAGATTCCGTTCTCCCACATGATCAACGCGGTTCTGGGAACTGAGGTGCACCATTTTGGCTGGCATGTGCCTGGATTCCTCGCGATCGTCCTGACGGTTGGCGTGATGGTGGTCTTTGCCTGGCTGGTGCAGCAACTGGTGATGCGTCATTTGGTTGGGCAGGAGCCGATCATCCTATTCATGGCGACCATTGGTCTGGCCTACTTCCTGGAGGGAGTGTCGGATCTGATGTGGGGCTCAGAGATCAAGAAGCTGGACGTGGGTCTGCCGCAGGGGATCAATCTGTGGATCGACGAAGTTACGTTCAATATCCTGGGTTACGGGTTCTTTATCGACAATCTGGATATAGTTGCGACGATCATCGCGGCCTTGCTGGTGACCGGTCTGGTCGTGTTCGCACAGTTCACCAAACAGGGTCGTGCGATGCGGGCCGTGGCGGACGATCATCAGGCGGCTTTGTCTGTTGGCATCTCGTTGAACTTTATCTGGGTCCTGGTCTGGTCGGTTGCCGGGTTCGTGGCGCTGGTCGCAGGCATCATGTGGGGCACCAAGTCGGGTGTGCAGTTTTCGTTGTCGTTGATCGCATTGAAAGCATTGCCGGTTCTGATGCTGGGTGGGTTCACGTCGATCCCTGGTGCCATCGTCGGTGGTCTGATCATTGGAGTTGGCGAAAAACTGTTCGAATTCGCCATTGGGCCGATGGTTGGAGGCGCGACAGAAAACTGGTTTGCCTATGTGTTGGCGCTGCTGTTCCTGGTGTTCCGCCCGCAAGGCCTGTTTGGTGAGAAGATCATTGAGAGGGTCTGATGAGGCAAGGGCGTCGGGGTCGTTTCGGGCGACTGCGTGTCGCCGTGCGCCACGACACCCGCCCGCCCGGACCCTTCGCGAGAGAAAGCTAGACGAGGGAGTGCAGCGATGCCCAAGCTGATTGCCATCATCAATGTCGTCTCCTGGTCTGGGTTCTGGGCTTTTGGATATCTGGCGATTTCGGCCCAGGGGCTGACACAGACCCAACTGATCACCGCTGCTCTGCTGGCTGCCGGTGGTCTGGTTTCAGGAGTACTCGCGTATCTGCGGCTGGTTCGGTTTACCGAGCAGGCCGGATACGCAAGGAAGTCAAATCAACTTGATGCCACGGCTCGTAACCGTGCGCACGCAACAGGGAGCATCTAAGTCATGTTCTATCGTGAAGCTGGAGATTTCAAAGTCTCCTACCCAGAGGACAGCCAGACGTTCCCGATCAAATTCGACCGGTTTCGTTATTATGCAGTTATGGCGTTTGCCTTTCTGGTCGTGCCGTTCATCATCAATGATTATTGGGCCAATGCGATCCTGTTGCCGTTCCTGATCTATGCGATCGCGGCCATCGGGCTGAACATTCTGGTTGGCTATTGCGGTCAGGTCAGCTTGGGGACGGGCGGTTTCATGGCGGTAGGCGCTTATGCCTGCTACAAATTGATGACCGGATTTCCCGAGGTCTCGATGTTGGTACATGTGCTGATTTCGGGGGGCATCACAGCCATTGTCTGTGTGGCCTTTGGTCTGCCCAGTCTGCGGATCAAGGGGTTTTATCTGGCGGTGGCAACATTGGCCGCACAATTTTTTCTGGTCTGGTTGTTCAACCGGGTGCCGTGGTTCTACAACTACTCGGCGTCGGGTCAGATCAGTGCACCGGAACGCGAAGTGTTCGGCATCATCATCACGGGTCCCAATGCATCGGCAACAGCGACCTATGTCTTTTGCCTGGTGTTCCTGACCTTTTGTGCCCTGATCGCCCGGAACCTGACACGCGGGACGATCGGCCGATCCTGGATGGCGATCCGGGACATGGATATCGCGGCTGAAATCATTGGGGTAAACCCACTGAAAGCCAAGCTGACTGCCTTTGCCGTATCGGGCTTTTTCATTGGCATTTCCGGGGCGTTGTTCTTTGCCATCTATCTGGGCGCGGTCGAAGTTGGCGAAGCGTTTGGCATCACCAAGTCGTTCCTGGTGCTGTTCATGGTCATCATTGGTGGCCTGGGGTCGATCTTTGGATCATTTGCCGGCGCGGCATTCCTGGTTTTGCTGCCGGTGGTTTTGAAGGTTGTCGGCGTGGACGTGATGGGATGGCCCACGGATATCGTTGCGCATTTTCAACTGGTGATCGTGGGCGCGTTGATCGTGTTTTTTCTGATCGTGGAACCGCATGGATTGGCCCAGCTGTGGCGCGTCGCCAAAGAAAAACTGAGACTCTGGCCCTTCCCGCACTGACTGGGGCAGGCCTGAAATAGGTGGGGCTTTCTGATTGGGCTCCGCCAAATACACTATCGGATAATACCAAGGGAGGAATGATACCGATGAAAAAGACACTGACAACTCTGGCGCTGAGCGTCGTTATGGCCGCTGGCCCCGCGCTGGCGGATCTGGTTATCCCGTCACTAAGCTATCGGACGGGCCCCTATGCGGCTGGCGGTATCCCGTTTGCTGATGGGTACGAAGATTACTTCAAGCTCTTGAATGAGCGCGATGGTGGTATCGGAGGCGTTCCGGTTAAACTCATTGAGTGTGAGACCGGGTACAACACCGAAAAAGGCGTGGAGTGCTACGAATCCACCAAGGGTGAAGGCGCGTTGATTTATCAACCGCTGTCGACCGGTATCACCTATCAGATCATCCCCAAAGCCACCGTTGACGACATTCCGATTCACACCATGGGTTATGGCCGGACGTCAGCCGCCAATGGCGATGTGTTTAGCCATGTCTTCAACTACCCCGCCAACTATTGGGATGGTGCATCGGGTGTTGTAAACTATCTTCTGGAAATCAACGGTGGCGACATCAAGGGCAAAAAAATCGCTCTGGTGTATCACAATTCGTCATTCGGCAAAGAACCGATCCGGACCCTGGAAGAACTGTCCAAGAAGCATGGCTTTGAACTGGTAACTCTGGCCGTTGACCACCCTGGCCAAGAGCAGAAGTCCCAGTGGTTGCAGATCCGTCGCGAACGCCCAGACTACGTCACGATGTGGGGTTGGGGTGTGATGAACCAGGTGGCCGTACAGGAAGCCGCGAACATTCGCTTCCCAATGGAAAACTTCATTGGTGTCTGGTGGTCTGGTGCAGAACATGACGTGCTGCCCGCCGGTGATGCAGCCGATGGCTACAAGGCCGTCACTTTCCACGCTGTGGGCAGCGACTTCCCGGTCTTTGATGACATCCGTGCGCATGTTGTCGACAAAGGAAATGCATCGGGCGCCGGCGACAATGTTGGCCGTGTTCTGTACAACCGTGGTCTTTATGCTGCGATGTTGGCAGCCGAAGCCATCAAGGACGCACAAGCCGCCAATGGCACAGGTGACGTGACCGCTGGTATGGTTCGCGATGCAATGGAAAGCCTGAATATCACCGAAGAGCGTATGGCTGGTCTGGGAATGCCGAACTTTGGTCCCAGCTTCCAGGTATCGTGCAAAAACCACGGTGGATCAGGCCTGGTTGGCGTTGCTGAGTGGGATGCCGGTAGCCAGACTTGGTCGCAGGTGTCTGACTTTGCGGCAACTGACGCCGAGGTCATCGGTGCGCTGATCACCGAAGATTCAGAAGCCTATGCCGCTGAAAACAAAATTGCACCCAACTGCAAATAAGTGCGGCCTTCTCCGGGGCTAACCCGGAGAATTTGACGAAATCGGCGCGGCGGGTCTGTTCGCCGCGCCACCCCAACCAGGTTCCGGCCAAGATCCGGAACAGGCATGAGGACAAGCTCTGATGCTGGATGCAGCGAACAACAATGACGTGCAGACCGAAACTCTGCTTGAAGTCAACAATATCGAAGTGATCTACAACCATGTGATCCTCGTGCTCAAAGGCGTCAGCCTGAATGTTCCCAAAGGTGGCATTACCGCGCTGCTTGGGGGCAATGGTGCTGGCAAGACCACCACGCTCAAGGCAATCTCGAACCTGCTGCACTCTGAACGTGGCGAGGTGACCAAGGGATCGGTGAAATACCGCGGCGTGGATGTGCATGAATCGGACCCTGCCGAATTGGTGAAGCAAGGCGTAATTCAAGTGATGGAAGGCCGTCACTGTTTTGAACATTTGACTGTCGAAGAAAATCTGCTGACCGGGGCGTATACCCGTTCAGATGGTGGTGCCAACATCCAGAGAGATCTGGAAATGGTGTACTCTTATTTCCCGCGTCTCAAGGAACGCCGCCGGTCGCAGGCGGGGTATACCTCGGGCGGGGAACAGCAAATGGTGGCCATGGGCCGGGCGTTGATGAGCCGCCCAGAAACCATTCTGCTGGACGAACCTTCTATGGGATTGGCTCCGCAATTGGTCGAACAGATCTTTGAGATCGTGAAATCCATCAACGAAAAGGAAGGCGTGACCTTTCTGTTGGCCGAACAGAATACCAATGTGGCGCTGCGCTATGCGCACTATGGATACATTCTGGAATCCGGTCGGGTTGTGATGGATGGCCCTGCCGCTGAATTGCGTGAGAACCCGGACGTCAAGGAATTTTATCTTGGTATGTCCGATGATGGCCGCAAAAGCTTTCGCGATGTCCGGTCGTATCGTCGCCGCAAGCGGTGGCTGAGCTAAGGAGGGTATTGAGTATGACCTTTTTCGATACACTCGAAACCCGTTCCCCGGACGAGCGCGCCGCGGATCTGGCGCGCGCACTGCCCGAGCAGATTGCACGTGCCAAAACGACGTCCGGGTATGATGGGGTTCTGGATAATGTTGATCCCCTAACCATTACGTCGGTCACTGCTTTGGCCGACCTCCCGGTGTTGCGCAAATCCGAACTCAGCCGGGCGCAGGCCGCGAACCCTCCGTTTGGTGGGTTCACTGTCAAGCCTGCGACCGGGTTCGCACATGTCTTTCAATCTCCCGGTCCGATTTACGAACCCGGTGGTGCCGATCAGGATTGGTGGCGAATGGGCCGATTCCTGCATGCCGCAGGCATTGGTCAGGGGGACGTGGTTCAGAACTGTTTTGGGTATCACCTGACACCGGCTGGCATGATCTTTGAAAATGGCGCGCGCGCTGTTGGTGCAGCGGTGTTGCCTGCGGGCACTGGTCAAACCGAACTACAGGTCACAGCGGCCCATGATGTCGGCGCGACCGCCTATGCCGGGACACCCGATTATCTAAAGGTGATTCTGGACAAGGCTGATTCCATGGGGGTCAAACTGAAGTTCACCAAGGCGGCCGTGGGTGGAGGTGCCTTGTTCCCATCTCTGCGCCAGGAGTATGCGGATCGGGGCATCACCTGTTTGCAATCCTATGCCACCGCTGATCTGGGCAACATTGCTTATGAAAGTGCGGCGATGGAAGGCATGATTGTCGATGAGAATGTCATCGTTGAAATCGTGACACCCGGAACCGGAACACCTGTGTCAGCGGGTGAAGTAGGTGAGGTTGTTGTTACGACGCTGAACCCTGACTATCCGCTGATCCGGTTTGCAACCGGTGACTTGAGTGCCGTTTTGCCAGGGCAATCCCCCTGTGGTCGGACCAATCTGCGGATCAAAGGTTGGATGGGACGTGCCGACCAGACGACCAAGATCAAAGGCATGTTTGTGCGCCCGGAACAGGTGGCGGCATTGGTTGAGAAACACGATGAAATTCTCAAGGCGCGCGTGGTGGCATCACGGGATGGGGAAATGGACACCATGACGGTCAGGATCGAAGCCAGCAGTGGCAATGATGCGTCCTATGCCAAATCGGTGATCGAAGTTCTCAAGCTCAAGGGGGCAATCGAGGTGGTCGCGCCTGGCACCCTGCCCAAAGACGGGCTGGTGATTGAAGATCAGCGCAGCTACGACTGATTTTCCTGTACCTGGCTCATCAACCCCGGATGCTCCTCCCGCGTCCGGGGTTTCTTCAGTCGATGCGCTCCCGTCCCTTTTCCCTGCATCACAAGATGCTGCAAAAAGCGTTGGGCCTTGCCCTGCATCGGGCCTGATGGCCCGATGCAGGGCGCACGGATCACTCGTGACGAGCGTAATCACCTGTGGATGAGTGTTTTAGTCTGGAATTTCCGACAGAAATCATCGAATAAGGCAGGGCTAAGCCGCATCAAAGAAACATTCGTGAGCAGGCCCGATCAGCCGTGACAGAGTTACAGCACTATGCCCCCGGGGGCAGCCGACGTGGCAAGAAGGGTGGGACAGGGCTGTTTGCCGGTTTGTCCTGGGCCGTTGCGATATCCTGTCTGTTGCCCATGATCGCAGTAGCTCTGGCAGCACTGACCGGCGGAACAGGGACGATTACACATCTTCTGGAGACAGTCCTGCCAGGCTATGCCGCAACGACATTGACCCTGGTGGTTCTGGTTGCAATCGGGACGTTCTGTTTGGGCGTTGGTTCCGCTTGGCTGGTGACCATGACCAGGTTCCCCGGTGTGCGGCTGTTTGAAATTGCCCTGATCCTGCCCCTTGCTTTCCCGGCGTATGTTTTGGCCTATGCCTATACGTTTATTCTCGACCACCCTGGGGTCGTGCAAAGCACATTGCGGGACGTGACAGGATGGGGGCCAAGAGATTATTGGTTCCCCGAAATTCGGTCTTTGCCCGGTGCTGCGCTGATGTTGGTGCTGGTTTTGTATCCATATGTTTACCTGTTGGCACGGGCGGCCTTTCTACAGCAAAGCTCGGGTGCATTCCTGGCTGCGCGGGCGTTGGGAAAAACCTCGTGGCAAGCGTTTTGGCGTGTGAGCCTGCCTATGGCCCGCCCGGCGATTGCCAGTGGCGTGTTGCTTGCCATTATGGAGACCATTGCTGACTTTGGGACCGTGGCCTATTTTGGTGTGCAGACCTTTGCCACGGGGATCTATACGAGCTGGTTTTCCATGGCCGACAGGGCGGGGGCGGCACAATTGGCATTGTGTTTGCTGAGCTTTGCACTGACCCTTGCGGTCATTGAACGGATTTCCAGAGGCAAGGCACGATACCACCAAGCGGGCAAGCACCATGCCAAGATGCCTCCGGCCCAACTGAAAGGGGCACGCGCGGTTCTTGCCTGGGTTTTATGTTCGGTTCCGGTGGTTTTGGGGTTTTTGCTCCCAGTTGTTATCCTGATCAACATGGGGCTCGAGTCTGAACAAGATCTGTTCAGCCGTCGCTACATTGGATTCCTGAGAAACTCCGTGACGCTTGCCGGGGCTGCGGCGATGATCACGGTTTGCGCTGCAGTTTGTATCGGATTTTATCTCAGATTGCGCCCTGGCCGGTTGGCTTCGGCCGCCGCCTATTCGGCGCGTTTGGGATATGCGGTTCCTGGTGGCGTGATCGCGGTGGGTCTGATGGTGCCGTTTGCGGCCTTTGACAACGCCTTGGACGCCTGGATGCGAGCGACATTCGACATCCGAACAGGCCTGTTGATTACAGGGTCCATTTGGTTGTTGGTTGCGGCCTATATGGTTCGATTTCTGGCGGCGGCTCTGGGAGCTTATGAGGGCGGGCTAAGCACGGTGCAGGCCAATATTGACGCCGCTGCGCGATCACTTGGGCAAACGCCTTTGGGAATGTTGCGACGCGTCCATCTGCCGATTTTGACGCCCAGCTTGCTTACAGCGTTGTTGATTGTCTTTGTCGATGTGATGAAAGAATTGCCTGCTACTCTGATCATGCGTCCCTTCAACTATGACACTCTGGCAGTGCAGGCTTATCGATTGGCCTCTGATGAACGTCTCGAAGGCGCTGCGGTGCCGTCGCTGGTGATTATGCTCGTCGGGTTGCTGCCGGTGATTTTGATCTGCCGCCAAGTCGGGCGAAAGGGGTGAAGAGCCAAAAGTTTTTCTAAAACTTTTGGCCAGACTTTTTGATAAAAGTCTGGGTCACGCAGACCACCAAGCTTCGATTTCTTCGGATGAGATCCGACCAGTCGGTCCCAATGCCACCAGAACCGTTTTATCAGTATGCACGCGTCGGGCATCGACGTTGCGGCCTACGATGTGCAGCTCGTAACCGCCACCGGTTGTCTGCACAAATCCTTTCAAACGGTACAACCCTTCGGGTCTGTCGGCCAGTTTGTCACCCAGAGCACGGCGATCCAGGACAAGGTCGCTGGTGTGCTGCCAGGTTGTATATCCGGGATGGTGAACGACCTTGTGTCCTTTTGGCAGGGGAATGACGTCGAGCAACAGATCTGACAAAGCACCGTGAACTGGCAAAACCGGGTGACGTGCCCCCAGGCCGGTTAGGGTTTCGCTCAGCCGAGCATCAATTTCATCAGATTTGGAAATGAGAACCAAGTCCGCCGCTTTGATCTGTTGCGTGACCTGAGGGGCGATCAGCGGATCTTCAAGGAGGGTGAAGATATTGTCGGCGTCGACAAGAGTGACAATGCCGGCATAGCCCAGATCAGGATCGTCGCTCGCGGTGTTGGCAATTGCGGCAGGGTCTGCAATGCCGCTTGCCTCGATAAGGAGATGATCCGGGCGCGGCGACCGATTGAGCGCCTCTTTCAGCGCCAGGGTCAAGTCATTTCCCATGGTGCAGCACACACATCCGTTGGTCAGGGCGATCTGGTCTCCATCGGCCCGCGCGATCAGGTCAGCGTCTATGTTGATTGCACCAAAGTCATTCACCACCACTGTCAGGTTCATGCCGTGATCCTCGGACAGAAGCTGGTTGATGAGCGTGGTTTTTCCTGCACCCAAGTATCCGCTGATCACAGTGACAGGCATTCGCATCATGAGTTGGGCATCCTATTTTGGCCGAGTTGACCTCTCGCTACCCGGTTAGGGCAGGAGGATGCAAGGTGCTAGAAGATTTGGACATGGTTCAACAAAAAAGGCGCGGTCTGAGCCGCGCCTTTTGAAGATGGAACCATGCGAGTGGATTACTTCCAACCCACTTCGTTGAAGATCTTCTGGGCTTCGGGGATGTTTTTGGCGACAGCGGACAGATTGATGTCATCGGCCTTGAACTCACCCAATGCTGCAACATTTTCGGCCAGAGCAACGCCGGAAACCGCCGGGTATTCGTCATTACCGTTCGAGAAATAGACCTGTGCCTGATCTCCGGCCAGATATTCCAGGAATTTGACGGCGTTCTCCCTGTTTGGGGCATGAGCCGCGACACCTGCACCGGACAGGTTCATATGGGCCCCTTCCGCGTCTTGTGCGGGGAATACGATGCCGATTTGGTCGATTTCGTCAGACAGACCTTTTACGGATTTGCGCAGAGCGCGGGCGAAGTAATAGGAGTTCGAAACCGAGATCTCACATTCACCCGAAATAATGCCACGCAGCTGGTCCGTGTCCCCGCCCTGTGGCGCGCGCGCCATGTTGTCGACGACGCCTGCAGCCCAGGTTTTGGCCGCTTCAGCGCCATGATTGGTGATGATCGCAGCCAGAAGTGTCTGGTTATAGGTATTGGTCGAGGACCGGATGCAAACCAAACCTTTGTAGTCTGGTTTGGCCAGATCCAGGTAGCTGGCGGGTGGGTTTTTCACGTCTGTCTTGTCGAAGAAAATGATGCGTGCGCGTTGCGAATACCCAAACCACTGATTGTCTTCGTCCTGCAAGTTGGCAGGAATGCGCTCTTCCAGCAGAGGGTTTTCGATGGCTTGCAGGATACCGGCGTTCTTGGCCCGGGCCAGGCGCGATGTGTCCACGGTCAAAAGAACATCCGCCGGAGAGTTGGCTCCTTCCGCCTGCATTCGCGCGATCAGTTCGTCGGCTTTGCCTTCGATCCTGTTGATGGTGATACCGGTTGCCTGCTCGAAATCCGAATACAGGCGTTCATCGGTGTCGTAATGGCGCGAAGAGTACAAGTTCAGTTCACCGTCGGCAGTGGCCGAGGTTGCAACGGATGCTACCAGTACAGCAGCAAGACAAGAGGAAGATTTTAGCATGACATGTCCCTAGTCAATCATTCTCGTGGGCTTAACCCGACTGAATTAGTCAATTATCGAATTTTCACCGAAATGCAATAGATTTCTGATTATTTTACTCAGGAAGTGTCAGGGCGGTTTTTGCCCGAAATCCGACGGGAATGGCGACCGCAACATCTCTGGGAAAGCCATGGCCCTCACAGCCTAACACCTGTCCTCAGATTCCTTCCCAGCAAACGGACCTCAAAACAGAACCTATGCAGAAGCTGAGAGATACGCAAAATGTACATTTTCCTCGGATATCGACGACCAGATCACGGGTTTGCTGGGGCTGGGTATTCCGAAGGGTGATCAAGCCAATTGGCACCGACCTATCCTTCGGCGTTATCCATTCCCCAGGCTGTGAGCAGCCTGGGCAGGGCTATGCTCCAATCCATTACCCCGGATTTATCGGCCCAATCCATATATTGACGGACCATCATCTGCGCGCGAACAGCTTCGCCTTTGATGATATTGTTCAACTCGGTTCGGTCGTGCTCGATGTTGTACAGTTCCCAATCCTGATCGTGCAGACGCACCAATTTGAACTGTCCCAGCCGGATCGCCGCGTTGCCTTCGTGTTCGAAGAATATGGGTTGGCTGCGCTCCCATTCCTTGTCACGTAACAGATCGATCAGACTCTCGCCCTGTAAGGGTTGGATTTCATGACCTCCCAATTCCTTTAGATAGGTCGCGCCCGTCGCGTCGAGAATGGTGGGCTGGATATCCACGACATGACAGGCGGCATGGGCCGTGCTTCGTGGTTGGAACCCATTTGGCCAGTGGGCCACCAACGGAGTCGAAATCCCCCCCTCATGAACGTAATGTTTGAACAGACGAAACGGAGCGTTCGAGACATTGGCCCAGGGTTTGTCATAGCTCTGAAAGGTCTGAGCATCGCCCGGACGCAGGCCTGGGACATTGCCCATAGTGATCTTGCGACCGTCGTGGGTGGTGTCGGGATAGAACTGTGCCCAGCCATCCTCGGCCATGAATTCGGCGCAGCCGCCATTGTCGCTGAGAAACAGGATCAGGGTGTCTTCGAACTGACCTAGTCGCTTCAATGTGGCGACAAGGGTGCCGATGGATTGGTCCATCCGGTCGATCATTGCCGCATAGGTGGCCATCTTGCTGGCTTCCCAATCTGGGTTTTCCTCGTGATCCCAAGGGTGCACATCGGTGTCGCGCGGGGAGATGTCCCAGGTTGTTTGAAACACGCCTGTCGCGTTCATCGTTTCGTGACGGGCCGTGCGAATAGAGTCCCAGCCTTTGCTATAGGTCCCCTCATAACGGGCAATGTCTTCGGGGTGGGCGTGGAGCGGCCAGTGCGGTGCGGTGTGTGCGAGATACAGAAAGAACGGTTGCTCGTCGGTCACCGCGTCTTCGATCATGCCGATGGCCTTCTCGGTGATGGCGTCGGTGAAATAGAAATTATCTGGCAGGACTTCGACCCTGCTGTCGTCTTCCATCATGTAGTGAGGGGAAAAGAAATGTGTCGCCCCATCCATGATGCCAAAGAAGCGGTCGAACCCGCGTTGGCGCGGCGTCGGATGTTCCAGATCACCCGGTCGCCAGCTGTCATAGTCGCGGGACTCGAAGTCGCCAGCCACATGCCATTTTCCTGACATTAGGGTGCGATATCCGTCGGCGCGCAGATGTTCCGCGATGGTCGCAGAGTCATTTCGCAGAAAGCCCTGATAGGCAGGGGTTCCCAAATTGGCGCCCATGTGCCCAACCCCAGCGTTGTGGGGATATAGCCCAGTCAAAAGCGATGCCCGGGTAGGGCAGCACCGGGCGCAGTTGTACATTGCGCTTAACATGGCCCCGTCCCTGGCCAGAGCATCAATATTCGGGGTTCGGATCTCTGATCCGGTACAGCCCAGATCCGCAAACCCCATATCATCGGCAAGGATCAGGATGACGTTTGGTTTACGGTTGTTTACGGTGGTCATGGATTCCTCTCCCCCAGTTCGACCACGTTGCACGATTTGTGGGCGAGAGGCAAAAAATCGTCTTTCCTGCCACCTCGATTTGGAGGGTAGGGAATCCCGGACCCTTGGACTGGTGGTCTGGCGTGATAAAACACCTATCAGATATCCCTGATCGTGAGATCGAATGTGACAGACAGCGAGCAAAGCCGCCCGTTGGATGGCGCGCTGCGAGCGCGTCTCCATTTGGCGGAAACATCCCGGTTCCAACTGGCGGCCGTGCGTCTGTCGTTGCACGTTATGGATGCCGTCAGCCGGACCTTTGTCGGCAAGCCCTTCTTTTCCTTGCGGGAAAGCGAAGATCTGTTGGGCGAAGTGGACGGATTGACAGGGCCAGGGTTGGTTCACCACATCCTGAATTGCAGGGGCGGCACACGGATTACGCCTCTCGGGCTGGAGCATGTTCCAACATCAGGTCCGACGATCATCGCATCGACGCACCCAACGGGCATGTTCGATTTTGTCGCTCATGCCGGGGCGCTGTTTCACCGGCGGCCTGATCTCAAAGTGGTTGCGAACGCGGAAACTGAGATGTTTCTGGGAGCGGATTACATTGTCCCGGTCAGTATCGACAAGCAGAACAATGCAACTTCGACCCGCAAAACCCACGCGGCCATGTTGCACCATCTGGATGAGGGCGGGGCGTTGTTGATCTTTGGATCCGGCCGGGTCCCGAACGCAAAAAGCGGACGCCTGATCGAACCGGATTGGCGCAGTGGGACGTCGCGCATATCCGAACATTGCCAAGCCCCGATTGTTCCGGCGGCTGTTGATGCCAGGAATTCGCGATATTATTACCGGTTGCGGTCAATGGCCCAGTTTCTCAGCGGCGGGGATGACAACTTTGGCGCGATGGTTGGATCCTTGCGCTATTCGTCCGAGATGTTGGAGAAATTGGGAGGAGAGTTCGAGGTCCACTATGGCGCGCCCTTGTCTCCGGGAACGCCCTCCGAAGATATCAAGAACAGCGCGGAATGCCTGGTTCCTGGCCTTTACGCGGGCCATTGAACAGGAACAGCCCCAAGTCGGATCAAGAGCGTTGAAATCTGAAGAAGGCACAAAAAAACCGCACCCAAGGGCGCGGTTTTCAAAACCATATGCGGTTGATCTCAGCCCTGGCGAGCTTTGAACCGCGGCTGTGTTTTGTTGATCACATACACGCGGCCTTTACGACGCACGATCCGGCAATCACGATGCCGGTTCTTCAGCGAGCGGAGCGAGTTCTTGACTTTCATAGCCGATCTCCTGTTCATGCGGCGCGGGCCAGCGCCTAGGTTTGCGGGTGTTCCGGATGGCCGGAACAGTGAATTCATGGTGGGCGATACAAGGTTCGAACTTGTGACCCCTTCGATGTCAACGAAGTGCTCTACCACTGAGCTAATCGCCCATGAATACCTGCGTTTCATCCTGCCCCTTAATGTAAAGGGGCGCGGAAGTCCGCGCCGGTGAGGGGTCTATAAAAGGTTGTTACGCTGTGTTCAAGGGCTTTTGGCACAAGATATTTCCGGTCTATGATGAAAAGACAAGGAGACACGATGACGAACGCCGTATTTGACCTGATTGAGCCCCAGCAGATCCTATCGGCTGTTGTGTTCGCATCGCCACACAGTGGTGCAGTCTATCCTGAGGCCCTTAAAAACAAGACGGTTTTGACGAGGCGGGCGTTGCGATCCTCGGAAGATGCGTTCGTGGATCAACTGTTCGCCGCAGCCCCTGGGTTTGGTGCGCCGCTGATCTGTGCGCAGGTTCCACGTGCTTTTGTCGACCTGAATCGGTCGCCGGACGAACTGGACCCGGCTCTGATCGCCGGGATTCGCAAGCAGGGGCATAACCCCCGAGTCGCTTCGGGTCTGGGGGTGATTCCCCGAGTCGTTTCCAATGGTCGCTCGATCTATCGGGGCAAGATCCCTCTTGCCGAGGCCGAATCCCGTCTGCGTGATTGTTGGCATCCGTACCATCAGGCATTGCAGTTCCTTCTGGCCCGGGCACACGACCAGTTCGGACAGGCGATCCTGGTGGATTGCCATTCGATGCCGCACGAAGCGATTGAGAATCTGTCCGTCAAGGGGCGACGACCAGAGATCGTATTGGGGGATCGGTTTGGGGCCTCTGCCTCCTCCGAAGTCGTGGACAAGATCGAAGCCGCATTTGTCGCAACGGGTTTGAACGTGGTGCGCAACTCGCCGTTCGCGGGGGCCTATATCACGCAGGCGTATGGACGCCCTTCCCGGGAACAGCATGCGATTCAGATCGAAATTGATCGCTCAATTTATATGGATGAGCGCCAGATCCGGCCTAATGCAAATTTCGACATGCTGCGTGGGGTTTTAAACGATGTGATCCGTGATATCGCAGCCATTGGTCAGTCTCAGTTGCCATGCGCCGCTGAATAACGGGTCATCGCAATGCGCGCCCCTTGAGAATCGCATCGGCTCCAAATCGCGCCCGGATCGCATCTGTGGCCCGTTCTGCTCTTGCGCGCCGTTGGGCGTCCGGATCCAACAGGTCTCCGGAAAGATCGGCCTGCTCTTCGGGCACCAGATCCGACAACCCGCAACCCAAGAGCCGATACGGTCCTTGATTGCCGACCTGATCCATCAATCCCCGTGCGACGCGGTACACAATGTCAGCCATTTGGGTGGCGTCACGCAGTGATTGCCGGCGGGTCAGAAGAGCATGATTGGCACGCTTAAGTTTCAGGGTCACGACACGGCCCGCCAGAGATTTGGCCTTGGCGCGATCCGCGACTTTTTCTGCCATGCGCCACAAGTGCCCGTCCAGTGTCAGTAAATCGGCTGTGTCCTCGAAAAAGGTGGTTTCATTGGAAATGGATTTCATCGGAGTGTGGGCAGAAACCCTGCGTCGATCTTCGCCCCGCGCCAGATGCCACAGACGATCGCCCATACTGCCAAAGCGGGCACCCAGATCGCGACGGTCCCAGCGCAGCAGGTCGGAAAAGGTGCGAATTCCGGCCTTGTCCAGAGACTCCTGTGCAGCAGGGCCGATGCCCCAAATCAATCGAATGGGTTTGTCCTGTAGAAACGCCGATGTTTCGGCCTCTCCGATCACCGAAAACCCACGGGGTTTGTCCAGATCTGATGCGACTTTGGCCAGGAACTTGTTGTGGCTCAACCCGATAGATCCGGTTACGCCCAATTCGTCTTTCATGCGTTTGACCAAACGCCCCAGCATCACGGCCGGCGGTGCACCATGCAGTCGCTGTGTTCCGGAAAGATCCATGAAAGCTTCGTCCAAAGACAATGGCTCGATAACCGGGGTCAGCTCTTCCATCAGGGCGCGAATTTGCTTGCTGACCTGCGCGTAGACTTCCATCCGGGGTTTGATCACCACGGCATCGGGGCACAGCTTCATCGCCTGAAACATGGGCATGGCGGATTTGACGCCACGAATGCGGGCAACGTAGCAGGCTGTGGAGACAACCCCCCGTTTTCCACCGCCGATGATGACCGGCTTGTGGGCGAGTTCGGGATTGTCACGTTTTTCAACGCTTGCGTAAAAGGCGTCACAATCCATATGCGCGACCGTCAGGGAAAACAGCTCGTCATGCACCTTGACCCGCGGGCTGGTGCACTGACTGCACCGGCGGGCAGGGGGCTGAATGGTCAGGCAGTCGCGACAAAAGGCGGGCATGGCGGTTGGTATTCCCGGTTCGACAGACTATTTGTTACACAGTCTACACGTTACGATGCGCAGGGTTTAGTGCGTTTTATGGGTACAGACAGACCCAGGCCATTCTGACGACATTTTGGAGCGAAGATGGAATTTACTGGTGCCAAACTGGCCCTGTTTCTGGGGAAGGAATTGTTGGTCATTCGTCGGGATGATCACGCGGATATCCCTTATCCCAATCATTGGGATTTGCCCGGTGGCGGACGAGAGATGGGCGAAAGCCCTGAGCAATGCGCCTTGCGTGAAACGCAGGAAGAAGTTGGGTTGGAGCTGCGTGAGCAAGATCTGGTTTGGGCAACGTCCTATATCTCGCCCGAAGGCGACTTGACCTGGTTTTTTGTGTCGCATCAGCCCGCTCGGTTGGTGAACGACGTGCGTTTTGGATCAGAAGGTCAGGGATGGGCGTTAATGGCTCCGGGGCAATATTGTGCGCACCCATTGGCAGTGCCCCATTTTGCTGACCGGCTGCGCAGCTACCTGGAAACTCTCTGAGGGAGGACCAAGCGCGATGATCATTGGGCTCTTTTGCGGCCGATCAAAGGATCAAATGAAGTTTCAATAAATACCCCCCGCTGCTGAGGCGGGGGGAGGTGACGAACCTCAGGAAGAGATGGTTCGTTGGGGAGTGTTGATCTTAATCTCGCCTAAAAATGTGTATTCTCAAAGCTGGTTATGCCTCATTTCTGGTACGGAAGTTCCGAATGTGCTTTTGCAGGCACAGGCAAAATGCCGTGCAGTTGACCGTCTCAACCGCCAACGCTTCAGGCAAAATCATGCGTAATTAAGGGGTTGCAGGCAGGTTGATGATGGCTGTGAAGACACAGCCAGTTGAATTCAAAGATTTGGGCGCGACCCGGAGCTGCTGTGCTCAGGGGCCAGGATGCAAAGTAATCTGACGTTTTGGTCTTTGGGCAGGGTCGGGCCCAAACAGCACGCTAAGCCGGACGCCTGTCATCCCGGCGCAGCGATGCCGGGATTTTGGGTGGCAAAATAAGCGAGCGGGTCAGACTGTCTTCAATTCATCGAGAATCGCCATTGCCGCGTCTCGGGGGGTTGGGGATTTCCAGATCGGGCGACCGACCACAATGTGATCTGCACCATCAGCAATCGCACTGGCTGGGGTTGCAACGCGTTTCTGATCTCCCAGATCGGCACCGGCAGGTCGGACACCAGGGGTCACGATCAGACGACCCTTGGATGCGGGCAAGGCACGGATCAAGGCCGCTTCCTGTGGTGATGCAATAATGCCATCTGCACCGGCTTCGAAGGCTCGCGCTGCCCGCTCCAGCACCAATTCCTGCACGTCTCCTGGCTTGATCAGGCCGGCGTCCAGATCGGCGCGATCCAGAGAAGTCAGAATGGTCACTGCCAGGATTTTCAGATCCTTGTCCGCGGCACCTTCTTTGGCGGCGCGAACCACATGCGGGTCACCGTGGACGGTCAGAAAGTCCAGGTCGAACTGGGCCAGTCCGCGGACCGCATTCTCTACGGTTGCGCCGATGTCGAACAGCTTCATGTCCAGAAAGATGCGCTTGCCCTTCTCCTGCTTGAGTTCGTTGGCCAGGGCCAATCCGCCGCCGGTCAACATACCCAGCCCGATTTTGTAGAAGGATACGCAATCCCCCAACTGCTCGGCGAGTTTCAATCCCGACAGGGCGTCGGGAACGTCGAGGGCGACAATCAGGCGGTCATCGGTTGAGGGGGCGGACATGGCGGGTCTCCGGAGGTTGCGCAGCGTTGGGGCTGTTTAAACCGCAAAGTGGTCCGGGGAAAGGGGGCTTGATTCGGAGGGCTCCCGCGCCTGATCGCGCCCCTGAGGGGGCGAGATACAGCCTTGGGCCGGGCGCCACGCCGGGGCGTGGCGCGGTCGCGCCCTTTGGTCATGCCGAACGATATGTCAGATTGTCAGAGAATTGCAGCTGTGATGCCCCAGAGCGGAATTCAGGCATGCGTTTCAACTGCCGGATGGCATCGCGTACAAAGGCGGTCGCCCGGGTTCGGTCCGGTTCGTCTTCGGGCATGTCCAATTTGCAGAACAGGCTGATCACCTGGTTCTTGAGCGTCATGGCGACGTTGGCCTGATGGCGCGCCGACAGCGGGTCATAAGAATAGTGTGAAATTTCGATATCGGTTACCAGCACAGTGTTTTTCCCATTTTGCCTCAGGAATAAGGTGCTGTTCAAATGCGGTGGAACTGTGGCCCGGCCGTGCTGATTTCGTGCTGGCCGTGAGAGGATACGCATCAGAAAAAAGCAAGCAATTTCCTGTAAAACGGGTCTTGAAGCATCGCCACTCATTCCCCAGATTGAATGCGAGGCCCGAACCGGGGCGTGCCGCATAGCGGGCGTCAGTACCTACATCGGGCGCTTGTAAAAGGAGAGACGAGATGGACTTGAACAAGTTCACTGAGCGGGCACGTGGTTTCGTGCAGGCAGCCCAGACGATCGCGCTGCGCGAGGGACACCAGCGTCTGGTTCCCGAACATATTCTCAAGGCACTGATGGATGATGATCAGGGGTTGGCGAGCAACCTGATTTCACGCGCGGGCGGCACGCCGTCACGGGTGGTTGAACACCTGGATGTCGCCATGGGCAAACAGCCCAAAGTCAGTGGTGATGCAAGCCAGATCTATATGGATGGCCAGACCGCCAAAGTACTGGACGAGGCCGGAAAACTGGCGAAAAAGGCTGGCGACAGCTTTGTGCCTGTCGAACGGGTTCTGATGGCTCTGTGCATGGTCAAATCCAAGGCCAAGGACGCATTGGACGCCGGTGGCGTGAGTGCGCAAAAGCTGAATGAAGCCATCAACGACATCCGCAAAGGGCGCACCGCTGACAGCGCCAGTGCCGAAGAAGGCTATGATGCGCTCAAGAAATACGCGCGGGACCTGACCGAGGCCGCAGCCGAAGGCAAGATCGATCCAATCATTGGCCGGGACGAGGAAATCCGCCGCGCCATGCAAGTGCTGAGCCGCCGGACCAAGAACAATCCGGTTCTGATCGGTGAACCCGGTGTGGGTAAGACTGCGATTGCCGAAGGTATGGCGCTGCGCATCGTCAACGGCGATGTGCCTGAATCCCTGCGCGACAAGAAACTGTTGTCGCTGGACATGGGCGCGCTGATTGCCGGGGCCAAATACCGGGGCGAATTCGAAGAGCGCCTGAAGGCGGTTCTGACCGAAGTGACCGAAGCCGCCGGTGAAATCATCCTGTTCATTGATGAAATGCACACGCTGGTTGGCGCGGGAAAATCCGATGGTGCAATGGATGCTGCGAATCTGATCAAACCGGCGTTGGCCCGTGGGGAGTTGCATTGTATCGGTGCGACCACGCTGGATGAATATCGCAAGTACGTGGAAAAGGATGCGGCTTTGGCCCGTCGGTTCCAGCCGGTTGTGGTGACCGAACCCACAGTTGAGGACACAATTAGCATCCTGCGCGGGATCAAGGAGAAATACGAACTTCACCACGGTGTGCGGATCAGCGATTCCGCGTTGGTGGCGGCTTCGACTCTGTCGCACCGGTATATCACCGACCGGTTTTTGCCGGACAAGGCGATTGACCTGGTGGACGAAGCGGCCAGCCGTCTGCGTATGGAAGTAGACAGCAAGCCCGAAGAGCTGGACCAGCTGGACCGTCAGATCCTGCAATTGCAGATCGAAGAGCAAGCCTTGCAACTCGAAGATGACGTGGCCTCCAAGGATCGGTTGGAAACCTTGCAGAAGGATTTGGCCGATCTGCAGGAAAAATCCGCCGAGATGACGGCCCAGTGGCAGGCGGAACGGGACAAGCTGGCAGGGGCACGCGATCTCAAGGAGCTGCTGGACAAGGCACGTGCCGACCTGGAAATCGCCAAGCGCGAGGGCAATCTGGCCAAGGCCGGAGAGCTGTCCTATGGCGTGATCCCCGATCTGGAGAAAAAGCTGTCCGAGGCCGAAAACCGGGAAGACAGTGGGCTGATGGTCGAAGAGGCGGTGCGCCCGGAACAGATTGCTGCCGTGGTGGAACGCTGGACCGGCATCCCGACGTCCAAGATGCTCGAAGGCGAACGGGAAAAATTGCTGCGCATGGAAGATGACCTGCACGCACGCGTGATCGGTCAGAATTCGGCGGTGACTGCGGTGTCCAATGCCGTGCGCCGCGCCCGGGCCGGACTGAACGACGAAGGTCGTCCGCTGGGCTCCTTTCTGTTCCTGGGGCCGACCGGCGTGGGCAAGACCGAATTGACCAAGGCCGTCGCGAATTTCCTGTTTGATGACGACAACGCGATGGTGCGCATCGACATGTCCGAATACATGGAGAAACATAGCGTCGCGCGTCTGATCGGGGCCCCTCCCGGTTATGTCGGGTATGACGAAGGCGGAGCGCTGACCGAAGCCGTTCGGCGTCGCCCCTATCAGGTCGTCCTGTTTGACGAAGTTGAAAAAGCCCACCCGGATGTGTTCAACGTGCTGTTGCAGGTTTTGGACGATGGGGTGCTGACCGATGGTCAGGGGCGCACGGTCGATTTCAAACAGACGCTGATCGTGTTGACGTCGAACCTGGGAGCGCAGGCTCTGAGCCAATTGCCTGAAGGAGCGGATGCGTCCGACGCGCGTCGAGATGTGATGGATGCGGTGCGGGCGCACTTCCGTCCCGAATTTCTGAACCGACTGGACGAGACGATCATCTTTGACCGTCTGGCACGTAAAGATATGGACGGTATTGTGGATATTCAGCTGGCCCGTTTGAAAAAGCGGCTTGCCGGACGCAAGATCCAGCTGGAGTTGGATGAAACCGCAAAGACCTGGTTGGCGGATGAAGGGTATGATCCGGTGTTTGGTGCCCGCCCATTGAAGAGGGTGATCCAACGCGCCTTGCAGAACCCGCTGGCGGAGCTGCTGTTGGCCGGTGATGTCAAAGATGGTGACACGCTGCCGGTATCTGCTGGAAGCGATGGGTTGATCATCGGGGACCGGCTGGGCACTTCGGACCGTCCGCGTCCCGACGATGCGGTTGTGCATTGATCCGATTGAGCCGCAGTTAGATGAAAAAGCCCGCCGGCAATGGCGGGCTTTTTTGTCCAAAACAGAAAATAACAGCGGTTGTTATTCGCCAATGGCTTCCTGAACGATGTCATCGAGCAGCTTCTGTACTGTCTGCATTGCCCCTTCAGGGAACTGGCGATAGCCCACGACGACCTGATCGGACCCAGGTTGCTGGGCGAGAAAGATGTCATACGGGCAAAAGACGATGTTCATCGGATCTGCCTCCATCACCTGACGGGATATGGTGGCAGAACAAAAAGAATAGACGTCGGCCTTTTCAAACAAAACCATATCTGAACCAACATCCGCCCGTGTGCGTTCCAGCATGGCACCTACGTGGCTGACGTGGTCCACAACCAGACCTGCATCGGTAATTGCGCTCTCGATCCCAAAGGCGACGTCATCAAAATCCTGATCTGTCGTATAGGTCACCATGTCCTGTGCTGTAGACGTCTGGGCGCAAACACCCAAGATTGCTGCAAAAACGAATTGTTTCATCTATCTTCTCCCAATGTGATCCGGCGTGGCTTGCCAGCTGCGCCCTTCCCTTTCACTGTTCGTGAGAGTCGCGCAGTACTGCCTTGCGATACGTCAACATATCGGAGTTTTTGCATGGGTTTTGCAATGAAGGCTATAGAATTCTTTGCGATAAGTTTTGTTTCTATCATCGGGCTGGTGGCGGTCTTGGCCGTCGTCATGTTTGTGGTCGACCGGTTTCAAACCAGCGATGCAATCCGGCGCAATTATCCGGTAATTGGCCGGTTTCGCCATCTGTTCAGCGAGTTGGGCGAATTTTTCCGGCAATACTTCTTTGCCATGGACCGGGAAGAGCTGCCATTCAACCGGGCGCAGCGGGAATGGGTTGGTCGGGCATCCTCCGGGAAAAGCAATACGGTGGCTTTTGGGTCTACGCGCAATCTGAACATTCCGGGCACACCAATTTTCGTCAACGCTCCGTTTCCGCCACTGGATGACCAATACGCCAAATCCGAACCTCTTGTGATTGGGCCCACGGCCCGAACCCCCTTTGACGCGCCGTCGTTCTTTAACATCTCGGGGATGAGCTATGGCGCGATTTCAAAGCCCGCGGTTCAGGCGTTGAGCCGAGGTGCCAAAGAGGCCGGTGTCTGGCTGAACACCGGGGAAGGGGGGCTGAGCCCGTTTCATCTGGAAGGGGGTTGTGACGTCGTATTTCAGATTGGAACCGCCAAATATGGGGTACGCGACAGCGAGGGCAATCTGAGCGATGACAAGCTGCGCGAAATCGCCGCCCATGACACCGTGCGTATGTTTGAGCTAAAGCTGTCCCAGGGGGCCAAACCGGGCAAGGGAGGTATCCTGCCTGCCGAAAAGATCACGGATGAAATCGCGGCGATCCGAGGCATTTCCAAAGACCACGACAGCCTATCCCCAAACCGCCACCGCGAGATGAATTGTTTTAACGACCTGCTGGACATGGTCCGCCATATCCGCGGTGTCACTGGTAAGCCCGTTGGGATCAAAACTGTTGTGGGATCCGAAGAGGTGATGCGCGACCTGTTTGAAACCATCAGCCGACGTAGCGAAGAATGCGCGCCGGACTTTATCACCATTGACGGGGGCGAGGGCGGTACTGGTGCTGCACCGATGCCGTTGATTGATCTGGTGGGTATGTCTGTGCGCGAAGCCTTACCGTTGGTGGCGAACTTGCGTGATGAATGTGGGCTTAAGGATCGGATTCGGTTGATTACTTCGGGCAAGCTGGTGAACCCGTCGGATGTGGCCTGGGCGCTGGCGACTGGTGCGGATTTTGTAACTTCGGCGCGGGGCTTTATGTTCGCGCTGGGCTGTATCCAAGCGCTCAAATGCAACAAGAATACCTGCCCCACAGGGATCACCACCCATGACCCGAGGTTCCAAAAGGGATTGGTGGCAGAACAGAAATACCGTCGCGTGGCCCGCTATGCGACCGAGATCATCCACGAGGTTGAAACCATTGCGAATTCCGTTGGCGTGTCTGAACCCCGTCTGATGCGCCGCCGTCATATGCGGATCATGCAGGACAATGGGCGGTCGGTTCCGATGAATGAAATCCAGCCAAGTTACAGTCCCGTCGCTGAATCGTGAGAGGATATGTTTTGGCTGTTTCGACCCCATTCACTAAGTCATGTATAATGATTTAATCGAGGAGACACGCTGAATGGCTTACCGCTGGACCAATGATCTGACATCGGCTGATGTTACCCCACAGGCGGCATTCCTGAACCGCCGCCAGATAATGGCCGGAATGGCCGGGGCGGGATTGGCCGCGATGACCGGCGGCGCAGCGCAGGCTGGCGAAGGATTGGAGCCTAACAGCTGGGAAGACGTGACGACCTATTGCAACTATTATGAGTTCGGCACCGGCAAAGGCGATCCGTCTGCCAATGCCCACAGTCTGACCACCTCGCCCTGGAGTGTCACTATCGACGGGATGGTCGATCGCCCTGGCGAATACGACTTCAACGAAATCTTGTCCGAGATGACCATCGAAGAGCGGATCTATCGGTTCCGCTGTGTTGAGGCATGGTCGATGGTTGTTCCTTGGAACGGCTTTGAACTGGCCGATCTGTTGAACATGGCCGGTGTCAAGGATGGGGCCAAATACGTCGCCTTTGAAACCCTGTACCGCCCCTCGGAAATGCCGGGCACCCAATACCGGGTTCTGGACTGGCCATATAGAGAGGGATTGCGTCTGGATGAGGCTATGCACCCGTTGACCCTGATGGCCACCGGGATCTTTGGTAAGCCATTGCCGAACCAGAACGGCGCCCCGCTGCGGTTGGTGGTGCCTTGGAAGTACGGCTTCAAGTCGATCAAGTCGATCGTGCGTCTTACACTGACCGACAAGGAACCACCGGCAAGCTGGAACATGGCTAATCCTGGCGAATATGGGTTCTATAGCAACGTGAACCCCAATGTGGATCATCCACGCTGGTCCCAGGCGTCGGAACGTCCTTTGGGGGGCGGGTTGTTCGCACGTCGCAAACCTACTTTGATGTTCAATGGCTACGAAGAGGAGGTCGCCGCTCTTTATGACGGCATGGATCTGACAAGGTTCTATTGATGGTCGACGGTCTCAATGCCCTATTGCGCAAAGTACCGACCTGGGGAATCTACTTGGTCGGTGCTCTGCCTGTGCCATGGCTGTTCTATCAGGGGCTGACCGGTGGTCTGGGCGTGGACCCGATCAAGGCATTGGAACATGAATACGGCGAGCTGGCCCTGCAGCTTCTGTTGATCGGGTTGGCCATATCACCGCTGCGCCGATTTACAGGGATATCACTGATCCGGTTTCGCCGTGCATTTGGCCTGTTGGCGTTCCTGTATGTGTCCTGTCATCTTCTTGTCTGGCTGGTGTTGGATGTTCAGCTTCCCGATCAGATCTGGGCGGACATCGTGAAGCGACCCTATATTACGATTGGGATGATCGGGTTTGTGGTTCTGTTGCCGTTGGCGATAACGTCGAACAATGCGTCTGTGCGCAAACTTGGACCACGCTGGCGTCAATTGCATCGGTTGACCTATTTGGCGGTCCTTCTTGGTGCGCTGCATTTTGTCATGCTGGTCAAAGGGTTTCAGATTGAACCTCTGATCTACCTTGGTGTGGCGGTTGCGTTGTTGTGTCTTCGCATAAAGCTGCCCAGCCGCAGGATACTGGCCTGAAGCGACTCGGGCATTGGTGCCGAGATTGGTTTGGAGCCCACCTTCGCGAAAAAACCAACGATTCACCGGGGATTCGGCATGTTGATTCCACCGCGTTGTGGGCAATTTTGTGGGTAACTCTGTTGGTAACGCAATATGTAGAGGATGGGGTCCGCCGACGGTACAGTCTTGAGGTGACGTTCCATGTCTTCGCTCATTGGCTGCCCCCTCTAAGACATTGTTATTGTTTATATATTTGTGATTTTTTGAGAAAGTTGTATTTTTTGTAAATTAGGGGTTGCGGGTATGGTGGGTTAACCGTAGAACCCCCCTCACCGGCGGCGCTGAGGCGCACAACGGGACGCCAGACGGAGCGGCGGGGACGGACGGAAGGTTCGGAACTTGAGCGAAGTGAGGCGGAAAGAATTGGGGATAAGTTGAGCGGGCCGCGCTAGGAAGTTTAGCGCAGTCGGTTGATTTTGTCTCTCGGGTTGTCGGGTTTAGGCTTGGTGGTCCAACGTTATTTGACATTGCTAATATCTGAAGAGATATGTGGGCGGTTTGGTTCATTTCGATGGATCAGCCTCGCATATCGCGCTCTTAGGCTTCGGCCGATGATGGAGTGTCAGCTTCACTGTTTGGACGGCTTTCGGTTACTTTGGTAGCTGAAGCACAGACAAACAGAAAAGACGCATGATGGTTTCAGTAAGGCCATTATGTGGATGTGCAGAGGTTCGAACGTCAAGGACATGATCGCAAGATCATTTCAACTTGAGAGTTTGATCCTGGCTCAGAACGAACGCTGGCGGCAGGCCTAACACATGCAAGTCGAGCGCACCCTTCGGGGCGAGCGGCGGACGGGTTAGTAACGCGTGGGAATGTACCCAGATCTAAGGAATAGCCACTGGAAACGGTGAGTAATACCTTATACGCCCTTCGGGGGAAAGATTTATCGGATTTGGATCAGCCCGCGTTAGATTAGATAGTTGGTGGGGTAATGGCCTACCAAGTCTACGATCTATAGCTGGTTTTAGAGGATGATCAGCAACACTGGGACTGAGACACGGCCCAGACTCCTACGGGAGGCAGCAGTGGGGAATCTTGGACAATGGGCGCAAGCCTGATCCAGCCATGCCGCGTGTGTGATGAAGGCCTTAGGGTCGTAAAGCACTTTCGCCAGAGATGATAATGACAGTATCTGGTAAAGAAACCCCGGCTAACTCCGTGCCAGCAGCCGCGGTAATACGGAGGGGGTTAGCGTTGTTCGGAATTACTGGGCGTAAAGCGTACGTAGGCGGATCAGAAAGTAAGGGGTGAAATCCCAGGGCTCAACCCTGGAACTGCCTCTTAAACTCCTGGTCTTGAGTTCGAGAGAGGTGAGTGGAATTCCGAGTGTAGAGGTGAAATTCGTAGATATTCGGAGGAACACCAGTGGCGAAGGCGGCTCACTGGCTCGATACTGACGCTGAGGTACGAAAGTGTGGGGAGCAAACAGGATTAGATACCCTGGTAGTCCACACCGTAAACGATGAATGCCAGTCGTCGGGTAGCATGCTATTCGGTGACACACCTAACGGATTAAGCATTCCGCCTGGGGAGTACGGTCGCAAGATTAAAACTCAAAGGAATTGACGGGGGCCCGCACAAGCGGTGGAGCATGTGGTTTAATTCGAAGCAACGCGCAGAACCTTACCAACCCTTGACATCCTAGGACCGCCAGAGAGATTTGGCTTTCACTTCGGTGACCTAGTGACAGGTGCTGCATGGCTGTCGTCAGCTCGTGTCGTGAGATGTTCGGTTAAGTCCGGCAACGAGCGCAACCCACATCTTTAGTTGCCAGCAGTTCGGCTGGGCACTCTAAAGAAACTGCCCGTGATAAGCGGGAGGAAGGTGTGGATGACGTCAAGTCCTCATGGCCCTTACGGGTTGGGCTACACACGTGCTACAATGGCAGTGACAATGGGTTAATCCCAAAAAACTGTCTCAGTTCGGATTGGGGTCTGCAACTCGACCCCATGAAGTCGGAATCGCTAGTAATCGCGTAACAGCATGACGCGGTGAATACGTTCCCGGGCCTTGTACACACCGCCCGTCACACCATGGGAGTTGGGTTTACCCGAAGGCCGTGCGCCAACCTTTCGAGGGGGCAGCGGACCACGGTGAGCTCAGCGACTGGGGTGAAGTCGTAACAAGGTAGCCGTAGGGGAACCTGCGGCTGGATCACCTCCTTTCTAAGGATGTTCCTAGTCAGCAAGAACTTGTTTTTGTTCGTGGAACACTTAGCAACGGTCAGTAATCAAAACTGACCACATCACGGACCAGGCCGTCCTCATATCTCTTCAGCACACACCAGGCCTGCCGGCCTGTCTGGGTCGGTAGCTCAGGTGGTTAGAGCGCACGCCTGATAAGCGTGAGGTCGGAGGTTCAAGTCCTCCTCGACCCACCAAGACATTTTTTGCCATTGGCAGAAATGTCGTTGTCGCGACAGTGTCTTTTGCGGAGCAAAAGGTCACGATAGCGACTGCATAACGTGGGGCCTTAGCTCAGCTGGGAGAGCGCCTGATTTGCATTCAGGAGGTCAGGAGTTCGATCCTCCTAGGCTCCACCATTACTTTCCCGATTAGATCATCAAGCACTTAGTATTGAGTGTTTGATCGTCCAATCGGACGCACGCAACTTCGGTTGCATTGACATCGTTTAGAGAGAAAATCAATCAACACTGTTTGATCGCCACAAGTACGTGGATGATCTCAGTACGGTTCTGGTTCTTCGCAAGAAGGTCCAGAAGGCGTGATTGGAGATGTTTCCTCGTCTCCTTTGTGCGTATCCCGTCTGAAACGAACAGAGTTGTCCAAGTCAAGTACACTAACCCGGTTCAAATTCTGCACGGATTTGAACCAAATGTTCTTCACCCTCCACACGGGTCCGACCGACATCGGAAGTGTGGGTTCGGGGTGAAGAGCGGGAAAGTATGCTTTTGGTTCAGAAAGTTAAGGCCCCTTTAGTTACCAGCTGGGGTGCCGCGAAAGATCAGTCTTTCTCTTTCTGGATCAAATCAAGCGCGAGAAGGGCGTTTGGTGAATGCCTTGGCAGTAAGAGGCGATGAAAGACGTGATACTCTGCGATAAGCCATGAGGAGCTGAGAATAAGCTTTGATCCATGGATCTCTGAATGGGGCAACCCACCTGAAAGTTCATTATAATTACTTCGGTAGTTTATAATGTTCTTAAACAGGTACTTATAGACTGAATACATAGGTTTATAAGAGCAAACCCGGGGAACTGAAACATCTAAGTACCCGGAGGAAAGGAAATCAATTGATACTCCCCTAGTAGCGGCGAGCGAACGGGGACCAGCCGAGCCAGATGAGTGACTAGAACATGTTGGGAAGCATGGCCATAGCGGGTGATAGCCCCGTATAGGAAGCTTTGATGGACGTATTAAGTAGGGCGGAACACGTGAAATTCTGTCTGAAGATCGGAGGACCACCTTCGAAGGCTAAGTACTCCTTACTGACCGATAGTGAACCAGTACCGTGAGGGAAAGGTGAAAAGCACCCCGACGAGGGGAGTGAAACAGTACCTGAAACCGAACGCCTACAATCAGTTGGAGGGCCCTTGCGGCCTGACAGCGTACCTTTTGTATAATGGGTCATCGACTTGGTCTATCTAGCAAGCTTAAGCCGTTAGGTGTAGGCGCAGCGAAAGCGAGTCTTAATAGGGCGCATGAGTTAGATGGATCAGACCCGAAACCGAGTGATCTAGGCATGATCAGGTTGAAGGTGCAGTAACATGCACTGGAGGACCGAACCCACATCTGTTGAAAAAGATCGGGATGAATTGTGCCTAGGGGTGAAAGGCCAATCAAACTCGGAGATAGCTGGTTCTCTGCGAAATCTATTTAGGTAGAGCGTCATCCGAATACCCCCGGGGGTAGAGCACTGGATGGGTAATGGGGCCCCACAGGCTTACTGATCCTAACCAAACTCCGAATACCGGGGAGTACTAGATGGCAGACACACTGCGGATGCTAACGTCCGTAGTGGAGAGGGAAACAACCCTGACCTACGACTAAGGCCCCTAATTCATGGCTAAGTGGGAAAGCAGGTGGGACGACCAAAACAACCAGGAGGTTGGCTTAGAAGCAGCCATCCTTTAAAGATAGCGTAACAGCTCACTGGTCTAATCAAGTTGTCCTGCGGCGAAGATGTAACGGGGCTCAAGCCATGAGCCGAAGTCTAGGATGCACATTGTGCATGGTAGCAGAGCGTAGTGTGACATAGTCTCATTCCTCCTTAACTCCTTCGGGAGTATTGGAGGAGAGAGGCTTTCGATGAAGCGGGCGCGTGAGCGATCCCGTGGAGAGATCACTAGTGAGAATGATGACATGAGTAGCGACAAAGAGTGTGAGAGACACTCTCGCCGAAAGTCCAAGGGTTCCTGCTTAAAGCTAATCTGAGCAGGGTAAGCCGACCCCTAAGGCGAGGCCGAAAGGCGTAGTCGATGGGAACCAGGTTAATATTCCTGGGCCATGGAGTGGTGACGGATCTCGAAGGTAGTTCATCCTTATCGGATTGAATGGGCTGCTGAGAGGTTCCTGGAAATAGCCCTCCTATAAGATCGTACCCTAAACCGACACAGGTGGACTGGTAGAGAATACCAAGGCGCTTGAGAGAACTATGTTGAAGGAACTCGGCAAAATACCTCCGTAAGTTCGCGAGAAGGAGGCCCGGTTCCTAGGCAACTAGGGGCTGGGGGCACAAACCAGGGGGTGGCGACTGTTTATTAAAAACACAGGGCTCTGCGAAGTCGCAAGACGACGTATAGGGTCTGACGCCTGCCCGGTGCCTGAAGGTTAAAAGGAGGGGTGAGAGCTCTGAATTGAAGCCCAGGTAAACGGCGGCCGTAACTATAACGGTCCTAAGGTAGCGAAATTCCTTGTCGGGTAAGTTCCGACCTGCACGAATGGCGTAACGACTTCCCCGCTGTCTCCAACATAGACTCAGCGAAATTGAATTGCCTGTCAAGATGCAGGCTTCCCGCGGTTAGACGGAAAGACCCCGTGCACCTTTACTACAGCTTCACATTGGCATTAGGCCGAGCATGTGCAGGATAGGTGGTGGGCTTTGAAGCAGAGACGCAAGTCTCTGTGGAGCCTCCCTTGAGATACCACCCTTGCTCTGCTTGATGTCTAACCGCGGTCCGTTATCCGGATCCGGGACCCTGTGTGGCGGGTAGTTTGACTGGGGCGGTCGCCTCCTAAAGCGTAACGGAGGCGCGCGAAGGTTGGCTCAGAGCGGTCGGAAATCGCTCGTTGAGTGCAATGGCAGAAGCCAGCCTGACTGCGAGACTGACAAGTCGAGCAGAGTCGAAAGACGGCCATAGTGATCCGGTGGTCCCGAGTGGAAGGGCCATCGCTCAACGGATAAAAGGTACGCCGGGGATAACAGGCTGATACTGCCCAAGAGTCCATATCGACGGCAGTGTTTGGCACCTCGATGTCGGCTCATCTCATCCTGGGGCTGGAGCAGGTCCCAAGGGTACGGCTGTTCGCCGTTTAAAGAGGTACGTGAGCTGGGTTTAGAACGTCGTGAGACAGTTCGGTCCCTATCTGCCGTGGGTGTAGGATACTTGAGAGGAGTTGCCCCTAGTACGAGAGGACCGGGGTGAACGAACCACTGGTGGACCAGTTGTCGTGCCAACGGCAGTGCTGGGTAGCTATGTTCGGACAGGATAACCGCTGAAGGCATCTAAGCGGGAAGCCCCCCTCAAAACAAGGTATCCCTGAGGACCGAGGTAGACCACCTCGTCGATAGGCCAGAGATGTAAGCATGGTAACATGTTCAGTTGACTGGTACTAATGGTCCGATAGGCTTGATTTGATCCAGTAAAAGTAAGACTGCTGGCCTCATGTAGCGCTCCGCGCAATAGGCCAACAAAACTGGAACCAAACAAAAGCATACAGCCCCAAAAAATCTTGGCTTGGACAGCACAATGTTGATTGATCTCTATCCGCTCTGACAATGAATGGGTGACAACGCGCTTTCCTTTGGAAAACGCTGTCTGTCACTCTCACTGTCCCAGAGCGGACAGTGAGTATTTATTCGGTTTGGTGGTCATAGCACGAGTGAAACACCCGGTCCCATCCCGAACCCGGAAGTTAAGCACCGAAGCGCCAATGGTACTGCGACTTAAGTCGTGGGAGAGTAGGTCACCGCCAAACCTAATAAATACTCACAAAATCTCTCAATTCGATCCAAAACACACACCCAACAAAAAACACCAGACAAACTAAATAGCTCGCAAGTCGATATGTCTGGATGTTCGTGTATGACCTGCCTGGTTGCCATCGGGTTGATGGCTGTCGGCCCAGGTGGCGTTAGCCCAAAGCATGGGTGGGCTCCGCTGCCTGGCTGGGTATCTGGCCGATAGCATGAACGCGCGGTATGTCTTGGCCAGATGGCATCTCAACTTGCCAAAATGTCGTGACAATCTCTTCTGGTTCGTGTCGTTTGACACCCCGCTTTGATCACCGGGTTCCCAAATACAGGGGCGGGCCATTTCATTGGCGGAGGTTCAGGATTTTAGTTTCTCAGTCAAAATCCAAGTGATCAAGGAAGTCGATACAAATCGTATGCCTTGCGCATAACCGTCGGAAGATCTGAAACACGAAAATCACGCAAACTAATAACCTCATACGGGCTACCAGGACTGAAATCTGCGGGAAATTCGGCATATTGCACCGCCAGTATCAGGTGGAAATGCGTGAACGTATGGCGCACTTCGGCCTTCAATTCGCGCCATTGGGCGGCAAAGGGTGGCGCAGGGTTTGGTGCGTCGGTCCAATCAGATCCCGGCCAGCCGAGCATCCCGCCCAACAATCCCGAATCGGGGCGCCGTTCCAGCAACCAGTCGCCGGATTTGGATTGGGCAATATAAACTATGCCGTACCGCGTCGGCTTGGGCTTTTTGGGTGTTTTGCGAGGAAGTTCAGGAGCAGTGCCGGTTTTGCGCGCTTTGCATGGAAGTCGCCAAGGACAAAGACCACAGGCGGGCGATTTTGGTGTGCAGATGGTCGCGCCCAGATCCATCACAGCCTGTGCATAATCCCCGGGGCGCGCATTCGGTGTCAGATCCCCGGCCAGGCGTTTGAGTTCAGGTTTGACGCCCGGCAAAGGTGTATGAATGTCGTGCAATCGCGACATCACCCGTTCGACATTTCCGTCCAGTACAGTTTCAGGCCGATCAAACGCAATCGATGCGACGGCTGCTGCTGTATAGGGGCCTACCCCGGGAAGTGTTAGAAGCTCGTCATACGTATCAGGAAAAACACCATCGTATTCCGTCACGATGACTCGGGCGCATTTCAATAGATTGCGCGCCCGTGCGTAATACCCAAGCCCTGCCCATTCGCCCATAACGTCCGTGTCCTGGGCTGCGGCCAGAGCGGATACCGTCGGCCAGCGTCGTGTGAACCGTTCAAAGTAGCTGACCACGGCTGCCACAGTTGTTTGTTGAAGCATGATTTCGGACATCCAGACCCGGTAGGGGTCCGGGGCGGTTCCGGTGGTCCGCTCTTTGGGGCCAATCCGCCAAGGCATTGAACGGGCATTGCGGTCATACCAATTCAGAATGTCCTGGCTCAGTTCGTCCGGAGTCCAGTCTAGGTCACGCATTCTTTACACTTTCATTTCCGGTTTTGCTGGTACATGTCTCAGCGCTCTTTACAATAGGCGGCACAATCGAGCAAAACCATCACCATGCCACCCAGACGATCAACAACCCGCGGTTTTAAACGCACAGCGTCGCTTCTGAGCGATCAAATTCGTCGTGCAGGGGAAAGCCGGGGGTTTGCGGTCTCTAGGTTGCTGACCCATTGGCCGGAAATTGTTGGCGAAAATATTGCTGCGATCGCGCGTCCCGTCAATATCGGTTACGGCCGTGGTGGATTTGGTGCAACTTTGACAGTGTTGACCACCGGTGCCCAGGCACCGATGCTGGACATGCAAAAAGAACAGTTGCGCGCCAAGGTCAACGCCGTCTACGGCTATAACGCGATCAGCCGGATACGGTTGACACAGACTGCTCCAACTGGATTTGCTGAAGGTCAGGCCCAGTTCTCGCATGGCGCAAAACCCACAGCCCGGGCACCGTCAGCTGATGTTGTCAAAAAGGCGGAAGAAACAACCAAACCAATCGAAAACGACATGTTGCGCGAGGCCCTGGAACGATTGGGGCGTAACGTGATGACAAAACAGAAAAACCAAGGAAAGGGTGAAAAATGACCCGTCTAATGTCCGGTGTCTTTGCACTGGTTGCTCTTGTTGCCGGTGGTTATGCCGTGATGGGGTGGCAGGCATCCGCCCCTACCATACCTGAGAACCTGTTGGTCGGGGCAGCCAATGCCCAGGAGGCCGCTGATATCGACACGTCCACGATTGTCGAAATGGTACAGGGTGCCGAAGACGCGCCGATTACGTTGATTGAATATGCCTCTTTTACCTGTCCGCATTGCGCCAATTTCCACGCTGGCCCCTATAAACAGATCAAGGCGGACTACATAGACACCGGCAAGGTCAAATTCATCTTTCGCGAGGTCTATTTTGATCGCTACGGATTGTGGGCCTCAATGGTGGCGCGGTGCTCAGGGCCGGAGAAATTCTTTGGCATCACCGATCTGATCATGAAGGGGCAATCCGAATGGGCCCGTGCAGGCAGCGCCACCGAAATCGTCGATGGGCTGCGCAAGATCGGTCGCTTGGCCGGGACGGACAGCGATCAACTTGAAGCGTGCCTGATGGATTCCAACAAGGCCCAGACTTTGGTGACATGGTACCAGGAACACGCGACCGCCGATGGAGTCGAATCCACGCCTTCGTTCATCATGAACGGGAAAAAGGTTGAAAACCAGGCTTATGAAGACTTCAAAAAATTGCTCGACGCCGAGTTGGAGGGCTAAGTAAACGATCCGGGTGGGCGGTCAACGCCCGCCCGGCGACATATCAAGGTGGCGGTGCGGTGATTTTCAAACGCTCCCGCAGCCCCTCGTCCCCCTGAATCTTTAGGCGCACCGGCAGGGTGACGACCTTGGTCCGAAACGACAGCGGCAATCGCACGGCATCCTTTTCTGTCGTCACCAATTGCGCATTCAGAGATTTGGCATCGTTCTCCAATCTTGACAGCAGGGCGGCCGACAGTTTCTGGTGGTCATCCAGCGCTTCTGAGCGGCAAATCTCGGCCCCTAGACTGCGCAGGGTGGTAAAGAATTTTTCGGGGTGCCCAATACCCGCAAAGGCCAGCACGCGTGTCCTTTCCCAGGGCATTCCGGTTTGTAACGGCTCTACTTTCCCCACGTAATGAGGCAGGGCACCAAGCTGTGCTGCCCACTGATCCTTGAATGAGTATTGGGCGTCATCGTCTCCCAGTGACAGAACCAGGTCGGCGCGTTTTAACCCGACGTCCACAGGTTCGCGCAGCGGTCCGGCTGGCAGGCAACTGCCGTTGCCAAACCCCTGTCGTGCATCGACCACAATAACGGAAAGGTCCTTTGCAACTGACGGGTTTTGAAACCCGTCATCCAGGATCAGAACTGTTGCGCCTGCTTCGACTGCGGCCCTGGCTCCGGCTGCGCGATCTCTGGAAACCCAGACCTCGGCAAAGGCCGCCAGTAGCAGCGGTTCGTCCCCGACGTGCTGGGCCTTGTGGCGGCTGGGTTCGACCTGAACCGGCCCTTCGAGTGTGCCGCCGTATCCACGCGAAACAATGTGCGGCTCATGGCCCAGATCGCGCAGGGTCTCGGCCATCCAGATGACGGTCGGGGTTTTGCCAGTGCCGCCGGCATTCAAATTTCCGATACAGATGACCGGAACATCGGGTCGATATGTGTTGCCCTTGGCCAGACGTCTGGCTGTGGCCATTGCATAGAGACCCCCCAGAGGGGTGAGCAACAACCGCTTCAGGTCAAAACCTGCAGGGGGTTTGTTCCAGAAATCAGGAGCCCGCATACTGTGTCTCCTGTTGATCCAGAAAAGTCTGAATGTCATCGACCAGTAGATCCGCCAGCTGTGCCCCTTCGGTGACGACTTCCCATCCCGCCACGGCCATGCTGGCGGCTTTGTCCGGGGCGGACAAGTGGGTGATCTTGGTCGCCAGGTCCTGGCTGTTGTTGATCTGGATCGCTGCCTTGTCCGTGGCCAACCGGTTGTACAGCGCCCGGTTGCGCCGCACTCCGGGGCCAAACAGAACAGCAGACCCCAATGCCAGCGCTTCCATGGGGCAGTGTCCTTGCCACGCGGGTTCCAGAGAGCCCGCAATCAGGCTGACGGGGGCAACCCGGTACCACAGCCCCAGACCGTCTTGGGTACAAGCCAACAGGACCTGGGTGTTGTCGCTGGGCATCTCACCTCGATCCCAGTCGGTGCACCGCAATCCGCTGTGTTCAACTGCGTCAAACAACGCATCGCGATTTCGATCGCAATCTACCACAATCACCAACAGCAACCGATGCAGTCGACGCAATGCATCCCGATGTGCGGTCAGAATTGTTTCGAATTCTTCGGGTTCTGCATAAGCCGCCAACCAAACGGGACGCCCCCCCAGCGAGTCAGTGAGTTCACTCAGGTCGTCCGGATGGTAATAGGGCGGAGTCACCGAACTGCGCATGCTGGTTGTGCGTTTGATTAGATCCGTGGAATAGCCGACCCGCACGAGCCGTTCTTGGGCGTCTTTGGACGGGGTGTAAACAAACGAAAAACACTCCATCATGCGTTGCGTGACATCCGTCAGCCATCGGCGGCGGCGTGTCGGAACTTCATCAGCCTGAATGTCGGCCAATAACATGCACGTCCCCCGGTCTTGGGCTGTTCGGATCAATGTCGGGCGTAACCCGCCGCCTGTCCACAAGCACAGGCCAGGCTGGTGCCGATCCAGGAATTGACGGGCTCCGGATGCTGTGTCGGATGTGGGCAGGCCGCCCCGTTCATCGCAACCCTCAGGGAGGGCAAGACTGGCCAATGCGGATTCGGTTGTGACCAGAACCCGCAGATCGGGGCGTGTGGTTTTGAGTCTTCTGGCGATATCTCCCAAAGCGCCCAGTCGTTCGGCCGATGTCGCGTGCATCCAGATCGACATTGCTTTTATCTTCTTGTGAGAAGACCCGTTTCCCTCGCCCTGTTCGGGATTTCGGGTCAGTGCAATACGTGCTTTTTGTGCCAGAGATTGGGACATTGAATCAATCCGGCGTGCTCAGTGCACCCAGGATCTGGGCGTGCAAAACTAAGTTTGACGCAATAACACCGTTCAACATGGGATGAGGGTTGTTGAACCGCAACTGGGCACCGGAGCGATCTGTGCAACATGCACCGGCTTCGCGCAAAATCAGATCACCGGCGGCAATATCCCACTCCCAACTGGGGCGCAGGGTCAACATGCCGTCAAATCGACCCTGGGCCACGGTGGCCAAACGGTACGCCAAAGAAGGTCGGTAGCTGCGGGTAAAAGCGGGGACATGGCCGTTTTGCCAGTGTTCGGGTTGTAGGTTGGGACGGGCTGCCAGAATTTCGGCCTCTGCAAGGAGAAGGCAATCAGAGCGCCGGATCGGGTCACCGTTCAAAAAGGCACCTTGGTTCGCTGCTGCAGTAAACATCATGTCCCGCAGCGGTAGATAGATGACCGCTGCGGAAACGACACCGTGTTCGGCCACGGCCAGAGAATGGGCCCAGGTGCGAGACCCATCGGCAAAACTGCGGGTGCCATCAATCGGGTCGATGATAAACACCCGGTCCCGGCTCAACCGATCAGCTGTGTCTTCGGTTTCTTCCGACAGCCAGCCATAGTCAGGGCGCGCGCCGGGCAAGCGATCTTCGAGCATGGCGTTCACTGCCAGGTCTGCTTCGGTCACGGGACCGGCACCATCGGGTTTGTCCCAACGGCGTGCGTCTTTGCCAGTGTATGTCGTGGCAATCCGACCAGCTTCGCGTGCAGCGTCGATCAAAAGGTCCAGGTCAGCTGCCGGCAAGGGTCATACCCTCGATCAGAATTGATGGAACCACGCGTGAAAGATAGGGGCGGGCGTCATTGCCGGGAATGATGCGGCCCAACATGTCCCGCAGGTTGCCAGCAATGGTACATTCGTTGACTGGGTGGGTGACTTCGCCGTTTTCCACCCAGAACCCTGATGCGCCGCGTGAATAGTCACCGGTGTTGGGGTTGATGGTGGATCCGATCAGCGAAGTGATCAGCAGGCCAGTGCCCATATCCCGCAGCAGGTCTTGGCGGGTGTGATCCCCTGGGGTCAGTTCGATGTTCCAGTTCGCCGGTGACGGTGGAGAGCCGGCCCCACGCGCCGCGTTTGCGGTGCTGCGCAGCCCCAACTGACGGGCGCTTCCCAAATCCATGGTCCACCCCGTCAGAATGCCGTTTTCAACAATGGCCCGTCGTTTGGTCGCCAGCCCTTCTGCGTCAAACGGTCGTGAGCCAGGGATGCGTACCCGGTGCGGATCTTCGATGATCGACAGCCGGTCGGGTAGTACCTGTTTGCCGTTGGCATCCAGCAACCATGACGATCCGCGAGCGATGGATACACCATTGATGGCTGACAGGAGATGTCCGATCAGGGACGAAGAAATCCTTTCGTCAAACAGGACGGGATAGCAGCCTGTCTGTGGCTTGCGTGCATTCAGGCTGGCCACCGCGCGTTCGCCGGCGGTTTGACCGATTTCCTGGGCGCTGCGCAGGTCCGTTTGAAAGATCCGGGAATCGCCGTCATAGTCCCGTTCCATGTCCGCCCCGGTGCCGGCAATTGCGACGCAAGAGAGCGATCTGCTGGTCCGCCGGTAGCCACCCGAAAATCCGTTGCTGGCTGCCAGATGCACGCCATGCATGCCATACCCGGCGGCCGCCGATTGAACCTGTGTCACACCGGGCACGGCTTTGGCCACGGCTTCGGCCCCCAGCGCGTCCGCCATCAGGGCATCGGGATCGGGTTCCGGGCTACTGTCTTCCAACTCATAGGCGGCGATATCCCACCCTTGGGCCAAATCGTCGGGCTCTGCCAGGCCGATATGCGGATCCTGGGGCGCTTCGCGGGCCATTGCCACGGCACGTTCGGCCATCGCGGCCAGTGTTTCCGGTCGGCTGTCGGAGGCGGACACAATGGCCTGGCGTTGACCTACGAGGACCCGCAATCCCAGATCCGTGCCCTCAGAGCGTTCTGCATGTTCCAGTGTTCCTTCGCGGACTTCGATCGAAACCGAATTTCCCTGAACGGCCAGCGTGTCTGCCGCGTCAGCCCCGGCTTTCAGGGCAGCTTCCATCAGGGCGTGGCTCAGATCTTGCAAGGATTGGGTCATGAGGCTCTTTCGTGTCAGGTCTGAGACAGAGCTAGCCAGAGCAGCGCCAAGCTGCAAGGCCTGCACGTACAAAAAGGGCCGCGTCTGGCGCAGCCCCTTGGAATTGGCATCAGGTTGGGATCATTTGATCCGTTGACCATTTGCAATGATGTGACCCTGATCGTTGATTTCGATTTTTGATGTCAGCGTATCCGGCGTCTCCCCCGGTACGGCCAGCATACCCATCATCATCCGGGCCCCCATCGCGTCTTCTTCCGCTAGGAAACCCATTTGGATCAAACGATCGATCAGGCCATTCGCACCGCTGATGGACAGGTTGGCCACGCCGCTGGGGGCGGGCATTCCATCAAAGCTTTGCAGATCAGTGTTGTCAAAGGTGAAGTCCCCGGTGCCGGCGATTTTGGCGCCAGCAGCGGCAACCTGCAAATCGTTGACGGTCAACGCGTTCAATTCGCCCGGAGGCTGGTCGCCCATTTCCGCAGCGGACTCCGGATCCATCAAATCAAACAGCATCTTTGCCTTGCCCGAAAGATCGACCACAATCGTCGCAGGGTCCCGCGGCATGATGGCGGCCGGATCGACCATCCCCCACAGCATGTCAGGCACTGTGAATTCGGTCAGGCTGATACCAAAGGCAAAATCCTGTTCAGCGTCCGATTTTGCAATCGGCATGGACATGTTGAACCCGAACCCGGACATGGACAGCATGATGGGAAACGGGAGCTCTCCGCTGCTGATCGACATGCTGGTGGCTTTTTGTTGCACGTCATACGACAGGTGAGTCGCGCTCATGGCGACGCCGACGGCACCGTCTTGTGTCTGACCTTCAAACCCAAAGGTTTCACCATCGCCGGCACCGCTCATCGAAGTTGTGGCCTGTCCGTAGCTAAATGTGCCATCAAAGGAAAATCCCGCGTCCAGCATGGCGCGCACATCATTTGGATTGGCATCGGCCGGGACTGCAGCGGTTCCTTGAAACCCTATTTGGTTCAACGTGCCGTTAAAGCTAGCCTGATCATCAGAGTCCGGGTCTTTGAACCCGAGTTGGTAGGTCAGGCTGTCCGCGCTCATATTTTGGGCGTAACTGCGCCCCTCGGCTACGATGGTCTGGGTGCTGCTGGCCACGTTATTCATGGTCATGGCAAAATTCCCGACCGAGGCGGGGACCGCTTCACCATCGACATTCAGCGATTTCAGCGCAATGGATGCAGTGGATGCAGAATAGTCGCTGGTCATGTCGTCTGGATCGCCAGATACGGTCATGACCGCGTCGGCATGGGCATAGTTCAGCTCGATATCGACAGATTCTTCGCCGTCCGGGCGCATGGACATGAGCATTGGGAATTCCGCGGGCAGCGTGACATTCACAGAGCCGTCGCCATTATCAGTGAACACAAGCTGGGGCATGGTCATCGTGACGACGCCCTCTGCGTCCGGGACTTGCATTCCCAGCGACAGGTCGCTGACCGTCAGAACGCCACCTGATTGTGACTCTTGGGCAGAAATATCATAGCCCATTCCGGTCAAATAGGATTTCCAGTCGGACCAGACATCCTGAGGGCTGACATCGGCCCAACCGGTGGAGGTTGAAATAGCAAAAATGGATGCCGCACTCAGCCCGCGTGCGAATGAAACAGACATATGAGAACCTTTCGTGGTGAATTTGTGCGATATGGTCTGCGCTTGCGGCCCGGGCGTCAAGGGGGCAGGGGTGGACCTGTTCCCCCTTGCGCTTTACCACGGTCGGTGAAACCGCAAGGGGAGATAGATGTGATGAACATGGGTGGGAAAACTGTCCTGATCACCGGCGCCAGCCGTGGAATTGGGGCCGAAGCCGGGCGGGTTTTCGCCGATGCAGGTGCCAATGTCGCCTTGTTGGCCCGCAGCGCGGACCAGATTGATGCGCTGGCCGCTGAAATTGGCGACGCCGCGATGGCGCTGTCCTGTGACATTAGTGACTATACGGCAGTGGCCGCAGCAGTTCAGGCCTGTGTGGATCGGTTTGGCGGCATTGATGTGTTGATCAACAACGCTGGTGCGATCGAACCGATTTCCCATCTGGCTGCTGCAGATCCCGATGACTGGGGGCAGGTGATCGATATCAACCTCAAAGGCGTCTTCTATGGGATGCGTGCCGCAGTGCCGTTGATGCGGGCGCGTGGCGGATCTGTTCTGACCATCAGCTCCGGCGCAGCCCACGGTCCGGTCGAGGCCTGGAGCCATTATTGCGCCTCCAAGGCGGGCGCAGCGATGCTGACACAGTGCCTGGACAAGGAAGAGCGCGCCAACGGCATTCGTGCTATCGGACTGTCACCGGGCACTGTCGCGACACAGATGCAGAAAGAGATCAAAGCCAGTGGCATCAACCCAATCAGCCAATTGGCCTGGGAAGATCACATTCCTGCCGATTGGCCTGCGCGTGCATTGCTGTGGATGTGCGGCTCTGACGCTGATTCCTATTTGGGGCAGGAAATTTCCTTGCGGGATGAAGGCATTCGAAAACAGGTTGGGCTGATATGATCGAATTGACCAAGGTGGACGGGCTGTGGACCGTCACCATCAACCGTCCTGACAAGGCCAATTCCCTGACCGAAGAGATGCTGCGCGATTTGGCGGACATCGCCGAAAGCGCCGGTGATGCGCGGGCGCTGATTCTGACCGGTACGGGAAAAGTGTTCAGCGCCGGTGCCGATCTGGAAGAGGCGCGCAATGGTCTGGCACTATCCGGGGTATGGGAACGTTTGTCTTCGGCTATCGCCGCGTTGCCCTGTCTCAAGATTGCGGCGCTGAACGGGACATTGGCAGGTGGGGCTAACGGAATGGTGTTGGCCTGTGATCTGCGTATCGCGGTGCCCAACGCCAAAGTGTTTTATCCGGTGATGAAACTGGGGTTCCTGCCGCAACCTTCGGACCCCAAACGCATGGCGGCGCTGATCGGCCCGGCCCGGACCAAGCTGATCCTGATGAGCGGGCAAAAGATCACCGCACAGCAGGCCTATGACTTTGGCCTGATCGACCGGATCGTTCCGCCCGAAGATCTGATGCAAACCGCCCACGATCTGGTGGCCGACAGTGTGGCGGCCAAGCCCGAGATAGCCCGCGGAATCATGGACATGTGTCAGTGAAACGGTTGTCAGGTGTGCGCCTGAGGGTCGCGGACATGGGTCCGTTGATTGCCTTTTATACAGACGTTATGGGAATGACTGCGACAGCGGACACGCAAGGATGGCGGCTGGGGTATCCGGGCGCAGATGCCGATCTGATTTTCTTGCCCGGCGGGTCATCCTATTCGCACAGCCAAGATCAGAGGTACTGGAAAATCGGTGTTACCCTACCGAATCTGGCGATGGCACATGCACAGTTGCGGGCCGCAGGCGTTCAGGTGTCACAGCCTCGGCAGTTTCTCGATATCGGCTACATGGCGCATCTGAGCGATCCCGCAGGATTCGTGATCGAGCTGCTGCAATGGGATTTTGATGGAAACCGCCCCCCGGACGCCGGGAATGCGTCGCTGCCGTTGGGCGGGCAAGCTCGCATCGGCCAGATCACCCTGCGCACCGGCGATATGGCCGCCGAACGTGACGCATATTCCGACATGCAAGTGCTGTCGGTTCAAAATGTTGCTGACCATGGCTTTGATCTGCATTTCTTGGCCTATGCCCATGAAACGCCACCTGTGCCCGACGTGACGGCGGTTGCGAACCGCGAATGGTTGTGGAAACGGCCTTACACCTTGTTGGAATTCCAGCATGTGGCCGGCGTCAACTTTACACCGACGTCGGCATTTGAAGGGTTGGAGATTGCCGGGTGAAGGAGGTGCGTTCGCGCCGCTTTCCCGGAACCCGCGATTGGAAGTCGGGAGGGCGTTTGTGAACCCATGCGATGAATTTGGCCATTCGGGGGTGCGCCTGCAGAGCAGTAACCGTTGCATACTGCCGTGCCAGTTCGGTTTCTGTGACCGTGGCGTGGATCTCGCGGTGGCATATATCATGCAACAACACAGTTTGTCCCCCCTTGCCTCCTTTCAGTTTTTGGATCAGATGGTGCACACTTTGCGAAACGCCGGGCGGGATTGGTCGGTGGCATAGCGGGCATATCGGGTCGGATTCTGTCATGGCCAGCACATGATGCGGCATTCTGACATTTGGGCAAGGGGACAGGTCATGCAGGCGCATTTTGACGCTGTGGTTATCGGGGCCGGACCCGCAGGATTGATGGCCGCAGGAGAAATTGCGGCTGCGGGGCATCGGGTGTTGGTCGCCGAAGCCAAGCCGTCAGTCGCGCGCAAGCTGCTGATGGCCGGGAAGTCGGGATTGAACCTGACCAAAGACGAGCCGCTGAGCCAATTTCTGACCGCTTATCGCGAAGCGTCCAGCTGGTTGTCGCCGGTGATCTCTGCGTTTGATGCCCAGGCGATACAGGATTGGGCCCAGGCACTGGGGCAAGATACTTTTGTCGGCTCGACAGGGCGGGTGTTCCCCAAGGTGATGAAAGCCTCGCCTTTGGTGCGGGCTTGGATGGCACAATTGACCAACCTCAACGTCGATGTGCGCACCCGCTGGCAGTGGACCGGATGGGATGGCGACGCGCTGTGTTTTGACACACCTGACGGAGCACAACAGGTCAGCGCCACTGCAACGGTTCTGGCCTTGGGCGGAGCGAGCTGGTCCCGGTTGGGTTCGGATGGAAGCTGGGCACAGATCCTCGCCGATCGCGGAGTTGGTCTCGCGCCTTTTGCGCCTGCAAATGCCGCGCTTTGTGTGAATTGGAGCCCCCATATGACACCCCATTTCGGTGGGGCGCTGAAATCCATGCGTTGGACAGCGGGTGATCTGACATCGCGGGGCGAAGTCACGCTATCGCGACATGGATTAGAGGGTGGGGGGCTGTATTCGTTGACCCCGACCTTGCGTCAGGGTGCGGACCTGATGGTCGACTTGTTGCCAGACCTCAGCGTCGAAGTGCTGGAGAGCCGATTGTCGAAAAAACCGGCCAAGTTGCGGCTGGCGCATTGGCTCAGGAATGGACTGCGGTTGCCGCCTGCCAAAGTTGCGCTGTTCTTTGAAATGACCAAAGGCGCGGACTTACCCCGATCCCAATGGGTTGCAACCGTCAAATCCCTGTCGATTTGCCATCAGGGACTGCGTCCGATGGATGAAGCGATTTCAACTGCGGGCGGCGTCAAACAGGCAGCTCTAGATGATGGGTTGATGCTGCGAGAACTCCCAGGAGTGTTTTGCGCGGGGGAGATGTTGGATTGGGAAGCCCCGACCGGGGGCTATTTGCTGACCGCATGTTTCGCGACCGGGCGCTGGTCCGGGCGGGCGGCGGCAGAGTGGATTTCGCGATAATCGCCCCTACCGCCAACTATTATTTCATCAACGCTGCAACATTGCGGAATGCGTCACGGCTGCGCATCTGCTTGGCATAGGCTTGGATTTTTTCGTCGCCAACCGGGAATTTGGCGCTAAAGGCCCAGTTCAGACAATGGGTCAGGATGATATCTGCGATGGTCATCGTGTCGCCTTGCAGGAATGGGCCGTCGAACTGCGCGGACAGGCGTGCAAGATTGGTTTCGAACTCCCATTTCAGACTGGATTTCACTTCGGGACAGCGCTTCTCCTGTGGCAGGACAAAGCTGTGCCGGGCGGCGGTCCACAATACGGCGTCGATTTCGTCCAGAACCATATGGGTCAGCGCATCCTGTTTGGCACGTTCAAGGGTGCCGGCCGGATGGGTCAGCTTGCCGTGTTTGTCTGCCAGATAGGTGATGATCGCAGTGGAATCGGTGATGACCGTTTCGCCATCTTTGAAAGCGGGGACCTTGCCCGAAGGGTTCAGGGCGGTGATTTCCGGGCTCTGAGGGGCCATTTGAACCAAGTCATAGGGTTCACCCATTTCCTCGAGCGCCCACAAGACCCGGAACGTGCGGGTCGTGGGTTTGCCATATACGGTATACATCTGTGGTCTCCTGTCTGTTTGGGTCAGCTTGCCTGCCAGGCGCAGGGCGTCAAGATGAACGGGACGGAAGGAAATGAATTCAGCGCGAGCGGGCCAGCATGGCCAGCCGAATCAATGCCCGTTCGATCAAGGCCATAGCCGGGGCCGTTTGCCCCGCTGACCGCAATTGCAGGTCGGTATCGGTCAGGATGGTCAATGCCGTTTCCAATTTGTGCGGACCCCAGGCCTGGGCCTGGCGCAACACCCGGTCGCGGCGTTTTCCATACAGCGGCGGACGCATTCTGCCGATACCCTGGGCTGGCCCCCCTGGATCCGATGCACAGGTGTAAAGCGTGCGGAAATGCCGGGTGGCCCCGATACACAGGGTCACGGCAGCTGTTCCTTGGGATTGCAGCCGCCGGATCAGTGGGCCGATTTCGCCGCTGCGGGCCTCGGCCACCACGTTCAGAACATCATCCAGGGCAGCTTCGGTAGATTGGGGGGCTACAGCGTCGATGTCATCCAGCGTCAGCGGGTTGTCGTCCTGAAATTTGTACAGTGCCAGCTTTTCGATCATTCGGGTGAAATCGCCGGGGCCGATGTCATTCGCAATATCGGTCAACATCGACATGGCATCATTGGGGACATTGCGGATCCCGGCCTCGCCCAGGATCCGTTCAATTTCGGACCGCGACGGCGGGTCGTCATAGATTCCGACGGCAAAGGCATTGCGATGCCCTTCAAACGCCTTGCGCAGTTTCGATGTGGCCTTTAATTGCCCGGCGGTCACGATGATCTGTGCGTCGCCCTGAGCCCAGTCTTCCAGCGCAGCCAATATCGACTTGGCTGCGGTTTCGGTCGCGTCTTCGACAAACACGGCACGGGGACCGGGGAAAAAGCCCACGGCCTTGATCGCGTCAATCAACTGCGCGGGATCCGAACGCAGGTCGTTTGCCGGCATCCGCGTCAGGCGCATTTCTTCGTCGGCATTGGCCCCCAGAAGAGCGGCCAGAACCTGTTGACGTTTCAAGGCAACACGCATTGTGTCACCGCCATAGATCAGCAGACCGGTCTTGTCCGGGTCGGGGCGGGCAAAGTAGCCGTCCGCCTCGCGCGGCGAGAGCTTCACGCGCCAAGTCCCTGAGTGGCGTAAAGCCGGGAGCTGATCTGGTCTGCCAGAATCACCATCAGCCGTTCCCGCGCATCTCGTTCGCCCGCGAATGTATCAACGGTCGACCCGGTGGCAGAGTAGCCGGTGAAGTTTTCAACAGTGCCTTTGGTCACGACAACATCATCGGCAACCCGGACCAGAGCATACGTTGCTACCCCGACAATCGAATAGCGTGTGATAACGTTGCTCAGAGTCAGGGCCTGGCCTTCTTCTTCGGTTTCCAATGTCAGGTCCAGACGGTATTCACCACCTGACCCCCGGCCGATCCGCTCCTCCAGATGGCGCACAAGGAAATAGCTGTCCTTGGTGTTCGGGGCCTGCACCAGAACATTGTCATACAGTGCCTGCCCCGCGCCGCCGGGGGCGTGCACCGGGGTAAAGCCACAGGCGGCGGTCAACAGCATCAATGCCGCAAGAACGCCGGTCATGTTCAAGCGTGCCATGTTCATGATCGTTCCCTTTACACGCTTTGCGCCGCAATGGCGGCGATGATCAGCGCCCGCCAATTGGCAGGCGGGCGCTGTTTCAGATCAGGCGACCACGTTCACGATGCGGCCCGGAACGACGATTACCTTTTTGGGGGTGCCGCCATTCAACACCTTCTGCACAGCTTCGTGCGCAAGCGCGATTTTTTCAACCTCTGCCTTGTCCATGTCTGCGGGAACGTTGATTTCCGCGCGGCGCTTGCCGTTGATCTGGATTGGCAGGGTGACTGTGTCATCGATCAACATCGCGTCGTCCGCAACCGGCCAGGGCGCTGTCGCGATCAGACCTTCGCCGCCCTGATGGGCCCAGATGTCTTCGGACAAATGCGGAGTCATTGGCGACATCAGCTGGGCCAGGGTCATGATGGCCTGCCGCTGCGCGGCGTGACCAGCCTTGGATTTGGCCAGGGTGTTGGTAAAGGCATAGAGCCGCGCGATAGAGGCATTGAACCCAAAGGATTCGAGCCCCACAGTCACATCGTGAATCGCTTTGTGGGTTTCGCGCAGCAGGTCATCGTCGCCTTGCCCCTTTGAAGTCGGGTCCATTGCGGCGATCTTGTCGCACAGTTTCCAGACGCGGCTGAGATGCTTGTGGGTGGCCTCTGCCCCCGAAGCGGTCCATTCCACATCCCGCTCGGGCGGCGAATCGGACAGCACGAACCAGCGGGCGGTATCCGCACCAAAGGCCGAGATGATAGACACCGGGTCGACCACGTTCTTTTTGGACTTTGACATTTTGGCGGAGGGGATGATTTCCACCTCGGTTCCGTCTGCCAGTTTGCCGTCGGTCACATCCTCGGGCAGGTGGTAAACCGGGCGGCCATTCGGGCCGGGGGTCTGATAGATTTCATGCGTGACCATCCCTTGGGTGAACAGCGCATCGAATGGTTCGATGGCTTTTTCAGGCAGGTGACCGGTGATCTGCATGGCGCGTGCAAAGAAGCGAGAATAGAGCAGGTGCAGAATCGCGTGTTCGATGCCGCCGATGTATTGATCGACATTCATCCAGTATTCGGCCTCGGCCAGATCGGTCGGTGTTTCGGCACGCGGGGCTGTGAAGCGGGCGAAATACCACGATGAATCAACAAATGTGTCCATCGTGTCGGTTTCGCGCTGGGCGGGCTTGCCACAGGATGGGCAGACACAGTCGCGCCAGGTTGGGTGACGGTCCAGCGGGTTGCCGGGTTTGTCGAACGTTACGTCATCGGGCAGGCGAACCGGCAGGTTTTCCTTTTTCTCTGGCACCACTCCGCAATCGTCACAGTGCACGACGGGAATTGGGCAACCCCAATAGCGTTGACGGGACAGGCCCCAATCGCGCAGGCGATATTTGGTGACTCCCTCGCCCCAGCCTTGCTGTTCGGCAAAATCGACGGTGGTGTTGATGGCCTCTTCGCCGGTGGCCTCGTCCAATCCGGCAAAGTGATCGACCCAGCGGACTTTTTCAGATTTGGCGGGGACGAACGCGTCCTTGGCAACCGGCGTGTTATCGTCCAGCGCAAAGAATGTGTCGATCACCGGCAGATCATACTTGCGGCAGAAATCCAGGTCGCGCTGGTCGTGCGCGGGGCAGGCAAAAATCGCACCGGTCCCATAATCCATCAGGATGAAGTTCGCGATCCAGACTGGCAGTTCCCACTCCGGGTTCAGCGGGTGTTTGACACGGATGCCGGTGTCATAGCCCAGCTTCTCGGCGGTTTCGATTGCTTCTTCGGTGGTGCCGCCCTTGCGGCATTCTGCAAGAAATGCAGCCAGTTCAGGATTATCCTGTTCCAGCTCCTTGGAAATCGGGTGGTCAGGCGAAATGCCAACAAAGGACGCGCCATTCAATGTGTCGGGCCGGGTGGTGTAGACGGTGATCGGGTCGCCATCATCTGTGCGCTCAAAGCTGAACTGCAGACCACGTGACTTGCCGATCCAGTTCTCTTGCATCAGCCGTACTTTGGCCGGCCAGTTGTCCAGCCCGTCCAGGGCCGATAGCAATTCTTCGGAAAAATCCGAGATCTTGAAAAACCACTGCGTCAGCTCGCGCCGTTCGACCAGCGCACCCGACCGCCAGCCGCGGCCGTTTTCGACCTGTTCGTTGGCCAGAACCGTCATATCAACCGGATCCCAGTTCACAACAGCATTCTTACGATACACCAGCCCGGCTTGGAGCATGTCCAGGAACAGGGCCTGTTGCTGACCATAGTATTCCGGATCACATGTGGCGAATTCACGGCTCCAGTCGATCGAAAGGCCCAGCGGTTTCATCTGGTCGCGCATGTCGGCGATGTTGCCGTAGGTCCATTCCTTGGGGTGGCCACCGATTGCCATTGCAGCGTTTTCCGCAGGCATTCCAAAGGCATCCCATCCCATTGGATGCAGCACGTTGTGCCCGGTTGCCAATTTGTGCCGGGCGATCACATCACCCATGGTGTAGTTGCGCACATGGCCCATGTGGATACGCCCCGAAGGATACGGAAACATCTCCAGCACATAGTACTTTGGCTTGTCACCTGTTCGGGTGGCCTGGAAGATCCCGGCCTTGTCCCAGGCCTCTTGCCATTTTGCTTCAATTTCTGCGGCAGAGTAACGCGACATCGTACACGGGTCCTTGTCAATGAAAACGCCGGGCAAGATTGCCCGGCGATGTGATAATCGGTCTTGCGAGCGGATTCTAGAGGTTGCGGTCAGCAATCCGCAATTGCCGGGCGCGTGATAGGATTGCGTCTTCGACAGCACGCGTGGTCGCGGCGCTTGCCGGACCGCCCTTGGTGTGTAGCGACACATTCAGCGACCGGGCTTCGAGTGCGGGGTCTTTTACGTGCACCGTTGCGCGATAAGAACGACCGCCACCCGGCGGCACGCCGTACCCGGTCACGATAACACCTGTAAACGGATCGACGGATTGAACGGGCAGAAAGCTCAGGACATCCAGGGATGCGGACCACAGGTACCGATTGACCTGGGTGGATTGGTCAGACTTGTTGGGACCAAAGACATCCCAGATCGAAGAGGCTTCATAATTCGTCGGTGCCGATTCCCGATTGTTCGCAATCAGCGGTTCACCTGATGTCGTTGCCGAAGCCGTTGATGCCTGTGGACTGGCATTTCTCCCGCCGCGAGGCCCGCAGCCAACTACGGCCAAACAAAGAACGCCAACCAATGCTATATTCAGGGTCTTTTGCAGTTTCATCAGGAATACCGGTACCTTTCTGTTGTGAAAGTCCTATCCAAGCAGGCGTGGTCGGGCAAGAGGATAGTGTATTCTAAAGAGTATGTAGGCACCTCGTTTCCCGGTTGCTTCCGGGATGGAATGCCAGCCAGAGACCGGAATTCGGATGGCAGGTCAAAAGACTGTGGCAAAGCTGCACCATCTGTCGGTCCTTTGCGCTTGGATCATCCGCAAGTCTTGCCAAGAAGGGGGCGAAAGAGCGAAACCCCTTTCCATACCCACACCGGATTCCCCGGTTTGGGCGTATGAATAGAAAACCGAGGGAAACGAAATGAAAAAGATTCTCTTCGCGACTACCGCGCTGATCGCCACCGCGGGTATGGCCGCCGCAGATGTCCGCATTTCTGGTTACGGCCGTTTTGGTCTGGACTACAACGAAAACAACGACCGTGTTGGTAACATTGCTTCCGGCGCTCTGAACGGCCGTTCGGAAACCAACATCACCAGCCGTCTGCGTCTGCAGTTCGACATGTCGACCGAAACCGACAGCGGTGTGACCCTGGGTGCTCGTTTCCGTGCACAGGCTGAAAGCCGTGACAACGCTCCCGGCGGCGCAGCATTCAACGGTGCTCGCTTCTTCGCAACCTACGAAGGTTTCACCCTGCAGGTTGGCAACATCATCGGTGCGGTTGAAAACGCAACCGGTCTGTATCTCGAAACCCGCACCGCAGGTGTTGGTATCGACGGTGCCGGCTTTGAATCGATCGTTACCAACGTGAACGGCGAATCGTTCAACTGGGACGCATACAGCTCGGCTGGCGTTGGCGCCAACGGTGTTGAAGTTCTGTACGCAGCTGGCGCATTCAGCGGCCACATCTCGTACTCCGAAGACAACGGTCTGCCCACAAGCGCATCGCGTGTTGCCGCCAACATGGCATACACCTTTGGCGACTGGACCGGTGCTATCGCTGTTCAGGACTCCGACCTGGCATTCGAAGACAAAACCTTCGTCAGCATCTCGGGTGACTTGGGTCAGTTCGGCGTTCGTCTGGCCTACGCAGACAACGACGGCATCGACAAGTGGGGCCTGTACGGCAACATGGACATCGGTTCTGCTTCGAACATCCTGGTTTACGTGACCGACGAAGACGCAGTTTCGGCTGCTGACGTTGTTGCTGGTCGTAACGACAACCGTGACGCAATCGCCGGTTCGAACAACCGCGAAGGTACCGGTTACGGTATCCACTACTCGTACGATCTCGGGGGCGGCGCTTCCTTCGAAGCCGGTATCCGCGAATCTTCGTGGGACAACACCACCGTTCAGGCGGGTGTGTACTTCAGCTTCTAAGTTGAAGAACGCATAGCGTGAATTTTGGGGCGGGCTCATATGAGCTCGCCCTTTTCTTTTGTCGAAAAACCGTGTTGTTTCGCCAAAAGATATGAGGAACTGGATGTCACTGGAAGAAATCAAATCCCGCGTTGCATCGGCTGAACAGGATTCTGGACGCCCTGTTGGTGCTGTCACGTTGATTGCTGTCTCAAAAGTCCAACCCAATGAGCGGGTTGCACAAGTTTTGGAGCAAGGGCACCGTATCTTTGGCGAAAACAAGGTGCAGGAAGCCGCTGGGAAATGGCCAGATTTTTCTGCACGCTTTCAGGGGCTGGATTTGCATTTGATTGGCCCGCTTCAGACCAACAAAGCACGCCAAGCCATGCAGTTGTTTAATGCGATCCATTCGGTTGACCGGCCCAAGCTGGCAAAAACACTGGCCCGTCTGGCACAGGAAATTGGTGCCTGTCCTGACTTGTTCATTCAAGTCAATACAGGCGAAGAGGAACAGAAGGCAGGGGTACTGCCTAATGAGGCAGATGGGTTTGTTGCCGAATGTCGGGCATTGGACTTGCCGGTTAAGGGCTTGATGTGCATACCGCCTGTGGACGAGGAATCGTCATTGCATTTTGCGCTTTTGGCCAAGATCGCCACGCGGAATGGTCTGGATGGGTTGTCCATGGGAATGAGTGGCGACTTTGAAAAGGCAATTTCATTGGGTGCAACTCATATCCGTGTTGGATCCGCCATATTCGGTGAGCGTGGATCTTGACCGGCAAAAGTTTTTAAAACTTTTGCCAAGACTTTTAGTAAAAGTCTTGGCACCGCAGTGGTCATTGCAGCATTGGAATGAAAACCCGTGTGCCGGGCGGTATCCTGGGTGCGATCCAATGCAGATCTGATCTGGAAAATGCGATGCAGCCTTCTGTAGGGAAGCCAGGGCGACGCCATTGGTGAATGAAAATGGCCGACCCTTTTCCGGGAATTGCCTTTGGCCAGTTCCAATCTGTTGTCAGGATCAGGTCGTAAAGCGGGTCAGAGCGTCGCAGGCTCTCGTGGCTCGAGGCGTGTGGAACGTGAACGTGGTGGTTGTAGTTGGGGCAGGTCACATCGTCTGACCACAAATCTCGGGGGCTGATGGGGCGCGCCCAAGCGGCTGGCTTCGCAATGCGATCCGGGCGATAGTACAGGGCCGTAATCCGGAGCACCCCTACAGGAGTGGCCCCATCTCCTTCGCGTTTGTCGGCCGTCAGACCGTTTCTTCCGATCGAACATGGGAAATACCGTCCGGCATATCGAATCCCGCGAGGGCTCAATACCAAGTCGAGGGGCGTCACAAGAAATGCCCGGACTTGGCCGCTTTGGTGGCCAGATAGTGCTGGTTATAGGCGTTTTCCCCAACTTGCAGCGGAACGCGTTCGGTCACTTGGACGCCGGTTTTTTCCATCATCGCAATTTTGTTGGGGTTATTTGTCAACAATCGTACCTGACCGAATCCCATCTGACGCAATATTGAGGACCCCAACCTAAAGTCGCGTTCATCGTCTTCAAATCCCAAGCGGTGATTGGCCTGGACCGTATCAAACCCCTGATCTTGCAGGCTATAGGCGCGCATCTTGTTGGCGAGCCCGATCCCCCGACCTTCCTGATTGAGATACAGCAGAACACCGGCACCTTCGCTTCCCATTTGCGCGAGTGCGCCGCGCAACTGGGGGCCACAGTCGCATTTGAGAGATCCCAGAACATCCCCGGTAAAACAGGCAGAATGCAACCGAGCCAAAACAGGCTTGTCCCGTGCTGGGCGCCCGATTTCGATCGCGTAATGTTCTTCATTGCCATCTTCGGGACGGAACACATGCAAACGCCCGGCCTCGGAGGCATCCATGGGCAGACGCGCTGCCGCGACGGCATGCAGAGGGCTTGTATCCTGCAGCAAAGGCTCGGTCGCTGCGTGTGGCAGAACGGTCAGGCCAAATGTCTGGGCCATCTCTGCCGGCCTTTCCACGGAAACTAGAACAGCGGCAGGAAGCAGCCGGGCCGACTTGCTGAGTGCAATCGCCAGGCGATGCAGTTTGGTTGATCCGCCACGATCAGATGTAAACGGCCCTTTCATCGGCGTGTTCAGATCATCGGCCGGGTCCGCCAGGGCCTGAAGCCAAACCAGATCAGCGGATGCAGGCACCTGTATTCTGGCAACATCTCCATCATAGGCGCGCGCCTTGAGTGTCTCGGCGCGCCGCGAGGTAAGCGCCAATGTTATTGCGCCTTGAACCTTGAAGTCGTTCCAGCGGTCAGGTCTCAGCGTTTCGACAGCCATGGCCAGCGCCGCATCCGCGCCATCGGTCAGGATCACCGGCACTCCCATGCGCAGATCGACTCGGGCACGGGCCAGCATCTCGACAGTTGTTGGCAGGAATGTCATCAATCGGTCTTTCCATGGTTTTGCTGCATGAGAACAGCGCATTGCTAAGCCAATTCCGAAGGAATGTGAAACATTTCCCGCATTCAGGACACGTCGCCGTGAGACCCTTGCAGCAAATCTTGTCGTTTGATGAAAGTACGCTCATCTGAATGACAACGGACAGGAGGAACCCCAATGGCTCAACTCAAGAAAATACTGCTTGTCGACGATGACGAAGACCTGCGCGAGGCGCTGAGCGAGCAGTTGGTCATGACCGAGGAGTTCGACGTGTTCGAAGCCGAAAACGGTCAGGGCGCGATGGAGCGGGCCAAGGAGGCCCTGTACGATCTGATCATCCTGGATGTTGGGCTGCCCGATACCGATGGGCGGGAGTTGTGCCGCCTGATGCGCAAGCAGGGTGTGAAGTCTCCGATTCTGATGCTTACGGGACACGACACCGATGCTGACACCATTTTGGGTCTGGATGCTGGTGCCAATGATTACGTTTCAAAACCATTCAAGTTTCCGGTTTTGTTGGCCCGTATCCGTGCGCAGTTGCGCCAGCACGAACAATCCGAAGACGCGGTATTTGCCCTGGGTCCCTATACGTTCAAACCGGCAATGAAACTGTTGATCACCGAAGATGACCGCAAGATTCGGTTGACCGAGAAAGAGACAAATATTCTCAAATTTCTCTATCGGTCGAACGATGGGGTGGTTGCCCGTGACGTTCTGCTGCACGAGGTTTGGGGGTATAATGCCGGGGTAACGACACATACGTTAGAAACCCATATTTATCGCCTGCGCCAGAAGATAGAACCAGATCCGTCGAATGCGCGCCTTTTGGTGACGGAATCAGGCGGGTATCGTCTGGTCGCGTGATGTAAATCTGTTGATACAGATCAAAGAGGTTCCTGAGTGGCATCTTTAATCTGACCCTATCCCGCGCATATCCGGGTTATGATATGCACCTCCCTGTTGGACTTGGCCGGGCCTGGTGCCCGGTCTTTTTTTCCTGGGGCTGCCGGAAAACGGTTCTGGTATCTGCTGTCTCCCCCCGATAACCTGCGCCAGTCATTCATCCCTGCGCGAGCGTTATCATGTCCTTTTCCCTGGCAACCTGGAATATCAATTCGGTTCGTCTGCGCGAACCTATCGTCCTGAAATTGCTGCAAGAAGAGGCACCCGATGTCTTGTGTCTGCAAGAAATCAAAAGCCCCGCAGACAAGGTGCCAACCCAAGGGTTCGCGGATCTGGGGTATACTCACATGGTCGTGCGGGGGCAGAAAGGTTATAATGGCGTGGCGATCCTGTCCAAGCTGCCGATCCGGGATGTCGGAGACAAGGACTTTGCCAGCCTGGGCCATGCACGTCATGTTGCTGCGCAATTGGAAAACGGAACAACAATCCACAATTTCTATGTTCCGGCAGGCGGTGATGTGCCGGAACGCGAAGTGAATGAAAAATTTGGTCAAAAGCTCGATTATCTCACTGAAATGCGCGATTGGTTCCGTTCGGAAAAACCGGAAAAATCCATTCTGGTGGGGGATCTGAACATTGCTCCTCGCGAGGATGACGTGTGGTCCCACAAAAAGCTGCTCAAAGTCGTGTCGCACACTCCGATCGAAGTCGAGCATCTGGCTGAAACTCAGGACGCTGGCGGTTGGGTCGACGTCACCCGTCAGGATATTCCCGAAGGTGAGTTGTACAGCTGGTGGTCCTATCGGGCCAAGGATTGGGATGCCGCCGACAAGGGGCGTCGATTGGACCACGTCTGGGCCACGAGCGACATTTCCAACGCGGGGCATTCCAGTCGTGTCTTGCGCGCGGCGCGGGGGTGGGAAAAACCCAGCGACCATGCGCCGGTTTTTGCCACCTTTGATCTCTAGACGTGTGCGCATGGCCGGTGTCCGAACTGGAAGCCTGGGTCAGGTAGGCGGGATTTCCCGGCCTCTAATTCGCAATGCCCCCTTGGTTTTCCGGTTGATAGCTTTCATATAGGGGCCAAATCCCAAGCGGAGAAAATGGCTATGATGGATATTCTGAGCGGTGCGGGCGCGGCCCCGGCCGATGACCTGATCAAGGATGTAAGTGAAGCCACCTTCATGCAGGATGTGGTCGAAGCGTCGATGAATGCGCCAGTGATCGTCGATTTCTGGGCCCCCTGGTGTGGCCCTTGCAAGACATTGGGCCCCGCACTGGAGGCTGCCGTGACCAAGGCCAAGGGCGCGGTCACCATGGCCAAGGTCAACGTCGATGAAAATCAGGGCATTGCCGGACAGATGCGGGTTCAGTCCATTCCGACGGTCTACGCATTCTATCAGGGGCAGCCGATTGATGGCTTTCAGGGCGCTGTCGCGCCCAGCGAGATTGACGCTTTTGTTGCCCGCGTCGTCGAACAGGGGGGCGGCGAAGCTGATGGTGGTCTGGGTGACGCATTGGAAGCCGCCGAGCAGATGCTGACCGAAGGGGCTGTGGCAGATGCGGCGCAGACTTTTGCTGCCATTCTGGGCGAGGATGCGAACAATGCCGCCGCCTTTGGCGGTCTGGCACGGGCTCATGTTGCGCTCGAAGATCTGGATCAGGCCGAAGCCATTTTGAACGGTGCTCCTGCAGAAATTTCCGACGCGCCTGAAATCGAAGCGGTCAGAGCCCAGATCGAATTGGCACGTCAGGCTGAAAATGCGGGTCCCGTGGCCGAATTGCGCAGCGCAGTCGATGCCAATCCTGATGATCATCAGGCCCGGTTTGATTTGGCGCAAGCGCTGTTTGCCGCTGGTGAAACCGAAGAGGCCGTCACTGAATTGTTGGAATTGTTTCGTCGGGATCGTGAATGGAACGACGGCGCGGCCAAGGCGCAATTGTTCACCATTTTCGACGCGCTCAAGCCAAATGACCCGGTGGTTTTGAACGGCCGACGCAAGCTCAGTTCTTTGATATTTGCTTAAACGTTTCTCAGAGCTACAATCATCTCAATGATCAAAGCTGCTGACCTGCCGGACACGCTGGCCGTGTTCCCTCTGCCCGGGGCGCTTTTGCTGCCCCGCGCACGCCTGCCACTGCATATATTTGAACCGCGATATCTGCAAATGCTCGAAGATGCGTTCAAGACGTCGCATCGTCTGATCGGCATGATTCAACCCTGCCCGTCTCCCTCATCCGAAGACGCCTTGCATTCAATCGGGTGCGCCGGGCGGGTGACTCAGTTTTCCGAAACCGAAGACGGGCGTTACCTGATCACGCTGACAGGGATTTCACGCTTCCGCATCCAACAGGAAACCAACGGTTTTGCTCCTTATCGACGGTGCCAGGTCGGTTGGTCCGGTTTCGACCGGGATCTTGGGCGAGCCGAGCATGATGACAGGTTCCGTCGAAATGGGTTCATGAGCCTGCTGAACCGATACTTCAACGCGCGTCAGTTGGACGTGGATTGGGATACGCTCAAGGATGCGGATGATGAACTGTTGATCAATTCGTTGTCCATGCTGCTGGATTTTGAACCCGAAGACAAACAGGCCCTGCTCGAGGCCCCCTGCCTCGCAACGCGGCGCGAAACCCTTGTGACATTGATTGAATTCGCCCTACGCGGCGGATCAAATGAGGAAATTCTGCAATGACAGAACAGACGATTGTGTTTGACCGCCGGATGTTGGAGGCGTTGGTGTGCCCGCAGACGCAGACCACGCTGACTTATGATGCAGATCGGCAGGAGCTGATTTCCAAGTCCGCAAACCTGGCCTTTCCGATCCGCAACGGCATTCCGATCATGTTGGTGGACGAGGCACGTACCCTGGATTGAGCTGCGCCACCTTAGATCGGTTTGCCCTGCAACAGGCGCGGCATGTCGCCGGTCAGCCCCGCGGCTTCACGCACGAATCCGCGGCGCAGTCCCGGGAGTGATCCGACAATTCCCATGCCAATATCACGGCCCAGCCTCAGCAACGGGTTATCATTGGAAAATAGCCGATTAAAGGCATCGGTTGCCGCTGCCAATGCGGCAGTGTCAAACCGGCGCCACTGTTGATACCGCCCCAAGACCAGAGACGACCCAAAGTCTTCACCCCGTCGGGTTGCTTCGGTCAGGACTTCGGCCAATGCGGCCACGTCGCGCAGGCCCGCGTTCAGGCCCTGCCCGGCGATCGGGTGCATCCCATGGGCTGCATCTCCGACCAGCGCCATCCGATCACCGATAAAGCTGTTGGCGATGGTCAAATTCAGCGGATACGTAAATCGTTTGCCCGCCAAAGAGATTTCCCCCAGAAAATCCCCAAACCGAGGGCGTAGGGCGTCCAGGTATCCGGCGTCATCCAACGCATGGATGGCGTGGGCAGTTTCGGTCCGTTCGCTCCACACGATCGAGCACCGATTGCCCGGTAGGGGCAGAATTGCCAGCGGCCCCGGTGGCATAAAGAACTGATGGGCCACGCCTCCATGCGGTTTCTCGTGGTCAATGGCGCAAACCAATGCGGTCTGTCCGTACTCCCATCCGGTCCGTTTGATCCCTGCGCGTTCGGCGGTGCCGCTCTTGCGTCCGTCGGACCCAATCAGAACACGTCCGCGCAGGGTGCCTCCATTGGCAAGCGTGACAGTGACACCGGTCGGATCCACGTCCTGAGCCACCACCCGAGTATCGGGCATTACAGTGATGCGTGGCTCGGCCTCCATTGCCGCCCCAAAGGCGCGGCGTAAAAAACGGTCCTCGACCATGTAGCCCATCGGGCCCTCTTCGATTTCGGCATGGTCAAAATGCATGAAAAACGGGGATGGCCCCTGACCCACGGTGCCATCCGTAACCTTGATTTCCAGCATTGGTTGGGCGTGATCCGCTACGTTCTCCCACACGCCGATTTGAGCCAACAAACGTTGTGAGGCCAGCGCCAGCGCATAGCCACGCCCGTCGAAATCCTCGGCTTGCGACGCGCCGGGGGGGAGCGCATCAATCACAGTCACAGAATGCCCGGTCTGGGCCATGGCCAGGGCCAACGCCGGGCCGTTCAGCCCACCGCCGACGATCAGGATGTCGGATGTGTTTTTCATGCCCTGCAATATGCGCGTGTCTTCGGGATTGTCCATGGGCCTTGGGGTCGCTACCGTCACGAAAACCAAACATAGGGGAGCGTTCACAAATGGATCACTGGTTGAACATGACAGCAGCTGATTTGGGGCGTGGGATTGCTGCGGGCGAGATTGACCCGGTTGATCTGACCCGAACCTATCTGGATGCCATCGATGCCCACCCTATGCGGGACCGGATCTATACGGTTGTTACCCATGACCGCGCCATGGCCGAGGCCCGCGCCGCGTCGGAACGCGCCAAGCTGGGCCTGCGTCTGTCGCCGCTGGACGGGGTGCCGATCAGTTGGAAAGACCTGTTCGACAGTGCCGGCGTGGCCACTGAATCTGGCTCGGACCTGTTGAAGGGGCGGGTGCCTGATCACGACGCCCTGGTGTTGCGGACGGCAACCCAGATGGGCCTGGTTTGTCTGGGTAAAACACATATGAGCGAATTGGCCTTTTCCGGGCTGGGCCTGAACCCGGTGAAACAGACACCGCCCTGTATCAATGATTCCGAAGCTGCTCCGGGAGGATCATCATCAGGGGCAGGGGCCTCGGTTGCCTTTAACCTCGCGGCCTGTGGAATCGGATCTGACACCGGTGGATCGGTGCGGATCCCGTCGGCCTGGAATGATCTGGTGGGCCTAAAGACCACTGCCGGGCGGATCAGCCTCGAAGGGGTTGTGCCGCTGTGTTTGAAATTCGACACTGTCGGGCCGCTGGCCCGCTCGGTCGAAGATGCAGCGCTGATGCTAGGGGCGCTTGAGGGGCATGAGGGCCCTGATCTGCGCGGGGCATCCCTGCAGGGCAAGCGGTTTGCCAGCCTTCAGACCGTGGCGCTAGACGATGTACGAGACATCCCGCAACAGGCGCATGACGCTGCGCTACAGCGGTTGCAGGACGCCGGAGCCGAGATTGTGCCGCTTGAGGTGCCAGAATTGGCAGAGGCAATGGAATTGTCGCCAATTCTGTTCACCTCTGAGGCCTATGGCCTGTGGAAGGACGCGGTCGAAGCGGCCCCTCATCTGATGTTTGATCGTATTCTGGAGCGCTTTCGCTCTGGTGCCCAGTTCACAGCGGCCGACTATGTCGCCGCCTGGGCCAGACTGGAACGTTGTCGGGGAGCCTGGGACCGGGCGGTGGCCGGGTTTGACGGTGTTCTACTTCCAACAGCACCGATCCTGCCGCCCAATGTGGAACGGTTGCTGACGGATGACGCGTATTACGTGACTGAGAACCTTTTGGCCCTGCGCAATACACGTATTGGCAACCTGATGGGTGTCTGCGGGCTGAGCCTGCCGACAGGGACGCCGAGCTGCGGATTGCAGATCCTGTGCCCGCCCGACACCGAAGAAGCGCTGTTGCGTGTGGGCGTCGCTGTCGAGAAGGCATTGGCCTGAAAGCCACATTTCGCATCCGGGGCGATCTCGCTACTGGACGCACACCGGGGGGATCTGTAATCTGGCTGCAAACGGGGCGACAAACGACCCCGACCTTGAGGCAGTAACACGATGGATTTCCCCGAGCGGTTTTCGAACCTACCGGCTTATGCATTCCCGCGTTTGCGCGCGCTTTTGGATCACCATGCCCCTGGCGGGGACGTGGTTCATATGACGATTGGCGAGCCGAAACACGATTTTCCGTCCTGGGTGACGGACGAAATCGTTGCGCATGCAGGCCTGTTCCGGTCGTATCCTCAAAACGAAGGTACAGATGCGTTGCGCGGTGCGATCTCCGGTTGGATCAATCGCCGTTATGGCGTGTCTATGGACCCCGACACCCAGATCATGGCGCTGAATGGCACCCGCGAAGGGTTGTATAATGCGGCCATGGCGCTGTGCCCGGAAACAAAAAACGGGCAACAGCCGGTCATCCTGACGCCGAATCCATTTTACCAGGTTTACATGGTGGCGGCTTTGTCCGTTGGGGCTGAACCGGTTTTTGTGTCCGCCACGGCCGCCACTGGACACTTGCCGGATTACGCCAGCCTCCCCGCCGAGGTGCTGAACCGCACGACCATCGCCTATATTTGTTCTCCGGCGAATCCACAGGGCGCAGTTGCCACGCGAGAGTACTGGGTCGAACTGATCCAACTGGCCGAGCAATATGATTTCCGCATCTTTGCGGATGAATGCTATTCCGAGATCTATCGCGATTCCGCCCCCATTGGTGTGCTGAGCGTCGCACAGGAAATTGGCGCAGACGTCGAGCGGATCATTCTGTTCAACTCCTTGTCCAAACGTTCGAATTTGGCCGGGCTGCGATCGGGGTTCATTGCGGGTGGCCCCGAAACGATCAAACATGCCAAACAGCTACGGTCCTATTCCGGCGCGCCGCTGCCGGGGCCATTACAGGCCGCCGCCGCCCGTGTGTGGGCGGATGAAGAACACGTTGTTGAAAATCGTCGCCTCTATCAGGAAAAATACACCATCGCTGATGACGTGCTGGGTAGCGTACAGGGATATATGAGCCCAGAGGCTGGCTTTTTCCTGTGGCTGCCCGTGGATAACGGCGAAGAGGCTGCGTTGAAACTGTGGCGGGAAACCGGAGTGCGGGTGTTGCCGGGGGCCTATCTGGCCCAGGGCGACGCCGGGCAAAATCCGGGAGAAACATATGTTCGGGTCGCTTTGGTTGCCCCGAAAGAAGACACAGGCAAAGCGCTGATCACCTTGCGCGACTGTTTGTACGGATAACGCATAACGAACGTGGCCCCTGGTCGGGAGTAACCCACCGGGCAAGCCACGCAACAAGATAAAAACCGAGGGTAGGCATGGCATTTCAGACACGCAGCCGAGATCCGTTGTTGGACAGCAACATGCAGGCCGCGATCGAAAGACGCGGCAAGGAACTGGTCGGGATCTGTTTGATCCTGTTGGGGCTGGCAACGGCTGCGATGGTTGGATCCTACACACCGGAAGATCCCAACTGGATCGTTTCGACCGATGCGCCAGTGCAGAACTGGATGGGGTCAATTGGTGCAGCAATTGCCGCGCCGATGTTCATGATCGTCGGCTGGGGCAGTTGGGCAATTGCATTGATCCTGATTGTCTGGGGAGCGCGGTTTGCTCTACATTGGGGCGAAGAGCGTGCGGTTGCGCGCCTGATTTTTGCACCCATCGTTGTGGTCGTTTGTTCGATCTACGCGGCCACTCTGCTACCTGGTGACAGCTGGCGTGCGACACACAGCTTTGGTCTGGGTGGGTTGTTCGGCGATACGGTCATGGGGGCATTGTTGACCCTGTTGCCGATTGGGTCGCATTTCGCGGTCAAACTGATGTCGTTGGTTATGGCGCTGGGCATGATTGCGCTGGGTACTTACGTGTTGGGATTTACCCGTCCCGAACTGAAACGGGTGGCGCGGTTCCTGATTGTTGGCGTGATCATGGCCTATGGCAGCCTGTTGACCCTGGTGGGGCGTGGGGCCGTAACGGGCGTGCAAGCCGCCCAAAGTTACCGGGCCAAACGGGCGGAGCGTGTCGTCACACGAAAACAGGCCATGACCGAGGATACTGGATTTGCAGAGCCCGATCCGATCCTGTTCGAAGAGCCTGCGCAGGTGCCTGACCTGCAAGAAGAACCGATGCCAGCAGAACGCGGCGGATTTCTCAAGCGGATGCCCGGTTTGATCCGCAGGGCCGATCCGGCCCCCGAAGTCATGCCGGAACCCGAGCTGGTTGAACCTATGGCTGTGGCGGATGTCGAGATGTTGCCCGGAGACGACCGGATTCGGGCCAAGATTGCCAGCGTTGTACGATCGCGCCAACAAGAGCACCTACCTCCGGAGCCGGATCCGAACCGCCCCTTGACCAAGGGCCGCGGACGTGGTCCGGATCCATTGTTGCTGAACCCTGCTCCCCGTCAGGCTGACCTGCCACCCGAACCTCCGGTCACGGTGCAACAGGCACATTTGCCGCCTGAGCCGCCGATGTTTGCGGCCGGGTCGCAACCTCAGCCACAACAGCAACCGGTCGAGACGCCTGTCATAGCAGAAACCCATGCCAGCTTTGAACCGGAGACCATGGATCAGGGAGCTTATGCAGTCGACAGTTTTGACGCAGCCCCGGTCGCTGTTGACCCTTTGCCACTGGAGCAGCCCACTCCTGTTCAACCGCGTATTCCCGTCGCTACACCGCGCAAGGCCGTTGTGGAACAGCCGACGCGCAAACAGCCGGCTCCGTCGCGCCGGGCCAAGGCCGAAGCCGAGCCCAAATTGGCGTTCGAAGACAAGGATGTCGAATTTGAACTGCCACCGCTTAGCCTGTTGACCAGCCCGACCAGCATTCAGCGCCATCACCTGAGCGATGAAGCGTTGGAAGAAAATGCACGGATGCTGGAACATGTTTTGGACGATTACGGCGTCAAGGGCGAGATCGTCAGTGTCCGGCCAGGTCCAGTTGTGACCATGTACGAACTGGAACCCGCGCCGGGTCTCAAGGCGTCTCGTGTTATCGGTTTGGCCGATGACATTGCGCGATCGATGTCGGCATTGTCGGCACGTGTGTCGACGGTTCCGGGTCGCTCGGTCATTGGGATCGAATTGCCCAATGAGAACCGCGAAAAGGTTGTGCTGCGCGAAATCCTGGCATCCCGTGACTTTGGCGATAGCAACATGAGCCTACCGTTGGCGCTGGGCAAGGATATTGGCGGTGATTCCGTTGTCGCCAATCTGGCCAAGATGCCCCACCTGCTGATCGCGGGGACCACGGGGTCCGGCAAGTCGGTGGCGATCAACACCATGATCTTGTCGTTGCTGTACAAGCTGACGCCGGAACAGTGCCGTTTGATCATGATCGACCCCAAAATGCTGGAATTGTCCGTCTATGACGGCATCCCGCATCTGCTGTCTCCGGTTGTGACTGACCCCAAAAAGGCGGTTGTTGCGCTAAAGTGGACCGTCGGCGAGATGGAAGACCGGTATCGCAAGATGTCCAAGATGGGTGTGCGCAATATCGAAGGCTACAATGGGCGCGTTCGCGAGGCGTTGAGCAAGGGGGAAATGTTCAGCCGAACTGTCCAGACCGGATTTGATGACGAAACCGGCGAACCAGTGTTCGAAACCGAAGAGTTTGCACCCGAGGCGATGCCCTTTATTGTCGTGATCGTCGATGAGATGGCCGACCTGATGATGGTTGCCGGCAAAGAAATCGAAGCCTGTATCCAGCGTCTGGCACAGATGGCGCGGGCATCAGGCATCCATCTGATCATGGCGACACAGCGTCCCTCAGTGGATGTGATTACCGGCACGATCAAGGCGAACTTCCCGACCCGGATCTCGTTCCAGGTCACGTCCAAGATCGACAGCCGTACCATTCTGGGTGAAATGGGTGCCGAACAGCTATTGGGCATGGGCGACATGCTTTATATGGCTGGTGGGGCCAAGATCACCCGCTGTCACGGCCCGTTCGTGTCGGACGAAGAGGTCGAGGAGATCGTCAATCATCTCAAAGCCTTTGGCCCACCAGAGTACATGAGCAATGTTCTCGAAGGACCAGACGAAGACAAAGCCGACAATATCGACGCGGTTCTGGGCCTGTCGACTGGTGGCAATACCGATGGCGAAGATGCTCTGTACGACACCGCTGTGCAGATCGTCATCAAGGATCGCAAATGTTCGACCTCCTACATCCAGCGGAAACTTGCCATTGGGTATAACAAAGCCGCGAGGCTGGTCGAGCAGATGGAAGACGAAGGTCTTGTTTCTCCAGCAAATCACGTCGGGAAACGGGAAATTCTGGTGCCGGAACAACAGTGATCGACATCTTCACAACAGCGCATCAGGGCTTATGTAGGCAGGTATGAAACAATTTGCACTTGCCCTGATGTTGTCCGCCGCAGCGCCTGCTGCCTGGGCGGCAGAACGATTGTCGCTGAACCAGGTTTCGGCCTATCTGAACGATTTATCCACGGCCAAAGCCAAGTTCACCCAGATCAGCGACGACGGGTCCCTGGCAACCGGGCAGCTATATCTGCATCGTCCGGGCCGTGCTCGGTTTGAATATAACCCACCCAATGGTGGCACGGTGATCGCCGGGGGTGGGGCTGTGGTGATACACGACCCCAAATCCAACCAGCCACCGGAAACATATCCGCTTAGGCGGACACCTTTGTCAGTGATCCTGGACCGCCATGTTGATCTGGGGCGCGCCAATATGGTGGTCGGGCATGGATTTGACGGCACAGTGACAGTGGTGCGGGCGCAGGACCCTAAGAACCCTGAATACGGAAGCATCGAAATGATGTTCACCGATAACCCTGTCGAGCTGCGCAAGTGGGTCATTCATGATGGGGCAGGGGGGCAGACAACTGTCATCCTGGGGGACCTGGCCACCGGTGTCAGCCTAAGTTCGAGTTTGTTTACCCCGGGGGCGGGTACAAGAAATCGCTGAGCGTGGCGAGGGTGTTCTCCCTCGCCGGTGCAGCTGTTATGGATCAGAGCCGCAGTTTGCGACAGTTGGCCAGCTGACTTTGATACATACGCGAGCGGGCTTCGACATTTGACGAGATCCGCAACAGCCAGCTTTTTGATTTGTAGGATCCTCGGGCGTATCCTGTGTGACCTTCGTGGTAGGCCAGATATTGGTTGCGCGCATCTGTTAACCGAATGCCGTTTCGATTGTAGCTTTCGGTGGCGTACCAGCCAATGAAATCGGCGGCATCCTTGATCCGGTCCCGTTTTGCGCTGCGGCGTCCCGTTTCATTCTTGTACTGTTTCCATGTGCCATCGATGGCTTGGGAATACCCATAGGCGCTGCTTTGCCGCCCCATCGGAATCACTCCCAACACATAGCGGAAGGGAGTGCGGGCGTCGGCACGAAAGCGGCTTTCGTGGTAGATGATCGACATTTGTACATGGACCGGAACACCCCATTTGCGCTGCGTCGACTTGAACGCCTTGCGAAATTCCGGACGCTGAGCCAGGATGCTGCACGCGTTGTCCAGGTTGCGCGGAGGCGACTTGTACCCACCGCCACAAGACGCCAATAGCAACACCGCTAACATGGCGGTAATAATTCTGCTCATCTGCCTCTGCCTTTTTTGGCAATGTTAACCTATTTGGCAGGGTGATGAAATCACATTTGCGGGTGGTTACAATAGCAGCCCCAACAATACTGGCAACGAGGTCACAGACATCAGGGTCGATACCACGACCATTCCCGCAACAGATTCGGCATCCGCTCCATATTTCTCGGCCAGAAGATAGGATGTAACGGCGACCGGTGTGGCCAGTTCCAGTACCAGAACCCCCATAGCGGTCGGTCCTAAATCAAACATCCACCCAACGCCCCAGCCAATTAGGGCGCAAACGACAATTTTCATCGCCGAGAGCCAAAACGCCTGAATGATCTTGCTCGGCGTTAGCCGCGCGACCGCGACACCCAAAGTGAGAAGCATGAGTGGAATCGCCATCTGGCCAATCAGATCCATCGTATTGGTCAGAAATTTGGGTGTCTCCCACCCTTGCCACAGGAAAACAGCTCCGGCCAGAGTCGCCCAAACCATCGGTTCCTTGACAATCTTGAGCGCAGAACCACGCCCAGCGACCAGATAGATCCCATAGGTAAATGAATAGACAACTGACAGCGCCAGCATGACGATGGCATATCCCAGCCCTTCGGTCCCAAAGGCAAACAGACACAAAGGCAGGCCAAGGTTCCCGGTGTTGCTAAAAATCAGCGGCGACAGAAACGTTCGCCGTTCCAGGCGCAGTATTCTGACGATCACGATGAACACCACGGTCAAGGCGCCGTATCCGGCGAGCCCGGCCAATGCGAACCGCCCCAATGCAGCGCGATCAATTTCGGTTTGCATCAAAGCGACGAAGATCAGGCAAGGAACCGCCAATGTCATCGCCAGACGGGTGACAAATTGCAATCTGTATTCAAATCCCAGCTTTACCCAAGTAAAGCCGATACCAGCCAACAGGAAAACTGGGGCGACAATTTCAAGTACTGTTAAGACAAGGTTCACAGTCTGTTTCCTCAAAAAACCGCGCAAGTGTTGGACAAAACTTATGGTTACCGGGTACTAATGAAGAATAGGGGCTGCAAGACAATGCTGAGAACGCGCGCAAAATATCATCTGGGACAAGTGGTTCGCCACAAGAAACACCCGTTCCGTGGTGTGGTTTTCGATGTGGATCCGGAATTTTCCAACACCGAAGAATGGTATCAGGCGATTCCCGAAGACAGCCGTCCAATCAAGGAACAGCCGTTCTATCATCTATTGGCCGAAAATGACCAAAGCTATTATGTGGCTTATGTTTCCGAGCAGAATCTGGTGGCAGACTATTCGGGAGAGCCTGTGGATCACCCGGATATCCCTGACATGTTTGGGCCGTTTTCGGACGGAACCTATCCGCTTCATTTTCACTTGAACTGAATGTCGCCAAGGCGAGGCCGACACGGGCATGTGGCTAGTGGTGTGCATTGCGTGTCCCTGCCCGTTCAAGCGATCTGGTGAACAGCAGTTTTATGACCTTCTGTGGTGTGGCTGGAGACGGCTGACGGTCTGACCCGGGGCCTGAAGTGTCGGCACACAAGCCCGTGTGCGCATCTGTCAAAGACTGCAACGCCCGAGTCCCAACAACAACCAGTGTGAATCTTGACTGCCGTGTGTCCGCTGTCCGCAGTGTTTTGGGCTGACTGTCGGAGCTTCCTCACATAACAGCCGAGTCCTGATGATATCCAGGAGACTTTGACCATCATGCGATGTCAAAATGGAAATGTTTGAATGTTGGGAGAAATCCTCGGTGCCACGAACTGGGTGGGGGCTATGAACCGCAGCACCGAGGGAAGCTTTGTGCAGCTACAAGACATATATGTCCTTGCTTTCGGGCCTCAGTTTGCTCGGATTGGGGCAGTTTTGTGTCACGTTGCACATCAGGATACATTCTAACCCAACACAGGCACTCCGCCCGGGCAAGGTATGCCAAAGGCGAACCGGTTACTTTTGGGGCAGGATTAGACGTATCTGAAGGAGGCAATTGTTGCGGGGAGCCAATCAGCTCGCTTCGGCATCAAATGCAAGTGTCAGGATATTGTTGTCGCCTTTGCGGTCATAGCTGATCGACTGGGTCAACGTGCGGAGCAAGAACCACCCAAACCCACCTTCAGGAAGATCGCCAAACCCGACATTAAGATCGACAGGGTTGCCAGGTGGCAGTTCGTCCGTGCCAAATGCGCTCCCGGAATCTGTTATTCGCATTGTTAACCCGGTCTCCTTCATTTCACATGCGATCTCGATATTGCCCCGAGGCATATCAACATACGCATGTTCAACGATGTTATTCACCGCTTCGGCCAAGGCGATCTGAACAGTGCCAGTCCAATCCTCGGTTGCACCTGTTTGCCGTAACCTGGCAACGATGAATTCCATTCCGTCTCGGGCGTCCAATTCGGTCGCCCGAAAAGAGTGTTTGAAAGTTTCCGCCATATTTACTGCACTCATAGCTCGGCTGATGTCGGATTCGGGGGTTATTCGGTGTTGGCCGCCTTGGCGTCGTCCAGAGACGGAAACAGGTTAAACACCGTGTCCATTCGAGTCAGGCGAAAAACCTTGTCGACAGTGGGGGTCAGGCCGGCCAAATCCAGGTTTCGCCCCTGGCCCATCTGCTTCATTGCGGCGACGATCGCGCCCAAACCGCTGGAATCAATAAAGTTCACCGATGACAAATCCAGGATGACCCGATCTGGCCCGCCTTCGGTTTCGGAGCGCATATCTTCCTTGAATTGGATGGCAATCGCCGCATCAATGCGATTTGCGTTGACTGTGACAATACGTGCACTGTCCGTTACGGTACTGGTAAGGCTCATTTTTCTTTCCCCGTGCGATATTAACTTCGACATGAGGGTAGACGGCAATTCTTACCATTCGGTATTCAATGGCCAAGCTTTGGAGGGAAGAGAATGAAAGAAGTCGTCATCGCAGGTGCAGCCCGGACGCCCATGGGTGGATTTCAGGGCATGTATGATGGTGTGACCGCTGCCGATTTGGGCGGCACCGCAATCAAGGCCGCGCTGGAGAACGCAAAGACCGAAACCGTGGACGAAGTTCTGATGGGCTGTGTGTTGCCCGCAGGGTTGGGACAGGCGCCCGCACGCCAGGCCGGTTTTGCCGGTGGCCTGGGCGAGGACGTTCCGGCCACGACACTGAACAAGATGTGTGGTTCAGGGATGAAGGCGGCGATGATGGCCTTTGACCAGATTGCTTTGGGTCACGCCGATACGATGATCGCGGGGGGCATGGAAAGCATGACCAACGCACCCTATATCCTGCCCAAGATGCGCAATGGTGCACGGATCGGTCACGGGCAAGTGGTTGATCACATGTTTCTGGACGGGCTCGAAGATGCCTATGACAAAGGCCGCCTGATGGGCACCTTTGCGGAAGATTGCGCGGAACATTACCAGTTTACACGCGAAGCCCAGGATGAGTATGCGCTGAAATCCTTGTCCAACGCGCTGGACGCCCAGAAAACCGGCGCTTTTGAAGGTGAGATTGCGGCGGTTACCGTCAAGACCCGCAAGGGTGATGTGACAACCGACACTGACGAGCAACCGCAAAGCGCCCGGCCCGACAAGATTCCAACCCTGAAACCCGCCTTTCGTAAGGACGGTACCGTGACAGCGGCCAATGCGTCTTCGATTTCCGATGGTGCTGCGGCCCTGGTGTTGGCATCGGCCGACGCAGCCGAGGCGCAGGGGCTGACAGTCCGCGCGCGGGTTCTGGGGCACGCAAGCCACGCTCAGGCACCGGGTTGGTTCACGACGGCCCCGGTCCCGGCGGCGAAAAAGCTGCTGGATCGTCTGGGGTGGTCCGTCGAAGATGTGGATCTGTGGGAAGTTAACGAAGCCTTTGCAGTTGTCCCAATGGCCTTCATGCATGAAATGGGCATCTCGCGCGACAAGGTCAACGTAAATGGTGGTGCTTGCGCGTTGGGCCATCCAATTGGGGCTTCGGGTGCGCGGATCATGGTAACCTTGCTGAATGCGCTGGAAAAACGTGGCCTGAAACGTGGTGTTGCCGCGATTTGTATCGGTGGCGGTGAAGGCACAGCGATCGCAATCGAACGGGTCTGATCCGACCTTCCTCTTGCAACCAGTATCTTCGGGGGTGAATTGCCCCCGGAGGATCATCAAGGGGGCAGACGGCCCCTTATTTCTGCCTCAAGGGAACAGTCATGACCGTAGATTACACCTCCTTGACCAAAATCATCGCGTCCTTGTGCGAGGGGGAGACCGACGAGGTTGCGCTGATGGCGACTGTGGTATGCGAGTTGCATCACAGCGATGATCGGTTCGATTGGACCGGGTTTTACCGCGTCACTGAACCCGACATGCTGAAGATCGGCCCCTATCAGGGTGGGCATGGATGCCTGAAAATCCCCTTTGCGCGTGGGGTCTGCGGGGCCGCTGCGCGCACAGGCACAGTGCAGTTGGTTGCGGATGTCGACGCTTTTCCCGGCCATATCGCCTGTGCCAGCTCTACCCGGTCGGAATTGGTATTGCCAGTTTGGAACGGAGCGGGGCGGCTGTTGGGGGTTCTGGACATCGACAGTGACCAGCCGGGCGCTTTTGCCAAATCAGATGCGGATGCCTTGGCTGTGATTCTGAAACAGACCTTTGCCAACGTTGCCTGAGCGACAGTAACGAACAGGGGGCGTTGCCCCCTCGCCCGGACAGATCCGGGCTCACCCCCAAGGTATTTTTGACCAGAAAGAAGCACATAGACCGCTGTCGAGGGGGTGGTGGCGGCAGATTTCATTGTATCGTGAAAAAGTCCTTGGTTTTTTCACGATAATGGCGCATCGTGAAAAACGGAATGAAATTTTCACGAGGCAGATGCTTTGAATGATCAGACTCCCCGCAGTGCATCGCTTGGCGCAGATATTCGGGCGCTGCGCAAGGCGCGCGGCATGACATTGGCCGAGATCGCTGGACGTCTGGAGCGATCCGTCGGTTGGTTCAGTCAGGTTGAACGGGATCTGTCCGACCCGTCAATTTCCGACCTGCGCAAGATTGCGGGATGTCTGGGTGTGCCTATGTCGATGCTGTTTGCGCATGCAGCTGCTCCGGCCAGTGAGCAGGGGTATATCGTGCGGGCCGGGGCGCGTCGGCCCATGGGCTCGGGTGAAGAAGGGTTGATTGAAGAGCTGTTGTCCCCCGATCTGACCGATGACTTTGAGATGGTGCATTCCACATTCGCGCCGAAATCGCGGATGCAGGAACCGGCGGACCGCCCGACACAGGAAGTTGGCTATGTGATTTCTGGTCAGTTGGATCTGATGATTGGAGGCAACAGTTTTTCGGTCGGTCCCGGCGATAGTTTTCGGATCAAGCATGAACCCTATCAATGGGCGAACCCGCATGACGACCCGGCAGTGGTGATCTGGGTCATCGCGCCGCCGGTGTATTAAGCGATGAGCTGGGAGGCCTGGACCATATTCGCGGTGTTCTGGGTGGTGTTTGTGACCACGCCGGGGCCGAATGCGGTGAATTGCATTTCTAATGGCATGAGCCTGCCGTTTGCAAAGGCGTTGCTGGGCGTGGCGGCAATCCTGACACAGGCGACCGCATTTCTGATCCTGTCAGCGCTGGGCGTCACCGCCCTGATCGCGGCCTCTCCAACGGCATTTTTCATTGCAAAGATGATCGGGGCCGGGTTCCTGATTTTTCTGGGTGTGCGCGGTTGGATCAATGCAAGGACGCCGGTCAAGCCCGAAGGACGGCCAGCCCGCCATGTCTACGCGCATGCGCTGGCCATCGCGACCATCAACCCCAAAAGCGTTGCAGGCTATCTGGCGGCCTTTTCGCAGTTCGTGCAGCCGGATGTGCCGATTTGGAGCCAGATGTCAGTGATAATGCCCACCGCGCTGATCATCACAGCGCTGAGCTACACGGGGTTCACGCTGTTGGGTGCGGTTTTGAGCAAAGCAGCGCTGCGTGCCGTGTTCAATGTCTGGGTCCGACGGACCATGGCCGTGTGTTTCATTATCTATGGTGTGTTGTTGGGGGCCAGCTCCACGCCTCAATTGGAGGTAACGCGATGATCAAGGGATCCTGCCTGTGTGGCGATATCGCTTTTGAAACCGCGGCAGAGCCGCAAGGTGCTTCGATGTGCCATTGCGGCCAATGCCGAAAACAATCCGGTGGGATCTGGTCCTCGGCCTATGTGCCTGAGAAGGACCTGACCATCACCGGCCCGGTCAGCTGGTTTGCCTCTAGTGAGTCGGCCAAACGCGGTGTCTGCCCGCGCTGCGGCTCTTTCCTGTTCTGGAAGGCCAATGACGAAGACACCATCAGCTTTTCGCTTGGATCAATTGACGGCCCCACCGGCCTGACCCTGACCAAGCACATCTTTGTCGCCGACAAGGGCGACTATTACGAACTTGCGGACGGCGTGCCGCAAAAGGACTGAAGACTTAGGGAGCAAACATGTCTGATTTTCCAACAAAGGCCCGTGTGGTCATCATCGGTGGCGGCGTCATCGGCGCGTCAACGCTCTATCATCTGGGCAAGAAAGGTTGGACCGATTGTGTCCTGCTGGAAAAAAACGAACTGACTGCTGGGTCCACATGGCACGCGGCCGGGAACGTACCAACGTTTTCGACGTCCTGGGCGATCATGAACATGCAGCGGTATTCGACCGAGCTGTATTCGCGCCTGGGTGAGGAAGTTGATTACCCGATGAACTACCACCAGACCGGGTCAATCCGTCTGGGCCATTCCAAAGAACGGTTGCAGGAGTTCGAGCGCGCCTGTGCCATGGGCCGCTATCAGGGCATCGAGATGGAGATGTGGACGCCGGAACAGGCCAAGGAAAAATACCCGTTCCTGGAAACCCACGATCTGGAAGGGGTTCTGTGGGATCCGTCGGACGGCGACATTGATCCGGCACAGGTGACCCAGGCGCTGGCCAAGGGTGCGCGCGATATGGGGCAAAAAATCGTGCGGTTCTGCCCGGCAACCGGTGTGACCCAAAAGGAAGACGACACCTGGATCGTGCACACCGACAAGGGTGATATCGAATGTGACTATGTGGTCAATGCCGCCGGGTATTATGCCCAGCGCGTCGGTGAATGGTTCCTGCCTTATGGTGGTCGTACCGTGCCGATGATGGTCATGTCGCACCAGTATTTGCTTACCGAACAGATCCCCGAGGTTGAAGCCTGGTCCAAGGAACACGGCGGCAAGCTGCCGCTGATCCGCGACGTGGATATCTCCTATTACCTGCGTCAGGAAAAGAACGGCTATAACCTCGGCCCCTACGAGCCGAACTGTAAAGGTCACTGGATGACCGAGGACGACCAGATGCCCGAAGACTTCAGCTTTCAGCTGTGGCAGGACGATCTGGACCGGATCGAAGACATCGTGACTGATGCGATGGAGCGGGTGCCGCTGATGCAGACGTCAGGTGTCAGCAGCGTCATCAACGGTCCGATCCCCTATGCGCCGGATGGTCTGCCGTTGGTTGGCCCGATGCCTGGCGTCAAGAACGCATTCGAGGCCTGTGTGTTCACCTTTGGCATCGCCCAGGGCGGCGGCGCTGGCAAGGTCATGGCCGAATGGATCGTCGATGGGTCCACCGAATGGGATATGTGGGCGATCGACCCGCGCCGTTACACCGATTACACCGATCAGGATTATTGTGATCAGAAGGGTCTGGAAGTTTATGGCAACGAATACGCCATGCATTTCCCGCACCACGAATGGCCCGCAGCGCGCGACAAGAAACTGTCGCCGGTCCATGCCAAGGTCAAGGAACTGGGCGGTGTCATGGGGGCCTATAACGGTTGGGAACGAGCCAACTGGTTTGCTCAGGACGGCGATGACACGTCGCTGGAAGCGACCCACACCTGGGGTCGCTCCGGCCCATGGGAGCAGCGCATCAAGGAAGAATGCGAAGCGGTGCGTGACACTGTTGGCGTGCTCGACCTGCCAGGGTTCTCACGTTTCAACCTCGAAGGAGAGGGTGCTGCAGAATTCCTGCGGGGTATGGTCACGGGTGGTCTGCCCAAAGTGGGTCGGATGAATCTGGTTTATTTCTCGGATGACCGGGGCCGGATCCTGACAGAGATGTCCTGTATTCGTCACGGCGAAGATCATTTCACCATGATCACCGCCGGTGGCGCACAATGGCATGATTTCGAGATTCTGAGAAACGCTCTGCCTGCCGGGGTGTCGTTGACCGATCACACCACCGAATTTGGCACCATGATCGTGACCGGCCCGAAATCGCGTGACTTGATCGCGTCGATTTCGGATGCGGATCTGACGCTGGGATGGCTGACACATCAAAAGGCGACAGTTGCGGGTAAACCTGCGTTTTTGGCGCGGGTGTCCTTTGCGGGTGAACTGGGGTGGGAGGTGCATTGCGCCAATGCAGATCAGGCAGCGATTTATGATGCTGTTCTGGCTGGCGGTGCCAAGCCATTTGGTATGTATGCCCTGAACTCTCTGCGTCTGGAAAAAGGCTACCGTGCGTGGAAGGGCGATCTGTCGACCGACTACTCGCTGCTCGAAGGCGGATTGGAGCGTTTTGTCAAACTCGACAAACCCCAGGATTTCCCGGGCAAAGCCGCAATCCAGAGCGAAAAGCAGCAGGGAGTTAAGAAGTCCTTTGTCACTCTGACGGTTGAAGCTGGCGGCGCTGATGCGCCCTATATGTCCTGTATCTGGAGCGGAGACGAGATCGTTGGTGAAACCACCAGCGGCGGCTGGGGCTATCGCGTCGGGTCGTCGATCGCGCTGGGCATGGTGCGCGCCGAACTGGCGGTGCCGGGCACCGAGCTGGAGGTCGAGATCTATGGCGAAAAGTGTCGCGCGGTGGTTCAAAAGGACGAACCGCTCTGGGATCCCGCAAACGAGCGTCTACGCGCCTGATCAGCTGGTCGCTGAGCCATGCGGAACCGGAAAGGAAACCTGGAGTATTGGAGTGTACTCCAGGTGCCTGCTTTCCTGAACTGCGTGGGGCAGATACACTGACTGGAGGAAAATGCGTCTGCGCCGCTCGTTTGGGTCGGGGCAGACGGTTGCCAAACTGGTGGAGTCCGTGTGATCCCTCTGGGCCTGCCAACAGACCCAGACAGCCACCGAATGCAGGAGATCGGCATGACAGATATTACGTTGCTCGACGGTTCCATAGGCCAGGAATTGGTCAAACGGGCGGGGAATCGCCCGACGCCTTTATGGTCTACATCTGTTATGCTGGAGCGCCCGGAATTGGTGCGTGCGGTACACGGGGACTACTTTGCATCCGGTGCGACGGTTGCGACAACCAATACATACGCCGTCCATCGGGATCGACTGCCGCATGGAAATCTCGAGGACAAATTCGAAGACCTGATCAACACGGCGCTGACCGAGGCAGAAGCCGCACGAGATCAGGCCGCAGGAGGTCAGATCGCGGCCTCCCTCGGGCCGCTTGGGGCCTCATATCGGCCAGACATCTGTCCACCACCGGCCGAGGCGGCGCTGCAATATGCTGAGTTGGTCGCGTTGATGCAGGACCGGGTGGATCTGTTCCTGATTGAAACTGCATGTTCTGTGGCGCAGGCCCAAGGGGCGCTGTTGGGAACATATGGAACCATCAAACCAGTGTGGTTGGCAGTAACGGTCAAGGATGATGATGGGACCTGTTTGCGTTCGGGTGAACCAGTCGGAGCGTTGCGTGAGATCATCGAAACCTATCAACCGGCTGCCATTCTGGTGAATTGTTCGCGCCCCGAGGCCATCGGCGCGGCGTTGGACACGATCAAGGGCTTTGGAAAACCCTTTGGTGCCTATGCCAATGGATTTACCCGGATCTCGGAGGCCTTTCTGGGGGATGCGCCAACCGTTGATGCATTGGAGGCACGGGTGGATCTGACACCCGACGCGTATTCCGATATTGCAATGAGCTGGGTCTCACAAGGGGCAACGATCATTGGCGGCTGCTGTGAAGTGGGTCCCGCCCATATTGCAGACTTGGCAATGCGATTGCAGGCCGACGGGCATCAGATCGTCTGAGGAAAACACCAATGGGTATGCATCAAGGACAGCAAAAAGACGATGCAGACCACAAGGTCTGGCATTTTGACATCGTGGTGTCGGACGGTTTTGTCCTTATCGAAGTCGCGGCCATCACCGATTTGCTGCGTATCGCCAACCGAACCATGGCCCGTGCGCCGTTCAAATGGACCTTTCGATCTGCCAAGGGGGGGCGGGTTGCATCGTACAGTGGCCCGCTGGTCGAGACCGAACCATTCATCCAGAAACCCGAGGCCGATTTTGCCTTTGTGATTGGCAACTCGAACCCTGATACTCCGGCCCTCTCGCTGACGCAGACGATCAGCGCCTATACATATCGCGGGGCCAAGGTCTATTTATTGGCCGAAGCCGCCAGTCGGTACATCCGTGATCTGGGGCCCGAAGCCGAAGGCCATACGACCCATTGGGAGAATTCGATATTTCTTAGGGAACGGTTGGGCATGTTCGATGCAGGACATGCGCTGGCATCCGAAACCGGACCCATTATTACCTGCGCGGGTATGGGGGCGACGATCGATGTGGTTCTGGCGTTGATTGGGCGGTTGACGTCATCGGCCACGCAAATGACGGCGGCCAATGTCATGTTGCATGAAAACATCCGCGATTTCGGATCGCTGCAACCGTTTTCCGGTGTCAAACCTACGATCACCGGGGACAGCGATCTGGATCACTGCATCCGCATTATGCAGGACAACATGGAAGAGCCGGTGCCGATCAATGAGATTGTGGATATGTTGGGGATTTCCACCCGATCCCTGGAACGGAAATTCAAAACGTTTCTAAGGGCGACGCCAAATACGTTCTACCGGGAAATGCGTCTAAGTAAGGCCAATAATCTGTTGTTGAACACCACGCTCAGCGTTCGTGAAATTGGTCTGGCTTGCGGTTTTCCCAGCGGCTTCTCGGGCCTCTACAAAAGCTTTTTTGGCGTCACGCCCTTTACCGTACGAAAAAGTCGCCGTGCCGGAGCAAGTGGAGAATAGCACCGAAAGGCTGGCGTTTTTGATGCATTTCCTGTCGCCTGTTTGTGCCAGATTGCCCGAAATTCGTTGTTTCGGAGTAGCGACATGGTTGATCTTCCCAACAAGGCCCGCGTGGTCATCATCGGTGGTGGTGTTATTGGTTGTTCGGTGGCGTATCACCTGACCAAGAAAGGCTGGAAGGACGTTGTTTTGCTGGAGCGCAAGCAGCTGACCTCCGGCACCACTTGGCATGCCGCGGGCCTGATTGCCCAGCTGCGCGCCACCGCCAACATGACCAAACTGGCGAAATACAGCCAAGAGCTCTATGGCTCGCTCGAGGAAGAAACAGGCGTTGCCACCGGGTTCAAACGCTGTGGCTCAATCACCGTTGCCCTTACCGAAGAGCGCAAGGAAGAGATTTATCGCCAGGCCGCGATGGCGCGTGCCTTTGGCGTCGAAGTCGAAGAGATTTCGAACGAACGTGTGGGTGAAATGTATCCGCATCTGAACCTCGAAGACGTCAAGGGCGCGGTGTACCTGCCGCTGGACGGGCAGGGCGATCCAGCCAACATCGCGCTGGCCCTGGCCAAAGGGGCCCGTCAGCGCGGCGGTATCGTCAAGGAACGCGTCAAAGTCACTGATATCGTGAAATCCGGTCGTTCTGTGACCGGAGTAGACTGGGTTGCCGATGACGGCAGCGCGAGCGGTCACATTGAATGTGATATGGTGGTGAACTGCGCCGGTATGTGGGGCCACGAGGTCGGCCGCATGGCGGGCACCAACGTACCGCTTCACGCCTGTGAGCATTTTTATATCGTGACCGAAGCCATCGAAGGGCTGACACAATTGCCGGTTTTGCGGGTGCCGGATGAATGTGCGTATTACAAAGAAGATGCGGGTAAAATGCTGTTGGGTGCGTTTGAACCCAACGCCAAACCCTGGGCGATGAACGGCATTCCGGACACGTTCGAATTTGATCAGCTGCCCGAAGATTTCGATCACTTTGAACCGATTCTGGAAAATGCCTGTAACCGGATGCCGATGCTGGCCGAGGCGGGGATTCACACTTTCTTTAACGGACCTGAATCCTTTACTCCAGATGATGCCTATCACCTGGGCCTCGCACCCGAGATGGACAATGTCTGGGTTGCGGCAGGGTTCAATTCGATCGGGATCCAGTCCGCGGGCGGGGCCGGCATGGCGCTGGCCGAATGGATGGACAGCGGTGAAAAACCGTTTGATCTGGGCGATGTGGATGTGTCCCGCATGCAGCCGTTTCAGGGCAACAAACAGTATCTGTTTGAACGGTCCAAAGAGACCTTGGGCCTGCTTTACGCCGACCATTTCCCCTATCGCCAAAAAGCAACCGCACGCGGCGTGCGCCGCACCCCGTTCCATCACCACCTGATGGAAAACGGTGCGGTGATGGGTGAAATCGCCGGTTGGGAACGTGCCAACTGGTTTGCCAACGAAGGGCAGGAGCGCGAATACCACTACAGCTGGAAGCGTCAGAATTGGTTCGAAAACTCGGCCGCCGAACACCGCGCGGTGCGTGAAAACGTCGGCATGTACGACATGTCGTCGTTCGGCAAACTGCGAGTCGAAGGCCCCGATGCCGAAGCCTTTTTGAATTACATTGGTGGTGGTGATTATTCAGTTCCAATTGGCAAGATCGTCTATACACAGTTCCTGAACAACCGCGGTGGGATCGAGGCAGACGTGACCGTCACCCGCCTGAGTGAAACCGCCTATCTGGTGGTAACACCTGCGGCAACACGTCTGGCGGATCAGACCTGGATGATGCGCAATCAGGGCGACTTCCGCGTGGTGATCACCGATGTGACCGCTGGCGAAGGCTGTCTGGCCGTGATGGGACCCAATGCCCGCGCGTTGTTGGAAAAAGTGTCACCTGCTGACTTCTCGAACGCGACCAACCCATTTGGCACCGCGCAAGAGATCGAGCTGGGTATGGGGTTGGCGCGCGCGCACCGGGTGACCTATGTTGGCGAATTGGGCTGGGAGCTGTATATGTCTTCGGACATGGCTGGCCACGCCTTTGAAACGCTGCACGCGGCCGGTCAGGATATGGGGCTGAAACTGTGCGGCATGCACATGATGGACAGCTGCCGGATCGAAAAGGGGTTCCGCCACTTTGGCCACGACATCACCTGTGAGGATCACGTGGTTGATGCAGGTCTGGGCTTTGCGGTCAAGGTCGACAAGGCCTGTGATTTTATCGGAAAACAGGCTGTGATCGATCGCAAGGCATCCGGCCCAAAGAGCCGTCTGGTCCAATTCAAATTGACCGATGCCGAACCACTGTTGTTCCACAATGAACCGATACTGCGGGATGGTGAATATGTGGGGTACCTCAGCTCGGGCAACTATGGTCACACGCTGGGTGCCGCCATCGGTCTGGGCTATGTCCCCAGCGAAGGCGAAAAGGCAGCCGATGTTTTGGCATCGAGCTATGAGATCGACGTCTGCGGCGTCAAGGTCAAAGCCGAAGCGTCGTTGAAGCCGATGTACGATCCAAAATCCGAACGCGCCAAAGTCTGACCATTTCGGAAACAGGTAAATCGAGGCCCCGGAGAGATGTCTCCGGGGCCTTTTCCTGTGTCCGTGTCAGCCCTCCGATCCATCACGATTTGAAATTTGACAGATCACAGAAAACGAAGTTCCCCGCGCTGTGAAACCTGCCATAAGAGCGGCACAAGGAGTGCCCCCATGACCCCATTAGAAAACCGCGATACACCACAGGGTTTGGCTTTTGCTGTATCGGCCTATGTGATGTGGGGGTTCCTGCCACTGTATCTCAAGCTGTTGGACCATCTCCCTCCAGCCGAAGTCGTTGCGCACCGGGTGATCTGGTCTGTGCCCGTTGCCGGGCTTTTGTTGCTGATCCTGCGCCGGACGCGTGATCTCAAGGCGGCGCTGAAATCACCCAGAACCATGGCAATGGCCTGTCTGACTGCGGCGCTGATTTCGATCAATTGGGGAATCTATGTTTGGGCGATTTCGACGGGACAGACTTTGGATGCGGCCTTGGGGTATTACATAAATCCGCTGTTTAGTGTCTTTTTGGGTTCTGTTCTGTTGCGCGAACGATTGAGCCGATACCAGCTTTTGGCGATCTCTATTGCGGCGCTTGCCGTTCTTATTCTGGCTGTGCAGGCCGGATCCCTCCCGTGGGTGGCGTTGGCATTGATGTTCAGCTGGGGGTTTTATGCGTTTTTCAAGAAATCCCTGCCCATTGGGCCGAACCAGGGTTTCCTGCTTGAGGCGTTGATTCTGCTGATCCCGGGACTTGGGTATGTCGGGTATCTGATGGCGACGGGTACCGGGCATTTTGGTGTAGGTGGGTTTGACACCGCAATGCTGTTAGGATGTGGGGTGGTTACGGCAGTGCCGTTGATCGTTTATGCCAATGGAGCCAAATTACTGCGTCTGACGACCATCGGCATCCTGCAATACATAGCGCCAACCATGATCTTTGCGATTGCTGTTTTTGTCTTTGGCGAAGAGATCGACCCTGCCCGTCGCATTGCCTTTCCGCTGATCTGGCTGGCCCTGGTGGTTTATTCGATTCCCATGGTGAAACAGATGCGACAGGGCGCTGTTCATACAGGGTGATCACAGCGCGAACCGGGAAAGGCCGCGCTGTCGGTGATTTCCCGATGCAGGCGCGCGGCCCATAGCCCATAAGCTGTCGCATTCGGATGATAGCCATCTGTTGCCGCCAGATCCGGATCAGGGGGCAGGTCAAACGGCAAATGTCGCACATATGCGCCGTGATTCTGGACGGTATGCGACAGTGCCTGATCGAGGCGTTTGGACTGCTGTCCCAGAACCCAGGCCAACGGCTGTGGCAAGGCCGGGAAATGCTGCATCGGAGGCACGCCCGAGAGCAGAATTAGCCGTGCGCGAAACTTGCTCCGCAGCAGGGCAATCAACCGATCCTGACAATGGGCAAACCTGCGCGCGGAGGTGCCACGGGTGACATCGTTGACCCCCAGCGCTGCAACCGCGATATCGAACTGTAGGTCGGGCAGGGCCTGCATGCGTGCGACAGCGTCCTGAGTCGTATGCCCTGTTGTCGCTTCGAGCCGCCAGTGCACAGAATGGGTCGAGGCCAATCTGGCGACCAGATGTCCGCAAAGGGCGGTGCTTTGGTGATCTGTTCCCACGCCAGCGGCCGAACTGTCCCCTAGGATCAGCAGGGTCAACTCGGGGCCGGTTCCGGTCCGACCTGACCGAGGCCCCTTGGGTTCTGGCAAAACGGTCGCCTGCGAGCGGACATACAAACCCTGTGCAATCAGCAGGGGCAGCAGGCCCAACCGAATGATCTGGTCGGTTGCAAACACCTTAGGACAGCGCGTCCTTGAATTTCAGAAAACGGGCGTCCGTCATGACCCTTGCATTCATCGCATCCCGCAGAGCACCGACCGATTTGTACGGTCTCATGACCACTTCGAAGTCCTGGATCAACCCGTCTTGGTTCAGGGTAATCAAATCGACGCCAACTGCATCCAGATCGCCGATCTTGCACTGAAATTCCAACGCCCAATCCAAACCCTCGCCCATGACACGGCGGTATCGAAAGTCGGAAAATACCTGAACAACGTGCCCCAGAACCGCTGCCACAGGATCGCGTCCGGTCCAGGTTTTGTAATAGGTTGGCGGCAGGAAACGCACGTCCGGTGCCAAGATCGCCTTGAGCTGATCAGGGTTTCCGGACGCGACTGCGGATTTCATCTGGGTTATGGTCGGGTGCATGGCAGTCTCCTGTGACAGCAGATACAACCAAGGTGAGCCGAGCAGTTTATGCGAGCAAGGGCGACGTCACGGTACCCCTGAATCAGATGCGGCGTTCACAGGCAGATACGCCCCCCAAGGGCTGTTATGCCGTCCGCCGCAATCCAATGTCCGTGTCCGGTGTGGCAAACAACGCTGCGGCGCAGGGAAATCGTGCCAGAATCTCAGCGCCGCCGGGCAGACGTTCAGCGTGAAAATGGCCATTTTCCCACAGTGTTACACGGTCAACTTTGATCGTTGGATCAATCACATTCCAGCTGATTTCTCCCGGTGCATAGGCCCCGCAAGTGTGAAAATGGAGAATCCGGGGGTTTCCGAATGCAGCGCCGCCCCAGCGCTCGTAATTCTCCCGCGCGTCCCACGGGTAACCGCATCCGGGATGAATGCCGGCGTGCCAAGAGTGAACAAAGTTGCGGTCGATGCCAAACATCTTTGCAACAAAATCATAATGCGCTTCCGCTTTGGCGACATCCGTCGGCAACCCGTCGAACCCGGTCAATCGCCCCTCGTGCATCACAGCAAGAAGCGGACCGTCGAATTCAACGGTATAGGGTTCATAGTATTTTGACCCAGTGCCGGTCAAAAAACCGGGCATCGCAATGCGACCTGTGAAACTATGGGCAGGCACCGGAGTAAACACGGACATTGGAAACCGCAGGATCGAAGTATCACCCGAAGGCGCAAGATTCATCTCGGGGCGTCCGCTGACTTGCGTCCCGGCAGGGCAGGACAATTCAACATGTTGCGATGTCGCAAGGGTTTGGTTGACCAGAGATTTCAGCGCCATGAACGCGTCATGATGTCCATTGGAAAACCCGGAGCCAAACAGTTCCTTGGTCACGGCAAAGCTGACGATGACCTTTTTTCCCTGGGGCATTTCCGAGAAGCGCAGCTGATCGCCCAGCCGTGCGAGAAATAGAATGATGTCTGCGCGTTCAAAGGCCTGCAGCAGTGCATCTGATAGATGCGGATTGTCAGGATTGAACCCCACGTCCACGGCTTCCACGGCCAGATCCAAATCCCGTGCAGCGCTGGTTACGACTTGGACCGAATCCGCGTCAAAATAGCCATATTCCGGTGGCTCATAAGCGATCAACAGACGTTCGCCGGCGCGCGCCTGCGCACAGTTCTGCAGCAGGTTTCGAGCACCGTGTTCAGGGGTGATATCAGACATTCCGGCTCCTGTAATGGTAGGTCAGTTTCACCTGTTTCGGTGCACGGAACCATTTGAAACCTGTAATGCAATACATTAGCTTGGCTTATATGATACTCAATCTTCCCTTTACCTCTCTACGGGCCTTTGAGGCAGTTGTCCGCTGTTCCGGGTTCAGCGCCGCAGCCGACGAATTGGGCGTCAGCCAAAGCGCCGTTAGCCAACATGTACGCAGTCTTGAGGGGTGGTTGGGGCAGGACCTGTTGATCCGCGGTGCGCGTAAATCACGCCCAACCGAGGATGGAGTACGGCTGGCTTTGGCGATTTCGGATGGATTGGGGCGTATTTCCGATGTCTGCGGGGATCTGCGCAGTAAGGTGCGCAACAAGAATACGATTGTCATAAATTGCCCGCCCGGGTTTGCCTATATCTGGTTGTTCCCCAGATTGGTTCGCTTTGATCTGGCCCATCCGGATCTCACCATTTCAATTGCGACCGACGCCGGGCATTCCGGATTTTCCACCGGTGCCGCCGACATAGCGATCCGTTATGAATTGGGCGAGACACCCGGGTTTCACGGTCACAAGCTGATGGAGGAAACCCTGTTCCCGGTGTGTGCGCCCAGTCTTGCAAATGGACCCCGGCCCATTCGTCAGGTGGCCGATCTGGCCCATCACACGATCCTCTATGATGACGTGGACCGCTATGGCGCTGACAGCCCCAACTGGACGTTCTGGGCACGGGAATGTGGTATGCATCTCTTTCCCCCGGAACGTACCCGCCGGTTTGGTCAGTCCAACATGGGCGTTCAGGCTGCGATAGATGGAATGGGGGTCGGAATGGGGCGGACACCTTTGGTGAATGATGCGCTGGCTGACGGTCGACTGGTCCGACCGTTTCCCGAGATTGCCAAATCCCGTCTCAGCTATTGGGTGTCTTATCGGTCCGGGACCGAAGGCAATGACAAGATTTCCAGGTTTCTATCTTGGATTGCAGACGAAGCACGCGCCCAGCCTGCAATCACAGATTTGAAAGGTTGACGATCAAATCGCCTGGGCGCGCTGGTCTTCGCGTCCCATTGCGATCAATCGCGGTGTCTTGTCCTGTTCTGACTGAAACTCGGCCTTGCCAGACATGCCACGCCAACCGGATAACAGCAGGCTTTGCGCTACTGCCCCGCCCAGGGTCGTGCCCGGTCCCAGAACAATGAACACGTCAGGCATCAGTTCGCGGGCTGCCGTCCGGATCGCGGCGGTAAAGTCATAGGGTTCCACAACCTGATGGCCCAATGTGTAATCGTACAGCTCAGCCAGGTCACTGGCCCCGCGCTGCCATAGGCCGCCGCGCCCGTCGATCAGTGCCAGATCCGGTTGTCGCAGGAGAGCCCGCCCCAGTCGGGCCTGACCCAGAGCCGAAACCGGCTTTTGCAGATTTGTGTGAAATCCGGCGTGATTGGGCAGGCGCATGGGAAAGCGGTCTTGAACGGGCTCCATTTCAGTCTCGAACGCCTGCAATCCGGCTTCGTCTCCGGCCAGCACCAGCATACCGCCCAGGTCGATTGAAATAGCCAGGCTATGCGCGGCACGGGTATTGATGTCGTCCATTTTGGCCAGGATGGCGTCGCGCGCTCCGGGGATGGGACGCCACTCTTCGTCAACAAAGGGATAGATCAACTGCCCGCCGATCATTTGTTCCTGCATCAGGGTGCCCATTGTGTTGATCACCTCAAGACCGCCCATCGGATCCAGCGCCCCGGCACAGGCCAGCGTGATATACCACCCCATGGAATTTCCGGTGACACCCAAAATGTCGAATCGGTCGCGGTTGATCGCCCGAAAGTCTGCCAGCGCACATGCATAGATCAACGCTGATGCATTGTCGCCCCGTGTGTGCGTCGGACCAGAGAACCGCGCCGCGCCATCCAGATCGGATAGGGTTTTCTGCCCCATCTGGCTGCGATAGGCGTCAAAGTCGCTCAGCATCGCCGCCTGATCCATGTGGTGGCGGCCAAAGTACCCCAATTCTGTTCGGTTATAGGTGCCCCGTCCTGGGGCTACGACGACAGCGGTCTGTTTCATGATGCGTTCCACAGGGTGCGGGCGGCTTCGGTGATCGAGGCGCGCGAGGGCATGGTGGCGGCATAGGCGGGACCCGTGGCAATAAAGCTGTCTTGTGCAGCGATACGGGCGTGGGGCAAATCGGTCTGCTCGTGCAGCATGGCCATCAGAGCCTCGGACTGGCTGCCTGTGGTTCTGCATTCATCAACCACCAGCACCTTTTCAGCACCACCCAGAGCGGCCAGAACCCCCTCCAAAGGCAATGGTGCCAACCAGCGGAGATCAATGATCCGGGTTTCGATCCCTTGCGCCCGCAAGTCGGCAGCGGCCTGTGTGCTCAGATAGCGCCCATTCCCATAGGTCAGGATTGCCAGTGGTCCGTCACCTTCTACCCCGACTTCACCCAACCCGATCCGGCGATCCGGCTCAGGGTATGTGGACAGCCATCCGCCGTCCTTTTCGCCCATCAGGTCGCGCATCGGGTACAGCGCGATGGGCTCCACCATCACCACAACGCGCTGCTCTTCCCGCGCCAGACGTACACATTCGCGCATCATCATCGCGGCGTCGTCACCGCGCGAAGGGCAGGCGATTACCACGCCTGGAATATCGCGCAGCACCGCGAGAGAATTGTCATTGTGGAAATGCCCGCCAAACCCCTTTTGATAGCCAAGGCCCGCAATGCGCATCACCATCGGGTTGGTGAACTGACCATTGGAGAAAAACGACAGGGTTGCCGCCTCACCGCGCAGTTGGTCTTCGGCGTTATGCAGATAGGCCAGAAATTGGATTTCCGGCATTGGGATGAACCCGTTGTGCGCCATGCCGATGGCCAAACCCAGAATTGACTGCTCGTCCAGCAGCGTGTCGATCATCCGGTCAGGACCAAAGCGGTCAACCAGCTTTTGGGTGACACCGTAAACGCCGCCCTTGCGGCCCACATCTTCGCCCATCATGACGATCTCACGATGCTCCAGCATCAGATCGGTCAATGCCCAGTTCAGCAGCTTGTTCATTGGCTGCGGATTGGCCAGCTGTTTGTAATCAGATCCAAAGGCCACAGCGCGGGCATCTTCGGATGGGCCGTTCGACGGTATGCAGTCCCGCATGGGGGGGATGATCGAAGCCATGACATCAGATGCGGTTTTCAGGCGGGGCCGTTTGACCGCTTCTGTGGCCACACGGGTGCATTGATCCTCGGCCTCTTGATAGATTGCCAGAATCTGTTCGGCATTCAGCACCCCCTGTTCGATCAACAGCCGGGCTGAATGCAGCAATGGATCGTCTGCTTCCCAGCCTTCGAACAGCTCCTTGGACAGATAGGCCTGCTGCAAATCCGACCCGGCATGACCGTAAAGCCGCACCAATGTCAGGTGCAGAAAGGCCGGTTTGCGCCGTGTGCGCACATAGTCTGCGGCCTCCTTTGCCACGCGATACGTGTCATACAGATCCAATCCATCGGCATGGAAATATTTAAGCCCGGGTTTGTTTTCATAATTGGCCGCCACCCATCCGCGCGGGGTGCGGGTGGAAATGCCGATGCCGTTGTCTTCGCAGACAAAGAGCAGAGGCAGCGGCACCGATTGATATGACGTCCAGCAGGCCGTGTTGATTGCGCCCTGTGCGGTCGAGTGGTTCGAAGAGGCATCGCCAAAGGAACACATGACAATACTGTCATCCTCCAGCACCCGATGTTCCGGAGTTTGGCGTTTGGCGAGCCCTACGGAATAGGCCGCCCCGACGGCCTTGGGCAGGTGGCTGGCGATGGTCGAGGTCTGTGGCGGTATGTTCAGGGATCTGGAGCCAAGCACCTTGTGGCGCCCACCGGAAATCGGATCCTCGGTCGAGGTCGAAAAGCTGAGCAACATATCCCAGGCGGGGGTGGTGCCAGGTACCTGCGCAGACCGCATGGTCTGAAAGGCTCCATCGCGGTAATGCAGAAATGCCATGTCACTGGGCCGCAATGCCGAGGCCACTGCCGCCATACCTTCATGCCCCGAGGACCCGATGGTGTAATAACCCTGACCGGCGGCCTGCATTTTGCGTGATCGGCGGTCGAGATTTCGGCTCAGGCACTGGGCCCGGAAAATCGCCACGGCGTCCGTGTCGGACAGGGGGCCGGACGGTGCAGCACCAGAGGGGAGATGACCCGTGGTGAGTTTGTCACGAAAGGCCTGATCGACAATGTCGGCACGATCCATGTCTGGTTTCCTTACTTGAGTTCGGCTGTTGCTGCAGCGATCCGGCGCAGACCTTCGCGCAGCTCCGCTTTGGAGTAGGCATAGGACAGGCGGAAGTACCCAGGCAATCCAAAGGCCCGTCCGGGAACCAAGGCCACCAAGGCTTCGTCCAGAAGATAGCTGCAGTAATCCGCGTCGGTTTCGATGGTTTTCCCCTGCGGCGTGACTTGGCCAAAAACGCCGCTACAGGACGGGAAGACATAAAAAGCCCCGGATGGTTCCGGACAGATCAACCCGTCGATCGCATTCAATCCCTGAACAACCAAATCGCGACGGGCACGGAATTCGGTGCTGCGGGTTTCCAAATGGTCCTGTGGGCCGGTCAGAGCCGCGACGCTGGCCGCCTGTGCGACCGAACACGCGCCTGATGTCGATTGCCCCTGGATGGCTGTCATTGCCTTGATCAGCGGCACCGGGCCGATGCCCCAGCCGATGCGCCAACCGGTCATGGCGTAAGCTTTGGATACACCATTGACGATCAGCGTCCGGTCGGCCAGATCGGGGGCGGCGTTGCGAAAACTGGTGAAGGGCACATAAGCAATGTGCTGGTAGATCTCATCCGCCAAAATCCATACATGCGGATAGCGACGTAGCACGTCGGCCAATGCTCTAAGCTGATCGGCCGAATACATGACACCGGATGGGTTTCCCGGTGAATTCAACATCAGCCACCGAGTTTTGTCGGTGATCGCCATTTCTAGCGCTTCGGGTGTCAGGAGAAACCCGGATGACGCCGGGCAGGGGACCGACACCAAAGTTGCCTCACAAAAGTCGATGATGTCCGAGTAGCTGGTCCAATAGGGAGCAGGTACGATCACCTCATCGCCGGGATCCACGGTGGCGAGGAGCGCGTTGGACAGAACCTGTTTGGCACCGGTCGAAATGAGGACCTCTGCCGGGTCAGTTTCAAACCCTGCCTGATCGGCCACCGCCTGACGCAATGCGGGAGTGCCTTGGGTCGAGGTATACGTGGTGTCCCCACGCAATGCCGCCTGATGGGCTGCTTCGATCACGTGAACGGGTGTTGGGAAATCCGGCTCACCAGTTCCAAAAGTCAAAACCGGTTTTCCTGCTGCCCTCAGCGCCTCGGCGGCATCAGAGACATGTGCAATTTCGCTAAGGTTCAGGGCGCTGGCCCGGCGTGATCGGCGGAAGTTGGCGATGTTTGTCATGCTGTTTCGCAATACTTTCTGACGGTTTGAGTCAGCGTATCTTTACTTGACAGGCAAGGAAATCGAAGTTCTGGAATGGATGCATTACAAAATGGAATGACAAATGCCCCGTGCCCGCCGTTTTACCCCACCAATGTCCTGGTTGTCCGCATTTGAAACCGTGGCGCGTTTGGGGTCGGTCACAGGTGCTGCGCGCGAAATGGATCTGACCCAGGGGGCTGTCAGCCGTCAGGTGCAAAAGCTGGAGGATGCGGTGCAAGTGCCGTTGTTTCAGCGCGATCGCAAGCGCATGATGCTCACACCTCAGGGAGCAGCCTATGCCGAACAGGTGCGTGCGGCAGTCAATCAAATCGCTGCCGCGACGATAGCGCTACAGGCGAATCCCTTGGGTGGGGCACTGAATCTGGCCATACTGCCCGCTTTTGGTGCCCATTGGCTGGCACCGCGTCTGCCCGAATTTTTGCAGACCCATCCCGGGATTACCTTGAACCTGGGGACCCGAACCGACCCCTTTGATTTCACGCAAGAGACCTTCCACGGTGCGATTCACTTTGGACAGGATGACTGGCCCGATACCGAAGCGTTGAAACTGTGGGACGAACAGGTTGTGGCGGTCATGTCGCCGGATTTGGAGGTGGCGGACATGGAGTCGCTGTCGCATCTGCCGCGGCTGCAACTGGCGTCGCGCCCTTGGGCCTGGGATCAATGGTTTTCCGCGCAGGGGCTGGTGGCGACAGGGGCTCCGGCCATGGTTCTGGACCAATTCGCAACCATGGCGCAGGCGGCGCAATCGGGTTTGGGGGTGGCGTTGATGCCGGACTATCTGGTGGGCAAGGATCTGCAAGACGGGCGATTGATTGCCATGCCCGGAGCCGCCAGGGTCAGCGTCGGTAGCTATTATCTGGTTTGGCCCCGGGCCGGTCGGGATTATCCGGCATTGCAGGCCTTGCGCGATTGGCTGACCACGTTATGCAAAGAGACATGATGGACTTGCTCGACCGAAAAATAATCGCGGAGTTGCAACGCAATGCCCGCGAATCCACCACCAAGATCGCCACCAAGCTGGGCGTTGCGCGCACCACTGTGCATGAACGTATCAGCCGCATGGAGGACCGTGGCGTCATCGCTGGGTATTCCGTGGTGCTGCAGGAACATCCCGAAGGCCACAAGGTGCAGGTGGTGGTTATGGCCGAGGTCCAGCAAAAAGAAACCCGGCGGATCATCAAGCGGTTGGAAACCTATCCCGAGGTGCGACAATGCCTGTCTATCAACGGTGAGTTTGACCTGATTATCTGTGCCGAAGCCCCGCGGATCGAAGACCTGGATATTCTGGTCGATGAAATCGCGGCGATTCCTGGCGTGGTTCGCACCAATACCAACGTGATTTTTGGCCGACGGATTGACCGCATCTGACGAATTGACGGAAATTTCGTCGAATTGACGAAATGAGGACTCGTTTCGTCAATCTGGTCGCTACAAACTGAACATCTCATCCGCCACCCTTTTTGCAATAAAAGGAGATGTGCGATGCATTGGAACATTTGTGTAGTCGGCGCGGGCAAGATCGGTCAGATGATCGCGACGCTGCTGAAAACGTCGTCCAACTACTCTGTCACTGTGGCGGACCATGATCTGGCCGCGCTGGGCGCGATCAACAAATTGGGGATCGCCACAAAACAGATCGACGCCAAGGATGAGGCAGGGCTGGCCGAAGGGCTAAAGGGATTTGACGCGGTTGTTTCTGCAGCGCCATTCTTTTTGACCCCCGCGATTGCTGCGGCTGCCAAGCGTGCTGGTGCGCATTACTTTGACCTGACCGAAGATGTCGCAGCGACCAATGCGGTACGCGAACTGGCCGCCGACAGCGAAACAGCATTCATGCCGCAATGTGGTCTGGCACCTGGATTTGTCGGTATCGCCGGAGCGGCGCTGGCTGCGGAATTCGATACGCTGGACACCCTGCACATGCGGGTGGGGGCGCTGCCGCTCTATCCGACCAATGCGCTGAAATACAATCTGACCTGGTCGACTGATGGGTTGATCAACGAATACTGCAATTCCTGCGATGCCATTGTGAACGGCAAGCTGGTCAAGACCGCCCCGCTCGAAGACTATGAGATCCTCGGTCACGACGGCGTGGAATACGAATGCTTCAACACTTCGGGCGGTTTGGGCACGTTGCCTGAAACCCTGGATGGCAAGGCGCGCGCGGTATCCTATCGGTCGATCCGCTATCCGGGTCATCGCGACATACTGAAATTGTTGCTCACTGATCTGGGGCTGGAACGGCGTCGCGATCTGCTGAAAGAGATCTTTGAAACCGCGCTGCCCCGTACCGATCAGGATGTGGTTTTGGTCTATTGCACGGCGCGCGGGCAGATCGACGGCCAGCTGCGCGAAAAAAGCCTGATCAATAAATCCTTTGCCCGAACCATCAATGGACAGGTCTGGAGTGCCATTCAGGTGACCACGGCAGCCGGAGTTTTGGGCGTTGTTGACCTGATGCGAACCGGCGGACTGCCCGCGTCCGGATTTGTGCGCCAGGAACAGGTGCAGCTCTCGACCTTCCTGGAAACCGAATTTGGCCAGCTGTACCGCGCTGGCGACATCACCCAACTGAACAAGGCGGCCTGAGACATGAAAGATACAGTCATAACACCACACACCCTTTTTGCAAATCTGGGCCTGACCGAGGCCGAACTTACAGGCGGCACGCTGACCGTGCATTCGCCCATCGACGGGCGCGCATTGGCGGATCTCCACGAAACGCCTGCGTCCGACATGGATGCAATTCTGGCGCGCTCCAAGGCCGCGTTCAAGGCATGGCGCATCGTCCCGGCACCGCGCCGCGGAGAGCTGATCCGCCTGCTGGGCGAAGAGTTGCGCGCCGCCAAAGATGACCTGGGAGCCCTGGTTAGCTGGGAGGCCGGCAAGATCACGTCCGAAGGCCTGGGCGAAGTGCAGGAGATGATCGACATCTGTGACTTTGCCGTCGGTCTGTCGCGCCAGCTGTATGGCCTGACCATCGCCAGCGAACGTCCCGGCCATCGGATGATGGAAACCTGGCAACCGGCCGGTCCGGTTGGTGTGATTTCGGCCTTTAACTTCCCGGTTGCGGTCTGGTCGTGGAATGCGGCGCTGGCGCTGGTCTGTGGCGATCCGGTGATCTGGAAACCCTCCGAGAAATCACCCCTGACCGCCCTGGCCTGCCAAAAGATCTTTGATCGTGCTCTGGTGCGGTTCGGGGATGCGCCGGATGGGTTGTTGCAAACTCTGATCGGTGGGGCGGACCTGGGCAAGTCGCTGGTTGCGAGCGAAGATGTCCCGATCATTTCGGCAACCGGTTCGACCCGGATGGGCCGTGCAGTGGCACCGGTTGTGGCGGAACGATTTGGCAAATGTATTCTGGAATTGGGCGGCAACAATGCGATGATCGTCGGCCCCTCGGCAGATCTGGAAATGGCCGTGCGGGCCATCGTGTTCTCGGCTGTCGGCACCGCCGGTCAGCGCTGCACCACCCTGCGCCGTCTGATCGTGCATAATTCCATCCGTGAGGACCTGGTTGCACGCTTGAAAAAGGCCTATGCTGGCCTGCCCGTTGGAAACCCGTTGGAAGAGGGTACCCTGGTCGGTCCCTTGGTTGATGCAGAGGCCGGCGCGGCCATGACGGCGGCGCTGGACGCGGCCCGTGTCGAAGGCGGCACCGTTCATGGTGGCAATCGCGTTACCAAAGGCGTGCCAGCCAATGGTGTCTACATGGAACCGGCGATCGTTGAAATGCCGGGTCAAAGCGCGACGGTCAAAGCCGAGACCTTTGCCCCGATCCTTTATGTGTTGGGGTATGACGACTTCGCGCACGCGCTGGATCTGCAAAATGACGTGCCGCAGGGTCTCAGCTCCTGTGTGTTCACCCTGAACATGCGCGAAGCCGAAGAGTTCCTGTCTCCGGCTGGTTCGGACTGTGGTATCGCCAATGTCAACATTGGCCCGTCTGGTGCAGAAATCGGTGGTGCCTTTGGCGGCGAGAAGGAAACCGGAGGCGGACGTGAAAGCGGTTCGGATGCTTGGAAATCGTATATGCGTCGCCAGACAAATACGGTGAATTATTCAGCAGAATTACCCTTGGCGCAGGGTGTCAAATTTGACATCTGAAACACAGCGAACACAGCCCATCTGGGTTGAATGAGCTTTACCTCGTAAATGCTGCCGTCCTGATTCCATCGGGGCGGCAGTTATTTTTTGGGAGGCGGTAGCGGTAACCCAGCGCCTCTTTTGGAGGCACTGCCAGGCCCAACGGTTTTGATTGCATCGCAGATGCGCGAAAAACGGGCGGGAGCACCACCAGCCGGTCTGCGCCGACTTAAAAGTCCAGACCTAGGTCCACGGTCTGTGCCGAATGGGTCAACGCGCCAGAGGAAATATAGTCGACGCCAGTCGCTGCAATCGACGCGATCCGCTCCAGCGTCACATTGCCCGAGGCTTCGGTGATGATCCGGCCTTGTACCATATCCACAGCGCGCGCCAGGGTATCATTGTTCATGTTGTCCAGCAAAACCACGTCCGCCCCGCCCACGGTCAAAACGTCTTCCAACTGATCCAGCCGATCCACCTCGATCTCGACTTTCATCATATGCGACGCATTGGCTTTGACGGCTTCCAGCACCGCCTGCACGCCGCCAGCGGCAGCAATGTGGTTGTCCTTGATCAGGATCGCATCCGAAAGGGAATAACGGTGGTTGAAACCACCGCCATGCAGAACGGCCTGTTTCTCGACAAGCCGCAACCCGGGCGTGGTCTTGCGCGTGCATGTGATGCGGGTTTTTGTACCCGCCGCAGCGGTTACAAAGGCGGCAGTCTTGGTCGCAATTCCGGTCAGTCGACCGGCAAAGTTCAAGGCAACCCGCTCTCCCATCAGGATCGACGCCGCCGATCCTGAGATGGTCATCAGGGTCTCGCCCTTGTGCGCCGTTTCCCCGTCACCGATCAGGGTCTTTACGTCCAGCGTCGGATCAACCAGACCAAATGCGATCCGCGCAATCTGCATGCCGGACACCACCGCATCGGCGCGGGCGTTCAATCGAGCGACATAAGTCACGTCGCCGGGAACGACAGATCGCGTGGTGATATCCCCATAGCTGCCCAGATCTTCCATCAGCGCGTTGCGCACCAAGGGTTCCAGGATCAGATCGGGAAGAGAGGCATTGCTTATCCGGGGGCTCATTTGAATTCACTCACGATTTGGGCGCGCAATTGCAGCGCCTCAGACAGGGTCAGGCGCGATCGTTGGCCGGGACCGGTCGCGGCATCGGGAAAATCGGTGCGGGCATGGGCACCGCGGCTTTCTTCGCGTTGCAAGGCACAGGCAGCAATCATTGTCGCCGTTGCGCACATATTGAGAAAGCTCTCGCAATGGTCGTTTTCGGCCTCCAGCTGCGCGATCCTGAACAGCGCGGTCTTCAGGCCGGCGGCGTCGCGTAGAACACCAACATGGGTCGTCATTGTTTGACGCAGGGCGGTTACGGCCTCGGGGGAAACCGGGTCGCCACCGGGTGGGAACTGCAAATCAATCGGGTTGCACTTTTCTGGTGGCAGGTTTTGTACAATGTCAAACGCGCAGATCCGGGCATAGACCAGCGCCTCCAACAAACCATTCGAGGCCAGTCGATTTGCTCCATGCAGCCCGGTCGAGGACGCTTCGCCACATACCCATAGGTTTTTCAACCCGGAATGCCCGTTTTGGTCCGTTGCAATCCCGCCCATATGATAATGCGCAGCAGCGGCGACGGGGATCGTGTCCGCCACCGGGTCCACCCCGCCTCGACGACAGGCTTCGGCGACAGACGGAAAGTTTTCCAGAAGTGCAGCTCCCAAAGCTGCCCGCGTATCCAGCGATGGCCGATGTCCTGCCTGGGTTTGGGCAAAAATCGCCCGGGCCACCACATCCCGTGGGGCCAGTTCGGCATCAGGGTGTTGGGTCAACATGAACCGCTCTCCCAGGGCATTCACCAAAACGGCCCCTTCGCCGCGCAGCGCTTCGGTGGCCAACGGGGCGGGGTCTTCGCCAACGTCGATGGCGGTGGGATGGAACTGCACAAATTCGGCATCGGCAATGTCGGCCCCGGCGCGGGCAGCCATGCCAATCACCTGTCCGCGGATACGCGGCGGGTTGGTGGTCAGCGCATATAATCCGCCCGAGCCGCCCCCGGCCAACAGATAGGATGAACCGCGCAGCATCAACGGAGCTGATCCTTCGGGGGCCGAAGATTGCAGCACAACGCCGTCCACTGTGCCAGCCGTTTGTGACAACCGGACGGCCATTGCCCCTTCGAGCACCTGAACCGACGGCGTAGCTCGCACCTCGGCGATCAGCGCGGCCATGATTTCGGCACCGGCCTGATCGCCCTTGACCCGCACAACACGGGCAAAGCTGTGCGCTGCTTCGCGCGAGAGCACGTAGCCACCGTTTTTGGTACGGTCAAAGGGTGTGCCCAATGTCGTCAGTTGCAGAATGTGTTCGCGGGCGGCTTGGGTGACCATATGAGCCACGTCCAGATCCACCGTACCGGCACCTGCACGTTGGGTGTCTGCGGCATGGGCTTCGGGGCTGTCTGCCTGATCCATGGCGGCGGCCACACCGCCTTGCGCCCAGGCCGAGCTGGCACCTTCACCAAGTGGGTCAGGTGAGATCAGAACCACCGGATGCGGTGCTAGCATCAGCGCTGCATATAATGCACCCAGCCCGGCGCCGACGATCACGACACGTCCGGTGGTGATCTCTCGCATTCGGATATCCTCAGATGCCCAGCTGGCGGCTGAGGTCGATCATGCGTTGTACGGACAGGCGGGCTTTGGCGGCTACAGTCGGGTCGACTTCGACTTGGTTGTCCATGGTGTGCAGCACCCACAGGACTTTTTCCAGAGTGATCTTTTTCATGTAAGGGCACATGTTGCACGGGCCGACAAATTCGACCTCGGGCAGAGAATCCGCGATATTCGACGCCATTGAGCATTCGGTGATCAACAGGGCCTTTTCCGGCTTTTCTTCGGTGACATATTTCAGAATGCCACTTGTCGAACCCGAGAAATCCGCCTCGGCCACCACATCAGGGGGGCATTCAGGGTGGGCGATCAGGCGGGTGCCGGGGTTCCATTCGCGGAAATCGCGCAGATCCTGAGGGCTGTATTGTTCATGTACGATGCACGAGCCTTCCCACCAGACGACGTTCTTTTGTGGAACATCCTTGGCCACGTTTTGGGCCAGGTATTGGTCGGGCGTCATGATGACCGTGTGGCTCTCCTGCGCGGCCACGATCTGGGCAGCGTTCGAAGAGGTGCAGCAGATGTCAGAGGCGGCTTTGACCTCGGCCGTGGTGTTGACATAGGACACGACAGGCGCACCGGGATAACGGCGGCGCATCTCATCGACGCCCTCGGCGGTGATGGATTCGGCCAGCGAGCATCCGGCTTCCATATCCGGCATCAGCACGGTTTTTTCAGGGCTCAGGATCTTCGACGTTTCGGCCATGAAATGCACACCACATTGCACGATCACATCGGCGTCGACTTCGGTGGCCTTGATCGCCAGTTGCAGGCTGTCACCGACGAAATCTGACACGCCGTGAAAAATTTCGGGCGTCATATAGTTATGACCCAAAATCACTGCGTTGCGCTCGGCTTTGAGGCTGTTGATCGCTTTGACATAGGGCGCATAGATCGCCCAGTCGGATGGCGGAACAACCCGATTCATCCGGTCATAAGTCTCGCTCATCGACGCGGCGAGCTCGGGCGAAGGGGTGAGGTCGTAATGATCCGCAAGGGTGGCACGGATATTTGTCAGGTCGAGCAACGGCTGGATCCCCGCAAACTTGAAGGTGGGCGATTGAATAGAGGAATTGGTGCCTTAGGGCCAGTGGAAAGAGCGTTTTCTTTCAACGGTTTGATTTGATCCTCTGGTCAAATCTTCTGTGTTAGCGGGAACAGGGTGACGTCTGGTCCAGTGTCCTGTGATTTTCTTGAACTGTTTCAATCTGATGGGTGGTCAAAGGCGGCCGAAGGCATCGTGTTTTTTGACCCGGTTCCAGATGATTTCATGGTCGAATTTCTTCAGATTTTCCATTCGATTTGGGTATTTCCAGCACGCAGACAAGGGAATCGCCTGTTCCGTTTCGTCGCAGTGGTTTCATTTGATTGCCTGTTCGATCTGATGGGCAAAGCGCAACAGCCGTGCATCAGACCCCTTGGGGCCGGTGATGTGCAACCCAACAGGCATCCCGTCCGAAGATTTCCCGAATGGGATCGAAATCGACGGCAGCTCCAACACCGGAGTCAGCGTGACGGTGCGCCAATCTTCGGTAATTTCACGATCCCCAAGATCAGCGGAAAAGGGCAGTCCTGTTGCCGTTGGCCACAGAGCAAAGTCGTAACGGTCAAAGAATGCAACAGTTTCGGTCCAGATTCTGGCCCTCACGGACTGATATGCGACAAAATCCGCCAGGCTCAATCCGTCGCCCGACGCGCAGGCTGTGCGAAAACTTTCCCCGGACAGCGACATGTCGGGGTCCAATGCTGCGCGGACCCCCAAGGCGGATAGCCCGCGGGTCAAATGGGCAAAATCGTGCAACGGGGCCAGATCGGGCGCGGCATCTGCGACCTGCCAGCCCAGCGACTCGCATAGGGCTGGAACCGGGGCGAGCGCAGAAAGTATTGATGCGTGCGGGGATGTGCCGAACGGGGCGGCACAAAAGGCCAACCGCCCAGCGGGGAAAGGCATGTCGAGCGCCGACACCTGCGGGACGTCCTGCCAGAACCCCAATGGCTGACGGGCGTCATTGCCAGCCATGACCGACAGCATCAGCGTCAGATCGGCAACATTGCGCGCCATTGGGCCAGGGACGGACAGCCCGTCGAAGGGGACCGGGTTGGGATCGTGCGGAACAAGGCCTGAGGTTGGCCTGTAACCGACCACACCGCACCAGGCAGCGGGTGTGCGCAGACTGCCGCCCAGATCAGAGCCATCTGCCAGCGGAACCATATGCGCCGCCAACGCCGCCGCTGCCCCGCCTGAGCTGCCTGCCACAGTGCGTGTCGGGTTCAACGGGTTGCGGGTGGTCCCGGAAACCAGGTTGGACGTTTGCCCGGAAAAGGCAAACTCCGGGGTATTTGTTTTGCCGATGATAACCGCACCTGCGGCGCGTAGGCGGGCAACATGCAGGGCGTCAAAGTCGGGGGTGTAGGTCGCAAAACTGTGCGATCCCCAGGTTGTGCGAAGCCCCTTTGTTTCAAAGACGTCCTTGATGGCGATAGGTATACCATGCAGCACCCCCAAAGGGGCACCCGCATCCGCCTGTCGATCCAGCTCTGCTGCCTGGGCAAAACCCGCGTCCCAATCGAGCGTGACAAAGGCGTTAACCTCGCGTTCCCGTGTGTTGACCTGGCGCTGATGCGCTCGAAGAGCGTCAGTCGCTGTGATCGTCCGCTGGTGCAAGCGATGGGACAATGCGCGGGCATCTAGAAAGGGAATTTCCGTCATGAAAGCGGCCTCGGGCGAGAGTATGTGTCCGATCAGATTAGGAAACTGTTTCGCCTGCCACAGGTCGAAAACGTCCAAAACTGGGTCCAGCCGCGACTCATGGGCAAAATTCTTGCCAAGAATTTGTCCAAGAAAATTGGAATTTTCTTTGTTTCGAGTGTGGACCGGTCAGAGCGGTATGCTACCCATCTTTCCTTCTCCACGCTCGCGTGCCAGGGTCATCTGTTTCTGGCGTTCGCGGAACCGATTCTTGTCCTGGTCCGAGGTTTCTTCGATGCATTGATGACAGCTCACCCCCTGTTCGAATTCGGGGCGCTCGGTGTCCTGTGGCAACAGCGGGCGACGGCATCCATGACACAGGACGTGCGGACCTTCTTTCAGCCCATGGCCAACAGACACCCGGTTGTCGAACACAAAACACTCCCCTTCCCATGTGCTGTTCTCGGCAGGGACCTCTTCGAGGTAACGCAGAATGCCACCTTTCAGGTGGTAGACATCTTCGACACCTTGTCCCAGTAGGAAGTTGGTCGATTTCTCGCAGCGAATTCCACCCGTGCAAAACATTGCGACGCGCTTGTTGTGAAACCGGTCCTTGTTGTTCTCCCACCAGGTGGGAAATTCTCCAAAACTCTTGGTTTCGGGATCGACTGCACCCTGAAACGTCCCAATAGCTATTTCGTAGTCGTTGCGGGTATCAATCACGACCACGTCGTCCGAAGCGATGAGGTCATTCCAATTCTCTGGCGTGACGTAATGGCCGACAGTGGCGCGCGGATCGACATCCGGCTGCCCCATGGTGACGATTTCCTTTTTCAACCGCACCTTCATCTTGCCAAAGGGGGGATGGTCCGATGTTGCCTCTTTCCATTCCAGACCGGCACAGCCGGGCAATGACCGGATGTGTGCCAGAACAGCATCGATTCCGGCCCGGGTCCCGGCGATGGTTCCATTGATCCCTTCATGCGCCAACAGCAATGATCCCGTGACACCGTGATGGTTGCACAGGTCCAACAGATTTGGTTTCAATGCGGCAGGCTCCGCAAACCGGGTAAAGTGATACAGGGCAGCAATGGTGAACATAACGCGGCATTAGACCGCCTGCCCCTGATTTTCAAGGGGCCTCGGATCTGTCCAAATGTGCCTGCAGGCGGTTTCCAAGCCTGGTCTCAGCGATTAAACACAGAAAGGGTCACATTGGGAGAGACCATGACAAGCGCGCTGATCGTGATCGATGTCCAAAACGATTTTTGCCCGGGTGGTGCACTGGCCGTGCCGGATGGCGATGCCGTGGTTCCTGTCATAAATGACATGATTGCCCGCTGGCAGACCGTGATCCTGACACAAGATTGGCATCACGCAGGACATTCGTCATTTGCTTCGCAACATCCCGGAACATCTCCGTTTGAAACCATGCCAATGCCCTATGGGGAACAGGTTCTGTGGCCGGATCACTGCATCCAGGGGACCCGCGGTGCAGCCTTTCACACGGACCTGAACACCAATGCGGATCTGATTCTTCGCAAAGGGTTTCGACCCGAAATCGATAGCTATTCCGCCCTGTTCGAAAATGATCGAACAACGGCGACAGGTCTGGACGGGTATCTGCGCGACCGGGCAATTCACAGTCTGACACTGGTTGGGCTGGCAACAGATTTCTGTGTGTTTTTCTCGGCCATGGATGCAAAGCGATTGGGGTATGATGTGTCCGTGGATTTGGCGGGATGCCGGGGAATCGATCTGAACGGGTCACTGGAGGCGGCGTTGCAAACGATGCGCGCGGCCGAGGTGACGCTGATTTGAGTCAGCTGGTTGCTTTTTGTTAACTGGATGGGCCTACGACTTTTGGGGGTAAGGTTCGCCCAAAGGTTTCATAATGCAGACAGCGCAGGCAGGGCAAGCAAACGGATCGGGTCCTGACACCCGGCCTTTTGGGTCGGCCGCCTTGTTTCGAAGCTATGCTGTCTCCCGCACGCAAAAATTTCGTTATCGGCAGATAACGACGTTGATTGGTGCCTGCATCTTTTGGGCTGTTATTTCCTTTCCTGTGGCGGTCATGGCGGCCGTTTTGGTAATTGCCGGAGATATCCTGGATCACTTGTGCCTGCGTTCTGCATTGCGCATGCTGGATCGAGGGGGCGATCTACCACGGCTCAAATTGTTTACCATGCTCAGCGCAGGGGTTCAGGCCGTCACCATTGTGGCGGCCATATCGCTGGCCTGGGACAGCTTTGGTGCGCATTCGGAGCCGCTTTTGGCGATTGCCATGCTGACCGGAGTTGCCGTCAACGGTGGGGTTGCATTACCGTTTCATTCCGGCGCCGCGATTGTTCGAATGGGGATTTATGGTGCCGCTATCCTGGTCCAATTCGGAGCGGAATTTCTGGTGGTGGATCAGGATCTGACCAAGACTTTTGCCAATTTTCTGGGTGCTCTCATTCTGGCCTATACGGTTTATTTGTTCACAAGAGCGGTCAACGCGAATTTTTTGAGTAGTCAGGCAACAACGCTGGAGTTGATGCAGCAACGACAGAAGTTGGAACGCACCAACAGGGAGTTGAAAGAAAAGCAGATCGAAGCGCGAAAGCTTGCTTTGGTAGCGCAACATGCCAATGACAGTGTGATCATAATTAACTCGGATGGGTTAATAGATTGGGTGAACAACGCCTTTTCAGAAATCACGGGGTATTCGTTCAATGAAGCCGTCGGGACGGCACCGGGTGCGCTTTTGAATGCACCGGACACGGACCTTGACGTGGTCGCGCACCTCGCGACGACGATCCTGGCAGGGGAGACATTCAGGGGGGAAATCCTCAATCAGCACAAGCAGGGGCATCAATTCTGGATAGAAACCAATCAAGTCCCGGTCATAGGGGCGGATGGGGAAATTGAAATGGTTGTCGCGATCGAACGCGACATTTCAGCAATGCGCCAACATGCCATGGAGCTGGAGGCCGCCCGCGAAGCGGCCGAGGACGCGACGCGCGCAAAATCTGATTTTCTTGCAACCATGAGCCATGAAATCAGGACCCCGATGAATGGGGTTCTCGGGATGTCTGACCTGCTATCCCAAACGACCTTGAACGACGAGCAAAACCTGTTTGTTCAAACCATCCAGACCTCTGCCAGAACATTGCTGGGTTTAATCAATGATATTCTGGATCTGTCCAAGTTGGACGCCCGGCGTATGGAGTTGAGCCCGGTCGTTTTTGAAGTTCACGCCTGTTTTTCCGATACGATCCGCCTGTTGAGAGGGCAGGCACAAGAAAAGTCAGTGGGGTTGAGCGTCGACATTGATGGGACTGTTCCCCGGTGGTTGTTGGGTGATGACCGCCGCATCCAGCAAATTCTGTTCAATCTGGTGGGAAATGCCATCAAATTTACCGAAACCGGGCAGGTGACTGTCCGTGTCACCTGTGAACGCAATTGCAAGAATCCAGTGTTGCGGTTTGAGGTGGAAGACACTGGGATCGGCATTCCCGAGGCCAAGCTGGACAAGATTTTCGAACGTTTTTCTCAGGCCGAAGCTTCGACGACCCGACGTTTCGGAGGCACAGGATTGGGTCTCACCATAGCCCGAATGCTCGCCAATGCGATGGACGGTGAAATCTTGGTGCGCTCAGAAGTGGGTCAGGGCACCCTGTTCACTGTCTTCCTGCATCTGGATCCCGTTCCATCAGAGGTTCCGATCCAGGAAAGAAACGCGGCACCGATGTTGTTGATTGATCCCAAATCAGGTGAGCCAGAACACGTTTCTAGGGACACGTTGCGTGTTCTGGTCGCCGAAGACAACAAGGTCAACCGGCTGGTCATCGCCAAATTTCTGAAATCCATGCCCGTTGAGGTGTCGTTTGCACATGACGGGCGCGAAGCGGTTGAACGTGCATTGGAACAGGAGCCGGATTTGATCTTTATGGATATGTCCATGCCGGTGATGAATGGTCTGGATGCTACGCGTGAAATTCGAGCCAAATGCCCCGTACAACCCAGAATAGTCGCCCTGACCGCGAACGCATTCGAGAGTGATCGAGATGCTTGTCTTGCCGCGGGAATGGATGGTTTTTTGACCAAACCGCTGTCTCGGGCAGAATTATTGGCCGTTCTGGAGAAATTGCAGCCGCGGGAAAACCATCGGATGCAGGGTTGACTTCCCCCGTTGCGAACCCTTGTGTGATTACTCAGATCTGGCACAACCCGAGAGGTCCAGGGTGGATATCGCAACGCGTGTTTACAATCACAAATGGAAGATTGATCCGATTGTCAGGTCGTTGATCGACACTGACTTTTATAAGCTGCTGATGTGCCAGTCGGTATTTCGCAATAAGTCCGACACCCAGGTGACGTTTTCCCTGATCAACCGATCCACGCATATTCCGTTGGCCCATCTGATAGATGAGGGCGAACTGCGCGAGCAACTGGATCATATCCGCTCACTGAGCCTGAGCCGGGGCGAGAGCACCTGGCTGCGCGGCAACACATTCTATGGCAAACGTCAGATGTTTCGCCCAGATTTTATGGAATGGTTCGAAAATCTGCGGCTGCCGCACTATCATCTGGAGCGGCGAGGCGACCAATACGAACTGACATTCGAAGGCAGTTGGCCCGAAGTCATGTTGTGGGAAATTCCGGCGTTGGCGGTGTTGATGGAGTTGCGCGGGCGTGCCGTCCTGAATGACATGGGGCGGTTCGAACTTCAGGTGCTTTACGCACGAGCCATGACCAAGGTCTGGGAAAAGATTGAAAAATTGCGCGAGATTGACGGTCTCTCTATTGCTGATTTCGGGACCCGTCGTCGTCATTCCTTCTTGTGGCAGGACTGGTGTGTGCAGGCGATGATGGAGGGGATCGGAGGCAAATTCACCGGAACCTCAAATTGTCTGATCGCAATGCGACGTGAAGTAGAGGCCATCGGGACAAATGCCCATGAATTGCCAATGGTTTACTCAGCTTTGGCCAGGAACGATGCCGACCTGGCACAGGCTCCCTATGACGTCTTGCGCGACTGGCATGACGAGCACGAAGGCAACCTGCGAATTATTCTGCCGGATACCTATGGAACCAGAGGGTTTTTGGACAACGCGCCGGATTGGTTGGCTGGGTGGACCGGCATTCGGATAGACAGTGGAGAGCCGGCCAAGGGTGCCGAAATTGCAATCAATTGGTGGCGAGACCGCGGCGAGGACCCGCGCGACAAGCGGGTGATTTTTTCTGATGGATTGGATGTGGCCCAAATCGCCGAGCTGCATGCTCGGTTTTCCGGGCAGGTCAATGTGTCGTTTGGCTGGGGAACCCTGCTGACCAATGATTTTCGCGGGCTGGTGCCCCAAGAGGCATTGGCTCCCTTTTCTTTGGTGTGCAAAGCGGTTTCGGCAAACGGTCATCCGACGGTCAAGCTGTCAGATAATCCGGAAAAGGCGATGGGCCCACCAGAAGAAGTGCGTCGCTACAAGCGGGTGTTTGGCGTGGGAGCACAGGATGCGATCAAAGTCGTCGTATGACCACAGGGAAACTGTGTGACGGGGCGCTCCCGCCCGGACGCGCTGGATCAGAGATCCATCTTGTCCAGTTGGGCCGGGCAGCGCGGGCTGAAGCCCGCGCTGATGCGGTGACGGATTATACGCCAGTTTTTAGGCAGAGTGCCGGTTGAGGCGGCGTTCACGCCAGATCACCATCAACCCTCCTGCCGCGATAAGGAGGGCACCAGGAAAGAGATCCTGGAACGGAGCCTCATCAAAGGTGATCCACCCCATGACAAAGGCGATGGGAATACCGAAATAGCTGAATGGGGCGAGGTTGCTTTGTTCCGTCATCCGGTAGGAGGCAACAAGACAAAGCACGGCAGTGCCCCCCAATCCTCCCATAGTCATGATCCAGCCGAAGTCTTCCCAGCTGTTGATGGCTGAGAACCCGCCCATGACCAGGGCCAGCGCGGTGGCCGTTACCAGGGCGACACCGGCCGAGTAGAGATTGACCAAGGCCGTCGAATGGCTGGCGTCGATCCGGCGGGCCGTCACGCCGGCAAGCGCATAAAGAAATGCCGCTCCAAGCGGGGCCAGGGCAATCGGCGCAAATGTTTCACGCCCCGGTCCCATGACCAGCATGACGCCGGCGAACCCCAGCAAGACGGCGGACCACCGGACCCAGCCGACCTTTTCCCCCAAAAGAGGCACCGCAAGGGCGGTCATGAACAGGGCGTTTGCATAAGTGATGGTCGACGCCGTGGCAAAAGCCATATGTCCCAGCGACAAATAGAACAGAAACTGGGCAAAGGTGACGATAAAGCCGCGCGCACAGGCCAAAGGCCATTGGGCGATATGCCAGTTGCGTACACCTTGCCGCCAGGCGCGGGCGGACCAGAGCGCGACAAAGGCGGGCACCAGCCCAAACAGGTTGCGCCAGGCTGACAGCTCGGCGGCCGAATAGCTCACCGACAGGTGTTTGATGATCAAACCCATCAGGTCGAACAGCACCAAAGCCAACAGCGACAACAGGATGGCTGTACCGGTGCGATCCGGGTTTGTCATGGGTTACCCATGATAGGCAGCCACGGTTTTTAGCTGCGAAAAGCCGTACAGGGCCTCAAAGCCCTTTTCGCGTCCATGGCCGGATTTTCCAACGCCACCAAAGGGCAGTTCGACCCCGCCACCTGCACCATAATTGTTGATGAATACCTGGCCGGACCGCAGTTGTTTGGCCAGACGCATTTGCCGGCCACCATCCCGGGTCCAGATGCTGGCCACCAGCCCGAAATCGGTGCTGTTGGCAATGGCAATCGCCTCTTCTTCGGTGTCAAAGGGGATCAGGACCTGCACCGGGCCAAAGATCTCGTCGCGGGCCAATGTGTGATCCGCAGGCACATCGGCAAACAAAGTGGGCCGGACATAAGCACCAGTTTGCGGGGCCGTGTCGATGATATGGCCCTGCGCTGCGATGGGTAGATCAGCGCCCTGGTCCAAGAACCCAGTGACGATTTGTTTCTGACGTTCCGAAATCAATGGCCCTAAACGCTGGTCATCCGCGGCGGGACCGACGGTGAGGTCACCATATGCCTGCGCCATGCGAGATTTGACTTCCTCATAGACGCTGCGATGAACCAGAATGCGGGAAGAGGCGGAACAGGTCTGACCGGCATTCTGAATACCCGCATTTACCAGAAATGGAAGGGCGGCATCCAGATCTGCATCGTCAAATACCAGTTGCGGCGACTTGCCGCCCAATTCCAGCGTGACAGGAACGACATTGCGACCTGCAGCCTGCTGGACCAAGGCACCGGTGGCCACCGAGCCAGTAAACGAGATGTGGTGCACACCGGGATGCGCGGTCAAGGCTGCGCCTGCTTCGCCCCCCAAACCGGGGACCACGTTCAAGGCACCGGCCGGCAATCCGGCCTCAACAGCCAGATGAGCAAACGCCAGCGCAGTGAGGCATGCCTCTTCGGCCGGTTTCAGAACGGCGGCGTTGCCCATGGCCAAAGCAGCGCCGACGGACCGACCGATGATCTGCATCGGATAGTTCCAAGGTACAATGTGGCCGGTCACCCCGTGCGGTTCGCGCAGGGTATAAACGGTATAGCCATCGAGATAGGGGATGGTTTCCCCCATAATCTTGTCCGCTGCTCCGCCATAGAACTCACAGTATCGCGCCAACGCGATTGCATCGGCGCGTGCCTGGGTTAGTGGTTTGCCAACATCCATAGCTTCGAGCATGGCCAGTTCATCGACCCGATCCAGAACCAACTGTCCCAATCGGGTCAGGATGCGGCCACGGTCCAGCGCAGTCATCCGTCCCCAATCGCCCTGCAATGCAGCCTTGGCGGCGGTGACTGCCGCATCCACATCCGCGGCGGTGCCCCGGGCTATCTGGCAGAGCTCGACGCCGTCAGAGGGGTTGATCAGCGGCAGAGTCTGGCCAGAGGTGCCGGGGCACCATTTACCATTGACCAAGCAAAGAGAGGGGTCGAACCAGATGGGATTAGACATTGTCTAAGCTCCTGCGCAGTGTTTCAGGGTCCGGAAGCACCGGAGCCGCGGCAATAAGGGATTGGGTGTAGGGATGCTGGGCGGCGGTAAAAACGGCTTCGGTCTCGCCCTGTTCAACGATCTTGCCAGATTTCATTACCAGAACCCGGTCGGTGACGGTGCGCACGACGCTCAGGTCATGGCTGATAAACAAATAGGTGAGGTTGTAGGCCTCGCAGAGCTCTGCAAGCAGGTCGAGTATCTGGGCACGAACCGAGACATCCAGCGCGCTGACCGCCTCGTCAAACAGGATCAGCTCAGGGCGGATGATCAAGGCCCGCGCAATTGCGATGCGCTGTCGCTGACCGCCCGAGAATTGATGAATATACTTGTTGGCGTCATCAGGCTCCAGGCCAACAGCGCGCAGCATTTCGGCGATCCGATCGCTACGCTCGGATCCGGCGGGCGCGGAATTCAGCAGGTGAAAGGGCTCTGTGATCAGCCGGTCAACACGATGACGCGGGTTGAAGCTGCCAAAGGGGTCCTGGAACACCACTTGCATTTTTCGGCGAACGGCCAGATTGGGTTTGTGACCGGTGAAAACCGGTTCTCCGTCCAGCAAGATCCGGCCGCCCTGTACGTCTTCCAACCCCAAAAGTGCTCGGGTCAGAGTCGATTTTCCGCAACCGGATTCCCCGACAAGCCCCAGCCGTTCTCCGCGGTTCAACGTGAATGAAACCTCATCGACGGCGCGGTAATGCCCTGGTCCTGTAAACAGCTGTGTGCGGGGCAGGCGATAGTCGCGAATTACGTGTTGAACGTCGAGCAGCGGGACAGGAGGTGGAACCGGGGGAAGCGCAACCTGATGCCGGGAGGCATCAAACAGCATCCGCGTATAAGGGTGTTGCATGTTGGTCAAAAGCTGGCGCGTTGGTCCGGTTTCAACCACTTCTCCGTGGCGCATGACCACGATCCGGTCGGCCATGTCTGCCACCACAGCCAGATCGTGGGTGATCATCAACAGCCCCATGTCGAATTCGGTAACCAGATCTTTCAACAGATCGAGAATCTGGGCCTGTGTGGTGACATCAAGCGCGGTCGTCGGTTCATCTGCGATCAACAGCTTGGGGCGCAAAGCGATGGCCATGGCGATCACCACCCTTTGGCGCTGTCCGCCCGACAGTTCGTGCGGATAACGTGTCAGTGGGAAGCGGTCGGCGGGCAAGCCAACGCGGGTCAGCACGTCGCGGGCGTGCTCTTGTGCTTTGACGGGTGTCATCGCCTTGTGAATCAGGATGGTTTCCATCACCTGATCACCGATTGTCTTTACCGGGTTCAAGGCGGTCATGGGTTCCTGAAACACCATTCCGATGGATTGTCCCCGCAGGGTGCACATCTGCGCTTCGCTTTGGTCGAGGATGGACGTATCCCCAAGCCGGATTGCGCCATTGGTCATGCTGCGTTCGGGTAGCAATCGCATTGTGGCCAACGCGGTCATGGATTTTCCCGATCCGCTTTCGCCAGTGACGGCAACGATTTCTCCGGGGCCGATGGACAGAGAAACATCCCGCAAGATCGGCAGCCCGCCAATCGAAAGCGATAGATTTTCGACGGAAAGCAGGGTCATGTGCGCGCCACCCGCAATTTGGGGTCCAACCAATCGCGCAGCCCATCACCCATCAGGTTAAGCCCCAGAACCGTGACGATAATTGCCAACCCCGGCACCAATGCCAGATGCGGTGCAAAGCTGACCATTGTCTGAGCATCTGCCAGCATTCGGCCCCAGCTGGGGGTCGGAGGTTGCGCGCCGAGGCCAACATAGGACAGGCCAGCTTCGGCCAGGATGCCCAGGGAAAACTGAATGGTACCCTGCACAATCAGCAGGTTGGCCACATTGGGCAGGATATGTTCGGCTGATATACGAGCAGCCCCCTTGCCTGCGACACGGGCGGCAAGGATGAATTCGCGTTCCCACAGAGACAGCGCTGCACCGCGCGTAATGCGGGCAAAGACAGGGATGTTGAAGATACCGATCGCGATGATCGCATTGATCGCCCCTGCGCCAAAGACGGCGGTGATCAGGATCGCGATGACCAACGAAGGAAAGGCAAACACCAGATCATTGGCACGCATGATCAGTTCGTCCAGCCAGGATCCCCTGCGCGCAGCTGCGGTCAGGCCCAGCGGGATGCCGATGCTCATTCCGATCCCGACGGCCACCAACGCCACGGCAATCGACGTGCGCGCGCCCACCATGATCATCGAAAAGATGTCGCGGCCAAAGTGGTCGGTGCCAAACCAATGGGTGCCATTTGGAATTTGCAGCTTGGCCGGGATGTTCATTGCTGTGTGTTCAAAAGGGGTCCAGACAAAGGACAACACAGCGGCCAGTACCACCAGGGATGACAGGATCGCACCCAGGACCAGGTTTCGGCTCATGTCCGGCTCCTCAGGCGGGGGTCCACGGCGGCATAGGCCAGGTCCACAGCAAAATTCACGACGATGACAGCGAACACCAACAGCATGACGACGCTTTCGACCACAATCAGATCACGTGACGAAATTGCCTGGAACACAAGCCGCCCGAGCCCTGGCAGGTAAAACACCTGTTCAATGATGATCGATCCTGCCATCAGGAATGAAAACTGCAACCCGATGATGGTCAGCACCGGGATCAACGCATTGCGTACCCCGTGCCGCCACAGTGCCTGACGACGGGTGAGCCCCTTGGCCCGCGCAGTGCGCATGAAATCCTCGCCCAGAATGTCCAGCAGAGCCGACCGCATGACCCGGGCCAGAATGGACGCCTGCGGCAAGGCCAGCGCAATTGCGGGCAGGGTCAGAGAATGCAACCCGACCCAGATCCCGTCGTCCCATCCGGCAAACCCGCCTGCCCCGAACCACCGCAGGTTGATGGCAAAAATCAGCACCAGGATCATGGCGAACCAAAAATTGGGGATGGCGACCCCCAACTGTGTGGCACCCATCATGGCGACATCACCTGCTGTGCCCCGGCGTGCGGCGGCATAGATCCCGGCCGGAAACGCAATCAATGTCGAAAGCATCAATGCATATAGGGCCAACGGCAGCGACACCCACAGGCGTTCGCCGATCATTTCGGCCACCGGCGTGCGATAGGTATAGGATGTCCCGAAATCACCTTGGATCAGCCCGCTGACCCAGACAAGATACCGTTCGGTCCGAGACATATCGAGCCCCAGTTCAGCCCGCAGGGCAGCGACCGTGTCGGGCTGTGCATTGATGCCCAACATAAATGACGCAGGATCGCCCGGCGCAACCTCGACCACTGCAAAGATCACCAACGAGGCAATGGCGAGGCTGATCAGCAGCGATAAAAGACGTTTGAGAGTATACCGTACCATTGCCGCCACGTTAGGCGGGTGTTCCGGGCGGGTCCAGAAAATTGACGCACTGGAACGCAAGGGCATTTTCGCATCTGACGATTGAATTTGTTTGCTATTATTTCACTTTGGTCGAAACATCCCCGACAGGCCCCTGTCCACCGGTATGCAACAGGGGCAAGCGAGGGCACCGATGCATGAGGAATTCGACTATATCATTGTAGGTGCCGGTTCTGCGGGCTGTGTTCTGGCCAACCGACTGGGAGCGGATACATCGCAAAGGATCCTGGTTCTCGAGGCCGGGCCAATGGATTATGATCTGATGATCCATGTGCCTGCTGGGGTCTATTCGGTGTGGCACAAGCCGGGGCTAAACTGGAACTATGACAGCGAACCCGAACCCGAACTGGACAGTCGTCAGGTATTCATTCCGCGTGGCAAGGTTTTGGGTGGGTCGTCGTCCATCAATTCGATGGTCTATATGCGCGGGCACCCGCTGGATTACGATGGCTGGGCCAGCCGTCCGGGCATGGCGGATTGGGCATTTGACCGCTGCCTGCCTTACTTTCGGGCCGGAGAATGTTCGGACCGAGGCGGCAGCGTGTGGCGCGGAGACGCGGGGCCGCTGGGGGTTAGTCAGGCCGGCTATGACAATCCGCTGTTTGATGCATTCGTGGCGGCAGGTCCGCAGGCCGGGCAGGGACAAACCGATGATCCGAACGGATATCAACCCGAGGGCACCACCCGATTGGATGCGACACGGCGACATGGCCGCAGGTGCAGTGCCGCGATTGCACATCTGCGCCCGGCGTTGAAGCGAGGCAATGTCACGTTGGTCACTGGGGCTGTGGTGCAACGAGTGGTGATCGAAAACGGTCGAGCGACAGGCGTTGAATACATCCACCGCGGCAAGCGGCTGAGGGGGCAGGCAGGGCGGGATGTGATCTTGTCCGGCGGGGCGTTGAATTCGCCACAATTGTTGATGCTTTCGGGTATTGGGCCGGCGGGTCATCTGACAGACCATGGCATCCCGGTCGCAGTGGACAGCCCCGGTGTGGGCCAAAACCTGCAGGATCATGCCTGTATCATTCTGCAATATGCCTGTCCGTTGCGGTTCCCGTTGCATGTCGTTGACCACCCACTGCGCAAGGCCGCCGCCGGGCTGCGTTGGGTTTTCATGCGGGATGGGGCGGCGGCGTCGAACATCTGGGAGGCAGGCGGGCTGATCCGGTCGGATGACACGGTGGCCTATGCCGATCTTCAATATCATTTTGCACCAGTGGCCTTTGAATATGACGGGCCAAAAATCACGCTGATGCAGGGGTTTGCCATCCATGTGGATCAATTGCGCCCGCGCAGCCGCGGGGCAGTGACATTGCGGTCGGCAGATCCTGCGCAAGCACCGCGGCTGAACTTTAACTTCTTCTCCGAACCTGCGGACCTGGATGAAATGGTGCAGGGTGTTCTGCGCACCCGGGAATTGATCTCGCAACCGGCATTTGAGGGGCTGCGAGGGGCGGAAATCACACCAGGACCAGAGGTGCACAGCCTAGATCAAATCCGGGCCTGGGTACGTCAAGCGAGCGAGACAGATTTTCATCCCAGCGGCACGTGCCGGATGGGCGTGGGCGAAGATGCTGTTGTTGGCCCCGATCTGAAGGTCCACGGAGTCGAAGGGTTGCGGGTGGTGGACGCTTCGGTGATGCCGCGGATCACTTCGGGAAATCTGAATGCGCCAACGCAAATGATCGCAGCCAAGGCAGCAGATATCATCGCCAGACGCGATCCTTTACCCGCTGAACAGGCGGCCTATGCATTTCGAAGCTAACCTCTTAGGAGCAAAAAAAAGCCGCCCCTCAGGGCGGCTTTTCGGTGAATTGGGGGGGATTACTTGGCCCAGCTGACCCCCGTCAGATCCGTTGCTTGGGTCGGGGCATTGACCCACAACCCTTGGAGATCAGCCTTGGCCACGCCCAATGCAGCCAGCTGGAACAGGTAACCGTTCACATAATCATCAGCGATGATTTTTTGGGCCTGCTGGAGCATCTCTGTTCGCTTGGCCGGATCGGTGGTGCCGTTCAGGTCGGTCATCAGCTGCTGGAAGGCTGCGTTGTCATACTGGAAATAGTATTCGGGGCGCGCATAGATGCCGATGTCCATCGGCTCGGTATGGCTGACGATGGTCAGGCCAAAGTTTTTGCCGCGAAAGACCGTTTCCAACCACTGCGCCCATTCCACATTGGTGATCTCAGCCTTGATCCCGACCTCGGCCAACTGGGCCGCGATGATCTCTCCGCCACGGCGTGCGTAGGATGGCGGTGGCAGGTGCAATGTGGTCTCAAATCCATCCGGGAATCCGGCTTCGGCCAACAACGAACGGGCCATGTCCGGGTCGTGGGCGGATTGGCCGGTCAGATCCACATAGGCCGGGTTGTGGGGGGCAAAATGGGTTCCAATCGGGGTGCCATATCCAAACATGGCACCATCCACGATGGCCTGCCGATCAATGGCATGGGCGACAGCCTGGCGCACTTTGACGTTGTCAAACGGAGGTTGCTTGTTGTTGGTCGACAGGATGGTTTCGCCTTCGGTTGATCCGATCAACACCTGGAATCGCGGGTCGGCATCAAACTGAGGCAGGTTTTCCGGCGCGGGATATCCGCTGAATGCGTCGATGTCTTCGGCCATCATCGCCGCAAAGGCGGCGGTGGGGTCCGAGATGAATTTGAACGTGGCGCTGTCCAGATGCGCAGGTGTGCCCCAATAGTCAGCATTTTTCACCAGCTCAATCTTGTCGCCCTGAACCCAACCGGAGAATTTGAAGGCACCGGTCCCGATTGGGGTTGTCTTGATGTCGCCAATGCTTTCCGGGGCAACAATCACCGCATCACCCCAGGCCATGTTAAACAGAAAGCTGCCATTGGGTTCGCTCAGCGTTACCTTGACGGTCATCGGGTCAACTACGGAAACATCCGAGATCCCGGCAAACAGTGCTTTTTGTGCATTGGTGCTGTCTTCGGCGCGGGCACGATCAAGGCTGAATTTCACGTCCTCGGCGTCCATGCCGGTGCCGTCATGAAAGGTCACGCCGTCCTGCAGATGAAAGGTATACTCTGTCCCATCATCGGAAATATCCCAGCTTTTTGCCAGTCCGGGCACAACGGACCCATCCCCCATGAACCGGGTCAGCCCTTCGAAAACATTCGAATACAGGACCGAGTCGATGGCACCGGCCGCGGCAGATGTCGGGTCCAGATGCGGGGGTTCGAGCTGCAGCCCAACGGTTACGGTGCCTTTGGCCAGAGCGACCCCCGTGGTGAGCGCCAGAATCGAACTGGCCGTAAGAACAATTGATTTGAATGACATATTTGTGTCTCCCCGTCTGGTTGTCCGCGCCCTTGGCTTTGACGCACTTGGGCCAAGTGTTCCCTCTTTAGGCATTTCAATCAAGCGTGGAGGGACAAATCGCGCACTGGAATCGCGTTACGTAAATTGCTACACCGCAGCATTCTGAACCGCGAACGGGAAGATCATGAGCGCAACGGCCCGCAAATCGGCCCCCAATGCCGACGATATTCGCGCCCTCAAGGGCAAAACTCCAATCGTCAGCCTGACCGCCTATACCACGCCAATGGCACAGGTCATGGACGATCATTGCGACTTTGTTCTTGTGGGCGATAGTGTCGGGATGGTTCTGCACGGGTTGCCATCGACGCTGTCGGTGACAATGGAAATGATGATCCTGCACGGTCGTGCGGTGGCACGTGGGTTGAGCAAGGCGATGATGGTTATCGATATGCCGTTCGCCAGCTATGAGCAAAGCCCAGAACAGGCGTTTTGCAACGCGGCGCGGCTGATGGCCGAAACCGGCGCAGCAGCGGTCAAGCTGGAAGGTGGGGTGGACATGGCCGACACCATCCGGTTTCTGGTCAAACGCGGGATTCCGGTGATGGCCCATATTGGGCTGACGCCTCAGTCGATCAACACGTTGGGCGGCTACAAGGTGCAGGGGCGAGATGCCCAGGCAGATGCGGTTCTGGCTGATGCACACGCAGTGACGGAGGCTGGTGCGTTTTCTGTGGTGCTGGAAAAGGTTCCGCAGGGATTGGCCGATCGCATCACGGGTGACATCGCCATCCCGACCATCGGCATTGGTGCCAGCGCCGGATGCGATGGGCAGATCCTTGTCGTGGACGACATGCTGGGCTTGTTCACTGCGTTCAAACCGAAATTTGTCAAACGCTATGCCGATCTTGGGCAACAGGCCCAATCCGCCGTCGCGGACTATGCAGCCGAAGTGCGCGCCCGCACGTTTCCGGCGGCAGAGCATGTGTTTGCCGATCAGATCCCTGCTATCAAAGAGTGACTTGAAATGACTGCTCCCATTTTGCGCCGTCTTGCGGACTTGCGTGTTCGCCAGGCTGAGTGGGCCCGTGCGGGCGAAACAATTGGTGTCGTGCCTACGATGGGGGCGCTGCATGCGGGGCACCTGTCTCTGGTCGAGGCCGCCTGTGATGCCTGCGACCGGGTCATCGTCACGATCTTTGTCAATCCGCGCCAGTTCAACAGCCCGGAGGATCTGGCCAATTATCCACGCACCGAACATGAAGACGCACAGAAATTGTCCGGATACCCGGTGGATGTGATCTATGTCCCGGATCCGGATCAGATTTATCCTGATGGATATGCGACGACTGTGTCGGTCGACGGATTGACTGATGTTCTGGAGGGCGAATTCCGTCCGGGACATTTTGATGGGGTCGCGACGGTCTGTGCCAAGTTGTTCCTGCAGACAGGGGCGCAAAAAGCGTTCTTTGGGAAAAAAGACTATCAGCAGATGATGGTGGTGCGACGGATGGCGCGTGATCTGGATATTCCGATCGAGGTCATAGGGTGCGAAACGGTGCGTGAAGAGACCGGGCTGGCCATGTCTTCGCGGAATCTCAGATTGTCAGTGTCTGGATTGCAGAAGGCCGCAGCCCTGTATCGGGTGATGCAGGACATGGCCACCAAGCTGGCAGAGGGTGTGGCAGTGTCAGAGGTGGAATCGGCGGCGCGTGACGCGCTGTCGGCATCGGGTTTCGAGGATATCGAATATCTGGACCTGAGGTGCCAGAACAGTTTGCACAAGCTGCAGCATCCGGATCGCCCCGCGCGTTTGCTGGCGGCGGCCTGGATGGATGGCATCCGACTGATCGACAATATTGCTGTCCCAGTGTCCGAGCGCTGAACCAGAACCGAGTGCTCCCGCCCGGTGTCGACGCTCCCTGCGGGAACATCTCCTCCCGTTGGGCCGGGCACCTGCGGTGGAACCGCAGGTGCGGGTGTGGTTTCTGGCTGGCGGGTGGATTTGATCTTGCATAATGTTCCGGGAGGTACCGGATTATCGAGGATTGATCATGACCCACATTCTGGCGATCGACCAGGGCACCACGTCAACGCGCGCCATTCTGTTTGACGCTGAAATGAAGCCTGTGAGTTCTGCACAGGTAGAGTTTGCCCAGCATTTCCCACAGTCCGGGTGGGTTGAACATGATCCGGAAGAGATCTGGTCAACGACTGTCCAGGTCTGTCGCACTGTTATGGAAGCACAGGGCATCACGGCCACGGATTTGGCTGGAATCGGGATCACCAATCAACGTGAGACCACGGTGGTCTGGGATCGCGTAACGGGTGCGCCAATCCACAATGCGATCGTCTGGCAGGACCGGCGCACTGCGTCGATCTGCGAAGCTTTGCGCGAGGATGGGCATGAGCCCGACGTCAAGCACAGGACCGGTCTGTTGCTGGACCCCTATTTTTCAGGGACCAAGGTCAAGTGGATTTTGGATTCGATACCGGAGAGCCGGGCCCGGGCTGCCCGGGGGGAGCTGTTGTTTGGAACCATCGACAGTTTCTTGATCTGGCGATTGACCGCAGGAACGGCGCATGTCACCGACGCGACAAACGCGGCGCGTACTCTTTTATATGATATCCGGGCCGGAGAGTGGAGCGCAGAGATTTGCGATCTGCTGGATATCCCGATGCAGATGTTGCCCGAGGTCAAGGATTGCGCCGCCGATTTTGGGATAACTGACACAAAGGTTCTGGGAGGAGAAGTTCCGATCCTGGGGGTGGCAGGAGATCAGCAGGCGGCAACTATCGGGCAGGCATGTTTCCGCCCCGGGATGATGAAATCGACCTATGGGACCGGGTGTTTTGCCCTGTTGAACACAGGCACAGAACCGGTTGTTTCGAACAATCGGATGCTGACAACCATTGCCTATCAGTTGGACGGGAAACCAACCTATGCGCTGGAGGGGTCCATCTTTGTCGCTGGCGCGGCGGTGCAGTGGTTGCGCGACGGATTGGGGATCATTCAGGAGGCCGGGCAATCTGGAGAGCTGGCCGCCTCGGCTGATCCGACACAAGATGTCATTCTGGTTCCGGCGTTTACCGGACTGGGGGCACCGTATTGGCAACCCGAGTGCCGCGGCGGTGTGTTCGGATTGGTGCGCAATTCCGGGCCTGCGGAGTTTGCTCGGGCGGCGTTACAGTCGGTCGGGTATCAGACCCGGGATCTGTGGGAGGCCATGCGCGCCGATTGGGGGCAAGAGGCCTCGGTTACTCTGAGAGTTGATGGCGGAATGACGGCCAGCGATTGGGCGATGCAGGGTCTTGCGGATATTCTGGGGGCATCGGTGGATCGTCCGGTGATGCAGGAAACAACCGCATTGGGTGTTGCGTGGCTGGCAGGGATGAGGGCTGGGATCTACCCGGACCAAACCGGGTTTGCGCAGACCTGGGCTTTGGATCGGCAATTCACCAGCCAGATCAGCTCAGATGTACGGGACGCGTCCTATGCCCGCTGGAAACGGGCCGTTGCGGCGATCATGGCGGTGTGATCCTTTCCCCCGTTTGCGCCCGCCGCCGCGTGCCGTCTGCTTGCCGTCAGCGGGGCGTGTGAAACGGCCGCTCAGGAGACTGAGAACCGGGCATTTTGTGCAATGGTGCGAGGGCGAGCATTCAAATCGGAGATCGAGAAACCAGCAATGGTTTTATAGCGTTCGGCGTGTTCAGCCAGCCTGTCCACCGGAATCACATCGTTAATGGTGTTGAAATCGCCTCCACAAAGGTCCTCGACTTGTTGTAGCACTGCGTCGGGGCCCCCGGAGGAACGGTTGGCGCGTCCCACGGCGGTCGCGACCGGGCGAATGTCGTCCTCGTAGGCCTGCAAAGCGGTGGGTGTGATGTCGTGCTCGAGGAGTTTGGCACCAATCACCCGCGCGTCGACGATCGCCTGGCTGGCCCCGTTCGAACCGACCGGATAAGTCGGATGGGCCGCGTCACCCATCAAAGTCACGCGGTCCTGGGTCCACTTGTCCAGCGGATCGCGATCAACCATCGGGTATTCATAGACAACCTCCGCTCCGGTGATCAGAGCGGGCACGTCGACCCAGTCAAATTTCCAAGGTTGAAAATCAGGTAGGAAATCGTTGATGTCGGCGGCCCTGTTCCAATCTTCGCGTCTCCACGATACGGAGGGGTCAAAGCTTTTTTCTGCGATCCAGTTGATCGTCGCTATGCCGGTTTCAGGATCCGGGTTCGAGATCGGGTAGGCAACCAGACGCAAATGGTCGTGCCCGATCATCACCATGGCACCACCGCCAAAGAATGCTTTGGCGCGCGTTGTCGCACGCCACAGGATGCGCCCGTTCCAGATTGGGGCACCTTCGTCCGGCACCATCTGAGCGCGTAGTGCCGAATGGATACCATCGGCGGCCACGATCAGAGAGCCAGAGACGCGTTCGCCGTTTTCCAGGGCGAGAACTGCGCTGTTGCCGTTGTTTTCAAATCCAACGGCCCGCGTCCCGGTGGTGATGCATTCGGGACCGGCACGGGCGATCAAGGCGTTATACAGCATGACCTGCAGGTGGCCGCGATGTACGGAATATTGTGGCCAGGCATAACCGGCCCAGCGACCGCGGGGCTCTTCCCAGATGGTTTTGCCCAATTTCGAATAGAATCCATATTGCCGGGTCTTGACGCCGATCGCGTCGATTTCGGTCTCCAGACCCAAGTCGATCAATTCCCGCACGGCATTTGGCTGCAAATTGATGCCAACACCCAGCGGTTTGATTTCATTGGTGGATTCATAGATATGAAACGGCACCCCAATTTGATGTAACGTCAGCCCCAGCGTCAATCCCGCGATGCCGCCACCTGCAATGAGAATGGTCATAAAGATGCCTCCTGTTCCCTTGGGGGTAACTCAACCAGTAGGTGCAGCCCAGGGCAAGGTGACATTGCGCGCAGCGGCGAATTTTGGCGAATTGGGGCCTGGTCATTGCCGCAAAGGGGCTGTGGGGCGGTCAGATGTAGGCATTTAGATTTATGGAGCACATATTTGGGGAGCGGCAATGGGCGTTACCTCTTTTGTTGTCGCAACGATACGGTACGAACATTGGAGTTTCGTGATGTCATTAGTAAGCGATTTGAAAAGTTTGGAATGTGAATTGCTGGATCCCGTGGTACGGGCCGACCCGGTCAAAATGGACAGATTATTGGCCGATGACTTTGTAGAAATCGGACAGTTTGGTCGCAACTGTGACAAATCTGCGGTGATACGCATGTTGGCGGCTGCGTCTGCAAACCCACAATCCGTCAGTATCGTGGATTTTGAAACCAGATCCGTTGGGCCAGGTTTGGTATTGGCAACTTACCAGATCGCCGAAACCAAAGTGTTACGGAGCTCATTGTGGCGTTTGTCGGGGCAAAACTGGCAGATGGTGTTTCATCAAGGCACTCCAATGAGAAACAGCGTGCGCCAACCGCACACGACAGATTTTGTCTAACGTTTTGATGCGATGATCAAATCAGGGCCAAAAATCACATCGGCATAGTTTTGCAGGTAAATCTTGAGCCACGGCGTAAACCGTTCCGGGTGGCGGCGGACTTCGGCCAAAAGATCATGGTAATCAACCCAACGGGTTTCCATCACTTCATTGGGGTCCAAACTGATATTCAGATCACGATGGGCATGTGCGAGAAACACATCCACAGCTTCGTGTTCGACCATACCGTTCCCAACATCCGCACGATATTCCAGATGGTGGCGAAATTGGGGATACAGACCGGTAACACCCAATTCTTCGTTCAGCCGACGTACAGCACAAACGATCGGCTGTTCGTCCCAATGAGGATGCGTGCAGCAGGTGTTCGCCCAGAGGCCCGGCGTGTGGTATTTTCCCAACGCGCGCCGCTGCATCAGGATTTCCATGCCTTTGACCACAAAAACCGAAACGGCTTTGTGCTTTAGCCCCTGTTCATGGGCGACGAGCTTATTGGTTGGAGCCAATTCTCCGTTAACCCAGGCCGGGATCATGACGCTCATGATGGACTCGCTGTTGTTCTGGACCCTGTTTCGGGCCTCGCTCCCCACGACCATTTGACCGGGTTTACCCGTTGGTCGCTCTTATTGTCACCTGATTAGCATTCCGGGCTATATCAGTGCAATTACGCGAAAGGCCGCGGGCGTGAGCGCGGCCTTTGCTAAGTCTTCGGTTCTGATCGCTTAGTTGGATTCAGAGGTTTCTTCGGACTCTTCTGCAGCTTCGACAGCAGGGCCGACCGAAGCCAGGAAGGCGTAAATGTCTTCGCCACCCTTTTTCAGCTTGAAGGTCATTTTGGACTTGGCTTTGTCGTTGCCTGTGGCTTCTTTCAGGAAGTCCTTGGGGCTCATGGTGAAGGCGACAAAGTTTTCTGCGGTCCAGACCAGACCACCTTCGCCTGCCGCAACTATGTCAGCCCCATATTTGAATCCTTCGGTGGTCCCGGCTGTACGTCCAGCGACACCATATAGGTTCGGACCGGTTTTACCGCCTTTGAGAATGACTTCACCATCGTCCGAAACGATCATGTGGCAGGACTTGCACTTCTTGAAGCCCTTCTCACCTTTGGCGGCGTCGCCTTCGGCGTAAACCGGGGCGGCCAGCAGGCCCAGCAATGCGGTTGCGATCACTTTTTTCATGTTGTGCTCCATAATTTGTGGCTGGTGACATACGCATTTGCTTTGCGCAGGGAGTCAACCGGCAGATTGCCGCGTCGCGGATTCCTCGGCTGAATCTCGCGGAAATGTGTCTGCTTCACGTCCGAATTGCCCAAGGAAACAAGTGAATATCAGTCATGTTTACCAATAATCGTTGGGGCTGGGGGACGCTGTTTGCGCAGGTTAGCTATCGCTCCAGCAAGGAAGAACATCTCCCGGTGAAGGGCGCGCAAAATAGATGGCCCGAGCAATGGCGCGGCTCAGGCACAGTGCGGCGGCGTGTCCTACAAGCGCCAAATCGCGTTCAGGATTGTGCAATGTCTGGGCGTTTGTCGACGCTGCGAAAACCAGATCACCATCCCCAGGGGCATGGGCCGGTACAGTGGCCCGTCCGATCCCATCATGCGCAGCGGTTGCCATGCGCTGGCATTGTGCCTTGGTCATTTCTGCGTCAGTAGCGACGATTGCAATCGTGGTATTTGCCCGCTCGGCGGGGAGCTCTGAGCCGGACGCTTGGTTGGCCATATGTTGCATCTTGCGGCTGGTTGGATTGCGGCCCAATCCCGCATTCGGGTCCGGTCCCAGCCCGCCAAATTCACCGTCTACCTCGAAAGGAGCGGCCCAGAAATGGCGCTCTCCGGGTGTTGTCACAGCGCCCATGGGGTTCGCCGCGACAAGGGCGCCGACGGTGATCCCATTGTCCAGCACAAAAGACGCCGACCCCAGCCCGCCTTTCAGCATCGCCGTCAGGGCCCCGGTCCCAGCGCCGACGCTGCCAATTTCGAACCTTTTGGACGCCGCTTCAAATGCCTCGCGGCCCAAACGGGCATAGGGGTTATCATCCCAGCGCTTGTCGCCACCGTTGAGCAGGTCAAAGAGAATCGCGCCGGGGACGATCGGGATCACCGCGTCGGCGACGCGAAATCCGCGCCCCTGCGCACGAAGCCCTGAAACCACACCCGAACATGCATCCAGCCCATAGGCCGACCCCCCCGACAGCGTGAGTGCGTCAATTTGGGCGACGGATTTGTCAGGGGCCAAAAGATCGGTTTCGCGGGTGCCCGGAGCCCCTCCCATGACATGGACCGACGCGGTGAACGGCGCTGCTGCGGTCAGAACCGTTGCCCCGGACTTCAATCGGTCGTCCTGTGCATTGCCAACTAGAAAACCGGGGACATCGGTGATCAGATTGTGGGGGCCGGGCTTCATATGCAGCGGCCTCCGTCCACTTCCATTGCGACACCGGTGATCATGCTGGCCTCGTCGGAACACAGAAATGCAGCGGCATTGCCCATGTCTTCGGGTTGGGAAAACCGACCCAAAGGGATCGTCGACAGGAATTTGGCCCGGATTTCCGGTGTGTCTTCGCCCATGAATGATTTCAACAAAGGGGTTTCCCCTGCCACTGGATTGATTGCGTTGACCCGTACGCCGTATGGGGCGAGCTCGACCGCCATTGTGCGGGTGGCGGTGATCATCCAACCTTTGGATGCGTTGTACCAGTTCAGGTTTGGTCGGGGCGAGACACCTGCCGTCGATGCGACATTCAGGATCGCTCCGGATTTACGGCTTTTCATATGTGGGACCAACGCCTGTGCGGTCAAATAGACCGATTTCATGTTTACGTTGAACACACGATCAAAGTCGTCCTCTGAAACGGCCTCCAAAGGGGCAGGCAAGTGGGTAATGCCCGCGTTGTTGATCAGAATGTCCACCTGACCAAAATGCTCCAGTGCGGTCCGCGCCATGGTCTCAACCGAGGCTCGGTCGGATACATCGACGGTTTGGGCGATCGCAACATCCCCGCATGCGGCGGCCATATCGTGCGCGGCATCGCTATTGATGTCGGCAATCATCACATGTGCGCCTTCGGCCAGGAATTTGTGAACGATACCGGCACCAAAGCCCGATGCACCCCCAGTCACGATTGCACTCTTGCCTTTCAGTTTCATGAAACCCTCCACGACATTTTGACGTCAGGTTAGCAGCGCAGCGGGCGGGCGCAATCGGGCTGTTAAGCGTCGTCGATCTTACCCCGCGTCGCCTTGAGCGTGGCGCGTTGTTTCTTGGCGTCCAGGCGTCGTCTGACGGACCCGCGGGTTGGTTTGGTTGCGATCCGCCGTTTGGGAGCCACCAACGCCTGGCGGATCAAGGCGACCAGCCTTTCGCGAATGATTTCACGGTTTCGGATCTGGGATCGGGTTTCATCGCATTGCAGGATCAACGCGCCTTCTTTGGTCCAGCGACGCCCGGCCAGCCGCCTGAGCCGGCTTTTGACTTGAGCGGGAAGAGAGGGAGAGCGTTCCGCTTCGAACCTGAGTTCGACAGCGGTCGCCACCTTGTTGACGTTTTGCCCACCCGGTCCGGACGCGCGCACAAAATGCTCGGTCAATTCCCAGTCTTGCAATGCAATGTCATCTGTAATCCGTAGCATCGGACCTCTTTCGCGGGACCAAGAAAATTAGATAATTTTCTTGGTAAAATTCTTGGGGTAAGAATTTTACCCCCGGACCGAGGGTAATCAATGTGTGCATTCAATGCAAAAGGGTTGTCCGAAAGCGTAACGGACAACCCTTCTTGAGTTTCGGAGGTGCGCCGGTTAGGCGGGCACCAATTGGGGTTCAGACATTACCTAAGGACTGCCCTAGATACGCATCTCCCGAACTGTCCCGACATTAATCTCCAAGTTCTCAATGGACACTAGAGCACCTCCTTTCAGTTGTTACGCCTAACTGTAGCGTGCCACAGTTTTCGGAGATGTCAAAACAAAATCATGTGGTCGAAACAGAGAGTTTCCCCACGATGATGCGGAATGGCACAAGGGCCAGCAGTGCAAGCCCCAATTTCACCATCCAATCAGCGGTTGCCAGGGACACCCACAGCGGCACCAGAGGACCCACTCCCAGCAGGGGCAGGACTTCGCCGGCCCAGGAGACGTCGTTGGCCGGTTCGATCCAGCTGAGCGATGCCGAGAAGGCGATGGAGAAGAACAATGCGGTGTCCACAGACGACCCGATCAACGTTGATGCCAGTGGTGCCCGCCACCATTTCCCTTCGCGCAGGGCCGAGAACACGGTGACGTCCAGCATCTGAGCGGTCAAAAAGGCCAACCCGGATCCAACGGCGATCCGCAAGGTTACCAACGGGCCAAATTCGCCCATGATCTGAGTGCCGATCAGCGAACAGATCACGCCGACGACAAAACCTGCCAGCACGACCTTGCGTGCGGGACCGGCTCCATAGACGCGGTTCATGACATCTGTCACGAGAAAGGCAAATGGGTATGTAAAGGCACCCCAGGTCAGCCATTGGCCGAACAGGAATTGCACCAGGATGTTAGAGGCGACAACAATGGCCGCCATGGCAAGAATGCCAGGAAGGTGAGTACGGTTCATCGATTTCATTTCCGTTTTTACAAGGTAGCGGCGACTTGCCCGCAGATGAGCGGGGACCGGGCCTTTAATCGAATCCTGGGTCCTGTGTCAATCCGGCGCGGGCTTGCCCGCCTCCAGAAATCGCTAATCGGGCAGCAGGTACTCGACGAATTCAGTGCGTTGAAACCGATTGAAATTGTCATCGGAAACCAAAACTGCCCGCAGTCGCTGTTTCTCATCTCGCCAGACCGCCACCCCCTCCAGATTGTCGTGTTCACCAAAATCAGTCTGCAACAGGGTTTCTTCGTGCAAAGGTCCGATTGGTGACAGGGTCCACCGACGTAGACGGGACCGGAAGCCAAAGACTGAAAAGTCGCGTTCCAGCAGGTAAAATCGGCCATCAGGTCCAAAATCTGCCCCGACAGCACGGAATTTGCCGCGCGGTTTCAGGTCAAAAGGTCGACTCCATTTTGTCCCATCCCAACGATAGACCGCAATGCCCTGGCCTTTGACGGGATGTCGTTCGGGGATTGTGTACAGATATCCCTGTTCGTCTATGGCCAATGCCTCGAGGGCCTTGTTCAGGGGCAGTTGCCTGAACGCATCCGGGCGTGGCAAAACCTGGGCTCGGGCCGCCGCTTGGGAATAGCGCGCCACGCGCGCAACGCCTTCGAACGAGATATACAATGTGCCATTACTGGTCTGGGCCAGACCTTCGCTGTCCAGAACACGTCGGGTCAATGGCTCGCCTTTTGACGAACTCAAAAAGGTGGTGGCGATGGGCGTAATCCCGACAATGGCGTCGCCGCGCCGTTCGATTGTGGCCTGCATGAGATGGGAACGGTCATTGAGCAGCGTAACTGTGCGGCCCTTTGCGCCGACCTCGAGGGCCGAAAACCCACCAAACCAATCAGGTTGACCGTTGTCCGTCCATTCGTAGCTGCCCAATAGACGGGCGGGTCCTCCAGTTGGAGCAGGGGCACGGGACGCCGCAAAAGCTGCGACTGCGACACACAACCCGACCCCGAGGCCAGCGATTATTCGGAGCGTAGAACTGAGGCGCATTGATTGGGCAGATCCGCTAGCACATATTCACGCCGTTTCTTTGGCTTGGGGGCGTTGGGGTCAACCGGTTTTGGTGGCGGAGGGTTCAAAATATCATTCACCCAACGTTGCGCATCGGCACAGCCGTCGCCCCGAGGGGGCGCGTCCTGGTTTTGACATCCGCGTGCACCCCTGGGGCATTTCAGACGAACGTGGAAATGATAATGATGCCCCCACCACGGCCGTATCTTGCGCAGCCAGGTGCGGTCGCCTTTTTCGTCCTTGCACATTTGCACCTTGGCACCGGGAAAGACAAAGATGCGTGCCACGCGGCGGTCCTTGGCGGCTGCGCGAAGGATCGCGTGGTGCTGGGCAGTCCAGTTTGAATTGACAAAGGCCCCGTTGGATCTGCGCATCGAAATAGACGAGATATTTTCACGCGCCTTGCGTGATAGGTTCAGCTTGTCGGCCGGGCGCATCCAGATGTCTATGTCCAACCCGATTTGATGGCTGCGGTGGCCTGACAGCATCGGGCCGCCACGGGGTTGGCTAATGTCTCCGATATATAGGCCGTTCCACCCCCTTTGGGTCGCGGCAAATGCGCTGAGCTTGTTAATATAGTCAATAGTATCGGGATGGCCCCAATTGCGATTGCGCGACAGACGCATGGCCTGCCAGCTCGGCCCGGTTTCGGGCAGCCGCACAGCGCCAGCTACACATCCTTTGGCGTAGGAGCCAAAAGAAGCCGATCGTTGGCTGGATCCGTTCGTTTTTGCACCAAACAGCTGCTTTGCCAGGGGTTCGGCGCTGGCTGATGTCAGGGTGGTGGCCAATAATAGAATTGAGAAAATAGCTAGCAATTTACGCATGTCAGGTCTGGTCCCCTTCTGCCTGAACCCATCGTAGCAGAATGAGCCCCAGGACGAATAGCCCCACAATCGGAGAAACCCCCAACCGGGCGCTTCCGGTCGCCAATGTCACAATTCCGATCAGCGCAGGCGCGACAAATGCAGTGGCGCGGCCTGACAAACCATACAATCCAAAGCTCTCTGTTGGGAACTTGGGGTCGGTGTGGCGCACCATCAGGGTGCGACTGGCGGCTTGCAATATGCCGCCAAACCCGCCGATCAGCACGCCGCAACCAAAGAAAATCCGATCCGGCAAATTGGAGCCGGGTTCAAAGGCAAAGCCAAAGACCTGTTCACGATCCATTCCCACAATCGTGGCGCAGACGACAATCAACACCCAGATTGACGTAATCACCACGGGCTTGGGGCCCAGCCGACTGTCCAGAAGACCGCCAACCCAGCTGAAAATCGCGGCCGAAATGGCAGCGACGACACCAAAGATTCCGATTTGGGTAATTTCCCAACCCAATACCAACCGCGCGTAAACGCCGCCAAATCCATAAAGCCCGTTCAAGGCGTCACGGTACAGCATCGACGACCCAAGAAAACCTGCCAGACTGCGCCGGTGGCGCAGGTTTCTGACCGAGGTGATGACCAGAGAAATCGCGGATTTGACCGTGCCACGTTTCCCCTGTTGCGGTGTTTCACGCACCCACAGAAAATAGGGGATCATGAACACGACATACCAGATTGCCACGATGGGTCCGGCGGATCGGGTCCCTTCACGCTGAGACGCGTCCAGTCCGAATATCGGATCGAGCCCGATCAGGGTTTTGCCATTGCTCTGCTCAACCAACAAAAGCAACATGATAAACAGCGCGATTACCCCGCCCAAATACCCAAAGGCAAAGCCGGATCCTGAGATATTCCCCACGTTGTCATTGTTGCCCAGCGATGGCAGTTGCGAATTGGTAAACACCAACGCGAATTCCGCGCCGATAAAGCCGATGCCGAAACTGATGAGCATCCACCACAAATTTGACCCGCCCGGGTCCATAAACCAAAGCCCGGCCGCGCCGATAACATAGAGGGCAGAGAAAAATACGATCCACGGCATGCGCCGTCCCGATACGTCAGCCAATGCTCCCAGAAATGGGGCACCAAACCCGATCAACAGCCCTGTTATGGTCAGGCACAGTGACCAGATGGATTGCGCCTGCGCCTTGGCGGCTTCGCCATCCATGCCCTGGCCCAGAAAATAATCCGCGGCGACGGCCGCAAAGAACGGGCTGAATACAAAGGTGACCAATACAGTGTGATACGGCTGGCTGGCCCAGTCGAAAAACCACCAGCCCCAAATGCGCTTGCGCGTGGAAACATCCGCCATAACCTGCCCGCCTCATGCTTGTTTCCCAAGGTATGGCAGGGCGGTGGGCGATTAGGCAAGCCTCTCCTGCGCCATCCCGTGCTGCATCGGGGGCCAGGGGCGTGCGGCATCAGCCTGGACCCAGGCGGCGATCCAGCCCGGCATCGGCGGCGAAATCGCATCCGGGTGCCCCATTTCGGCCAGGACTTTGACAGGTGGTACGATCCCTTTCGAATTGGTGACGGCACTGCGAAACATAACGTGGCTCGCGCATTCGCCGTTCTTCTTCCACATGGATTGTTCCAAATAGATGAATTTGTCATCCCAGCACACCGCGCGCGACCGCATTTCAAACCGCTCGAACCCGCGAATTCGGCGTCGGAACCGCACCGTGGATCCGGCCATGGTCATTCCCCAGCGGCGGCGGCTGATTGCACCTATCAACCCGACCCGCTGGGCGTTCATACTGCGCCCAAGATCATACAGGGTCATGGCCCGCCCGTTGTTCAGCTCCAGCCAGATATCCAGATCCCAGGGCCAACAGATATGCCGGGACACATGCGTATCGGTCAACTCTAGCGGCGGCATCCGGCGCGCCACCAGAAGATCCTTGATCAGGCGGACAATGGGGAACATCACGGGGTCTCCTTGTTTCGTCTTCCTTGCTGCCGGTTCAGTGCGGGTCAACCCCAACCTTGCGGAAGGGTTGCGCTTTGTCGAAACGCTGCTTAGGTCTTGGTCGTTCACGTGAAAGAGGAAGAACGCTCATGATGTCGCTGTTTCAAATTCTGATGCTGATTCTGGACGTTGTCTGGTTTTTCATCATTGCGCATGTAATCATGAGCTGGCTGATCAATTTTCAGGTGCTGAACCTTCGTCAGCAATTCGTAGCCCAGGTCTGGTATGGCCTGAACCGGATACTTGAGCCGATGTATGCGCCGGTTCGCCGGGTTCTGCCGCAGGTGAACGGGATTGACCTGGCACCTTTGGCGGTTCTGCTTGGCGTTTATGCGCTGCGGATCATCCTGGTGAACAATATCGCCGCCTTCTATTGATCCATCCACCTCTTGTTCCCTGATTCTTAGTGTGAGAGGGTGCCTGTATAAGAGCAGATAGAAAAAATCTTACTCAAACGGGCCCTTTGATGATGTTAGACGCCGCCCCGCTTTTGCGTGACGTGTTCGGATTCGATGCCTTCCGCCCCGGGCAGGAGGACATCGTTGATGCGGTTGCAGATGGTCAGAACGTTCTGGCCATCATGCCCACCGGGGGTGGGAAATCCCTCTGCTTCCAGCTGCCGGCCTTGCTGCGTGACGGGGTAACAATTGTGATTTCGCCGCTGATCGCGCTGATGCGGGATCAGGTACGCGGTCTGCAAGAGGCAGGTGTGGCTGCCGGAGCGCTGACGTCCGGCAATACACCCGAAGAAACCGATGCTGTTTGGGAGGCCTTGGAGGCCGGACGACTCAAGCTGCTGTACATGGCACCCGAAAGGTTGGCGGCCGGGTCTGCGATGGGAATGCTGCGCCGGATCGGTGTCAGCCTGATCGCCGTGGACGAAGCCCATTGTGTCAGCCAGTGGGGACATGATTTCCGCCCTGATTACCTGCGGATTGGTGAATTGCGACGGGCATTGGATGTGCCTTTGGCTGCCTTTACCGCCACGGCAGACGCCGAAACCCAAGACGAAATTGTCCAGAAGCTGTTCGATGGCGCGGCCCCGCGCAAGTTTCTGCGAGGATTTGACCGACCAAATATTCATTTGGCCTTTGGGGCCAAGGATGGACCGCGCAAGCAGATCCTTGATTTTGCCGAAGCCCGCCGCGGCCAATCCGGAATCGTCTATTGTGGCACCCGCAACAAGACCGAGGCGCTTGCCGCCGCCCTGCGCGACGATGGCCACAGCGCCTGTCACTATCACGGCGGAATGGAGGCTGAAGACCGCCGCATCGTCGAAACCCGGTTCGCCCGCGAGGATGGGTTGATCGTGGTGGCCACGGTTGCCTTTGGTATGGGAATCGACAAACCCGATATCCGTTGGGTTGCCCATGCGGATCTGCCCAAATCCATTGAGGCCTATTACCAGGAGATCGGACGCGCTGGGCGTGATGGTGCCCCTGCAGAAACACTGACCCTGTTTGGACCCGACGATATTCGCCTGCGTCGATCGCAAATTGACGAAGGGTTGGCCCCGCCCGAACGCCGTGCGGCCGATCATGCCCGATTGAACGCGTTGTTGGGGCTTGCCGAGGCGTTGAGCTGTCGCCGGCAGACCCTGTTGGGGTATTTTGGCGAGACCTCCGAGCCCTGCGGCAAATGTGACCTGTGTGATACTCCGGCCGAGGTCTTTGACGGGACCACACCGGTGCGTATGGCGCTGTCGGCAATTTTACGGACCGAAGAGTGGTTCGGCGCGGGGCACCTGATTGATATTCTCACAGCCAATGAAACTGACAAGATCCGCGCGCGTCGACATGACCAATTGCGGACCTATGGCGTGGGCAAGGCGTATACTCGGCCCCAATGGCAGGCGATTTTCCGGCAGATGATGGGGCACGATCTGGTGCGGCCGGACCCGGAACGCCACGGCGCGCTGCGCATGACCGAAGCCGCCCTGCCGATCCTGCGGGGAGAAGGTTCCATCGAACTGCGCCGCGACACGATCCGCAAGGCCGCCCGCCGCCCGGCCGTCAAAGCGTTGGTTTCGGATGAGGACGCGCCGCTTCTGTCGGCACTCAAGGCCAAGCGCCGGGCATTGGCCGAATCCGCTCGGGTGCCCGCCTATGTCATCTTTCCTGACCGCACGCTGATCGAGATGGCAGAGCGTCGCCCCGATGGCATGGATGCGATGGCGCGGATCAGCGGTGTGGGGGCGAAAAAGCTGGAACGCTATGGGTCCTTGTTTCTTGAGGTGATTGTTGGCGCTGTGCAGGACTTGCATCCGGCCCGGCGCAAGTTGGCAGGGCGGACTGCCGGATCAGTCTATGATCAATTGCTCGAAGCACAGGCCGATCTGGCGCGTGGTGACGGTGGAATCGACAAACCGCTCAGCTGTTCGGCGGCACAATTGGCCAAGGTTGCAAAACTGCGCCCAGATGATGAACAAGGCATGGAACGCCTGTTGGGAGAGCGTCGGACCGAAAGATTCGGTGCGGCCTTTCTGGACGTGTTGCGAGAGGCGGGCTAAGTCTCTGTCAGACTGTAAATCAGGAGTGCACGATGCTGGTAGTGATTTCCCCGGCGAAACGATTGGATTGGGCCGAGCGGGCTGTGACCGCCACCGAACCGGACTTTCAGGATGATGCCCTGCGGCTGGCAAAAACGGCCCGCAATCTCACTCTTGGTGAACTCAAGAAACTGATGGACCTGAGCGACGATCTGGCCCGATTGAACCGGGACCGGTTTCGTGCATTTACCGATCAACCCGGTTCTGAGGACCTGCGCCCGGCCGCGCTTGCCTTTGCCGGGGACACCTATATGGGGCTCGAAGCCGGGTCGCTGGAGCCGGATGAGATGGAGTGGGCGCAAGAGCATTTGCGGATCCTGTCCGGACTTTATGGAGTTTTGCGCCCGCTGGATGCCATTCAGGCCTATCGTTTGGAGATGGGCAGCCGGTTAAAAACCCGGCGCGGCAAGAATTTGTATGACTATTGGCGTGATCAGTTGAGCAAAGCGCTGAATGCCCAAGGGGACGCGGTTGGAACTGATGTTCTGGTCAATTGTGCCAGCCAGGAATATTTCGGGGCTGTTGCGCCCAACTCTCTGAAACTGCGGGTGGTGACGCCGGTCTTCATGGAAGACAAAGCTGGTTCCCCCAAGATTGTCAGTTTCTTTGCAAAACGGGCACGCGGAGCGATGGCGCGTTACATCGTGCAAAACCGGTTGACCGATCCGGCATCCTTGTTGGATTTCGACACCGGTGGCTACGCCTATCGTCCGGATCTGTCCGCAGAGGACAAACCAGTTTTTGTTCGACCTGCCGACGTGGGGTGATCAAGAATCTGGTTCCGGGGTGTTCGGGTCGAATTCCCTGATCCAGTTGTGAATGACGGCCTTGCGCAATGGTTTTGTCAAATAGTGATCCAGGCCTGCCGCCAGAATGTCGGCCTGATCACCGTTCATGGCGTGGGCGGTGACGGCAATGATGGGCACATGTCTGTCATCCCCATTTTCAAGGGCGCGAATTTCACGCGTCGCTTCCTTGCCATCCATTTTGGGCATTGAAATGTCCATAAAGATGACGTGTGGGTCGAACTCCGAATACAATTGCACAGCTTCAATCCCGTTGTTGGCAAACTTCAAGTCAATGTCGAGATCCTTGACCATCTTGCGGAACACGAGCTGATTTGTGCGATTGTCTTCGGCGGCCAACACCCGCATTCGCTGATCTACCGGCTTGGCCTGCTCCGTAAAATCGCCGGCATTCGAAACCTGTTGGTCGTGATTTGAATGGGGTTGCCCCGTACCAGTGCGCAACTCTTTCAGCTTGGAATAAAGCTCGTCTCGGGGGATGGGTTTTTGCATGATCCCTTGGATCAGTGCGCGGGCTGGATCGTTTTGGGCAAACGAAGGATTGGAGCTGAGCAACAAAAACGGGACATCTGACCACTCCCCTTTGCGCAAGGCTTCCACCAATTCCAACCCGTCCATGTCGGGCATGTTGTGATCGCTCAAGACCAGATCAATCCCGTCATGCATCAAGGCAAGGGCGTCAGCACCGGACGAACAGGATGTGGTTTGCACCCCAAGCTGCGCCATCTGTTTTTCTAGGATTTCCCGATTCACGGTCAGGTCATCCACGATCAGCACATGTCTCAGCTCTTCTGGCAAGACGGGAGGCCCGGGTTCGGGGCCCTCGGCCATGGGCAACGGAATTCGGAACCCAAAGCAGCTGCCTTTTCCTGCCTCGCTTTCGACCCAGACCGCACCACCCATCAGTTCGATCAAGCGCTGGGTGATAGCCAACCCCAGACCAGTTCCCTCAAAGTTGCGATTCCGATCGTCTTCGACCTGATTGAATTCGCCAAAAATGTCGCCGATCTTGTTCTCTGGAATGCCGATCCCGGTGTCTTCGATCGACACGTGGATGGCACTGTCGCTGTTTTCAGTTCCAGGGATGCCGGTCACGCGGATCAATACATGACCTTCGTGAGTGAATTTGACGGCGTTGCCGACAATATTGGTAAGTATCTGGCGAATGCGCCCTGGATCCCCAACAAAATGTGTCGGGAAGAACAGGTCATAATCCAGCAACATGGCAATGTCTTTGTCCCGTGCCGTAGGTTGCAGCAACATCACGACCTCGTGGATGCAGCGCTCCAGATCAAAGCTTTCGGGGTGCAAAACCAGCTTGTCGGCCTCGATTTTTGAGTAATCGAGAACGTCGTTGATGATGACCAACAGAGCTTCGCCCGAGTTTTTGATTGTGCTTGCATACAGGCGCTGTTCTTCGGTTAACTGCGTATCGCTGAGCAGATCGGCCATACCGACGACGCCATTCATGGGTGTGCGAATCTCGTGGCTCATGTTGGCAAGGAATGCGGACTTGGCCCGATTGGCTGACTCGGCCCGTTCGCGTTCGGCCCGTAGCTGTGCTTCGTATCGGACTGTCGAGGTAATATTCAGCGCCAAGCTGACCACATCACCGCCGTACCCCCGTTGATCAATCAGTTTGATGTATTGATTGTTCCACATCTGAATAACCACCGGAGGCGGTGTCGGCTCCAACCACCGCTCGGTCATCATGGCGCGCCAATCGCCGGGCGACAGCTCCCCTGTATTGACCAGCCCCTCGTCGGTCATCAATTGCAGAATGCGCATATAGGAAATGCCTGGTGTGACTTCTTCAAGCCCGTCAAAGAAGCCGATATAGGCGGTATTGGCACCGATCAGCATACTGTCCGCATCAAAAAAGGCGAATCCGTCCTGAATGGTCTGAATGGAATGCCACAGACGGCGTTCGGCGATCTCGATCTTTTCATTCGCTTGATGAAGGTCGGATTTCACCCGTTCATTTTCATCGCGTACGTTGGCAACTTCGGCCTGCGTCATCCCAATCTGTTTGGTCAATGCCAAAGCATGGCGCCCAAGTTTACGATTGGCTGCGGACAATTCGGCCTGCTTCAATTCTAATAGTCGCTCGGCGGCCAGACGCGCCCGCCGTTCGTCGGCCAGTTTATTGGCAAGGCTCATCCCTGCTGCTCCGGTGTTGGTACGCTTGGATACAAATTACTGCCCCAACATGGGCTGATCCGGTGAACAAGAGCTTAAAAGCCATTGAAATCGGGAATCGTTGCCAATTGGCGGGCGTCGTGTCAGCCTGTCCCCATCTGCTCGGAGGCTAAAATGCAGCGTTTTTTTTGGATTTTATCGTGTCTATTTATGGTGATGGCGGGCGGGGGAGCGGTCAGAGCCCAAGAAAATCCGGTCCCTGATTTCCGCTATCTTTCGTCGCCCGATACCGATTACTACGGCTCGGATTTACAGGCGCTGTTCGACACGAATCTAAAATCCTGCATTCAGGCCTGCGCCGGCAATTCCCAATGTGTTGGATTTACCTTTAACACGCGGTCGAATGCGTGCTTCCCCAAATCGGCGGTCAAGGACGAAACCGAATATGTCGGGGCTGTTTCGGCTGTCAAACTTGCCACTGTTGGTGCCGTTGTCCAGACGGGTACACAACGTCGTGCGGCGATGCCCATGTTGCGCCCGGACGATATTTCATTTGCCCGTACCCAGGCAATAGAGCTGGGAATCCGTCACCAGCAGGGCGGGTTAGACATCGAAGAAATCATCGACGCGGCGCGCATACGTGAGGCGTCCAATGACAGGATTGCAGCCATTCGCCTGACGGGGCGGGCTATCGCGATTTCTGACCGTGCCGATTTATGGGTGGATTATGCGCGGCTCCTGTTGTCGTTGCGAACCGACAATTCATCTCTGCGTCGCGAGTATCACACCCGTGCCGTCGGAGCGGCGATCAACGGGTATCTGCGCGCGCCCGCAGCTGGGGGGCAGATCTCTGCCTTGATGATGTTGGCCGAAGGGTTGGAACGCTCTGGTCGTGGGCGGGACATGTTGGCGGTGTTACGCGTTGCAGAGCGTATTCAGCCGCGTGTGGATGTGCGCGAAGCATTGGATCGGGCGGTGCGCAAATATGGGTTCCGCGTAACCAGCAGCTCGGTCGAAAGCGATTCCCGGACGCCCAGGATCTGTATCGAGTTTTCAGAGAAATTGGCGCAGGCTGGCGTTGATTATGACCCCTTCGTTCGATTGCCACAACCTGATCTGGTCGTGCAGGCAGATGGGCGACAGCTGTGTGTCGAAGGTGTGAAACATGGCAACCGGTATCGGTTGACGTTGCGCTCGGGACTGCCTGCAGAAAGCGGTGAAACACTCTTTAAAGATGTCGATCTGACCCAATATGTGCGCGACCGCTCTCCGGCAGTGCGGTTTCCGGGGCGGTCCTATGTATTGGCGAAATCCGCCCAGGCAGCGCTGCCAGTCGAAACCGTGAACCTGACGGACCTGGATTTGAAATTGCGCCGGGTCAGTGATCGCAACCTGTTGCGGGCCATGCAGGAGGGGTATTTCGGGCGACCGTTGTCCTATTGGCAAGAAGAAGAATTCACCAACACCATTGCCGAAGACGTTTGGAGCGGTACGGCCAAAGTTCAGACCGAGTTGAACCGGGATCTGACCACGCGTCTCCCTATGGCCGAGGCGATTGCCGGGCAACCCGCGGGAATATACGCGCTGACCGCGACAATTCCGGGTGCAGATCCGTATGATCAACCGGGAGCCACCCAATGGTTCGTGCTGTCCGATCTGGGAATAAGCTCAATGTCGGGCACCGATGGTTTGCATGTCCAGGTGCTGGGGCTTGGCGATGCGGCGGCTCGGCCAGACGTCAAGGTCTCTCTGATCAGCCGGACCAATGCCGTGCTGGCCACGGCACAGACGGATGCCGCCGGGTCGGTCCGGTTTGATCCCGGTTTGATCCGGGGTACGGGCGGATCGGAACCAGCGATGGTGATCGCGCAGCTGGGCGATAGCGACCTGGGTTTCCTGTCGCTGATCGACCCGGCATTTGATCTGTCTGACCGCGGGGTCGAAGGGCGCAACCCTGCTGGGCCGGTGGATGTCTTCATGACAACGGATCGCGGTGCTTATCGGGCGGGGGAGGTGATTCATGTCACCGCGCTGACCCGGGATGGGCGCGCTCGCGCTATCGAAGGGTTGCCGCTGATTGCGATTCTCAGCCGCCCGGATGGTGTGGAATACAGCCGTGTTGTGTCCGATGGGGGGCGGATGGGCGGTCATGTGTTTGATCTTCCTGTCGGCGTCACTGCGCCGCGTGGAACGTGGCGGCTGGATCTCAAAACCGACCCAAAAGCGCCGGCATTGGCCAGCCGGCAGATCCTCGTCGAAGATTTCCTGCCGGAACGGATTGATTTTGACCAATCGCTGGCGTCGCAGGAGTTGACCGAAGGGGACGCTGTGGATCTGAGAGTCCAGGCACGGTATTTGTTCGGTGCGCCGGGTGCCGGGCTCAAGGTCGAGGGGCAGGTGTCATTGCGCGCGGCCGAAACGGTCCAGGGATGGCCTGGGTATCGGTTTGGTCGCCATGATGGGCCATCAACCACCCAGAGCAGTTATTTTGGCAGCTTTGAAACCGATGCTGATGGCGTTGCGATCCTGCCGGTAGAGATCCCGCAAGGGGCCGCCGAAGGCAAGCCGCTGACGGCCCGCGTGATCACCCGCGTCGCAGATGGATCTGCCCGCCCTGTCGAGCGGATGATAGAGGCCCCGGTGCGCTCCTCGGCCCCAGTGATCGGGATCAAGCCTTTGTTTGACGATGTTGTTTCCGAAGGCACCGAGGCCGGATTTGAAGTGATTGCTCTCTCTCCCACGCTGGAGCCGATGCCGATACAGGTGGTCTGGACATTGAATCGCATCGAGACCCGGTATCAGTGGTACCAGCTGCACGGCAATTGGAATTGGGAACCGATCACCCGTCGTACACGGATCGCAACGGGACAGGGCGTTCTGGACGCTGGGCCTTTGCGCGTGTCGCATCCGGTAGAGTGGGGGCAATACGAACTGGTGGTGGAACGTACCGATGGTCCGCATGTGGTGGGATCTGTCGATTTCTACGCGGGCTGGTATGCGCCAGGCGACAGTTCAGCAACTCCAGATCAGTTGGAACTGTCATTGAACAGCGACAGCTATGTGCCCGGCGATACTGCGCGTTTGCGGATCGTGTCGCGGTCGGCAGGGACGGCGTTGATCTCGGTCATGTCGGACCGATTGATCTCCCGTCAGGCGATTGAGGTACCGGAGGGCGCGTCGGAAATCCCGTTGGAAGTGACCGAGGACTGGGGCGCAGGCGCTTATGTGTCAGCGTTGGTGGTTCGCCCGGGTGATCAGGCCACAGGGCAGACGCCGGTGCGAACGCTGGGTCTGGCCCATGCCGCGGTGACCCAACAGGGGCAAAGCCTGACAGTCTCCATTGATGTGCCTGAGGTGGCACGCCCACGACAGAAACAGATGGCGCGGGTGTCCGTTTCCGGTGCAGATCCAGGGGACGAGGTCTGGATGACCGTTTCGGCTGTGGACCTGGGCATTCTGAACCTGACGGGGTTCCAAAGCCCGGATCCATCCGCCTATTACTTTGGCCAGAGGCGTCTGGGCATGGAGCTGCGTGATGTCTATGGCCGATTGATCGACACCAGCAATGGTGCGTTGGGGCTGGTTCGGTCAGGTGGGGATCAGGACAACGCCATGCGGATGCAATCACCGCCGCCAACACAGGATCTGATGGCGGTGTTCAGCGGTGCGGTTCAGGTTGATGCTGACGGCATTGTTGAAATACCGCTCGATCTGCCCGCATTCAACGGCACGGTGCGGTTGATGGCGGTCGCCTGGTCCGGGTTGGCTGTTGGTCAGGCCGAAGCCGATATGCTGGTGCGCGATCCCGTGGTCGTCACGGCCAGCCTGCCCAGGTTTCTCGCTCCTGGAGATCAAAGCCGCGCTTTGCTGGAGATCGTCCATGCGGATGGACCCACCGGGGATATGCAATTGGTGGTCAGTGCTGGCGACGAACTGTTGCTTGGCCCTGTGCCATCAGTTGTAACACTGGATTCGGGCGGCAAAGTCAATCTGGAGCTGCCGGTCGCTGCCCAGTCCGTCGGTGATCCCGAAGTGTTGGTAACTTTGGTCACGCCGGATGGTCAGGCGTTCCGTCAGACTCTGCGGTTACCAGTGCGGGCCAATGACCCTGAGGTGGCCCAGACGCGCCGGTTTACGCTCGCATCTGGTGACAGCTTTGCCTTTACCCAAGACGTATTCGCCGGGTTGCGCCCAGGAAGCGCGTGGGCCGTGATTTCGGCAGGGCCGCTGGCCAAATTTGATGCACCGGGCCTGTTGAGCACATTGGACCGCTATCCATATGGCTGTACCGAACAGGTGACATCCAAAGCGATGCCTCTGCTCTATCTTTCCTCGCTAGCACAGGCGAGCGGGTTGGGCGATGGTCCCAAGGTTGATGGACGTATTCGGGATGCCATCAACCGTGTGCTGACCCGCCAGGCCAGCAACGGGAGTTTTGGATTGTGGCGCGCTGAAAGCGGCGATTTCTGGCTGGACGCTTATGTTAGCGACTTCCTGAGCCGTGCCCGTGCGCAGGGGCATCAGGTGCCCGAACGCGCGTTTGCGCAGGCGATGGACAATCTGCGGAACCGGGTAAACTATGCCCCGGATTTTGACACGGGTGGCGAAGATATCGCCTATGCGCTGATGGTTCTGGCGCGTGAAGGTGCCGCGTCAATGGGAGATCTACGCTACTACGTGGACGTCAAGGCCGAAGGGTTTGACACACCGCTGGCTGCGGCTCAGCTGGGGGCGGCGTTGGCGTTTTACGGAGATCAGACCCGCGCAGATCGCATGTTTTCCCATGCTGCCATTCTGCTGAACCGCGCGGTCAGTGGCAAACCGATCTGGCGGGTCGACTATGGCACGCGTTTGCGAGACACCGCTGGGGTTCTCTCATTGGCCGTTGATGCTGGCAGCGCTGCGGTAAATCGCGATTTTCTGATCAACCGGGTCACCCGTGCATCAGGACCACTGTCCACGCAGGAGGCGGCGTGGTCTCTTTTGGCGGCACAGTCGCTGATCGACACTCCCGAGGAATCCGGTGTGCTGGTTGATGGAAAGAAGGTCGATGGCCCCTTTGTGCAGGTGATGGACGGACAGGCCCCGGGGCAGGGGGTGCTGATTTCGGCCGCATCCGGGCAGGCAACCGACATTACCCTGACAACCCTGGGTGTGTCTGAAACCGGGCTGGATGCCGGTGGCACTGGGTATACGTTGGAACGGCTGTATTTTACCCTCGAGGGGGTTCCGATTGACCGCCGCGATTTTGCCGTGGGAGAACGACTTGTCACGGTTCTGCGGGTCACCCCACATGAAAGCGTTGGGGCACGATTGATGATCAATGATCCGCTTCCGGCGGGAATTGAAATCGACAATCCCAACCTGCTGCGGTCCGGCGACCTGCGTGACCTGGATTGGTTGAATTTGTCCGAGGCCACCCACGTAGAATTCCGGTCTGATCGGTTTCTGGCTGCTGTGGATTGGCGTGGCAGCGATGTTGTGACGTTGGGCTATGTGGCTCGGGCTGTCACGCCGGGGGCGTTTCATCACCCCGCGGCGTCGGTCGAAGATATGTACCGCCCCGTCTACCGGGCGCACACAGGCACCGGACGGGTGATCGTTCGGTGAAACGCCGCATTGCCATAGTGTCCGCAGTTTCGGTGATGGTGTGGTGCGCCATTTTGGGGCTGGATCGCTGGGTTGAGGTGACGCAATTGCCTGTGACCTTGTCCGAGACATCCGTCGAGGTGCGCGACCGGGACGGAAAGCTGCTGCGCGCCTATCCCATCGAGACCGGGATCATGCGTCTGGCCGTGCGTCCGGAAAGGGTCGATCCGGGGTTTGTCGCTATGCTGATCCGATATGAGGATAAGCGGTTCCATGATCACCCCGGTGTCGATTTGTTGGCGCTTGTGCGTGCGGTGGGACAGGCCGTGTGGAATCGGCGGGCGGTGTCTGGGGGGTCGACCCTGACCATGCAGGTGGCGCGCCTGCTGGAGAACGGATCAACCGGACGCTGGAATGGCAAGCTTCGCCAGATGAGGGTGGCTCTGGCGCTGGAGCGGCGGTTGAGCAAGGCACAGATCCTGACGTTGTATCTGACCCATGCGCCCTATGGCGGCAATCTCGAAGGAATACGCGCTGCGACGCTGGCATGGTTTGGCAAGGAACCCGGGCGTTTGACGGCGGCACAGGCGGGGCTGCTGGTGGCGCTGCCGCAATCTCCGGAGCGCCGCCGTCCTGATCGCTTTCCCAGGGTTGCTGCCGATGCACGCAACCGGGTTTTGGCCCGGATGGAAACATACGGGGTGCTGGATCAGGCCGAGCATGCTGTCGCGGTTCGCGAAGCAATGCCTGCAAAAATGCGCCGCTTTCCCATGTTTGCACCGCATTTGGCGGACCGCTTGCGACAACACAATCCCGAGGCCCAGCGGGTTGATTTGACAATCGACGTTGCTGTTCAGGCGCAGGTGGAGCAGGTGGCCAGATCGGCTGCGCATCACGCCGGGCGCCGGGTGTCCACGGCGATTTTGGTCGCAGACCACCAGACCGGAGAGGTCCTGGCTTCGGTCGGATCCCCCGACTATGTGGATCGTAAGCGCCAGGGATTTGTCGATATGACCCAGGCTGTACGCTCGCCCGGATCGACGCTCAAACCGTTGATTTACGGGCTGGCCTTTGATCAGGGGCTGGTACACCCGGAAACGCTGATCCACGATGGGCCGGTAGACTTTGATGGGTATGCTCCGCGCAACTTCGATGGGGTGTTTCGCGGCGACTTGCGTGTGCGCGAGGCGTTGCAATTGTCGCTGAATATCCCGGTTGTGAAACTGACACATGAATTGGGCGCACCGCGGATCATGGCATCATTGCGCCGGGCTGGGGCAGACCCGCATTTGCCCGGTGGAGCGCCAGGGTTGGCCATCGCGCTGGGCGGAGTCGGGGTCAGCCTGCAGGATCTGGTGCAGCTATATGCAGGAATTGCCAGAGGCGGGCAGGGACCAGGTCTGTGGGTTGATCAATTGGCCAGGCCGGTCACCCGGGGACGTCTGATGTCACCCGAGGCCGCCTGGCATCTGGGCGATATCCTGCGTGATCTCTCGCCGCCGCCAGGGGGACGTGCCGGGGTTTTGGCCTACAAGACCGGGACGTCCTATGGCCATCGCGACACATGGGCAATTGGATGGGATGGGCGTCATGTTATTGGCGTGTGGATGGGGCGCGCAGACGGGACGCCTGTTCCTGGTGCTTTTGGCGCTGAATTGGCAGCGCCGGTTTTGTTCGAGGCTTTTTCCAGATTGAAACCTGATCTGGAGCCGTTTGCACCGCCGCCACCTGCCACACTCATTTTGGGATCAGCGGAGCTGCCGCAACCGTTGCGGCGTTTCAGGTCTCGCAATGCTGCTTTTTCGGATACGGACGATGAGGGACCAAAGCTGGTATTCCCGCCCGATGGAGCCATTCTGGCTGTTGGTGAAACTGGCCTGGTTCTCAAGGTGCAAGGCGGTCAGACACCGTTTCTGGTGATGGCGGATGGCGTGCCGGTGATGACCAATCAGCGCAGCCATGCGTTCGAAGTTCCGACCCCGGGTCAGGGGTTTTCGACATTGGTCATTGTTGACCGGGCGGGGCGGACGGACCGGGTCCGGGTGCAAATCAGATAAGTGAGAAAGACCGAAAGGCTCCCGTCCGGCGTCCATGCCCCTGGCGAGACCTGTCTGCCAGTTGGTCCGAGCGCTGCCCGGGTAAACCCGTACAGCGGTGTTCATCGCACAGCTCAGCGACGTCCTTCGCGCAGCCAGCCAAGCAGGATAAATCCCGACATCAACAGCAGGACCAGCCAAGCAGGCAATAGAGTTGTCTGACGAATGTTGCGGGTTTCATAAGCATTGCGCGGCGTCAGGCCGATCCAGCCGCGACCGGCAGCAGGCCGGCCCAGGCGAACGGACCTGAGGCGAGGGCGGGGGGTGTCCTCGAGCGCCACCGCGCCGCCGCGGTGCAAGGAAACTGCAGGTGCCATCATAGAAGATGTCGCAATAGTTTCTTCGAATTCGCGTGGGGCCGCGGGGCCGAGACCGATGACGGCGGATTGTCCGTCTTGATCCAGGCGATACAGACCGATCATTGAGCCTTCATAGGGGGCTTCGAAACGCCCCGGAGCCGTGGGAGCTAGGTCCAGAGTTTCAATTTCACCGTCTGGCCGGGTGATCTGCACCGGGCCCACCTTGTCGTCCAGAGTTCTTCGGATGATCCTCATGCGGTGGCCGGTCGCTTCAGCCCACAAGGCGTCTTCCTCCAACTCGGGTTCCTTCATCATCCAATGCGCCAGACGCCGCAAGAGATCGAGCTGTGGCCCGCCGCCCTGATAGCCCCGTGTCCAGAGCCAGGCATGGTCCGACGCCAACAGCGCCACTCGCCCTTCACCGACGCGATCCAGAACCAACAGTGGCAGATCGTCGACCCCGGTCATAACGACATGTCCGACGGGTTCGTCAACTTCGATGTGACGCAACCACGGCCCCCAATCTTCGGATACGCCCAGGTCGGCGGTCACCGGATGGCGTTTGCCCAAATCGGTAACCTGTGGCGTATAGCGCTGTTCAATCACCCGCGCGGTTGGACGGGCCGGTACAACCGGTGCCAACGGAGAGCGATAGATGCTGTCTGCGGTGGCAAAATCTGGCCCGGCCGCCACCAATACTGCGCCACCCGCTTCGACATATTCTGCAACATTGCCCAGATAGATTGCGGGAAGGATCCCCCGGCGTTTGTATCTATCAAAGATGATCAGATCAAAATCGTCGATCTTTTCGAGGAACAGCTCGCGGGTCGGAAACGCGATCAAAGACAGCTCGTCCACGGGCACACCGTCCTGTTTTTCCGGTGGGCGCAAGATGGTGAAATGCACCAAGTCGACCGAGCTGTCGGATTTCAGCAAGTTGCGCCAGGTCCGACCGCCTGCATGGGGCTCGCCCGATACCAGCAGCACCCGCAGCCTGTCCCGCACGCCGTTGATCTGCACCAGGGCGGTGTTATTGCGATCCGTCAGCTCTGTTTCGGTGGGCAGCACCGTAAACTGCAATACGTTGCGCCCGCCGTGCGGCAGCGTGACGGGCAGTTCGACGTCTTGCCCGATTGGCATGTCGAGGATCTGCGGCGGACCGCCGTCCATGGACATCTGTAATTTTGCCACAGGGGCGGGATTTGGGGTATTGCCCTGATCTTCAATACGCAAGGTCAGGGAAAACGCTTCGTCAATAATGGCAAAGCCGGGGGCATTTCGTACCACAAGGCGGCGATCCCAGTCCGTGGCGCGACCGCTTTGCAACAAGTGAAGTGGGGCGGGCAGGTCCGGCATCTGGGCCATGTCGTGAACCCGCCCATCCGACAGGACAACCACCCCTGCGATGCGGCCCCTAGGTTCCTGGGCCAGGGTTTCGGCCAAGGTGGTCATCAAAGTGGTTCCCGCGTCATCAGCGCTGTCCTTTACCACAACGCGCCGCAGCTGGGTCCGAGCGCGGGCCTCGATGTCGGCGGCCAGCGCATCCGCGGCTGTTTGGGTCTGTTGGGCGCGATCTGACAGTGTCTGCGAGGCACTCTGGTCTTCTACCATGACGACAATATCATCCAGCAGAGCACGATCTTCGGTCTGATAAACTGGCCCAGCCAACGCGGCCAGCAGCACACCCGCCCCCAGCGCCCGAAGCGCCCAGCCGGTCAATCCGCGCCAGGCGGCCAATGCAACGGCAGCCGCGGACAGGAGCCCCAGAGCGATCAAAACTGGCCAGGGCAACAATGGGGCAAACAGGATCGTTCCGTATGTCATTGGCCCAACCTGTCCAACAGAGCAGGGACATGAACCTGATCCGATTTATAGTTGCCAGTCAGCACGTGCATGACCAGATTGACGCCGAACCGAAAGGCCAGTTCGCGCTGCTGTTCGCCGGCATAGCCGCGCCCGACCGGCAAAAGCGCGCGCCCGTCATTGGCAACCGCCCAGGCCGCAGCCCAATCATTCCCGCCGATCACCACCGGTGTTACTCCGTCGTTGAGATTGCGAAATGGCATGCCTTCGACCTGTTCCGCATCAGGGGGGGCGGCTTCGACCCAGACATCCAATCCGTTGTATCGCCCCGGAAAATCCTGAAGCAGATAAAAGGTTCGGGTCAGTACGTGATCGCTGGGCAGGGGTTCCAGCGGTGGAATATCCAGCGGGCGCGCCAGTTGTTGAAGCTTGCGTCCGTTTGGGCTGGAGGCACCAAAGCGGGCGACATTGGCGTCGCGCGTGTCAAAGACGATCATCCCGCCAGCGCGCAGATACGTATTGAGACGGGCATAGGTTTCATCCGAAGGTGTGGTCTGATCCGGGGTGACCGGCCAATAGAGCAGCGGATAAAAGGACAGTTCGTCCTTTTCCAGGTCCACACCTACAGGGGTGGCCGGTTCGATGGATGTGCGAAAGAACAGGGTATCCGACAACCCCATCAACCCAGCCTGCGCAACCCGGTCCACGTCGCGATTGCCGGTCAGGACATGGGCCAGGATCAACTCGCTTGCAGCGGCAGTGTCCGTGAGATCCGTTTGGGCTTTTGCTTGTGTTGGGGGGAACGCCAGAGGAAGTATCAAGGGCAGGATCAGTGCCACCCGTGCCAGCGCCAGTTTGCCCGACAGCGCCAGGGCTGCAACGACATCCAAAGCCAATAAAACCAGCGCCGCAGCTAGAACCGGACCGCCCAAGGGCCGTTCGCTAGACTGTGTGGTGCCTTCGATCACGGTATCGGCTGGCCATTGCGCCTGAGTCAGTTGGCTGTCCGACGACATCACATTGCGCGCCAGTTTGCGTTTGTTGGTTTCATAGAGACCGGGGTGAATATCAGGTCCCAAAGAATTGCTGACCAGATCAGGACCCGCTACGCCGGGCCGCGCGCTGGCATCGCGCAATTGTCCAAAACCGTTCAGAATCTGCGATGGTGTCCAGGTGGTTCCGTCCAGATCCTCGGCTGTTGGCTGTTGGTTGGAATTGGATACGGCCAAACGTTCCAACATGTCTACAAACAGTCCAGAAATGGGCAGGTTTGACCATTCTGCATTGGCGGTGACATGAAACAGAACAATTTGCCCCTGTCCCGATATCTTGCGTGTTACCAGCGGAGTCCCGTCGCTGAGTTCGGCCAGAACCCGGTCAGCCAGCGACGGATCAGGCTGTGCGACCACCTGCGAGGAAACCGACACTTCGGCCGGGACGGTAAGGCCGAAAAAGGGTGACTCTGGCGCAAATGGAGCCAGCGTTTTGGGCTCGCCCCAGCTCATCGAACCACCGACGCTGCGACCGCCGCTGCGCAGGCGCACGGGTAACAGCGGGTCTTCCTCCTGTCGGGACACTTCTGAGGCGGCCAGCCGGGGTCCGGCAAAGCGCAGGAGCGTGCCGCCTGTGTTGATCCAGTCGATCAAGAGCGAAGCTTCGGTCGGCGAAACCCGCGCGACATCGGCCAACACGATGACATCGGGATTGGCCGGGATCAGTTCGGCTATGGTGCCATCCAACAGATCCGTCGTGGGGATCAGCGCCTGACGCAGATAGTGCAAAGGCGACAATAGCTCCAAACCTTCCCGTTGTTCGCGCCCGGCAATCAATGCGACTTCACGGCGGCGCAAATTGTCGTCGGTCAGAGCAACGGCACCCGCGCTGCGACGGTTCTGAAGTTCGAACCGAGTGATCCGGGCGCGCAACTCCGGTGGCAACGACAAAGTGGCTGTGGCCAGGGTTTCGCCTGCGGCGAAGTTTACCGTTGCAGATGCCAACAGCCGCGCCGTTCCATTCGGATCCGTTCCCTGCGCCAGAACAGACGTGCTGTAAGCAGATCCCGGAGTGGCCCGCAGAGCTGTTAGCGAAACCTGACCGTCGACAAATTGGGCAGGACGCAAGGCCATCACCGGTGTGCCGGTTTGCAAGACCCGCAGATTGCCCTTGGCACGCACAATTTCGATCAGATCCTGACGTCCTGAGTACGCCAGCCCATCGCTGACCCAAAAGGTATCAAAGCTGTCTTCGATATTCTCCAGATGGGTTCGAATTTGAGTGATTTGATCCGCATCGGGTTGCCAGGCGGCAGGGAACAGTCCCGGCAGGCGTGAACGCCAAACATTGGCAGACAGAAACTCGGCCGCATTGGGTGCTGTGGTTTGTAGAATGGCGACCGGTCGGTTGGCGCGACCGGCATCAGTCATCAGTGTTTCCAGCCGTTCGATTTGTGTGTCCCATCCGTCGGCTCCGGCCCAGGTTGCGTCCATCAAAACCAGCAATGGTCCGCTGCCCTGGTCGCGGCTCGCAGGGTTCAGGATCGGCCCAGCCAGACCGATGATTGCCAAAGCGATTGCTGCCATGCGCAGCAACAGCAACCACCACGGGGTGCGGTCCGATACTGATTCATCGTCTTGCAACCCAACCAGCATGGTAACAGCTGGAAACGCCCGCCGGATCGGGGCGGGTGGGGTCGCACGCAACAGCAGCCACAGAATAGGAAGCGCCAAGAGCGCAAGCAGCAACCAGGGTGATGTGAACCCGAGGCCGGCAATGGTGGTCATCGCGTGCTCCCTCCCAGGGCCTGATGCAGCCATAGCAATGCGGTTTGGGCGGTATCGCCGGTATGATGTCTGCCCAACCGCCATCCCGTGGCACGGCACAATTGCTCCAGCGCATCGCGGCGCTGCTCCAGCCGGTCCAGGTACCGATCACGCAGACCCGCCGCCATCAGGGTCTCATGCTGAACAGAGCCTGCGATGCTTTGAAAGACTGTGCGCCCTTGATACGGGAAGCTCTCTTCGTCAGGATCCAGAACCTGCAACAGGACGCCGTGGACCCCGCGGTCTGCCGCCTTGGTCAACGCCAATTGGATTTCACCAAAATCACCCAGAAAATCTGACAGGAACACGGCGCGCGCATGCGGAATCATTGCGCGATGTTCAGGAGAGGCATAGTCCGTGTCTTCGGCGGTGGCGAAATGTTCGGCCAGTCGCAGGATTTGGGCATTGCCCCGGCGCGGCGGCAAAGTGGTGCCGGTCAGCCCCACGCGTTCTCCATTGCGGATCAGAATGATGGCTGTGGCCAACGCCAACAGTCTTGCACGGTCCATCTTGTCCGGCAGGTTCCCGGATGATGAAAACCGCATCGAGGCTCCCTGATCGACCCACAGCATTACCGACTGGGCGATCTGCCATTCGCGTTCGCGTACATATTGAACATCGCCTCGTGCTGATCTGCGATGGTCGATCAAACGGCGGCTATCGCCGGGCTGCGCCGGGCGATATTGCCAGAAATCATCCCCCAATCCTGCACGTCGACGCCCATGTTCGCCCAATAAAACCGATCCGGCCAACCGTTCGGCCCGCGCCAAAAGGGGTGGCAGTCGGCTGGCTTCGGATTCGGCGCGCTGACGCAGGGATGGCGCGGATTGGGTCACGCCGCGACCTCGGTCCGGGACAGGCTGGCGGCGGTGGTTTCGATCAGATCGGCCAAGCTGTCGCCGCGGGCGCGGGCGGCAAAGTTCAATGCCATCCGATGGCTCAGCACCGGGCGGGCCATGTCGATGACGTCTTCGGCGTTGGGGGCCAGGCGCCCTTGCAACAACGCACGGGCGCGCACCGTCAGCATCAATGCCTGTGCGGCGCGTGGGCCGGGGCCCCAGGCCACGGTCTCAGCGACACGGTCTGATACGCCCGGCTCGTCCGGGCGGAATGCGCGTACCAGATCCAGGATCAGGTCCACGACGGACTCTCCTACTGGCATCCGGCGCAGCAGAGTTTGGGCTGCCAGCAATTCCTGCGAGGTGAAAACTGCGCTGGCCTCGGCCTCGGTCACACCGGTTGTGGCCAGGAGGATGTCGCGTTCGGTATCGCGGTCGGGGTAATCGACGTCGATTTGCACCAGAAACCGGTCCAGCTGGGCTTCGGGCAGGGGGTAGGTGCCTTCCTGTTCGATCGGGTTTTGGGTTGCCAGCACGTGAAACGGCATTCCCAGGGGGCGATCCTGCCCGGCAACAGTAACTGTGCGCTCCTGCATGGCCTGCAACAGTGCCGATTGCGTTCGGGGGCTGGCGCGGTTGATTTCATCGGCCATCAGCAGTTGGCAGAACACAGGTCCGGGGACAAACCGGAAGGACCGGCTGCCGTCAGTGCCTGTATCCAGCACTTCGGACCCAAGAATATCGGCAGGCATCAGGTCGGGAGTGAACTGAATCCGGTTGCCGTCCAGGCCCATCACTGTCGACAGGGTTTCAACCAACCGTGTCTTGCCCAGCCCCGGCAAACCGATCAACAACGCGTGCCCACCGCACAACAAAGAGGCCAGTGTCAGGTCTACCACCCGCTCCTGTCCAATGAACCGCTTGGTGATGCTGGACTTGGCTTCGGCCAGTTTCGCTTCAAGCGTTTCGATTTCTTCAACAAGATTGTCGGGTTGGGACATGACTTTTCCTCGGCAGGAGATATATGCTGTAACTCTAACTCGCTCAGACGAAATGGCAAAAACAATGAGTGGACAAAAAGCTGTTACTCCCTCCGCAGATGGCATAGCGGCGTCAATAAAGGCGTCCAAGGGCCGCGGACTTCCGCCGGTGCATCTGTGGAACCCACCGTTTTGCGGAGATCTGGACATGCGGATCGCCCGGGATGGGACGTGGTTCTATCTGGGCACCCCAATAGGACGGTTTGAGCTGGTCAAACTGTTTTCGTCGATTCTCAAGCTGGAAGATGGCAAATACTTTCTGGTTACCCCGGTTGAAAAGGTGGGAATCACAGTTGATGACGCCCCATTTGTGGCGGTTGATTTTGAACCCGAGGGGCACGGAACCGCGCAGGTTCTGACCTTTTCCACCCATGTGGGCGACACTGCCGTGGCGGGACCGGACCATCAAATTCGGGTTGTTCGTGATCCGGAGACCGGGGAACCATCGCCCTATGTGCACATACGGGATGGGCTGGAGGCGCTGATTGATCGCAAGAGTTTTTACCGTCTTGTCGATCTGGGCGCGCATCACGACGGGTGGTTCGGGGTTTGGTCGTCGGGCCAGTTCTTTGCGATCATCCCGTCAGAGGAACTTGGCTGATTTTTGATCTTTCTGGTATTGGTGCTGTCCCGTTCTGTCTCTGGGGCCCTACGGAGTGTGTGAAATGACTTCGGTCTCGGGCGGGGCTTGGCGTCGTTTTTTCTGCGCGATCAAAACACCGATCCCGACCAGAGCGGCTCCATAGGCCTGGGGCCAATACCAGCCAGCACCCAAGCCAACCATGATCAGCATGACAAAGAAAGGCGTTAGGTTCATGTGGAAGCAGGCCAGGGCCACGCCCAGCTTGCCCACTGATGCAATCCACAGCACCTGACTGATGGCCATCGCGATGACGGTATAGATCAACAACAGTTGGATTTGTTCCCAACTGATTGGTTCGCTCGGCAACACCAGCGATCCACTGAGAAAAGTGCCGGCTGCCATAATCCACAAGGCGACTGCACCTCCGGTGAATGTCAGGGTAGATCGCCCAATGGGACCCAGCATCGGCAGGTCGCGATTGACCGCCATACTGGCCCAAGTCCACAAAAATACTGCCCCAACCGCATAGGCGGCACCCAGTCCCAATTGCCCGGAGGGCAGGCCATTTGTGGCGATGAACCCTCCGGCGACGGTCGCGCCCAGACCAATCATGAACCGAATCGATATACGTCGGGTGCCCGCGCGTACTTCCAGCAGAGCACCCGCCACCGGGGCTGTGGCCGATATCAGGGCAACGGTTACCGGATCGGTCAGATCCTGTGCGACCAACATCATATGCGCGCCGACCCCGAATCCAATCCCGCCTGTGATCAACCCCTTGATGATCTGTTTCGAGCTCAACAGGGGCAATCCTTCGATGATCATCCAGACCGGGATCATCAAAGCGATGGCCAGCGTCATCCGCACGGTGATCAGAAACAACGGCGACCAATCTTGCAGCAACAACTCGGCGACAGGAAACCCGATCGCCCAAGTCATCATGGACAGACCCGCCATCAGGTTTCCCGCAACGGCTGTTCGCGAAAGAGAGGGAGCTAGATTAGGCTGTGCGGATCTGTTTGACTGCAAATTCATGCTGAACTTCTGCGTTTGGGGCAATTCGTGTAGCGAAGAGAAGATTCGCACCAGTGTCTGAAGGGAAACCGACATTTGGTCGTTTTCAGTCTCTTGGCTGAATGGGGCAGGTCAGGGTATGTCAAAAGCTAGAGTCAGCAGGATTGAAAGACATGCCACGATTTGCAGCCAATATTTCCCTGTTGTTTGCCGAGCTTCCGTATCTCGACCGATTTTCAGCTGCCGCTGATGCAGGCTTTGATGCCGTCGAAATCCTGTTTCCGTATGAAATCGCGGCCAAGGACACATTGCGGGCCTTGTTGGCCAACGGTCTCGAACTTGTTCTGATCAATGCACCACCGCCCAACTATACCGGTGGTGCGCCCGGATTTGCAGCAGTTCCTGGTGGCGAGGCCCGGTTCCAAAGCGATATGCGCCGGGTGATGCGCTATGCAGATATGCTGAACCCCGGACTAATTCACATCATGGCCGGCTATCAGTCAGGCGCTGCCGCGCAGCAGGTGTTCGAGAAAAACCTGCGCTGGGTTACCGAGACATATCCACGCCAACAATTCACGATCGAACCGCTGAATGAACACGATCAGCCCGGCTATTTTTTGAACGACTATGCGCTGGCCGCCGATGTGTTGGATGCTGTGGACCGTCCCAATGTGGGCTTGCAATATGATGCCTACCATGCCGAGGTCATACACGGCGATGCAGCCGGAATTTGGGACCGGTTTGCACCTGTGGTTCGGCATGTGCAAATTGGCGCCGCACCGGACAGATCTGAACCCGGGCGCGGTCCGGTGGATTTCCTGACCTTGTTTGCCGCCATTGATGCCAGTGGATATTCAGGCTGGGTCAGTGCGGAATATACCCCCAGCACCAGAACAACCCAAGAGTCCCTGGGCTGGATGCGAGGATTGGCTTGAATTATTATTCCAAAAATTGCATATGATTGAAAAACCACACAGGAGCCGGAAATGATCCCTGCGCGTTATTCTCAATTGGTGTTCAGCCTGATTCTGTCGGGATTGATGTCCTTTATCGTTACTGGTGTGGCGACATTCACGAACATGGGATTCGGAGCGCAGTTGTTTTCCAGCTGGATGGGGGCTTGGTCGGTGAGTTGGCCAATCGCTTTTCTCGTGGCGTTTCTGGCCGCGCCGCATGTGCGCAAGCTTGTGTCCAAACTGGTGCAGCAACCCCAGCAACAGCCCCGCCAGGGGTGAGCCTGTTTCGCAAACCACGCCGGGCAACTGCAGCGTGTGCTTGCACACGCTGCCTGGCCCAACGGGGGGTGACGCATCTTTGATGCGGCTCCCGCGGGCGGGAGCACTCCCGTTTTGGCACCAGATCAGTGACCCTGTGTGTCATGTAACCCTCTAATGGGCTTCAGACCAATTGGCTCCCTGGCCAGCATCAACGCTCAATTTGATTTCCAGATGTACAGCCGGATCCGCCGCGGTTTCCATGACGTGACGCGCTACGGCAATGGTTTCCTCGACATCTGCCTCGGGGACTTCAAACAGCAGTTCATCGTGAACCTGCAGCAACATCCGTGCGGGCAGGTGGGCAATAGCGTCGGGCATCCGGATCATTGCGCGGCGGATGACATCTGCGGCCGTGCCCTGGATCGGCGCGTTGATCGCCGCGCGTTTGGCGAAACCGGCCTTGGGGCCTTTGGCACCGATTTCGGGCGTGTGGATCTTGCGTCCGAACAAAGTCTGCACATACCCGTGCTCCTTGGCGAAATCGACGGTGCTGTCCATATATTTTCGGATCCCGGGGAATCGTTCAAAATAGCGGTCAATAAAGCCTTGGGCATCCTTGCGCGGGATACGAAGGTTGCGCGCCAGTCCGAATCCGGAAATTCCGTAGATGACGCCAAAGTTGATTGCCTTGGCTTGACGTCGGATATCCGACGTCATCTCGTCCAGCGGAACGTCGAACATTTCGGATGCGGTCATGGCGTGAATGTCCAAACCATCAGCAAACGCCTGTTTCAGCGCATCAATCCCGGCGACATGGGCCAGGATCCGCAGTTCAATCTGGGAATAGTCGAGCGACAGAAGCACATTTCCTGGTTCGGCGATAAAGGCCTCTCGGATGCGGCGCCCTTCCTCGGAACGCACCGGGATGTTTTGCAGGTTCGGATCCGTCGACGCCAATCGCCCCGTTGATGCACCGGCGATGGAATAGGAGGTGTGCACCCGGCCGGTGTCCGGGTTGATATGGTCCTGTAGGGCATCCGTATAGGTCGACTTCAGTTTGGACAGCTGACGCCAGTCCAACACCCGGCCAGGCAGTTCATGCTCTGTTGCCAAATCTTCCAGAATATCCGCACCCGTCGCATAGGCACCGGTCTTGCCCTTTTTGCCACCCTCGATTCCCATTTTGTCGAACAGGATCTCGCCCAACTGCTTGGGGCTGCCGACATTGAAGCTCTCACCGGCCAGTTCGTGAATTTCGGCTTCCAGGGCGGCCATCTTTTGGGCAAAGGCATTGGACATCCTGCTCAGGGTGTCCCGGTCAACCTTGATGCCGTCCATTTCCATCTTGGCCAGAACTGGGATCAGCGGCCGTTCCAGGGTTTCATAGACGGTGGTGACCTGCCGTTGGTGCAGCTGTGGTTTGAACGTCTGCCACAGGCGCAGCGTGATATCCGCGTCCTCGGCGGCATAGGCGATGGCATCGTCAATTGGCACGCGGTCGAAGGTGATCGCGGATTTTCCGGTGCCCAGAAGCGGTTTGATTGGGATTGGAGTGTGATCCAGATAGCGATCCGAAAGCGTATCCATTCCGTGGTTGTGTTCACCGCCGTGCAGCGCATAGGACATCAACATGGTATCGTCGATCGGTGCCACGGTGATACCCTGGCGGGCAAAGATCTTGGCGTCGTATTTCATGTTCTGCCCGATCTTGATCACTGACGGATCTTCGAGCAGCGGTTTCAGCATATCCAGCGCCGTCTTTAGCGGCATCTGCCCCTCGGCCAATTCATCCGATCCAAACAAGTCGTCCGAGGCTCCGGCCTTGTGGGTCAACGGGATGTAACAGGCCTGTCCGGCTTCGACACACAGGGAAACGCCAACCAGATCGACAACCATTTCGTCCAAACCGGTGGTTTCGGTATCCACGGCGACCCAGCCGCGTTCTATTGCCTGATCTATCCACCCCTGCAACGCAGCTGCATCCCGCACACAGGTGTATGTCTCGGGGTTAAAGGGTACGGATTCGGGCATCGACGCCTCGCCGCTGCCTTCCAGGAGTTTCTCTGGGATGTCCGGAGTTTCCACACCCATTCGCTCGGCCAGACGTTTGGAAAGCGTGCGGAACTCCATTTCGGAGAGGAATGTCAGCAGGGCTTCGGGGTCGGGATCCTGAACTTCCAACTCCTCGAGCGAGAAGTCGAGCGTCATCTCGCAGTCCAGCTGAACCAGCTGTTTGGACAACTCGATCTGATCGCGATTGTCGATCAATGTCTGTCGCCGCTTGGGCTGCTTGATTTCTGTTGCGCGGTTCAGCAGATCTTCGAGCGAACCATATTCGTTGATCAACAACGCGGCGGTCTTGATACCGATTCCCGGTGCACCTGGCACATTGTCAACACTGTCCCCGGCCAGCGCCTGAACGTCCACCACGCGTTCCGGACCGACACCGAATTTCTCCAGCACCCCGTCGCGGTCAATGCGCTTGTTCTTCATCGCGTCCAGCATTTCAACGCCGCCGCCAACCAGCTGCATCAGGTCCTTGTCAGAACTGATGATGGTCACCCGACCGCCAGCCTCGCGCGCGCGACAGGCCAATGTGGCGATAATGTCGTCGGCCTCGAATCCTTCGACCTCCTTGCAGGCGATATTAAAGGCACGGGTGGCGTCGCGGGTCAGCGGAAACTGTGGCACCAGATCTTCGGGGGCAGGCGGACGGTTGGCCTTGTAGAGATCATACATCTCATTGCGGAAACTCTTGCCCGAATGATCAAAGATCACCGCCGCATGGGTGGGTGCGTCGGGACCGTTGTTATCCTCGACATAGCGTTGCAGCATATTGCAGAACCCCGATACGGCACCAACAGGCAGCCCGTCGGATTTACGGGTTAGCGGCGGCAACGCGTGATAGGCGCGAAAGATAAAGGCCGATCCATCAATCAGATGCAGATGGCAACCCTTGCCGAATTCGGTCTTGCTCATGACGCGGTGCCCCGTAATGTGAATGCATGTTTGATTTACGCATTTTATCCGCCATCCCGCCTCTGACCGCAATCGCCCTTATGGCCAGTCCGGCGCTGTCGGCACCAAAAGTTGACCTCGACTGTGACCAGACCTTTGATGGAGCCGAGCTCTGTTCGCCTTTGGTTGCCTGTTTGGGACAGACAGGGATCTATTTCACCGGGCGCGCCATGGGGTGGAACTCCGGGGTCTTTGCAGGGGATACCAACGCTGGTTTTACATGCTTTGGGCAGTGGCGACTTAATGGGTTTTTGGGTTTGGGCGAGGCAACAATCGAATGCGACAATGCGCTAACCGGGATTGTGTATTTCACCTCGCATGACCCTGAAACCGGAACCGCCAGCGGTTTGGGCAGGCTCAGCAATGGGGAAACGATTCACATGTGGTCAGGACACAATATTCGCCAGTTCCTAAGAAATGAATCAGAGGAGGTTAACCCACGTTTGCTGTGCAATGATGTCGAGGTTCCGATCAGCTGAGTTGGTGACGTGGGCAAACAGGTCCTGTTCGGCTCAAAATTGGTCGTCAATGCCTGACCGGTTGCATCGTTGATGTGCTAGCGACGAATGTCGTCGACCTACAGGCAATGCCACCTGAAACAGGGTATACAGGATTCAAACGGGGTGCGGCTCTCTGCCGCCTCCGAACCGGCAACTGCCAGAGCGGTCGGCGACAGCAGTTTTCACGTTCGCTTTAGTTGGCCGTGGTGTCCTGATGTGCCTTGTGCACATATTTGCAATCGCAATAGGGGCATTCGACCCAACCGTCGCCCTCGGGGATTTGCAGATAGACACGGGGGTGTCCCAACGCGCCTTCGCCACCGTCGCAGGCGACGCGATAGCTTTCGACGATCTTGGTTTCCGGCGCATGGGTGGTCATCGCTGGCAGTCCTTCTGATAATACGTTAGGCGCTTTTATGAGGCAGGACAAAACCGGGAGCAAGAGCCGCGATGACACAGGACGCAATCCACCTCCAGGCGCTGCGCAAAACCTACATCGGAAAACGTGGCCAGCCCGAAAAACACGCGCTCAAAGGCGTGGACCTGCATGTGCCACGGGGATCGGTCTTTGGCCTGTTGGGACCGAATGGAGCAGGCAAATCGACGCTGATCAACATCCTGGCCGGTCTGGTGCTGAAAACGTCGGGCAAGGTGACAATCTGGGGATTTGACCAGGACGCCAATCCACGCCAGTCCCGCGCTGCCATCGGGGTGATGCCTCAGGAATTGAACCTGGATCCCTTTTTCTCCCCCCGCGGTGCGCTCGAGGTTCAGGCGGGCCTGTACGGCGTACCCAAAACCGAACGCCGCAGCGACGAGATCCTCGAGATGGTGGGGCTGAGCGACAAGGCCAACGCCTATGCCCGTACCCTGTCGGGCGGAATGCGCCGACGGCTTTTGCTGGGCAAGGCGCTGGTGCATCATCCGCATATCCTGGTGCTGGACGAACCCACTGCTGGCGTCGATATCGAATTGCGCCAGATGCTTTGGGAAAACATCCGCAAGCTGAATGATCAGGGCATGACCATCATCTTGACAACCCACTATCTCGAAGAAGCCGAAGAGATGTGCGACGAGATCGCGATCATCAACCAGGGATCTGTTGTGGCGCGCGATACCAAGAACAACCTGCTCGGACGTCTGGATGCCAAAACCATGGTGGTGCATCCGGACAGCCCGGTGACGGTTTTGCCGCAGGCACCGGGAATCGAAGCAGAATTGCGCAGCGATGGTGCCCTCTTGCTGCGCTACCAAAGCCGTGTCACCCGCGCCGAACAGGTTCTGGCGGCGATTCATGGCGCGGGGATCACCATACGAGATGTCAAAACCGAAGAAGCGGACCTACAGGATGTTTTTCTGGCTCTGACCGCCTCGACTTGATTCACATAGTCGACTGGCTGGGTGCCACTGCTGCTTCTTTCTGGTCCTAAATACCTCCGCCGGAGGCGCCCGTCGGATCCATTCGCGGGGTGAGCTGGTTGATGTTGTCACGGTCTACCCGCGCCTGGTAACAATTGTTGCGCGACGATCTGATGTGCACGTAGGACACGTCGCTGCGGGCCAACAGCTGGTCCGAATATGCCATAATTCGGTGGGCTGCCACCACTGCTCCGGTGCCATAGATAATGCGGTCCGTGGCATCGTAGCCTTTGACCAGATAATCAGGGGACGACCGGAGGATCTCGGGGATGGCGTCCTCCTCAAACCTGTCGCAGGCCTTGGCACACAAAAAGATTGGGCCGCTCTCTGCGTAGGGGTGGAGAGTGGGAAAGGGGCGGTGCGACAGGATCAACATGGGATCCCCGTCAGGGACATGAGCCAGACAGTGGCGGCATGGGTTGCCTGGTCCTGTTGAGATGGCCTGTTCCGGAGCTTGCCCATTGGCGTCGGTGCCTCCGGCCTGCAGAGCGCGGACAATGTGGGTGGGCATGGCGGTAATTCTGGGCATGAGGTCTTCTCCTTGTTTCCCTCAGCATCGCGAGCGTAGGGCCCGTACGCGACCCGAAACCTGCGCAAACGCCATGTAATCTCCAGCAAGGACTCGCGATTAGAACAAAAGGGGAATATCTTGCTGCCTATCATGTTTGTCGAATTCGCGAATCTCTCCAACTTCACCTTCCTTACCGGGGCGTCGCACCCCGAAGAATACGTCCAGCGCGCGTTGTTCCTGGGGCTTCCGGCGCTGGCAATTGCGGATGAAAATTCGGTCGGGGGGATTGTGCGCGCTCATCTTGAGGCACGCGATATTGCCCGCCGGGTGCAGGAGCGTCAGGCGTGGGATTGTGACAACTCTCCGATTGGCCCCCCGCGACCGGATGATTGCCCCATCTCGGTGTCGTTCCCGATCTATGATGTGCCCCGTTTGATCCCGGCCGCGCGGCTGGTGTTCACCGATGCCCCCTGTGTGATTGCCTTGCCGCAGAACCGGCGGGGTTGGAGCAATCTGTGTCGACTGCTGTCGGTTGGGCGGTTGCGGACGGACAAGGGCAGTTGTGATCTCCAGCTGTCCGACCTGATGGATTTTTCGGAGGGCCTCCACGTGCTGGTCTGGCCACAGGCGGATTCGGGGCCGGGCGGCGCGGGCGGATGGGAGCCACAGGTGCAACAGCTGACGCGCCGCTTTAGCGGGCGGATGCATTTGCTGATGACACCTGTCTATGATGGCAATGATACACCCCGGTTTGCCCGTCTCACGGAACAGGCCGTAACGCTTGGCATCCCGACCCTGGCCAGCGCCGCGCCGCGCATGCATCACGGCGGGCGTCGACGACTGGTCGATGTGCTCAGCGCCATCCGTTTGCGATGCAAGGTCGAAGCCCTGGGTCGGGCCGCACTGGCCAATGGCGAACAGCGGATGCGATCCCGGGCGGAAATGACCCGTATCTTTGCCGGGTTCAAAGAGGCGGTGGACCGGGCCGGTGCATTGGCGGACAGCCTGACGTTTTCGCTGGACGAGCTGCGTTATGACTACCCGTCCGAGACCGAGGACGGTGTTTCTCCGACACGGCACCTGCGTCGCTTGGCCGAAAAAGGGCTCAGGTGGCGCTATCCGGATGGGGCATCGGACAAGGTGCGCGCAATGCTGGAGCACGAGCTGACCTTGATCGGCAAGCTACGTTACGAACCTTATTTTCTAACCGTGCATGACATCGTGCAGTTTGCCCGAAGCCGGGACATCCTGTGTCAGGGGCGCGGGTCGGCGGCCAATTCGGTGGTGTGCTATTGTCTCGGTGTGACCTCGGTCAGCCCGGAAATGGGCACCATGGTGTTTGAACGCTTTGTGTCCGAGGCGCGCGATGAGCCGCCGGATATTGATGTGGATTTCGAACATGAACGCCGCGAAGAGGTGATCCAGCACATCTATGAACGCTATGGCCGTGAACGGGCGGGGCTGTGCGCCACGGTGATCCACTATCGCGGCAAACGCGCCATTCGCGAGGTCGGCCGCGCCATGGGGCTGACCGAAGATACGATTTCGGCGATCAGCTCGCAGCTATGGGGGTTCTTCAGTGCCGATGGTGTCGAGGCGCAGCGTATGCGCGAGATCGGCCTGGACCCGACCGACCGCCGCCTGTGCCAGACCATGGATCTGGTGCGCCAGATCATCGGCTTTCCCCGACATCTGTCCCAGCATGTGGGGGGCTTCATCATCACAGATGGGCGGCTGGACGAACTGGTGCCCATTGAAAACGCCACAATGGAGGGACGCACGGTAATCTGCTGGGACAAGGACGACATCGACGCGCTGGGCATTCTCAAGGTCGATGTCCTGTCCCTGGGCATGTTGACCTGCATCCGCAAGGCGTTTGATCTGATCGAGCAGCATCACCGACAGCGCCACTCGCTGGCCACGCTGCCGCAGGAAGATCTGCGGGTCTATGACATGCTGTGCGAGGCCGACAGCATCGGGGTGTTCCAAGTGGAATCCCGGGCCCAGATGAACTTTCTGCCCCGTATGCGACCGCGCAATTTCTATGATCTGGTGATCGAAGTGGCGATCATCCGTCCCGGCCCTATTCAGGGTGATATGGTGCATCCCTATATCAGGCGCCGCAATGGTGAGGAGGAGGTGTCCTTTCCCTCGGACGCATTGGGGCAGGTCCTGGGGAAAACGCTTGGGGTGCCCCTGTTTCAGGAGCAGGCGATGCAGATTGCCATGGTGGGGGCCGGGTTCACGCCGGAGCAGGCGGACCGGTTGCGCCGGTCACTGGCGACCTTCAAGAAACACGGCAGTGTCAGCGAATTCCGCGCGCTGTTTTTGCGCGGAATGAAACGTAACGGCTATGATGATGATTTCGCCGAGCGGTGTTTCTCCCAGATCGAGGGGTTTGGGTCGTATGGCTTTCCCGAAAGCCACGCGGCGTCATTTGCGCTGTTGGTGTATGCCAGCGCCTGGATCAAATGCCATTATCCGGGGATCTTTGCCTGTGCGCTGCTGAACTCGCAACCGATGGGATTCTATGCCCCGGCCCAGATCGTGCGGGATGCGCGCGAACATGGGGTCGTGGTGCGTCCGATTTGCGTCAATGCCAGCTTTTGGGACAATGTGATGGAGCCGGATGGGCGCGGTGGTTTGGCGCTGCGGTTGGGGTTTCGCCAGATCAAGGGATTGGCCGAAGAGGATGCTGCCTGGCTCACCGCGGCGCGCGGCAATGGCTATCATGAACTCGAAGATGTCTGGCGCAAGGCCGGCTTGGGGCCGAAAATCCTGGAGCGACTGGCCGAAGCGGACGCTTTTGCCAGCCTGAACATGACCCGGCGCGAGGCCCTGTGGGCGGCCAAGGCGATTGCCTCGGCCAAGCCATTGCCGCTGTTTGCCCAAACTCTGGAAGGCGAGGCCATCGACGAACCTGCCGCCCACCTGCCGCGCATGACATTGGGGGAACAGGTGGTCGAAGATTATGTCGCTACCCGGCTCAGCCTCAAGGCACACCCAATGGCCTTGCTCAGAGCGCGGTTGACACCTGGAATGAACAGGGCACCGCAGGGTGCCGCAACGGTACAAGAAGATCCTTGATCACAGACTTTGTCTGGGTTGAACTTGGTGCGTTTTGTTCTCTTGGGGGCGCAGGACAATGACCCCACCACCGACAAGCGAACACAGGAACGAAGCGTTTCCAGCATGCGTTGGCAGCAGCAGACGCAGGTGAGGACGGAACCAGTTCTGATCCTTCGGCCCCGTCAGAGGCCCACGACAACTAATTTGCAAAGGCAGGGCACCTTGCTGCATTTGGAGCAGCCGTCTTTGGTGTAACTTCCGGGAAATGTGGGAATTGATCGCTTTTTGATGACAAGTCGCCACTGGTTGCGCTAAAGGCGGTTCACCCTTGTGCAGGCAAAAGATAGAAGGCTGCAAATTCGATTGCCCGGAGAGTTTGAATGCCCACGCCCAAGCCCGTTGTCCTGTGTATCCTTGATGGTTGGGGATTGTCCGAGGATACGGCGGCCAACGCCCCTTATCTGGCGCAGACCCCCACATTCGACAGCCTGATGCGGAACAGCCCGAATGCGACGCTGATCACCTATGGGCCGGACGTGGGGCTTCCCAGTGGGCAGATGGGCAATTCAGAGGTCGGCCACACCAATATCGGTGCTGGTCGTGTGGTGGCAATGGATCTGGGTCAGATCGACCTGGCGATTGAAGATGGGACGTTTTTCGAGAACGCAGCGCTGGGCGCATTCATCGCCAAGATGCGCGACACCGGGGGCACCGCGCATCTGATGGGGATGGTATCGGATGGCGGAGTGCATGGCCATATGAGCCATATACTGGCGGCAATCCGGGCCATAGCGGGTGCAGGTGTTCCGGTGGTGCTGCACGCGATTACCGACGGGCGTGATGTTGCTCCAAAATCGGCCTACGGCTACTTTCGCACACTCGAAGGGCAACTGCCCGAAGGGGCATGCATCGGCACCGTGACGGGACGCTATTTCGCAATGGATCGCGACAACCGGTGGGAGCGAGTCGGCGAAGCCTATGAGGCGATGATCAACGGTCAGGGCAAATCCGCCGAGAATGCGCATGCTGCGATCACCCAGGCCTATAACCGGTCTGAAACCGATGAATTCATCAGCGCCACGGTGATTGGTGACTATGCCGGGGTGCAGGATGATGATGGCGTGTTCTGCCTGAATTTCCGCGCCGATCGTGCGCGCGAGATCCTGGCCGCCATTGGCCAGCCCGGTTTCAGCGGCTTTGATACCGGCAAGCGGCCACATTTGGCCGGGTTCTTGGGGATGGTCGAATATTCGGATCAGCATAACACGTATATGACGACGGTTTTTCCATCACGCGAGATCGTCAATACGTTGGGTGAATGGGTGGCCAAACAGGGGCTGCGCCAGTTCCGGCTGGCTGAAACCGAAAAATATCCCCATGTGACGTTCTTTCTGAATGGCGGTGAGGAAGATCCGGCAGAGGGCGAAGACCGCTTCATGCCAAAATCGCCCAAAGTGGCGACCTATGATCTGCAGCCTGAAATGTCCTCCTGCGAAGTGACGGACAAATTCGTCGAAGCGATCGAGGAAGGTTATGATCTGATTGTCACCAATTATGCGAACCCCGATATGGTCGGTCATACCGGCGATCTCAAAGCCGCGATCCAGGCCTGCGAAGCCGTGGATCAGGGGCTGGAGCGGGTGATCGCTGCGTTGGAACAGGTCGGCGGGGCGATGATTGTCACCGCAGATCACGGCAATTGTGAAACCATGGTGGACCCGGTGACCGGAGGGCCCCATACTGCGCACACATTGAACCCGGTACCCGTGGTTCTGGTGGGGGGACCCGAAGGTGCCAAGCTGCGTCACGGACGATTGGCCGATCTGGCACCAACCCTGCTGGAATTGATGGATCTGCCGATGCCGAATGAAATGACGGGGAAGAGTCTGATCGCATGATGTTGCGCGCTGCCTTATTGGGTCTGGTCCTGGCTGGACCCGCTTTGGCGCAGGACAATCCGGCGACAGCCGCGCGTAATGCGTCGGCCCAACTCGAAGAGGCGACGCTGCAATTGCAGGGGGCGCAAACCGCGCGGGATCGGGTCAAGGCGCTGACAGAAACCGTGCGGGCATTCGAGGCCGGTCTGGGGGCCATGCGCGATGGGCTGCGCCGGGCCGCGCGGCGCGAAGGAGAGTTGACTCAGGCGCTCAAGGCCCGCGAGGGCGAAGTGGCCGAGTTGCTGGGGGTATTGCAGACCATTGAGACTTCGGCACCGCCAGTTCTGATGCTGCACCCCTCGGGACCGCTGGGGTCGGCCCGGTCCGCCATGATCCTGGCCGAGGTCACGCCGGGGTTGAATGCACGCGCGCGGGTGCTGCGCAATGACTTGCAAGAAGTGCAGACCCTGCGCCTGCTTCAGCAGAATGCTGCGCAAACACTGGAAACCGGTTTGGCTGGTGTGCAACAGGCCCGCTCGGATCTGTCCAAGGCCATTGCCGACCGCACCGACCTGCCGCGACGGTTCACCCACGATCCGGTGCGCACGGCGATTCTGATTTCGTCAACCGAAACATTGGACGGATTCGCCAGCGGCCTTTCAGAGATTTCCGACGGAGAGATCGCCGAAAGCAATGCCAGCGTTATGTCGCAAAAGGGCAGTTTGCCCTTGCCCGTCCAAGGCGTGGTTTTGCGCAGGTTCGGTCAGGCCGACGCCGCCGGGGTCAAACGGGATGGCGTCGTGGTTGCCGCACGCCCGCGGGCGCTGGTCAGCAGCCCTACGGCTGCAACCATCCGATATCGCGGCCCTTTGCTGGATCTTGGCAATGTAATGATTCTGGAACCTCAGTCCGATACGCTATTTGTTCTTTCAGGATTGTCCGAGGTCTATGGCGAACCCGGTCAGGTTATTCCGGCGGGGACACCGATTGGCCTGATGGGCGGACAAATTCCGGAAATCGGCGCAATTCTGTCACTAAGCGGTGAAGCCTCTGGTACTGACCGCTCAGAAACGCTCTATATAGAGGTCAGAGAGGGCAATCGCCCTGTGGACCCGGAAACGTGGTTCCGTACCAAAAACAATGGATAGGCGAGTATGAAGAAATTCGTGATGGCTGCTTTGGGCGGCACGCTGGCAGGGGTGATTGCCTCGACACAGGTGGCAGGCCCATTGCTGGCGCAAGAGAATGCGCGCAATTCCACCGTATATGAACAACTGGATCTGTTTGGCGACATCTTTGAACGGATCCGCGTTCAATATGTCGAAGAAGTCGACGAATCCGAGCTGATCGAAGCAGCCATTGGCGGCATGCTGGCATCGCTCGACCCGCATTCCAGCTATTTGTCGCCTGATGACGCCGCACAGATGCGGGTGCAAACGCGTGGCGAGTTCGGTGGTCTGGGGATCGAAGTCACCCAGGAAGAAGGTTTTGTCAAAGTGGTGTCACCGATTGATGGCACCCCAGCAGATGAAGCCGGGATAGAAGCCGGCGACTTTATCACCCATGTGGACAGCGAAAGCGTTCTGGGCCTGTCTCTGGACGAAGCTGTGGACCTGATGCGCGGGCCGGTTGGGTCGGAAATCGTGATCACCGTGGTGCGCGAAGGGGAAGACGAACCCTTTGATGTGTCGATCATCCGCGACACGATCAAGCTGACCGCTGTGCGGGCCAGGACAGAAGGCAAGACAGCAGTTGTACGTGTGACCACCTTTAACGATCAGACCTATCCCAACCTGCAAAGCGGGCTGGAAGAACAGATCGAAGAGGCCGGGGGCATTGAAAACCTGAACGGCATTGTTCTGGATCTGCGCAACAACCCCGGCGGCCTGCTGACCCAGGCAATCAAGGTGTCCGATGGTTTCCTGAACAGCGGCGAAATCGTTTCGACCCGGGGTCGCAACCCCGAAGATGGTGAACGGTTCAATGCGACCGATGGCGATTTGGCCCAGGGACTGCCAATGGTGGTTCTGATCAACGGTGGGTCGGCTTCGGCTTCGGAAATCGTTGCTGGTGCCTTGCAGGATCACCGCCGGGCTATCGTGGTCGGTACCAAAAGCTTTGGCAAAGGATCGGTCCAGACAGTCATGCCGCTGCGTGGCGATGGTGCCATGCGTCTGACCACAGCGCGCTATTACACCCCATCGGGCCGCTCGATCCAGGCATTGGGTGTCAGCCCGGACATCGTGGTCGAACAGCCGCGCCGCGCCGACACCACCGAGGAGGGAGAGGACGCAACGTCGAAGCGCCGTACCCGGTCCGAGGCGGATCTGCGGGGACGTCTGAACAATGATAGCCTCAGCGAAGATGAAATCCGTCAGATCGAAGAGGATCGGGCCAAGGCCGAAGCCGCCGCCAAGCTGCGCGAGGACGATTACCAGCTTGCCTATGCGATCGACATCCTCAAGGGCCTGTCTGCGTTGGGCCCCAAAGAGTAATTTACACCTGAGTGTTTGAATTGGGGCCATGCATATTCATATGCGTGGCCCTTTTTCATGTACGCCTGAAGCGAAAATTTAACAGTGCTGCCCGATTTTCGACGCCAAGAGGAAATGGCTTGGGGTATGAGGGGGCATGTTGTTTGACCTGCCTGATCCCCAAACCCTGTATTCAGCTCTGGTTGCCCGTGATCCCGCGTATGACGGGGTGGCGTATGTATGCGTGACCAGTACCGGAATTTTCTGTCGCCTCAGTTGTCCGGCCCGACATCCCAAACCTGAAAACTGCCGGTTCTATGCAACGCCTTCCGAATGTATCGAATCCGGGTTTCGCCCGTGCAAACGCTGTCACCCCCTGGCCCCGATGGCGCAGAAAGACCCCATTGTGGCCCGGTTGCTGGACGCATTGGACAAGAGCCCGGCGTACCGGTGGAGCGAACAGGACATTGTTCGGCTGGGATTGGATCTCTCGACTGTGCGCCGGGTGTTCAAGCGTCACTTTGGCATGACGTTTCTGGACATGGCGCGACACCGCCGCCTGCGCGAAGGGTTCACGACGTTGGGAGAAGGGGGGCGGGTGGTCGACGCCCAGGTGACGGCCGGGTTTGAATCTCCCAGCGCTTTTCGGGCGGCGTTTGCGCGTCTGCTGGGGCGGGCACCGTCGGCCTTCAGCACCACCGCACTGCTTAAGGCGGACTGGATCGAGACTCCTTTGGGGGCGATGATCGGCGTCAGTTGCACCCACAGGCTGCACCTTTTGGAATTTATTGACCGCAAAGCTTTGCCGCGTGAGCTGAGCAAACTGGAAAAGGCTGTGCCTGGTGGAGTCGGTTTGGGACGATTGGGTCCCACTGATCAGATTGCGTCAGAGCTGGCCTCCTACTTCAGCGGAAACGCTGCACGTTTTGCGACACCGGTGCAGTTGCACGGCACGGCGTTCGAACGCGAAGTCTGGCGGGCCCTGATGCAGATTCCGGCCGGTGAGACCCGCAGCTATTCGCAACTGGCCCATGACATCGGCCGCCCCACCGCGACACGTGCCGTGGCGCGGGCCAATGGGGTCAATCAACTGGCCATCATCGTGCCCTGTCACCGTGTGTTGGGTGCAGACGGGGCATTGACCGGCTATGGCGGCGGGGTATGGCGCAAACAGCGTATGATCGAAATCGAGTCCGGCTTTGCTGTTGCGCGACGGTCGTGACCGGGAACTTACATGGTTTCCAGGCAATGACGGCGGAACGCGCGTTTCAGCATGTCCAATTCGGCGCGCAGAAGCGATATTTCGGCCAACAGATCATCCGCCGCCGGATCGCCACCGATCAGGTTGAAAGTGCCCAGCTTGGTATCGGTATCTGTGTCAAAGATCAGAAAGGTCTGAACCCCATCGGCGATTGCCTCGGAGGGGATCGTGATCGTCAGTTTCCAGGTTTTGCCAGTTTCCCCGTCTTCCAGCGTTACCGTTTCCACAGGACGGTCCAGGCAGGTTACCCGAACGCTTGGCTTGACGCCGGTGTCCTGGGTCCCTTCCAGGCGACCTTCCCATTTCCCGTTGCGAAAGCGGATTTTGGTCAGTGTCAGGTCAGTCATTTCAAAATCCTCAGATAGCGGCGCGGCGGTGGCGGGCAAAGGTCAAGTCACGCAGGACCACCTGGTTCATATCGGGAGCTTCAAAGATCAGGTCCAACCATATCTTGTCGATTCTCTTTTCATTCAGCCGGGAATAGGCGAGGTCGAATTCGACCATAACGTCCTTTTCGTTCAGCGGCAGTTCGCGCACCAACTGTTCGGTATTGGGACCATGTTTGATGTTCAACCGGGCAAAGATTTCCAATGGTTTTTCGGTCTCGATGATCGTGTCGATGCGAAACAGATGCGCGCGGGTCATACCGCGTGTGGCATCGTCCGGGACATCAATCACCAATGACAGAAACGATCCATCGAATTTGAAAACATCCATCCGCAGCCCGTAGGCCGCCAGGTCTTCTTCGCGGGTGTTGCGCAGCTGGCGCAGGGTCAGCTCCGAGAATTCGCAATCGTGAAATAGGGTGACTTCGCCGCCGAGGCTGGATTTGGTCGGTGCCGACGACAAACCCGGTGTCGGCAGTGGTCCGCGCCACAACTCAGGGCGCCATGACCAATCGGTGCCATGTGGTTTCGAGAAATACGAGGTGCCGATCATCGGAAGCGCCAGCCGCCCTTCGGCAACATGTAGCAACCGATCCAGCTGTGTCCGAAGTGCCCGGGCATGGTTGCGCTGCGTCCGGAGCATAGCCAGGTCAGTCACATTGGAATTCTTCGCAGCATTGCGCCATCGCTTCAGCGCGCGCTGATGAAACAACAGATCCAGAATCTTGCCCATATCATCCCCGAGTTATCCGCTGGCCCGCCATTCGGTGTGGTCGAAGCAAACAGTTTTATACAGTGACTAAGTGACCAAAGGCTTTCAGTCAAACAACGCGATGATCTTTCCGCCCGTTGCGGCGCGATTGCCAGCGGAATGTGGCCGCAGCAAAGGGCGCAGGCTGGAGGCCTTTTTTGAGCCCCGCAATGCAGGCGGAACCGGCTGTGTCGGAAGTTGGCTGGAGGCGCGGGTCTCGCGGGTCAATTCGGTCAACAGGCGGGCTCCGCGTGATGCCTGGGTCGAGCTGCCTTCGGGAGCATAAAGCGCCAGTGCCACCAAATGTCCATTCACCGAAAAGGCCGCGCGCCAATGTTGCGGGCTGGCTCCATCAATGCCGGGTTCGGCGCTGCGCAATCGGATCATCGGTGGATCGCTGTCCGGTCGACGGTCCAGGATATCTTCGGTGGTGGCCAGTCGCTCCAGATCAGCAAGCGTGGGTTGACTGGCGTCCGGCCGTCGCCCGACCATGACCGAAATCAGAGCGGGTTCGCGGGAGGCAAAAAAGCCGTTGGCACCCACCATATCGCAGCGTGCAATCAAGACAAAGTCGTCTTCGCTGGAAAACCGGATGGTATCCGGGGCAATGCAATACCCTCGTGGTGCCGAGATGACGACGCGTCCTTTGGCCAGGCTGGCTTGGCGCAATTCACTATTGGATACTGATCCGGAAGGGGGGCGGTCCGAGACAAAGGAACGTTTGGCCGGAGCCGAACACGCGGCAAGTGTGGCGATGAACGCAAGCCAACACAAAGTTTTGATGACGGAACCGGTATTCAAACCCTGTGCCTTTGCTATGGAACGTGGAACCAGACCAGAAGGCCATTCGGGATAAATCAACCTCCAAAGACTTAACCGTGGTGCGTTAACCACACAAGAGTGTTGAGGAAATCTGAATGTGACAACCTTGTAAAACACCGGCCCAATGCTTACCGTCTTAGGGTTCCGACGGCACCGGTCAACAGGCGCATATTCGGGATGTTAATCTGCAAATCAGGCAAGGATCGGGTATGGAACCCACCCTGTTTTCATTCATTTGGAAATACTCAAAACGGCAACAGCTGGTATTGCTGGGGCTAACGATTCTCACGTTTCCCTTTATTTATGCGACGCTGGAATTACCCAAACGTATTATCAACGATGCTATCGGGATGCAGGCGGCATCCTATGATGTGCTCGGATTTGAATTGGGTCAGACACAGTATCTGATGTTGCTGTGTGTGGCATTTCTGGGTGCCGTGCTGGCAGCCGGGATGCTCAAGATGCGGCTGAACACCATGAAAGGTGTTCTGGCCGAACGGATGTTGCGGCGGCTGCGGTATTCGCTGATCGCCCGCATGATGCGGTTTCCCAAACCCTATTTTCAGAAAACGTCGCAGGGCGAACTGGTATCGATGATCACCTCCGAAGCCGAACCCATGGGGGGGTTGATGGGGGATGCCGTGGCCCAGCCCGTGTTCCAGGCCGGACAGATGCTGACCATTGTGACGTTTCTGTTCATGCAAAGTGTCTGGTTCGGATTGGCATCGGTGATGCTGATCCCTCTGCAGGCCTGGGTGATCCCGCGCCTGCAGCGCCAGATCAATCTTTTGAACAAGGAACGCATTCAGGAAGTCCGTCATCTGGCTTCGGAAATCGGCGAAAGCGCTGCAGGCATCAGCGATTTGCGTTCGAACGGCGGATGGCGGTTTCGGCTGGCGTTGATCTCGGATCGGTTGGGGCGGCTGTTCGACATCCGGTTCAAGATTTACCGCAAGAAGTTCTTTATGAAGTTCTTGAACAACCTGATCACTCAGCTGACACCGTTTCTGTTTTATTCGGTCGGTGGTTATCTGGTGATCAAGGGTGAGATCACCGTGGGGGCGTTGGTCGCGGCGTTAGGGGCTTACAAGGATCTTAGCGCCCCTTGGAAGGAATTGCTGACTTTTTACAACCAGATCCAGGACATGTCGTTGCGCTGGACGGTTGTGACGGAACGGTTCGCCCCCCGCAACATGGTGCCTGAAAAGCTGTTCCAGGGGGAGCCGGACAGTATTCCGCATCTGACGGGGTCCGTGGTGCTGGACGATGTGACCGTGCGGGATGCAGACGGGAATACCATCCTCGAAGACATCTCGCTGAAGATTCCGCCGGGGGCGAGGGTGGCCATCAAAAGCCCTGTGCCGGCTGAACGGGCAGCCTTTGCGCAGTTGTTGACCCGTGAGGTCGTCCCGTCACACGGGACGGTTACCCTCTCCGGGCACAAGTTGAACGATCTGCATCAGGCAGTGATTGCTGCGCGTGTTGGATATGCGCATTCGCGCCCTTATCTGTTTGACGGCACGTTGGGCGATAACCTGATGATGTCGCTAAAGACACACCCGCACACGGGATTGCCTCTAACACGCGAAGAAGAACGCAGGCTGAACGAAGCAAAACGATCCGGGAACAGCGAATATCTGCTGGATTCGGATTGGATCAACCCGGATCTGGCCGAACTCAGCGACCGCGAATCCATTTGTGATTGGTGGTTCCAACTGGTTCAGGCGATGGGCATTGATGAACAGCATTTCCGCCGCACTCTTTTGTCACGTCTTGATGAGGCCAAGCATCGGGATCTGGTTCGTGAAATCATTGCCCTGCGGCCAGTGGTGCATGAAAAACTGAAACAGGCCGGGCTGGATGATTTGGTGTTTCGCTTTGATCCTGAACAGTTCAACCCCGCTGTTCCATTGGGCGGCAACCTGCTGTTTGCATCACCCACGCGTGAGATTTCCCAGGAAGCATTGGCGATGGAGACCGGCTTTTACGAGCTGATGCAAGAACTGGGTATGGCGCGCGAAGGTATGGAAATTTCGTTGGGCGTGATGGAAACCCTGCAGCATACCTTTGGCCAGGAAGACACCGACCACCCGTTGTTTCGCCGGTTGGGGCTGGAACCTGAAATGTATCGGCGGCTCAGCGATATCGTGAACCGTCGCAAGGAAGTCGGCGAAAGCAAGCTGAGCCGGGATGATCGCGCTTTGTTGATGACGGTCCCCTTCCTGTTGACGGCTGAACAGATCGGTGCTGCTTTCCCGGAAGAATACAAACAGAAGATCTTGGATATCCGTGCCAGCAGCGGCCCGCGCATTCTGGCGTCCACCGGGGACATGTTCCGCCGGGTCGCGCCCGATACTTATGTGCCGCGGCTGACGGTTCTGGAAAACCTGCTGTACGGTCGGATTTCGTTGCGGGCAGGTGCACGGGCTCAGATGATAGAAGACATCGCCGCCGAAGTCCTGAACGCGCATGGGCTGCGCCAGCCGATTGCTGCCGTTCTGTTTGACCTCAAGACCGGCTTGGGTGGCTCCAACCTGCCCACAGTGTTCCAGGAACGCGCGGCGTTTTCGCGGGCGGGAATCAAACGCCCGGACATACTGGTCATGGATACGGTTCTGGCCAGTCATGACGCCGAAAGCCGCCTGCAGACCCGTCACCAGCTGCGTGAGTTGCTGCCACGTTCGATCATGATCTTTCTCGAAGAGCAATTCGCTCATCCCGAAAGATATGATCTGTTTGTGGAAATCAAGAACGGTCGTGTGGACGGTGTGAAGCGAACGCAACAGGCGATGGGTGCGGATACTGCAACTGCGGATCTTCAACGCAAGATCGCGGCGATCACGTCGAACGATCTGTTTGCCCGTCTCGATGAGCGCAACCAAAGACTTCTCGCTTTTTCGGGGCAGTGGGTTAACGTTTCAGCCGGGCACCGGTTGTTCAGAGCAAATGAAGTTGCCGATTCTGCCTATTTGTGTGTTTCGGGCGCTGCGGAATTGCGGTGGCCGGGGAGCAGACCTGATGACCCTGCATTGACCGTCATTGAACCCGGGCGTCTGATTGGAGATTTGACGATCCTGACAGGTGGGGTCCGGCGCATGGATCTGACGTCCACTACAGAGAGTTGCTTCTTGCGTTTGGGGGCCGAAGAATTCAGGGCGGTCATCGAAAACGATGCCAATGTTGCAGTGGCCATGTTGGAGACCGTGGCAGGCCATCTGGAAACAGTTGGCCGCGCGTTGGAGTCGATGGATATTGATTTGGCGAGCGTGATCCGCAAAGGGTGGGACATCAAGACCGAAGATGCCCAAGACAGTGTGAGTGGACAGGATGTCGGGACCTAGCGCGTATCAGCCACAGGAAGCACGGATTGCCGCTTTGCGGGGGCGGGCGGAACTGTGGCGGACCGGAGTAACGTTGGCTGTCATTGCGGTGACGACCGTTGGTCTTAGTCTGGCTTTCAGCGCTGTGATCAAACAGCTGACGCCACCGCAATGGAGTTCGGATCTGGCGCTGGGCGCAACACCCGGAGCGTTGCTGGTGTTATTGGGTAGTTTTGGGTTCAGCATCATTGGCGTGCACCTGGGCGTTCGTCTGGTACAGCACCGATCCGTGTTTGATCTGATTGGTCCGATGGGGGTGTTCTGGCGGCAATTTGGTCGGGTTTTGCTGTACCTTTTGGCCCTGACATTTGTCCTGGGCATGTTGCCGCCCTATTCGGTCGGCGAACCGCTGGTTCCCAATCTGCCGATTGATCGATGGTTGGCGCTTCTGCCTCTGTCGCTTGCGGCCTTGTTGATCCAGACCGGTGCCGAAGAAATCCTGTTTCGCGGTTTCGCCCAGCAATCACTTGCGGCGCGGTTCCGCTCGAAATGGGTGTTCCTGCTGATCCCGTCTCTTCTGTTTGCCTTGGGGCACTACATCCCGGCGCAGGCGGGCGACAATGCCCTTTTGGTGGCTGTTTGGGCCGGTGTTTTTGGGTTGGTTGCTGCGGATTTGACCGCCCGCTCTGGAACCCTGGGACCGGCCATCGCCATGCATTTCTTCAATAATACCACAGCGGTTCTGATCGTCTCTACCCCAGGAGAGCTGAGCGGCCTGTCGCTTTATCTGTTTCCATACGAACTCACGGACACCCAGGCCGTGCGTCCCTGGCTGATCGTCGACCTTGCAATCATCGGTGTCAGCTGGCTTGTTGCGCGTCTTGCCATTCGCCGCTGATTGCAATTGTTGTCACAGACGCTTATTTGAGCGCAGAACCGCCCCAGCAGAGGCCCGCCATGAACTGGATCACAAATTACGTTCGCCCCCGGATCAACTCGATCTTTTCGCGTCGCGAAGTCCCCGAAAACCTGTGGCAGAAATGCGATGAATGCGGGACCATGCTGTTCCACCGCGAACTCAGCGACAACCAGAACGTCTGCACCAGCTGTGGCCATCATATGGGCATCACACCGCGTGCCCGGTTTGATGCGCTGTTTGATGGCGGTATCTTCACCGAGGTCGATGTGCCTGAACCCACTGCTGATCCTCTGAAATTCAAGGATCAGAAAAAATATCCTGATCGGATGAAGGCGGCACAGAAATCCACGGGTGAAAAAGAGGCGATGCTGGTTGCCACCGGTGAAATCGGACGCACTCCGATCGTCGCTGCGGCCCAGGACTTTTCCTTCATGGGTGGGTCGATGGGCATGTATGTGGGCAACGCGATTATTGCCGCCGCCGAAAGGGCCGTGGAGCTCGGTCGCCCCTTGATCCTGTTTTCGGCTGCAGGTGGCGCGCGCATGCAGGAGGGCATCCTGTCCTTGATGCAGATGCCACGCACCACTGTGGCTATTCAGATGCTCAAGGAAGCAGGCCTGCCTTATATTGTGGTTCTGACCCACCCAACCACCGGCGGGGTGACGGCCTCTTATGCGATGCTGGGGGATGTGCAGATCGCGGAACCCAATGCGTTGATCTGTTTTGCCGGCCCGCGGGTGATTGAACAGACCATCCGGGAAAAGCTGCCCGAAGGGTTCCAGCGCGCTGAATACCTGCTGGATCACGGGATGTTGGATCGGGTAACGCCACGCACGCAAATGCGGGAAGAGCTGATCACCATCACCCGGATGTTGCTGAATCAACCGCCCGCGATCAAGGGCGACTTGCCCGCCCCCGATGAAACCGAAATGGCAATACCGCAGCCATCCAACGAACAGCCCGCCGAGGCCAAACCCGAATGACCACACAGACATCGGATGCCATTCTCGCCCGGATGATGGCGCTGCACCCGAAAATCATTGACCTGACACTGGACCGTGTCTGGCGCCTTCTGGATGCATTGGGGAACCCGCAGAACGATCTGCCTCCTGTGATTCACCTGGCTGGAACCAATGGCAAGGGGTCGACCCAGGCGATGATCCGCGCAGGGGTGGAAGGTATGGGCAAATCTGCCCACGCCTATACCTCCCCGCATCTGGCACGGTTTCACGAACGCATCCGGCTGGCGGGCGAACTGATCAGCGAGGACCACCTGACCGAAATTCTGAATGAATGTTATGCCAGCAACGGTGGCATCGACATCACCTATTTCGAAATCACAACCTGCGCGGCTCTGTTGGCTTTTGCCCGAACACCTGCCGATTACACTCTGCTCGAGGTCGGTCTGGGTGGGCGCCTGGATGCAACAAATGTTCTGGACGCGCCCGCGTTGACTGTGATCACCCCCATCTCGATCGATCACGAGCAATTTCTGGGTAATACACTCGCCAAAATCGCGGCAGAGAAGGCCGGGATCATCAAACGCGGTGTCCCTTGCGTGGTCGGTCCCCAACCCGACGAAGCGCTCGCGGTTATCGAAGACGTGGCAACCCGTCTTGGTGCGCCGCTTTTGATCCACGGACAGGACTGGCATGTCAGCCAGGAACGTGGTCGCCTGATTTATCAGGACGAAACCGGTTTGCTGGATCTGCCGCTTCCTACCCTTTTGGGCGCGCATCAGATTCAGAACGCCGGAGCGGCAATCGCGGCCCTGCGCCACCTTGGCGCGGACGATGCCGCCTGCGAGGCTGCGATGGTCAACGCCGTCTGGCCTGCCCGAATGCAGCGCCTCAAGACCGGCCCGTTGGTCGATATGGCACCTGAGGCCGAACTCTGGCTGGATGGTGGCCACAACGCCGCCGCAGGCATTGCGCTGGCCGATGTTCTGAGCAACTTGCCTGCACGCCCGACCCATCTGATCTGCGGGATGCTCAATACCAAGGATGTGACCGGCTACATGCGTCCGCTGGCGGCCCATGCGACCAGCCTTGCCGCGATCTCGATCCCGGATGAGATCAATACGCTCAGCGCCGAAGAAACCAGCGCCGCCGCAACCGAGGTTGGCTTGCAAACCGCAACGGCTGACAGCACAGCCGACGCGCTTGCCGCCATTCTGGCACAGGATCCGCAGGCCCGGGTTCTGATTTGCGGGTCGCTGTATCTGGCCGGGCATATCCTGCGCGAAAACGGTTAACCCCCGGTTTCGCTTCTTTCTGGTCCCAAATACCTCGGGGGTGAGGCCGCAAGGCCGAGGGGGCAGCGCCCCCTCTCTTAGGTGTCGGATTGCCCCCAGTCCTTGTCCTGCATCTCGCGCAGACGCGACGCTGTACGTTCGAATTCAAAGGTGCCCTCGCCTTCGACGTACAGCATCTCGGGCTGCGCCGCCGCGGAACAGATCAGCCGTACCCGTGCCTCGTACAGTGCATCAATCAGAGTGACAAAGCGTTTGGCCTCGTTGAAATTGTTCCGGCTCAGGCGCGGGATGTCCTCTAGCACCAGAACCTTTACCTCTTGGGCAATGGACAGGTAATCCCCCGGTCCCAGCATCTTGCCGCACAGATCGTAAAAGCTGGCTCGTCCCACGCCGTTGCGAAAAGCGGGCAGAACGACTTCGCGTCCTTTGACTTCCAGGGTCAGCGGGCTGGCCTCGCCTCCTGACAGATCTGTCCAAACTGCGGAAATCTGCGCTCGGGCGCTGGCGTCGTTGGGCGCGAAATAGACCTGTGAACCCTGCAGGCGGTCCTGTCGATAATCCGTCGGACTGGCCAGTTCATGGATTTCCATCTTGCCCTTGATCAGCTCAATAAACGGCAGGAACAACTGCCGATTCAATCCGTTCTTATACAGATCATCTGGCACCCGGTTGGACGTGGTCACGACAACGACATCCGCTGCAAACAGGGCTTCGAAGAGGCGTCCGACAATCATCGCATCGGTGATATCGGTGATCTGCATTTCGTCAAAAGCCAACAGGCGGACGCTGGACGCGACGTCTGCTGCTACTGGCGCAATGGCATCGTCGACCCCACGTTGACGGGCCTCGTGCATGGCGCTGTGGATCTCCTGCATAAAGGCGTGAAAATGCACCCGGCGTACCGGGATGTCGCCCAGGCTGTCCACAAACAGATCCATCAACATGGACTTGCCGCGGCCAACCCCGCCCCACAGGTACAACCCTTTTGGAGCCGGTGGTGGCGCAGCGCGGCGGAATAAACCGCGTTTGACAGGATCAGCGGTCAACCCGTCGGCAATCCGTTGAAACTGTGGCATGACGTCCTGCTGCACAGGGTCCGGGCGCAGGTCGCCCGCCGCAATTCGTTGTTGATAAAGCGCATTCACATTTGACATGACCCAGCCATACCGCGCGCCACAAATGAAGAAAAGCGCCCGATGTTATCCTGATACGTCGCGTCAGTTCAAATTTCGTTTCCCCGGCCGTCAAAAATTCTGATTTGATCCAATTGCCAGACCCGTTAAGTTGGTTCTTCAGTTTTTCGGAAAGACGCGCGATGGACAAAGGTCACTCCTTATTCACCCCGGTTTTGATCGTGGGGTGTCTGATCGTCACGATCAATTTTGCAGTGCGCGCGTCGTTTGGCGTGTTCCAGATCCCTGTTGCGACTGAATTCGGGTGGTTGCGTACCGAATTTTCGATGGCAATCGCCGTTCAAAACCTGGCCTGGGGGATCGGCCAGCCGATATTCGGGGCACTGGCAGAAAAGATAGGGGATCGCAAGGCGATCATCCTGGGGGCTTTGACCTATGCAGCGGGCCTTGTGTTGACGGCCGGGTCGAGCACCCCGTTCGAGCATCAAATATATGCGTGGTTGGTGGGGTTCGGCATTGCTGGGACCGGGTTCGGGGTCGTGTTGGCCGTTGTCGGACGCGCCAGTTCGGATGAAAATAGGTCGATGTCGCTGGCAATCGTGACGGTGGCCGGATCGGTGGGGCAAATCCTGGGTGCCCCGGCTGCGGAATGGTTGCTGACATTTCTGCCGTGGCAGCAGGTCTTTGTTGTGTTTGCAGGTGCGGTTCTTGCAACCATCCTGTCGCTCCCATTCATGCGGGCCCCGATTGTTGCATCCAAACAGGAACTGCAGGAAAGCATGGGGCAGATCCTGATCAAGGCGTTCAAGGACCCGTCCTATACTTTGATCTTTGTCGGCTTCTTTAGCTGTGGGTATCAGTTGGGTTTTATCACAGCGCATTTCCCGGCCTTTGTCACCGAAATGTGCGGACCGATTCTGCCCGGAGGTATGTTGGACAATGTTGGGGTTTCATCGACCTCTTTGCTGGGAGCGGTGGCGATTTCTCTGATCGGAGCGGCGAATGTCGTGGGGACGCTGACTGCAGGGTGGGCTGGCAACCGGTTTTCCAAGAAGTACTTGCTGGCGGGTATTTACACAGGCAGGACACTTGCGGCGAGCCTGTTCATTCTGCTCCCGATCACCCCGACGACGGTTGTGCTGTTTTCGGTTGCGATGGGATCGATGTGGTTGGCTACGGTTCCGTTGACGTCTGGATTGGTCGCGCATCTTTACGGGGTTCGCTATATGGGAACGCTGTACGGGATCATCTTCTTCAGCCACCAGCTGGGCAGCTTTCTGGGGGTCTGGCTGGGTGGACGGATGTACGACATCTATGGCGATTACACGTTGGTCTGGTGGATCGGCGTTGGCATTGGTGCGTTCAGCGCCATTGTTCACCTTCCGATCCGTGAAAACCGTCCCAAATCCGCGGTTGTTGCCGTCTGAGTAGGCGGTATGACAACAGGTGGATGTTCAGTTGAGCCCGTCTTGCAATGTTTCGCGCAGCGCATCCAAAACCGCGTCGGTATGTGTATAGACCAGGCCATGCCCCGCGTCATCGATGACCTCCTGTTTGGCGGATCGACTGACAGTGGTCAGTCGACCCAATGACGACAGGGGGATGGTCGTGTCGTGGCGGGCCCAAACCGCCAACAGCGGCACGCCCGCGCGGTGAACCTTCTGCAGATCCTGGCTCATGTCTTTGGTCAGGATGCCACGCAATGCGGCGAGCACGGCCGGAACATAACCTTGGTACCGCAGTTCGTTCTGCATAAGATTGCTGATATCCGGCACCGAACTGGGCTGGCCGATTTCTGCGCGGGCGGTGCGTCGATGGAGAACGGGAAAACAGGCCAGCATCAACCAGTCTCCAATCAGCGGCACCTTTTGTATGATCTCAGTCAGGCGACCAAAGTCGGTGTTCAGCCCCGCCGAAGCCAATAGGACCAGCTGGCGAACTCTGTTGGGGTATTGGGAAGCAAAGGCGGTCGCGATCGCGCCGCCCATCGAATAGCCGATCAAGGTGAAGTCATCGTCAACATTCTGATCGGCCAACAGCTCTTCGAGTTGATTGACAAAGAAGTCCTGGTTCTGTTCTCCGGTTGGCCGATCCGAGTATCCGCGCCCGTACAGATCATACACCAGAACCCGGTACCCCATCGCAGACAGCCCGCTTGCCAATCCTTGCCAGACAAAGGATGGCGTGGTCAGACCGTGAACACATACCGCAACCGGCCCTCGGATCGGGCCAATCCACTGGTAATGCGTCAGACCGAGGGACAGGGTTGCAAACTGTCCCGGAGCGTTCTGGCGGATCTGGGTCGACATTCTGGACCGTCGGCGTTCGATCACGACAGGGATGGCTGCCACAACAATCAGAACACCAAGAACCCAGATCATTGCTGTTCCTTCCACTTCTGCAGGATGTGGTGGCTGGTCATCAGGTCCAGATGCGCCCCGCCGCCATTTTTGAAGATCGTGATGTCATCGGCATTATAGCTGGGGAAACGGTCAAGGCTATAAAAGTCGGCCAGAACGTGGTCACGTGAAATCACGCCTTGTTCCAACGGGATCTTGAACTCGCCGATATGATCCAACGTGGTATCCAGACTGTCGGCATAGACCTTGCTGCGCAGTAGCGCGGTGTCGTCGGTTTCCCGCATGTCGGGGCGATAGGCACCGATCATGTTCAGATGTTGTCCGGGGCGCAGCCAATCGCCTAAAACCACTGGCGTAGATGACATGGTGGCGGTGACGACGATGTCGGCGGCGCGCACTGCAGCCTCCAGTTGGGGCGCAACCAGCGTCCCTGGGCGGCTGTCCACCAGATCCTGCGCCTTGGGCAGCGTTCGGTTCCAAACCCGGATTTGTGCGTTCGGAAAACCGGCCGAAAAGGCGTCTATCAGAGATCCACCCACGGTCCCGGCACCCACGATCAGAATCTCACGGCTTTCCGGGTTGGCCAGTTTCAGGGCGCCCAACAAGCTATCCCCGGCGGTTTTCCATTTGGTTACCAGGTGAAAATCAAGCAGCGCCGACAATGTGCCATTGGCGTCATCAAACAAGGAGACCGCACCGTTGATCATGGGTGCTCCTTTGTCGGGATTGCGCGGGAAGATTGTCGCTGATTTTACCGCAATCCCCATGCCGTCGATCCAGGCCGAGCGGCTTAGGAGAGTGTCAGGGTCCCGATACAAAAACGTGTCGTCGATTTCGGCCTTGGGCAGGCTGTGACCGGACACCAGAGCACGCGTGTATTCAACCCAATCGAGCAGCGCATCGCCGTCGTCAAATGTGATGAATGGGGCACTCATGCGGCGTCCTCCGTGCTCAATAGACCTTCTGCCATCAGCCGATCCGCCCAAAGCTGGGGGTGCGTAAATAAATGGGTCTGCCACCCACGCGCGGCTGCGGCGTCGATATTGTCCTGACGGTCATCGGCAAAGATAAGGCGAGCCGGCGCGATACCGCAATCCTGTTCGACCATTTCATAGATCACCGGCTCGGGTTTTGCGGTTTTCATATGACCCGAGACATAGGCCCGATCGAATTCTCCGAGGAACGGGTATTCCGCCTTTGCGATGTCCCAGTTTTGAACCCCGATGTTGGACAGAATGAATGTGGGTACACCTTTGGCCCGCAACGCCCGCATCAGACGTACAGAATGTGGGAGCGCAGGGGTCGCCAGATCCAGCCAATTGTCATGCCACATTCGAATTTCATTGCGCCAACCTGGGTATTTGTCAGCCCAGTCATAAACGGTGTCTGTGAAATGATGGCCACGATCCACCAGATCGTTCATGCCATGCAGGTCAACTTCGTCAAACATGGCCCGCCGGCGCGCCTCTCCGATTTCGGCGTCATAGAAGCGTTCCGGTTTCCATTCGATCAGCACATTACCGATATCAAACACGACGGCTTCGACGGGCATGGGCGTGTCCTTTCCAATTTGGTCATTACAGGAGCGTGTCTCTCACCCGACAGATACAAGCCAGGCTCGCAGGATCAAGCAAAACGCTCGCGATCAAACGGAATTCAACAGATCATGAGCCATGGCAGGGGGCGGGGCTTGCCCCGGACGCTGCCACGCCCAACGGCTGTTATTGTTCCAGGAACAATGACAGCGGGCGGGAGCCCTTGGTCCAGATGATCAACCTGGGCGTTTGGCGGCCCGCAATTCGCGTTCCAGGGCATCCAGAAACCGAGAGCGATCCGCTTTGGAAAACGGCTTGCCGCCGCCACCTGCGCCCAGCGGGTTGGCAGCGCGTAAATCGGCCATCAGATCGCGCATGGCCAGTTGTTGGCCGATATTTGCCTGCGTGAATCGCTCGCCATTGTGGCGCAGCACCTGAGCGCCCGCCTCGATACACTTGGCGGCAAGCGGGATGTCACCGGTCACCACGACGTCACCGGGGCCGCAGCGCTCGGCAATCCACATGTCGGCCACATCGGCACCTTCGGATACGATCACGTTTTCGACCAGTGGGTTTTGTGACGGTCGCAACCCACCGTTCGAAACGACGAACATCTTCAGTCCGTGGCGGGTTGCGACCCGCTCGGCCTCCTGTTTGACAGGACAGGCATCCGCATCAATGTACAGCACCACTATTCCGCGGCCTTGTCAGGCTTTTCAGCCTTGGGAGCTGTCACTTTTTCAGCAACTTTAGCTGCTTTCTTGACCTTGAATTCATCCGGGATCGGCATCCGGTTAAACGCATCCAGGCCGGCGATCTTATAGGCTTCAGCCAGGGTCGGATAGTTGAAGGTGTTCTGGACAAAATAATCCACCGTCCCCTTCAGGTTCATCACCGCCTGGCCAATGTGAATCAGCTCGGTCGCGCCTTCGCCAACGATCTGCACACCCAACACTCGGCGGGTTTTCAGGCTCAGCAGCATTTTCAACATGCCGTGTTCCAGCCCCATGATGTGCCCACGCGATGTTTCGCGGAACCGCGCGACACCGACTTCATAAGGGATGCCGCGTTCGTGCAGTTCCTCTTCGGACATGCCGCAGGTGGACATTTCCGGCACCGAATAGATGCCATAGGGGTACCAGGGGCTTTCCGGCAGCGACGGGGTTTCCAGTGCGTGACAGGCGGCAACACGGCCCTGTTGCAGTGACGTTGACGCCAAAGACGGGTGACCGATCACGTCGCCCGTGGCATAGATGTGCGGCACATTGGTCTGATAGGTCTTGCGATCGACGCTGACCCGGCCCCGGTGATCGGTTTCCACCCCCAGCGAGTCGAGGTTGAGCGAGGCAGTTGCGCCCATGCGCCCGGCGGCGAACAGCAACATTTCACCCCGAACGTGACGACCATTGGCCAGGCTGACTTCGACATGGTCACCGGCATCTTCGATCTTTTCAACGGCCGACCCCAACCGCAGGTCAACACCGTTTTCACGGATCTGATGGGTGAAATCCTGAATCAGGGTGCGGTCGATAAAATCCAGGAAACTGTCGCGCGGCTCGATCAGCGACACCCGCACATCCAGCGCCGAGAACATCGTGGCATATTCTACCCCGATCACACCGGCACCAATGACCACCAGAGAGCGTGGAATTTCTTCCATCTCAAGGAATTCGTCCCCATCGACCACGGTCTTGCCGTTGAAGGGGACGTAATCCGGGCGATAGGTCCGGGTGCCCGTGGCAATCAGGAACTTTGATGCTGTCAGACGGGTCGTGTCGCCCGCTTCGGTGGCGACTTCGATCTCATGCGGGCCTATGAATTTGGCCAGCCCGTTCAACGTGTCCACATGGTTGCGGTTGAACTGATGTTCCAGAACATCGACCTCATGGTCCAGCGTCATATGCAGCCGCGCCTTTAGGTCCTCGGCTTCGATCTGGTCCTTGACGCGGTACGAGCGCCCGTAAAAGCTGCGTTCCCGCCAGCCTGACAGGTTCAGCACGGTTTCACGCAGGGTTTTGGACGGGATGGTGCCGGTATGTACCGACACGCCGCCCAGCCGGTCCTTGCGGTCGATGACCAGAACCCGGCGTTTCAGTTTGCCCGCCTGAATGGCGGCGGACCGGCCCGAGGGGCCGGATCCAATGATGATCAGGTCATAGTCGAAGTCACTCATGGCTTAGTCCCGATACAGGGCGTCTGCGTGAAAGCTCACATGCTCTTCCATGAAGGTCGATACAAAGAAATAGCTGTGATCATAACCTGGCTGCATCCGCAGGGTGGCCTGCTGACGGCGTTCCGCGACTGCATGGGCCAAGGCTTCTGGCTTCAACAGGTCGATGAACTGGTCCGAGGTGCCGGTGTCGATCAGAATCGGCCCGTCAAACCCCTTTGCCTTCATCAAAAGCGTGGCGTCATGTTTGACCCAGGCGCTTTCATCGTCGCCCAGATAGGCGCTCAGCTGCTTGCGGCCCCAATCGCTGGCGGTTGGGTTCGAAATGGGTGCAAACGCTGAAACCGATTTGAACCGGCCGGGCAGGTTCATCGCCAGGGTCAGCGCGCCGTGGCCGCCCATCGAATGGCCGGTGATTCCCTGGCGGTTCAGATCAATGGCAAAGTTTTCACCCAGCAGAGCAGGCAGCTCTTCGGCGACATAGTCCCACATTTGAAAATGCGATGCCCAGGGGGCTTGGGTGGCATTGACATAAAACCCAGCGCCTTGGCCGAGGTCATAGGCGTCATCATTGGCAACCCCTTCGCCGCGCGGCGAGGTGTCAGGAAATACCAGTGCGATGCCCTGTTCAGCGGCCCAGGACTGGGCACCGGCCTTGACCATCGCGTTTTCATGGGTGCAGGTCAGGCCCGACAGATACCACAACACCGGCACCGGGCCGTCTTGGGCTTCTTCGGGCAGAAACAGGCCAAACGTCATGTCACATTTGGTGGCGCTACTGGCGTGCTTGTAAACACCCTGAATGCCCCCAAAGGCCCTGTTCTCTGCAACGGTTTCCATGAATCGACTCCTTATTTGCTGTTGGCTTATCGCTAACGCCATGGGAGAGGCGCGTCCAGTACAGGCCCGTCCCAGGTCGCGCGGTTTGCGACAAAATACTGTCGATTTGCGCTCAGAAGGTGCCGACCCAGGCGATGACAAGGGGAATGGTCGCTATGCTGGCCACGGTCGAAAACAGGATCGAAGCCGAAACGCGGTGCGGTGCAATTCCATAATGTTGCGCCAGCATATAGACATTGCCTGCCACGGGCAGGGCCGCGGCCGATATGGTGACCGCTGCTGAGTAGGGATCGACGGGCAATAGGACCAGCACACATAGGGCGACCAGCGCCGGATGCAGGATCAATTTGGCGCTGCTGAGCCAAATCGCAATCTGCATCCGTTCTGCAGACTTGCTGGCCAGGGAGGCCCCGATGGCGAACAGAGCCCCGGGAGTGGCAGCACCGCCGAGGATGGACAGGAATTCGTCGAAAGGGTCGGGCAATGGAAGCGCAAGAGCGGCCCAGGACAACCCCAAGGTAATGGAAACGATCATGGGATTGCGCAAGAGCCCCATGCCAACCTGGCGCAGAGTTTTCAAGCCAAGCCCCTGTCCGCGGCCCACATTGATCAAAACGACGATCAGAGAGGAAAATACCACCAGATCGACCGCAAGAACCAACATAACAACCCCAATCGCCGCCGTGCCGAACAAGGCGGCCAACATTGGCAATCCTAGAAAACCTACGTTGCCTATGGCCGCGCACTGCGATTCAACGGCCGTGGTTGGGATATCCACACCGCGCAGACGCGCAACAAGTGTGGCAACCAGGTAGGTTGCCGCCGTTCCGAGCAGATAGGCAAGCACAAGTCGCCCGTTAAAGATTTCGGCAAAGGACAGGCTGGCAGAAAATCGGAAGATCATCGCGGATAGGGCAAAGTAGAACACAAATTTGGTGAGATAGACCGTGGCGTCTTCGCTGAAAAATCGGCTGCGTCCGGCCCAGTACCCCAGACCGATGATGGCAAAAAACGGCAGGGTTCTCATGAAAATGTCGATCATGGCAGATTGGTAACATGTGTTGACCAAATTGCAATGTCCACTGTTGGGAACGTGGCGACAGGCTGTCTTGGGTGGAACAAAACGTTGCTGTCTTCGTCGCGCTCCCGCCTGTTGTCGCCTTCCTGTCGGAAGTCTCCTCCCGTTGGGCGTGGCACCGCGCAAAGCGCGGTGCCACGCCCATGTCCAAGGGAGTGCCGGCGGTCTGTTTGGACACGGGAGTTCTTCCGTTCGTGTCCTGTCGCGATTTGCCGGTCCGGGTGTTCGATCCCAGGGGGTGATAGGCGCTGTTCTCGCAGCCATGGGCGGGCGCATTCTGGGACAGCTTCGTCACGGGAACGCCCTAACCACGCAAGCCGCCCGAGTGGGGGCAAAGCGAAACCCTGACCGGCAAAAGCAATGCGCAACATAGCCCCGATATGCAGCCGCTGTGGGCGACGAGCTGAGCACGGTATTCGGGGTCAACCCAATGGCCGTTAAAAGGGGGACATATCGAGAGGCGGCTGCAGGCCGCAAAATGGGCCGAACGTGCTCCGCTCAATCGGCCTCAGTACATCGGTGGGGTGGCATGGTCGTCACATTCTGGGGAGGTGTGATGCTGTCGTCGCATGAATGTCTCCGGACTCTCCAGCTGTCGGAGCTGCCGGTTCCGAATTTTTTCGCGATCAGGGCCGCATCGGTGTCTTCAGCGCCTTGGTCCATCTCGGCTTCAACACATGGATGGACACGCGCCAATACGTCTTTAGATCAATCGTCAACCGACCGGCTTTGCCCATATCATCATTGGCAAAGCCCAGATTGTCTAGCAGCGGTTCTATTGCTGGGCGGGCATTGATCGGTCTGGGAAATACGCCGCGACTGCGTTTGACGATCTGGGTAGTCACAGGCCCGTGTGGGGGAGATCCTTTGGGGCACCCGTCCGGGACCGTGCCATATCACATCCACACAATCGCTCTCCCGGCGGGCATTCTTTGCCATTGATCCGGGGAGGCTGGGATAGAGGACGGGTTGACGAGGCCCGATCCTTTTCGTGATCACCCGGATGGCGGGGTTGAGAACCTAACCGCTGCCGATCAGGATCCCGGCCGCCAGAACCAACGCCCCTCCCAGAACCACTTGGAACACGGCCTTGAAGAACGGGGTTTCCATGAATTTGTTCTGAATCCAGGCAATGGCCCAAAGTTCGATGAACACGATAATCCCGGCCAGGGTCGTCGCGGTCCAGAAGTCTGTGATGAGATAGGGCAGGGCGTGGCCCAACCCCCCGACCGTTGTCATTATCCCCGAGGCAAAGCCGCGTTTGACGGGCGATCCGCGTCCCGACAGTTCGCCGTCGTCTGATGCGGCTTCGGTGAACCCCATGGAGATTCCGGCTCCAACCGATGCCGCAATGCCGACCAGAAAGGTGGTCCATGTATCTTGCGTAGCAAAGGCCGTGGCAAAAATAGGTGCCAGTGTCGAAACCGATCCATCCATGAGCCCGGCCAGCCCGGGCTGCACCCAGGTCAGGATGAACTGGCGCCGTGCAGTGGCATTCTCTTCGTCCACGCCTTCTTCGGTCAGATGGGTGTGGGCAAGGTTATCGGCAGTCGATTGGTGGCCGGCTTCGGCTGCAGCCAGATCACCCAGAAGCTTGCGGGTTTGCGCGTCCTTGCTGTGGGCTGCGGCAGTTGTGTAAAATCGTTCGGCGTCTTTTTCCATGGTCACCGCTTCTTCGCGGATCCGATCCAACCCCAGATTCTCCACCAACCAGACGGGTCGCCGTGCATAGTAACCTGCCACATGTTCACGCCGGATCAATGGAATGGTCGGGCCAAACCGGGCCTCGTGTAGGGCAATCAGCTGGGCGCGGTGGCTGTCCTCTTCGACAGCCATACCGTCAAAAATCTTGGCCGTGGAAGGAAAGTCCTGGCGCAGCGTTTCGGCGTAACCGCGATAGATGCGCGCATCATCTTCTTCGGATGAGATGGCCAGTGCGATGACTTCCTGTTCACTCAGGTCGCGAAACCGCTTGCGGTGCGAGAAAAAACGCATATGTATCCTGCCTCTTTAGAACTGTTCTAAGATTAGCATTGCAGCTGGTAGAGGCAAGCCCAAGTATTCTTGTTGTTGAAGGTTACCACTCCGGTTTAAGTTCAATGGGTCAGTGACAAAGGGGGTCGCATGAATCAGCAAACGCGCATCGTGAAAACGGGCCGAAAGTACGATCAGGTGCTGGAGGGGGCGCGCAGCGTATTCATGGCCGACGGGTTCGAAGGGGCCAGCGTCGATGATATCGCGCGGGCCGCTGGTGTCAGCAAGGCAACGCTTTACAGCTATTTCTCGGACAAGCGGCTGTTGTTTCGCGAAGTGGTGCGTACCGAATGTGAACGTCAGGCCTGTGAGGCGGATGAATTGGTGGAAACCACCTGTTCGCCCGAAAAGGTGTTGTTTGAGACGGCACACCGGATCATGGCGATCATCCTGTCCGAATTCAGCGTCCAGATGTTCCGGATTTGTGTGGCTGAATCTGAGCGGTTCCCGGAGTTGGGACAAGAGTTCTATGAAAGCGGCCCGTTGGTGCTCAAGGCGCATCTGGAGGAATACCTCGAGGGAGCGAGGGACCGGGGTGAATTGAAGATCAACGATATATCGCTGGCGGCCGACCAGTTTGCCGAGCTGTGCAAGGCCGGGTGGATGCTGCGCGCGATATTCATGCATGAGCGCGATTTCTCGCAGGAAGAGAAAAACCGCTTTGCGCAGGGGGCTGTCGATACCTTTATGGCGCGTTACGGGGTTTGAAGGGGGCTGCCTGCCCGCAATTGACCCTAGGGTCGGAAGGCACCTTCACTCAACAATATCGATTTCTCTTTCCAGATCATCCAGTTCGTCGGTCACGTCAGCAACCTCAAGGACGCGAGCGATGTCCTGGGCGAACCCGGGAAAATGTTCGACGAAGTCAAACCCGCGCTGATCCGACCCGATAAACAATAGAGTTCCAACAACAGCACCAACATTTACGTGAACATGACAGGTTAGGGTGTCGGATCGAATACGTCCCCAACCGGCACAGGTTACCCAATGTTCGGGGATGTCGCGGTGGTCCCCTTCCTTTGGAAAGAAAATGTAGATGCCGCTGCTTCGTTTCCCGTTTGGGCCAATCACTTTGGATTCATGGCTTTGGTATTCGATGCCTCCAAAAACCCGCGTTCCTGTGGCCATCAAATAGGACGTCTGGTTTACCATGCGGTCAATTCCGTCAACATTTTCATACACGCTAAGGTTTGTCGGAGAGTAGCGCGAATACAGATCCGGGATCAGATTCGGGTTCATATCCAATCGGAATTGCCTCCAGGGCATGTTGTCACTCCACAACCCACAGGTCCGGTAGTATCGCTCCCCCATACGAAGAACGACGCCATTTGGTGCGAGCGGTTCGGTGTCGTGACAATAGGGGCTTTCGTCCGCCCACATGGCCTTTGTGTTGGCAATAAAACCAAAAAGCATAAAGAACAGGAGTACCATCCTGACGCTTCTCGATGACAGGAGCGGCGAGAGTTCGCAGTTTTTCGGGGGCATGTGCACAATTACTCAACCAATGATTGCCCCGTTTACTCTATGCAGAGACAATGTAAATTGCTTGGCTTCGTTTACACTGCGTGCCGAATGCCTGCTGGCAGGTCGCGCGTGCGGTGTTGGTTGTTCTTATACTGTGATGGGTGCCCCCAGATTAGTGGGTTTTGACCATCTTGCGGTCCTTGCGATAGGCCCGGTGGCACGACAGGCAGGTTTGCATCAGATCCGGCAATGTCGCGCGCAATCCGTTCAAAGATCTTGCGTTCAATGCGCGGGCCGCGTTGTTGGCACCCTTGGCCCGATATTTGAAATCGGTCCAGTTGATCCACAGCGTGATTTTGGCGTTCGACAGCGGGTCAGTTCGGCGTTTTCGAAAATGTTTGGGAATCGCGTCGGTCATCTTGATCAGGGATTTGCGCGCGGCCCGTGCGCGGGGTTTGTCGAATCGGATTCGGTTGCTCATCATTCCAGTCAGCACATCCACAGCGGCCCGCCCTGTCTGCATGAGCTGCATCCGTTGCGCGACGTGGCGATTTTCCACGCGGTTTTGGGCTGGCGCGATTGATGCCACCAGAATCAGGGCCAGAATGATTAGTCGCGGTATCAGGCGCATGGGTGCGAACCCGGTTTGGCTCGACTCTGGCAGGGCGAGTCAGGTATAAGAACAGAATGTGAACATTTACAAAAGCACATGTGGGTCTCCGATGTCGCGCCGCCGTATTTTGTCATTATGGTTTCCCCGGTTGGGAGCGGAGCGGGTAATGCGTGCCGAACGTGGTGGGCTTGCCGGCCCTTTGGCTGTGGTCGAAGAACAATCCAACACTCAGGTTATCACCGCGTTAAATACCGCAGCCGAAGCCGCAGGTTTGCAGGTTGGTCAGCCGTTGCGCGACGCCCATGCCATGTGTGCTCACCTGTTGACGCGCAATCGCAACGGCCCGGCGGAAACCGCATTTCTGGGGATCTTGCGGCGCTGGGCGGGCAAATATTCACCTTGGGTGGCTGATGAGGCACCGGATGGGTTGGTGGTGGATCTGACCGGTTGTGCGCATCTGTTCGGAGGGGAAGAGACGCTGTTGGCGCAGATCGAACAGGATTGCGCCGATATGGGGCTGAGCGTGCAGATGGGCATTGCCGATACGTTGGGTGCCGCATGGGCCCTGGCCCGTTATGCCGGGGTGGGGGCCGGATCAGACCGTTCTGGCGATGCCATCCAGCAGGAGGCCCGTGCCACCCGGTCGCGCGCGGTCAAGCGCAAACACTGGACCCGGGGCGGTGCCGCGCCACAGACGGTGCCCCTGTCACAGGGGATGGCGCGGATTGCGGGGCAGGGGCAAACCTATGGCGCGCTCAGCCCGCTGCCGGTGGCGGCGCTGCGATTGGAGGCCACGGCCGTGGCCCAGCTCAACCGGCTGGGGTTGCGCCGGGTCGGAGACCTGCTGGGACAGCCACGTGCAACCCTGGCCCGCCGGTTCGGGCGCGGATTGGTGCAGCGTTTGGATCAGGCGATGGGCAGCGCGCCTGAACCGGTCTCTCCGGCCCGCGCGCCGGATGTTTTTGCGGTGCGGCTGACCCTGCCCGAGCCGATCGGCTTGGTCGAGGATCTGATGGCCGGGATCGACCGGCTTCTGCCCCGGCTGTGTGCCCTGCTCGAAGACAAGGGCAAGGGCGCGCGGCTGTTGCGGCTCGAGGCGCATCGTACCGATCAAGTGGCCGAGAGGGTCGAGGTGGGCCTGGCCCGCCCGCTGCGCGACCCGCATCGAATCCGCCCGCTGTTGGAGATGAAGCTGGAGCAGATTGATGCCGGATACGGCATAGACATGCTGCGTCTGATCGCGGTGCAGGTGGAACCGATTCACGAACGCACCCAGGTCGGGCATCTGCAGGCGGGTCAGGCCGTCAGGGAACGCCTGGAAGGCAATACATTGCTTGATGATCTGATCGGACGGATGGGGGCACGGGTCGGGCTCGAGGCGATCACCCGGCTGCACCCGGTCGATACCCATATCCCCGAAAAAACGGCCAAGGTGATGGCCGCGGCCTGGTCGGTGCCCTCTGCCAATTGGCCAACAGCTCCGCGTCCGCGCCCATTGTTGCTGTGGACGCCCGAGGTCGTTCAGGCCCCAGACATCCGCACGATCCCGCCCCGGTTTCGCTGGCGGGGACGCGATTGGAATCTGGCCGAAGCGCAGGGGCCGGAACGAATTGCGCCGGAATGGTGGCTGGAGGACCCCAACTGGCGCAGCGGGGTGCGGGACTACTGGGTGGTGTTGACCGCGTGCCACGAACGGCTGTGGTTGTTTTACGCCCATGGTGGGGCGGTGTCGTCAGGGTGGTTCTGCCAGGGCCGGTTTGCCTGAACGCTTCGTCCGAGGGCGAAGCGTTTCCCTTGGGCATCCGACGTCACGCAGGTTACCCTGTTCCCATGACAACACCACGCTTTGATATCATGGGACAGGCCCTGGGCGATAGCAGCCGCAACCGGATGCTGTGTGAGCTGATGCAGGGGCGGGCCTACACCAACAAGGAGCTGGCCAGCGCCGCAGGGATCACCGCCCAGACGGCCACTGCGCATCTGCGCCTGTTGCAACAGGCCGGGTTGGTGATCGCGGAAAAGAGCGGTCGCTGTGTCTATAACCGGATTGCCGGACCCGAAGTGGCCCGGGCGCTCGAACAACTGGCCACAGTTACTCCGATGGACAGTTTGCACCGGGCACAGCTGCGCAAGGCCGGGGCGCTTGCGCCTTTGCGCAGCTGCTACGATCATCTGGCCGGGTCGGTGGCCGTGGCGCTGGCACAGGCGTTTCTGACCCAAGGTATGCTGATACCTGACAGCGGCGGATACAGGGCCGTTCCCTCTGAACAGTGGACGAAACTGGGGGTGTGCCTGCCCGACGGGCCGGCGCGGCAGCCCTTTGCCCGCCCCTGTCTGGATTGGACGGAACGCAAACCACATATTGCGGGCCCATTGGGGGGGCAACTCATGACCCATGGGTTGAAGGTCGGATGGTACAAACACCAACCCTACAAGCGTGGCTTGCTGATGACCCGCGCCGGCACACAGGCGCTGGCACAGATTATGGGACTTGATCCCGACCCACCAAAAGAAAGCAGTGCGTCATGCATGATTTGAAATCCGAGCGGTTTACCGTCGAAACCGGCACTCACATTCTGGTTCAGGTCCCGCAAGAGGCAGCCGACCGGGTGCTGCAGGCTATCCTGTCCCGTGATATCCTGCCTTGGGGCGATTATGATCAGGTGAGCTTTACCACCCAGCCAGGGCAACAGCAGTTCCGGTCTCTGCCCAAAGGGGTAAATGCTCCGACCGATCACGCGATAAAGGTGGCCTGCGTCGAGCTGCAGGTGTTCACCTGCGCGCGTGGAGCCAATCTAGAGCCGATCCTGCGGGCGATCTATGACGTGCACCCCTATGAAGAACCGGTCATCCAGCTGATTGATGCGACCCGAACCCGGCACAACCGGGGTATGGATGAGGACAACCCGAACCGCTTCTGGAACGGTGATCCCCAGGAGTGGGTTCCTGCACCACATCGCGGAAAATAGGAGAGTTTCCGTCAAAAGACTTGATTTGCAAGGCGATTGCGGCAACCCTTGGGGTATGAGCTTTCAACAGATAACGCCTGTTTCGTCTCCCTCCATCCCCTTTCAGGTTGCTTTTGACCGCCGTGAAATGGCTGTGATCCTGTCACTGTATGGACGTATGGTTGCTGCCGGTGAATGGCGCGACTATGGCATTTCCTGTCTGCGGGATATGGCCGTATTCTCGGTTTTTCGGCGCACGGCCGAATTCCCCCTGTACCGCATTGAAAAACACCCCAAGCTGAGAAATCGCCAAGGGCAGTATTCGGTTGTCGGTATGGATGGTCAGATCCTCAAACGAGGTCATGACCTGAAAACCGTCCTGAGGGTGCTCGAGCGCAAGTTGATCCGCGCCGTGGACTGAGACGGCAACCGACGCAGTTCGGGGGGCCGGAATAGCATAGCTTTCTGGTCGCCCGGAATATGTTACACTTCAAATTGCTCGGTATGGCATCCAAATGCTCACTTCAGCCGTTTGTGAGCAGTCACTGGCCCATCCCCCTGAGCCGCGATCCGGGCGATGGCGGCTGTCAAGGGTTCCAAGGTCACCGCCATATGATGGGCATTGGCGTGCAACAGAGTGTCGGCATCGCTGACCCAGGCGACATGCCCTTTCCAGAACAACAGATCTCCCGGCTCTGGTGGCGTGTCCGGCGCGAGAAGATACCCCAGCTCAGTTTCCTGCTGATCACTGTCGCCGGGACAGGGAATCCCACTGGCCAGACAGGCCATCTGTACAAGCCCGGAACAATCAATCCCCCAGCGACTGTTCCCGCCCCACAAGTAAGGCGTACCCAAGTAGGTCTGGGCCAGCTCAACCGGATCACGGCTGGTTTTCTCTAACAATGAAATATGGGTCATCGGGACAAACCCATGTGGCGTTCTGTAAAACCGGCCCGACTGACCCAGCACCCGAACTCGGCTGCCCAGGCTCAGCCCGCACAAATCCTGCGACTTGAAATCCGCCTGTTCGTACAGATGCGTTGCGGGGGCTGACACCCAATGGGTAACGGTTTCGGTAGCTCCGAAAGCCGACGTCGGGATGTATCCGACATAATCGTCCTTGGCTGCCTGAACAAAGGCCCAGCCGTCCCGTTCCTCATAGACCGTGATCGCATCGCCCATCAGCAACTGGCGATCCCTTGGACCACCAACGCGCCGCAACAGATCGACCACAGGCACCGCAATCTGTGCCTCAATTCCTGTGGTTGGCTTTTGTGTGCCGATGGGATCCTGCGCAAGATGCATCGCAACAATGCGGTCATTCGCGGGGGTGCGTCTTGGATCTTTCACAGCTTCAGGATCTCGGGCAGGGCCTCAAGTATAGCGCGTGGACCCTGGCCTACCCCGCCCTTGGGGCGCGCGGGGCCTGGGTTTGAAGTCCAGCCGTAAACATCAAAGTGGATGTAGCGGCTGTCACCTGCAAAACGGCGCAAAAACAGCGCGGCAGTGATTGCCCCGGCAAAGCCACCGCTGGGGGCATTGTCCAGATCGGCCAGAGCGGGCTCTACCATCGTTTCATACGCGTCGTGAAACGGCAGCCGCCACATCGGATCCGCCACCCGTCCAGCCGCCGACATCAGCGCAGTGGAGGCCGTTTCATCATCGGTGAAATAAGGGGCCAGGTCGGGCCCGACGGCGACACGGGCAGCCCCTGTCAGGGTCGCCATGGAAATCAGCAGATCTGGATTGTCCTCGTCAGCCAGCGTCAGCGCATCTGCCAGAACCAGACGCCCTTCGGCGTCGGTGTTGTTGATTTCGACAGTCAGACCCTTGCGCGATGTCAGAATATCGCCTGGCCGAATAGCATTGCCAGAAACCGAATTTTCAACTGCGGGAATCAAGACCCTGAGCCGAACCGGCAAGTTGAGGCTCATGATCATGTGTGCCAGACCCAGAACATTGGCGGCTCCACCCATGTCTTTCTTCATCAACCCCATGCTTGCGCCGGGTTTCAGGTTCAACCCTCCAGTGTCAAAGCAGACACCCTTGCCGACCAGCGTCAGCTTTGGTCCACTGCTGCCCCACCGCATGTCGATCAGACGTGGAGCGCGGGGTGAGGCCCGCCCGACGGCGTGAATCATTGGGAAGTTCTGGTTCAGAAGGTCATCACCCGTGACGATATCAATATCGGCCCCATGTTCGGTGGCCAGAGATTGCGCCGCGGCTGCGAGCTCTTCAGGCCCCATGTCGGACGCTGGTGTGTTGATCAGATCCCTGACCAGGCACTCCGCTGAAACCATGGCCTCGGCCCTGGCCGTATCGACTCCCGGGGGCGCAACCAATTGCGCCTTGGAACCGGACTGGGGCTTGTAGCGGTCAAAGGTATAGGAATTTATCAACCAACCATAACATTCCGCAATCAGGTCCTCGTCGGCAAGGCCCGACGCGATTTCAAAAATTCCCTCTGGCAGGTTCGAAACCGCTGCGGACAGGACAAAGCGATTGCGATTGCGCTGTGTCGCTGTGCCATATCCGGCCAAGGCCATGATCGGACGCGCATCAGGTCCGGGGATCAACAGGGCCTGACCCTGTGCACCGGTGAACCCGTTGCTTGTCACCCAGCTGGCGACTGAATCGTCCTGCCGAGACACAAAGGCTTCAACTGCAGAGCATTCCAGAACATGCAGTGGAATGGCCTGTTCCGACGAGGGAGCAAATGTATTCGGCATCATGAAAGATCTCTGTTTATTGCAACTCGATACCCAGAGTAGTCTTCACGGTGTCACCTGCAAGCCCCCTCGTGTCAGGGAGGCATCAGACTGACAAATCCTGTAGATCCCAGACTGCAGTTAGCGAGCGTTCGCCGATCCGCAGCAGGCGAAACAGGGTCGCGCCAACGGCCGCTTCATCCTCGGCGTCAATCGCCCGGGTTACATCGGTTGCGACCCGAGCAAGCGCGCTCATCCCGATTTGTTCCGAAATCGCAACCAGGGACCGTGCACTTTTGCGCAGTTGCAGCACATCATGTTGCCGCCACAGGCGTTCACAGTGCGACAGACGCACGGCCAGTTCCTCGATTGCGCGGCAAATCACATCTTGCGCGCCGGTTTCGCCTAATTGTCGATAGAGAACCCCCAGTTGGTCAGAATCCAGACGGACAGGTTCGTTTTGCAAAAGTGCTAGAATTGTTGGCACCACGTTCACCCCAAGTATTCAATGCCCCCACGGCGTCTTCAGTTTTGGGGGCGACAAGTTTTCAAAAGGTTTCCAAGCAGGTGATCAAATCGCTCGAATTTTGTATCAATACAGGCTAATTACTCTCGGGATGAAACGAACGGAACCTGACATGCAGTTTGCTAAACCTTTGCCAAAGTATCTTGTGACCCGTTACCACGGGTGGAAAGCGACTTCTTACAAGGACAATCAAGCGTGGTACAAAACACTGGCCCGAGAAGGTCAGCACCCGCGCGCGATGGTGATCTCTTGCTGTGATAGCCGCGTGCACGTCACGTCGATTTTCGGGGCGGATCAGGGCGAATTCTTTATTCACCGCAATATCGCCAATCTGGTGCCGCCCTATCAGCCGGATGGGGATCACCACGGCACGTCCGCAACAATCGAATATGCAGTTACCGCGCTCAAAGTGGCAAATCTGATCGTGTTGGGGCATTCGCAATGCGGCGGCGTCCAAGGGTGTATCGACATGTGCAAAGGGCACGCGCCCCAGTTGGAATCGGGCGAAAGCTTTGTCGGTCGCTGGATGGACATTCTCAAACCAAAGTTCGATCTGGTACGCGACATCGAAGATGCCGACGCTCAGGCCCGCCAGTTCGAACGTCAGGCCGTTGTGGCATCGCTGGAAAACCTGATGACCTTTCCGTTTGTCGCGGATGCGGTCAAAGAAGGTTCGCTCAGCCTGCATGGGTTGTGGACCGACATCGGCGAAGGTGGGTTGGAATGCTATGACCCCACCGCCCAGATGTTCCATCCAGTTTAAGATATTCGATCCTCAAGCCGCCTTCTGGGCGGCTTGATTTTTCGACCTTTTGCATCCATCCGGCATCAACGCAATACCATCCCATCTGGCCAGTTTATGGACGTATTGAGTTTGATTTTCCGTATTTCTCCCGGTTTGATCTCCCATGACCAGGCTAGAATTCCGCGACGGTTTTCCCAGTTTTCTTCGCTGGGTCGCGGGACGGCGGTCCAGCTGATCTCCAGATCCTCCTGTTCTGAAAAAGGCACCCGGTCTACCACCTGCATGGGCCATGTTCTGCCCGTCAGGTTTTCGATTTTGATTTCGACCTGTTCGGCCTTTTGGTTGGATTTGGAAAGAATGCCACGGTCGCCCTGGTTCCGATTCAGAATGTCCCGCGTCAGGCGCAATCCGTCGATGGGACCAAAACCAATGTGGGTCTCTTGCCCAGGTGCCAATCCCTGGAAGCTGTCATCCCCCACCAGAAACCCGTCCACATACCGGGCGGCATAGGGGGAAGACAGCCATTCTTCACCGGAGGTATTGGTTAAGCTGGCCATGCGAAACGCTGTGACATCGCGCAGCGGCACTGCGTGGGCGGTAACCGTGACGTTTTCGGACAGGCTGTCCAATTCCAATCGCAACACATCGGCCCCCGAGGCGACAGAGACTTTTTCGTGGTAGGTATAGGTTACACCCGGACCGTTTACCTTGCTCCAGATGGGGGTTTCTTCGTTTGCCGTGACCAAGGCCTCGACGCTGGGTTCTGGCGCGCCTGCATAGCTGTCTGCCAGCAATGCAGAGGACGCGGCCTTGCGCACCGGTTGCTGTGGATCGACGATGTACCGTTGGGTGGTGTCCAGATAAGAGGGATCGGTGGCACCGATCGCTTCGGTGGTCGAAAGGCGCAGCGTGACATCAGACCAGTTTTCGCCTGTGTTTTGACTGACAAAGGCATCTCGCTGAATATCCAGCCGCGGTGTGTCGCCAGTCGTCAGGTTGAGATCATAGACCGGCACCCATTCGGTGCCACCAAAGACCAGATAGGACAGGTCTACTTGAACCTCTCCCGCAGCGGCGGCGTCGATTTCGACTGCGATATACAGGCGGTCGTCGTCTTCGAGATCCAATGCCGCTAGCGCCTGGTCTGCATCGGCCAGTTCCTCATTCAGCTCCTTCAGGCGGGTTTCTACCCGACGGGCTGCAATCCGGGCGTCCAATGCCGTGACAGACGCAGTCATTGCTTCGCCCTGGATCATCTGCGCAATTTGGCGCAATGTCTCCGGCGAAGCGTCTGCCAGGCCTTCGTTTTCGCCCAATTGCTTCAGAAAGCCCAAAGATACATCCGCGGCGTTGGCGGCCAACCTGACCCGGTCGGCGTCATCTCGGACCGATTGAATACGCTCCTTGATGTCCTCCAGACGTGCTTTCGCAGCATCCACTTCGGGAGAGCTGGTGTCACGCGGCGGGGTATATTCGTTGCGGAATATGGTGCCGACTTGCCGGGCACCGGTCAGGTCGATCCGCAGGCTTTGTTCATGCGCACTGTTTGGGACACCCTGAAAGACCAACCGATGTTTGCCAGCAGGAACCTGAACAGAGGCAATCCGTGATACCGCGGCGCTGTCGGGGTGCATCGTCACCTCTGTCACCTTGGTGAGGACCGGGATGGTGTCAGCCCAAGACGGACAAGCAGCCACAAGGGCGATCAGGGATAGGGAAAAGCGCATGGAACTTGCCTCAAATTGAATACGGGGCAAGCGTGACAAGCGATAGATCAAATGACAAGGGCACCCGATTGGGTGCCCTGCTATTGGTCAGTTTGTGCCGATGATGTCCGGCCGGGGTTTAGCCCTTTTTCAAAACTTCGCGGCCAAGCAGTTCGGCGATCTGAACGGCGTTCAGCGCCGCACCCTTGCGCAGGTTGTCCGACACGCACCACAGATTCAAACCGTTTTCAACGGTGCTGTCCTGACGGATGCGGCTGATGAAAGTCGCAAAATCGCCAACGCATTCCACCGGAGACACGTAGCCACCGTCTTCGCGTTTGTCGATCACCATGATACCGGGGCTTTCGCGCAGGATATCGCGGGCTTCATCTTCATCCAGGAAGTCTTCGAATTCGATGTTCACGGCTTCGGAATGGCCGACAAACACGGGAACGCGCACGCAGGTGGCCGTAACTTTGATCGCAGGATCAATGATCTTTTTGGTTTCGGCGACCATCTTCCACTCTTCCTTGGTCGTGCCGTCTTCCATGAAGACGTCGATGTGGGGAATGACGTTGAATGCGATCTGTTTGGTGAACTTCTTGGCCGGTTTGTCATCGGTCGGATTGTAGATCGATTTGGTCTGATCCCACAGCTCGTCGATGCCTTCTTTGCCCGCGCCGGAAACCGACTGATAGGTGGACACGACAACGCGTTTGATCTTGGCCCGATCATGCAACGGCTTCAGCGCCACAACCATCTGCGCGGTCGAGCAGTTGGGGTTGGCGATGATGTTCTTGTTGGCATATTCGTGGATCGCCTGGGGGTTGCACTCGGGCACGATCAGCGGAATGGCCGGATCATAGCGATAGAGCGAGCTGTTATCGATGACGACACAGCCAGCTGCTGCTGCCTTGGGGGCGTAAACCTTGGTTGCTTCGGAGCCCACGGCAAACAATGCCATGTCCCATCCCGTGAAATCAAAGGTATCGAGATCCTGGGTCGTGAGTGTCTTTTCGCCAAAGCTCACCTCAGATCCCAGCGAACGACGGCTTGCCAGCGCGGCAAGTTCATCCACCGGAAACTGGCGCTCGGCCAGGATGTTCAGCATTTCACGGCCCACGTTACCCGTGGCGCCGACGACGGCGACGCGATAACCCATATTCTTTATCTCCAGATACCGCCGGTCGATATGACCGGCTGCGGTTCCATATAGCGATTGGACCTGTATTTAAAGTGTTTGATCAGTCCATACTGTCGCGACTGAACATATATATCACGCATCCTGCCGCCAAAGCGGCCGTGAAGAAGGCAAAAATGGCCAGATAAGGTGCGGAAGGGTCAACGCCCGACGTGGTTTCATGAATGCGCCCACTGGCGAACTGCATGATTCCCACACCACCGATTCCAAACAGGTTCAGCAATGTCACACCGCGTCCGGTCAGATGAGGCGGCACAAAGGCCCGGCCATGGGCGATGATGACCGGAAACGATCCACCCAGAAATCCAATTCCGGCGATCAGCGCCACCGATAGGGTCACTGACTGATCAATGGTAACGATCAGCAGGGCCAACAGAACAACGGCCAGCACATTGCCACCAAAGATCACCCATTTGCGGGTGCCCAGCATCCGGTCCAACGGGCCATAGCAGAGGGTGCCTGCAATCATCGCGGCCCCCATGATCAGCGTCGCGGTGCCTATCTGGGCGGTGTCCAACCCGTAGACGTCGCTTAGATAAGGACCGATCCACAGGCCCCGAACGGCACCGGACGGGGCATAGACCACGAACATCAGCGGCAGGATGGCCCACATGACCGGCATTTTCAGGAGATCCAGAACGGACCCTTTCTGATCGGTTTCCGCTTTGCCGGGATCTTTCACACTGAACCAGATCCCAACCGCAACTGCTGCCGAGATCACCGACAAACCGGCAAGCGTACCGCGCCATCCGATCAATTCAGCAGCCAGCGCCGTTGGATAGGAGGCGACCAGATTGCCAGCGCTGCCCACGCCCAGCATCAGCGCCGCCAGCGTTGCAAACCGCGCTGGAGGATATTGGCGGGCAAAGATATAATAGGACGCCATCAGGACCGGCGAACATCCAATACCGATCAGGAACATTGCGATGCTGACGTGCAGCGGTGTGGTCGCAACGGCAAACAGGGCCGCTCCGCCCGCACCGCCCAGTATCAACAACACCGAAGCCGTGCGACGCGGTCCGATCTGATCCAACGCCCAGCCCACCGGCAATTGCATGGCCGCAAAGGACAGGAACCACATACCCGACGCAAAGGCGAGATCTTCAGGCCCTGTGCCCAGATCCTGTTTCAGAACCTGGCTAAGAACGGCCAGAAAGGCGCGAAAGAACTGGCTGAGTACATACGCCAGACACAACGTGATTAAACCAGCCTGCATGATTGCCTCTTTTGTCCAGACGGACATGCGTTGCACGTTACACGGGCAGACACAAGCCTGTGTATCGCAAGGCACATCATTGGATTGTCGGAAAGCGGGCGCTAGGGTTTTCTGCAATCTGATTGGAAAGAAAAACATGGAAAACGATGGGTTTTATTCAACCCTGCTCCCAGATCCTGAATTTGCTGGTTTCAGCCGTGCCGACAGGTTCACGGCCTTGCCGGATGACTGGGTCGTCGGAGTTACGGACATCGTGAATTCGACCGGGCAGATTGCCGCCGGTCGCTACAAGGCGGTGAACATGGTCGGTGCGGCGGTCATTTCATCGATGATGAACGGTCTGAACGGGCGGGCTTTTCCCTATGTTTTTGGCGGGGATGGGGCATCTTTTGCGGTGGCACCATCGGATCGCGAGACTGCCAATAGGATTTTGGCAACCTTGCGCCGATGGGTCCCGGTTGAATTCGATATGGAGCTGCGCGCGGCCTTGGTTCCTGTGCGCGACATTCGTGAGGCAGGGCATGATGTGCGTGTTGCGCGCTATGCGGCTTCTGAAGGCGTGGATTATGCCATGTTTTCCGGAGGAGGGGTGTCCTGGGCGGAACAGCAAATGAAATCTGGAATGATAGAAGTGGCTCCTGCTGCTGTGCTTACTTCCCCTGATTTGACCGGGTTGTCCTGCCGGTGGTCCAACATACCGGCCCAGCGAGATTTGATCCTCTCGTTGCTGGTCGAGCCAACTGGAAATGAGGCAGAGTTCGTTCAAGTCGCTGACCAGATTGTTCGTTTGGCTGAACAATTGGATCGCGGGGGGCATCCCGTGCCGCAGGAAGGACCAGGCCTGCAATACCCACCTCCCGGGTTCACGCTCGAGGCACATACGATGCAAACCCGGTGGCCATTGGCCCTGCGTAAGGTGGTTTTGGCGGGACGGACTTTTGTATCCTGGCTGATTTTTGCGCTGGGTATTCGCATGGGTTCCTTCGATCCCGCGCACTATCGTGCAGGGATCAGCCGTAACGCTGATTTTCGCAAATATGACGACGGGCTGAAGATGACCCTGGATTGTGATCATATCACGCGGGATCGATTGGTTGAGACACTGGAGCAGGCCCGACAGGACGGTGTGATCCGGTATGGGCTGCATGAACAGGATCAAGCGATGGTAACCTGCATCGTGCCCTCGGCCGTGCGCGAAGACCACGTGCATTTTGTGGATGGGTCCGCCGGCGGATATACCATGGCGGCGGCCCAGTTGAAATCCTGAGGACCTCGGCGATCAGCCCTGGTTGCGCAGCCGTCCGACGATCCCGGTCGGAAAGAAATAGACGCTGAGGATGAAGAGTACCCCCAACCACAACAGCCAGCGGTCCGCGCTGAGCAGTTCGGGTAGGATGGGAATACCCTCGACCAACCCTGATGCCGCGCCCATCAGGGTCTGCAAATAATTCTGGGCCAGCACAAACAGCGTTGCACCCAGTATGGCACCATACATGGTACCCATGCCGCCAATCACGACCATCAACAGGATGTCGATCATGATCTCCATCGACAGGGTTGTGTCCGGACCTACGTAACGCAGCCAAACAGCATAGAGCGATCCGGCCAGCGCCGCGATGGCTGCTGACAGGCAGGTCGCCGCCACCCGGTATTTAACCACGCGGTAGCCAATGGATTCCGCGCGAAAGTCATTTTCGCGGATGGCTTGCAACACGCGCCCAAACGGGGAATTCACCACCCGCAACATGAACAGGAACAACACCAGCGTCCCAACAAAGACAAAATAATAGGCCAACAGCTTGCCGTTCAGTTTGACCCCGAACAGGGTGCCGTCAAATGTCTCCTTGCCGAATTTGAATGCTGGACCCAACGCGCGGGGGGTCTTGAAGGTCAGCCCATCCTCGCCGCCGGTCAACCCCGAAAGCTGGCTGACCAGAACTGCTACGGCCGATGCCACTGCGAGCGTTATCATCGCAAAGAAAATGGCCCGCACGCGCAGCGAAAACAACCCGATGACCAGTGCCAGCAATGCGGCAATCATCGCGCCTGAGACCGCGCCAACGGCAATGGCGTCAAACCCGCGCCCCATATGGGTCGAGGCCAAAGCCACCCCATAGGCACCGATGCCGAAGAACATGGTATGGGCAAAACTGACGATGCCGCCATAGCCCAGCAACAGGTCATAACTGGCCACCAGAACGATGAACACACAGATCCGTGCGGCGGTATCGACGGTACGCACGCCGGGAAACAGGAATGGAGCCAAGGCCAGGCAGACCAGGATGCCCAGAAGGACAATGGACAAGATACGCGACCGGGGCAGGTCGCCGGACAGAACGGAGTGTATCATTTCGCCTTTACCACCGGAATCATGCCCATCGGGCGCCACATCAGGATTGCGACCATCAGGCCGATATTGGAAATTAACGCCGCTTTTGGCTCAAGGAACGCGACATAATTCTGCATCAAGCCCACCAGCAAGGCACCGATGAAGCAGCCCTCGACGCTGCCCAACCCGCCAATGATGACCACGATAAAGATCAGGATCATCGCCTGGTTGCCCATATGCGCAGTGATAACCTCCTGATACAGCCCCCACATCACCCCGCCCAGACCGGCCAGCGCGGAACCCGCAACAAAGACGCCGACAAACACCAGCCGCAGGTGATAGCCAAGCGCCTGCACCATCTCGCCGTTCTGTACGCCGGCGCGCACGATCAGCCCGATCTTGGTGCCTCGCAGCACCCAGCGCATTGTCAGAAACACCACCAGGCCGACAACCACGGCTACCAGCCGGAATTTCTCTAGCGCTGCACCGGCAAAGGTAATCGCGCCTTTCAGCGCCTCGGGGCGGGTGAAATAGATCTCTTCAGGCCCCCACAGCACGATCAGCAATTGTTCGACCACGATCAGCCCGCCCATAGTCACCAAAATCTGTTTGAGATGATGACCATAAACCGGTTCGACGATGACTTTTTCAAAGGCCCACCCCATGGCACCCGTGGCGACCATGGCACCAACCACCGCGATCAAAACTGCCAGAAGGTTCAGCATCAGCGACGGTGACTCGACCATATGGCCCATCATCAACATGACCGAAATACCGACAAAAGCTCCAACGGACACAAAGGCACCATGACCGAAATTGATCACATCCATCAGACCGAATACCAGTGTCAGGCCCGAAGCCATGAGAAAGATCATCATCCCCATCGCCAACCCTGACACGGTCAACGTCAACCAGCTGGACGTATTGGGAATGGCCCAAAATCCCAGAACCACAAGGATCGGAACCAGCAGCATGGGGATGTAGGGGCCCAGCCGCTCTGCCAAACCGGCCTGTGCCATCTTGGGAGCATGTTCGGGGGCTGTCGTCATGACCGCACTCCTGTTTCTTTCTGGTCAAAAATACCTGAACTCGGATCGTGCCACATGTGCATCAGTGGGTCTCCATGCTCAGGCCCATCAGCCGTTCCTGCAACTCTGCATCGCTTCCCAATTGGGCCATGTCCCCTGACCAGACCATCCGTCCGTCGTCCATCACATTGGCGCTGTCGCCCAGGGCGCGTGCCACTGCAAAGTTCTGCTCAACCAACAAGATGGAAGCGCCCTGATCCTTCAGGTCCTTCAAAGCGCGCGCCATGGTGGAAATGATTGCGGGTGCCAGTCCCTTGGTTGGTTCGTCGATCAGATACAGCTGGCGTTCTTCGACCATGGCGCGGGCAATGGACAACATCTGTTTCTGCCCACCAGACAGGTTTCCGGCTTCGGACTTCCAAAAGGTCTTGAGCGGAGGAAAGGCGGTGAAAATCCAATCCAGCCGTGCAGAATTGATAGGCCCGCCAACTGCGGCCAGTACCATGTTCTCTTCGACGGTAAGGTCCGAGAAGATGCCCATATCTTCGGGTACAAACCCTATTCCCATCCGGGCAATTGTCGGGGTTGGCGTTGAGGTGATGTCTTCGCCGTTGAACATCACCCGCCCCTGATGGGCCCGCCAATGGCCAATGATGGTGCGCAGGGTCGTGGTCTTGCCCACGCCATTGCGCCCAAGCAGCATGGTCACAGCACCGCGTGGCACCTCCAGATCGACACCTTGCAGAATGTGATACTGGGCGATGTTCGTGAACACACCTTCGAGTTTCAGGATCGGATCAGACATCTTCCAGGATCCCTTCCAACCCGCGGCCCATATAGGCCTCTTGGACCACATCGGATGCCATGACCTCAGCAGGAGCACCATCGGCGGCCAGCGCTCCGTTATGAAGCACGATGATCCGGTCGGCCAGAGTGCGGATCACGTCCATCTTGTGTTCCACCAGCAAAACCGTGCGGTCGCTTTGATCCTTGAGCTCGGCAATCAGGTCCAGCACCACGGGGGCTTCATCCACGCTCATTCCTGCCGTGGGTTCGTCAAACATGAACACCGCCGGATCCAGTGCAATCAACAACGCCACTTCCAATTTGCGTTGATCCCCGTGGCTCAGCTCAGATACGATCTGATCCCGGCTGTCGATCATGCGCACACGTTTCAGGATGGCTTCGGCGGCATCGGTCAGTTCGGCGTGGCGACTGGCCATGGAAAACAGGTTGAACCCCTGTCCAGCCTTGGACTGCACGACCAGACGTATGTTTTCCAGAACCGATAGATTTGGGAAGAGGCTGGTCAATTGGAACGCCCGTCCGATCCCGGCGCGGGTGCGTTGAGATACGGATTGACCGCTGATGTTCTGGCCGCGCAGCTCGACCCGCCCCGATGAGGCGGGGATCTGCCCGGAGATCAGGTTGAAATAGGTGGTTTTGCCTGCGCCATTGGGGCCGACAATGGCGGTCAGTTGGCCAGGGTGAAAGTCACAGGTCACGGCATCAACCGCGACATGACCGCCGAACCGAACCGTAAGGTCCGTGGTGCTTAGAAGGGGAGAAGTCATTTGAAACTCTTGCTCGGGTCCATCTACGAGGACCGGCATCGCCATGCTGGCCCAGAGCAAATTGAACGCTGGGCCAGCAGGAAAAGCAATTACTGGTTACGAATGGGGATTGGCATTTCGTCGATCGTCAGTTCACGAACCAGTTCCGGGATTGCCCATTCCACATCGTCATCCACGCGGATTTTGAAGTGGTACATGGTCTGCATCGCCTGATGGTCTTCGGGGCGGAACTGCATGGTGCCCTTGGGGGTTTCCCACTCCATGCCTTCCATCGCGGTGATCAACGCCTCGGTGTCGGTGCTACCAGCCTTCTTGATCGCTTCGACTGCGGCGATACCTGCGGCCATGCCCCCGGCAGTGAAGAAATCAGGCGGCGTGCCAAAACGGTCAAAATGTTCCTTGACCAACCAGTCGTTCACCGGATTGTCGGGCAGTTCATAGTAATAATAGGTGGCCCCGACCATTCCGGGGAATTCCTTGTAGGATTTCAGCGCCGCCAGGATATTGCCAACCCCGGCAAATTCGATGCCGAACCGACCCGGATCCATGGCATTGATCTTGCTCAGCGGGTTGCCGCCTCCGGCCCAGATCACAAACAGCTTCTTGGTGCCGTCCAGATCCTTCATGGCGTTGAATATCCGTTCCGCCGGCGCGGTGAAATCGGTGGTGTCCGTGGGGGCGTATTCTTCGTGCACCAGGCTGATGCCCTTGGTTGCCAAAGCTTCTCGGAAAGCGGCGATGCCGTCGCGGCCAAAGGCATAGTCCTGCGCCAGCGTTGCGATATGCACGTTGTCACCGGCCAGAGCAATCGCGCTGGCCACTGCGTCCTGGGATGAGTTGCGTGAGGTGCGGAAGATGTAGCGGTTCCAGTTGGCACCGGTGATGCTGTCGGCCACAGCCGGTTCTACCAACAGAATCTTTTCATATTCTTCGGCCACCGGCAGCATCGCCAGCGCCACGCCTGAGCTGACCGGGCCGATGGCCAGGTCGACTTCGTCGTCGCCATAGGCCTCTTCCAACAGCGCCTTGCCGTTTTCGGGTTTCAGTTGGGTGTCCTTTTCGATCATGATGATTTTTTCACCATTGATCTCCATGGTCCCGCCCGTTGCATATTCCAGCCCCAACATCAGCCCATCATGGGATTGTTTGGCATAGGCTTCGAATGGGCCGGTCTTGCCATAGATATGGGCGATCTTGATGTCGGCTGTGGCAGCCGAGGCCAGCGCCAGAGCCGACACCATGCTTGCAGCAATTAGACGTTTCACAATGTGTTCTCCCTGATGGTGCGCCTGCCGTCCTGACCTGATGGTTCCGGATCAGGCACCGGGCGCACTCTCCCTTTGATTGTTTCAAGGTACTGGCGCGGGGGTGAAACGGTCAATTATGCGTAAATACGTATGCCCGCGCCCGGTGCTATTTCCCTTTCCAATAGGTTGCGAGGTTGCTCGCTGTGCGGGCCAGGATCAGTACATCGATGCCGACGGCCAGGAACTGGGCACCCATGTCGAAATACGTCTGGGTGGCCTCTTCGGTGACCCCCAGAATGCCTGGGGCCTTACCAGCAGCTGCAATCCGTTCGATCGCGTCGGCGATGACGTCGCGCACCTCGGGGGCAGCTGCGTTGCCGGCGTATCCCATGTCGGTGCACAGATCGGCAGGGCCGATAAAGACTCCATCCACGCCTTCGACGGCCAGAATATCGTCGAGCGCGTCGATCCCGGCGCGGTTCTCCACTTGGACCAGCAGGCAGATTTCGTCATCGGCGGTCTGAATGTATTCGCTGACAGAGCCGAACATGGTGGCGCGCGCGGCTGTCGCGCCGACGCCTCGGGTCCCCAACGGAGGATAGGTACAGGCGCGGACCATCTCGCGGGCCTGATCGGCGGTTTCAACCATCGGTACCAAAACTGTCTGGGCACCAGCATCCAGAACTTGTTTGATCATCCAGGTTTCGCCAATCGGCACCCGCACGACAGGGTGCGAGGGGCTGGCCTGCAGCGCCATCAGCTGGTCGCGGATCGAACGGATGTCATTGGGGGCGTGTTCACCATCAATCACCAGCCAGTCAAACCCGGCGGTGCCCATGATCTCGGCGATGCTGCCTTCGGCAAAGCTCATCCAGCAGCCGATCTGGCGGTCGCCATCGGCCAGGGCCTGTTTGAAGGTGTTTGTGGGGGCGGGCATGAGCGAACCTTTCAGGCGAAGGAAATGTTGACGGCTCCGAAGTCGCCGAAGTCGGCAGAAATTTCGGACCCCGGAGGGCATTCAATTGGGCGAATGAAGGATCCTGACAGCACGATATCCCCGGCGTCGATCTGTTGTCCATATTCGGCCATGCGCCGGGCCAACCACAGGACCGAAGTCACCGGGTCGTTCAGAACGCCTGCGCCAAGGCCGGTTTCTTCGACGACACCGTTGCGGGACACAATCGCCCCGGCCCACCGCAGGTCATGGGCGTCGATAGCATGGCGCTGATCGCCCAGGACCACACCTGCGTTGGCGGCATTATCGCTGATCGTGTCGGTGACAATTCGCGCTTGCCCGGTTTCCGGGTCGGCACGCAGGATGCGCGTGTCAAGAATCTCCAGTGACGGGGCCACATAATCGGTGGCGGCGATCACGTCATCGCGGGTGCAATCGGCCCCAGCCAGCGGTGCCTTCATGACAAAGGCAATCTCTGCTTCGATTCGGGGTTGGATGAAACGACCCGCGGGCACTGTGGCATCATTGGCGAACGCCATGTCATCCAGCAACACGCCGCTGTCAGGTGTGTCAATTTTCAGCGCATCCTGCATGGCGCGGCTGGTCAGGCCGATTTTCCAGCCAATTTTATGTCGTCCTGATGCCAATTTGAGAGCGATCAACTGGTTTTGTACTTCATAGGCATCATCCAGCGTCATTCCCGGGTATTGCAGCGAAAGCAGTCCGCATTGCTGCCCTGACTGATCGGCGCGAAACAGGGTTTCTGCGGCCTGGACATGTTGTTCGGGGGTCATGCTGTCCCCTCTTCAAATTCATCCGCGACGGTGTTGACCAGTTTGCCGATGCCTTCGGCCTCGACCTCGATCACGTCACCGGGTTTCAGAAATTTCGGCGGATCGAACCGCGCTCCGGCACCAGTGGGTGTGCCTGTGATGATCACATCGCCCGGTACCAGCGTGGTAAAGGTCGAAATATATTCGATCTGCCGTTTGATCGGGAACAACATGCGGCTGGTGCGATCATCCTGACGCAGTTCGCCGTTGACCTTGGTTGTCAGGCGCACGTCATCCAGCTGGGCAGCGGCGGTAAACGGCACCAACCAGGGGCCGATGGCCCCCGAGTTGTCCCAGTTTTTACCTTGGGTCACGTTGAATTTGGCATGACGCACCCAATCACGCAGTGTGCCTTCGTTACAGACGGAAATGGCGGCGATATGGTCATAGGCCCGATCCTGTGGGATGCGGCGCCCACATTTGCCGATGACAATGGCAATCTCGCCTTCGTAATCCAGCTGGGAGGTTTCCGGCGGGCGGATCAGCGGTTGCCCCGCGCCTGTGAACGAACGGGGAAACCGGATGAAAAGGGACATATTGGGTGGGGCGTCCTGCCCATCCTTGTATTCGGCGTTGCGGTCCGGAAAGTTCACACCAACACAGATGATCTTTTCCGGATTGGGGATCGGGATCTGATAATCAAACGTGCCGTTTGGATGGGTGACAGGTTTGTCCTGTGCGGCAACGGCCAGATCATGCAGGGCCCCTGCTTCGATGACATCTCGCAGGGTTGCCCATTGGGGGAAATCAGGTGAAAGGGCGATCATGCCCGCATCAGAGACAGCGCCAAAAAACGATGTGTCGTTGGAGGTGTAGGACGCAATACGCATCAGCTCAGCCTTTCTGCGATTTCGGTGATGACGTCATGGGCCATCATGACGTCCTGTTCGGTGGTGTCGAATTGGCCGCATTGAAAGCGGATTGCCAGTTTGCCGTCGACGCGGGTTTGGGTCAGATAAATCCGACCGTCATTGTTGATGGCGTTGACCAACCGTAGATTCAACGCGTCCAGATCAACGTCTTTACGGATCAGGCGGAACGACCACAGCGACCACATCGGCGAAGTGACGATCTCGAACCCCTGCGTGGCGGCCAGTTTGTCGTGCAGCTTGCGCGACCATGCCACGTGATTTCGGATCCGTTCACGCAGACCGTCCAACCCATAGGCACGGATCAGGAACCACAGTTTCAGTGCACGGAACCGACGGCCCAGTGGCACAGACCATTCGGAATAGTTGATGATGCCATCCTGCCCGTGGGTCTTCAGGTATTCGGGGCTGATCGCCAGCGTGCGGGTCAAGTCTTCGGGAGAGCGGACGAAATGCACTGAGCCGTCGAATTGGCCTCCGATCCATTTGTAGGGGTTAAAGACGATAGAGTCCGCCTGTTCGACCCCGGCCCACATCGGGCGGAATTCAGGACAAACCATAGCATTGCCAGCCCAGGCGGCATCGACGTGGAGATACAGTCCCTCGTCCTGTGCCACCTGCGCCACGGCGGCGATGTCATCTGTGGCCCCCACGCCGGTGCCGCCGACACAGGCAATGATCCCTGCAGGTTGCAGCCCGGCGGCGCGATCGGCCTGAATGGCCTGACGCAGTGCCTCGGTATCCATGGCGCGGTTTGGCCCCTGGATCGGAATGCGCACCAGATTGTCTTCGCCAATACCGGCAATCCAGATGGCGCGGTCGATTGAGGTATGCACTTCGTTCGAGGCATAGACCCGGACGGCGGAATGCGCGCTCAGCCCTTTGGTATTGCCCTGCCAGTTCAGGGCGCGTTCGCGCATGGTCAGCACCGCGGCCAAAGTGGCCCCGCTGGCGCTGTCCTGAATGACCCCGGAAAACGCATCCGGCAGCCCCATGCCCTGACGCAACCAGTCCAGCACCCTTGTTTCCATTTCGGTCGCGGCCGGCGATGTCTGCCACAACATGCATTGCGCGGTCAGCGTGGCGACGAGATATTCGGCCAACACTGACGGTGGCGTCGCATTGGTGGGGAAATACGCAAAGAACCTGGGGTGCTGCCAATGGGTCATGCCCGGCATCACGATGTCCTCAAAATCCTGAAAGATGTCTTCCATGGCTTCGGGGGCATCCGGCGGGTTGACCGGCAGTGCGTTCAGAATATCTCCTGGTTGGGTCTGCGCACGGACTGGGCGTTCGCCAATTGTCTGGTGATATTCCTGCGCCCAATCCGAAACCTTGTGGCCCCATCCGGCAAATTCATCCCATTTCATCTGTGTTCTCTCCGGTTCCGAATAGGTTTATGTGGTCAGGGTGCGATGATCGGCTGGGCCTTGAGGTCGCTGGCCATTGGCGTGGCACCTTCAAAGGTCGAGCCTTCTTCGAACCAGCTGCGAGGGGCCGGTGCGCCCCACAGGGTCTGGCGCTGCGGATCGGTGAGCGACCAGCGGATCGCCTCCAGATCCGGGTCAACAGTCTGATAGTCTGAACAATAGATCTCAATCCGGTGGCCATCCGGGTCCAGAACATACAGGAAAAACGCGTTTGAAATTCCGTGCCGTCCAGGGCCGCGTTCGATATTGGCGACATAGCCGGTGGTCGACATCAGATCGAGCAGATCAATGATGTTCAGCGGTGTCGGCACCCAGAATGCAGTGTGGTGCAAGCGGGGGCCGAGACCATTGGTAAAGGCCACATCGTGCACACCGCCCTTGCGGTGCATCCAGGCGGCCCAGACCCGGCCGCTTTCGTCATCTTCGGTGTATTCCGTGACCCGAAAACCGATGTCGTTATAGAAGGCAACCGATGCATCAACGTTGGCAGAGAACATGTTGAAGTGATCAATTCGCAGGGGTTTGACCCCGTTGTAAAGCTTGTACTTTTGGTGAATCGGCTCCAACCGGTCCATTGTGACATAGAATTCCAGCGGGATGCCCCAAGGGTCTCGGGTGCGCAAGACGCGGCCCATATGCGGGCGTTTGACCCATTCGACCGGCAGGTCGCGGTTGGCAAAAAACTCGGCAGCCTTGTCCAGATCCGGTTCGTCATACAATTTGAACCCCAGCACGCCTACTTCGGCCGTATCAGCCTGTACCAGAACAATACAATGATGCCCGCGTTCTTCCATCGCACGCAAATAGATGCGGTGGTCGTCTTCCTGTGTGACCTGAAGGCCTAGAATGTCGACGTAAAAGGCACGTGAGGCAGCCAGATCAGTGACGCGGTATTCCACATGGGACAGGCGAACGATGTTGAATGGCGGGTACAGGTTTGGCGCGGGGACTGGCATGCGTGTTCTTTCCTTGGATCAACGGGTTATGGCTGTGGTGCCCATGAGGATAGGATCAGTTGCACCGACATAGAGATAATCGGACTGGTAGATTCCCAGACGGGCGCACATCGCCTGTGATGACGGGTTGTCGGCCTTGACGCCGCTGGAAAACCCGCGAGCACCAAATTGGTTGGCGAGGATCTGAATGGTCTTGGCGCCAACCCAGCATGCCAGGCGCTGACCGCGCCAATCTGCATGGGTGGCAAGCATCCCCCAAAAGGCTTCGTCGTGACGGGTGCTGTCTGGGTGATACGACATGTAGCCGCCGCCCGAGGCAACGACCTGGCCGTCGCCGGTTTTGACAAAAAGCATGACACCTTTGGGCCCCTGTCCCCGCATGACCGACCCGGACGGTGGCAGAACACCGGCATCGACCGACATTTGGCAGATGTCATGGATCGTCTGATCAGGCGTGTCAGCTGTGACAGCGCATAGCTGCAAACCTGCGGGGGGGGTGAATGCTTCCAGAAATGCGATGCTGGATGTCAGCGCAGAACCGCGGCCCCAATATTGCTCCCACACCACTGGGGCCAGCCGGGCATCCGAATAGGCCTGGGTATAGGAGTCACGGTGCGATCTGTTGGTGAACTGGGCACTGGCATAGCCCTGAAGGCGGCACAGGTCGATGACCCGATCTGCGATCTGTGCCCGGGATTCACCCGGACAGCCGACATAGGACACAGTCCGCCCCTGAAACGTGAAACTGGGGTTGTGCCCCACCAACCTGTACAGGGCCCGTGCCCGACGCACGACGGCAATTTGTTCAGGTGTCCCATACAGGATGTCATCTGTTGAAGTCTCAGCGATCACGGGCGGGCTTCCTTTGGGGTCTCTGCTTGCACAGATTAAGGGCGCAGGGTTTCAAGTCACGGGAAAGATCACATTGGTCTGGCCTGTGCCCGAACTGGGGAAATAGTCAGTAACGACTTCGCATTTGCCATCGTACGCGTCCCAGCCGAGCGCCCCATACAGCATGGCAGTGTCATGCATGGATCCTTCTCCGCAGCAGAATTCAGCATATTCGCCAAGCATCTTGAGGAAGGTGGCGTGATCGCCATTTTGCCACAGCTCCAGCACCCGCAGATCCACCTGGCGATTGAATTCGCTGCTGATGGTAAAGGTGCCGTTGTTGGCGGCGTAATCCTTGTTCGCCCAGATCTTGTGAGAGAGCGAGCCGGATGCCACCAGAAGGACTTTGCTGTCGCTGGCCTCGACCGCCTCTCGGATGGCCTGGCCGACCAGGCGGCTTTCCTGGTGATCATGTACGGTGGCCCAGGCGGCGACCGAGACAACTTTCATTGAATGCTGACGCGACATGAACCGCATGGGAACCAGGGTGCCGTATTCAAGTTCCAAACTGTCCAGATGATGCGCCAGAGTGTAGGCACCCTTGTCAGATGCAATCTGGGCTATCGCGTCGCCCAGGTCCGGGTTGCCCGCATATTCATAGGGCATATCCTGAATGAACTGCGGGAATTCGTTCGAGGTGAACAGCCCTTTGAACCGATGGTTGGCGTTGATGTGAAACCCTGCGTTGATCACCCAATGGGTGTCACAGATCACCACTGTGTCGGCCCCCAGATGCTTGGCTCGCCGTGCAATTTCGTACTGACCATCTATGGCAGGCTGGCGTTTGCCCTTCACGGGGCCGTCCTGTTCGGACATCAACATGGTTGGCACATGGGTGCATTTGGCGGCGAGAACGATTTCTCCCATTGGTTCCTCCAGTTGGTTGGGGTGAGGGGCCAGCCCCTCACACTCCCCGGGATATTTACGGCCAGATGAAAGGGATCGGGGCGATCAGGCCCCCAGACGTGGGATGGTGTGTTGCCCCAGTGCAAAGCCGATGTGTTTCTGTTCCATGTAAAAATCGAACGACCAGTCTCCGCCATCGCGTCCGATGCCGCTGGCTTTGACGCCGCCAAACGGGGTGGGCAGGTGGCGCACGTTTTCACTGTTTACCCAGATCATCCCGGCCTCGAGGCGATCGGTGACCCGCAGGGCGCGGGACAGGTCATTGGTCCAGACATAGGCAGTGAGGCCATATTGAGTGTCATTGGCCATTTGCAAGGCGTGGTCTTCGTCAGAAAAGCGGATGGCGGTCAGGACCGGGCCAAAGATTTCTTCCTGGGCGATGGTCATGTCGTTGGTGGCGTTGGTGAACAGGGTGGGGCGGACGAACCACCCCTGATCGCCAACCCGTTCGCCCCCGGCGGCGACGGTGGCACCGTTTTTGCGGGCAATATCGAAATAGGAGGTCACCTTGTCGAAATGCACCTTGTGGATCAGTGGGCCGACTTCGGTTTGCGGATCCAGCGGGTGGCCGACGCGGATGTTGTTGACCCGTTCGATCAACTTGGCTTCGAATGTATCTGCGATGCTGTCCTGTACCAACAGGCGTGACGACGAGGTGCAGCGTTCGCCGTTCAGCGAATAGATCATGAAGATCGCCGCATCCAATGCGCGGTCCAGGTCGGCATCATCAAACACCACCACCGGATTCTTGCCGCCAAGTTCGAAATGTACGCGTTTCAGAGTGTCGGCACCCTGTTTCATGATCATTGATCCGGTGCTGGATTCCCCGACAAAGGCAATGGCCTTGATGTCCGGATGTTCCGTCAGTCGTTTTCCGGCTTCTTCGCCAAATCCGTTCACAAGGTTCCAGACGCCTGCCGGCAGGCCGGATTCATGGGCGATTTCGGCCAGTATGCGCGCGGTCAGGGGGCTGAATTCTGCGGGTTTGTGCACGACGGTGCAGCCGGCTGCCAGTGCCGGGGCAATCTTCCACGTCGACAACATGAAGGGCGTATTCCACGGGGTGATCACCCCCACGGGGCCGATCGGCACGCGGGTGGTCACATTCATCAGGGTAGGTGACTGCAGTTGCTGGCCATCCCGCGCGGCGGTGACCTTGTCGGCAAAGAAGCGGAAATTTTCGGCACCGCGCAGCGCAGCTTTGGACATGAAGCGCAGGGCTTGTCCCGTGTCCCAACATTCGCACATAGCGATTTCTTCAGCGCGTTCCACAATCAGGTCTGCAATCCGGTTCAGGATTTTCTTGCGCTCGAGCGCAGGCATATCACGCCAGGCAGGAAAGGCATCGCGCGCAGCCCTGGCTGCGGCGTCGATGTCATCGTTGTTGCCGCGTGCGACCTGGCAGATCAGGCTTTCATCCACGGGCGAGGCGTTTTCGAAGAATGCCCCGGAAAGGGCTGGTTGGCTGGTGCCATTAATCAGGTTCAGGATTCCATCGGTGCGGAACCGTTCCAGATAAGCGGAGAGTTTGTCGATATTGGCGGGCAGGGCAGTCATTGAGAGGTGCCTTTCTTGAGATGGTCGCGGATGGAGCCGGTCTTGGGGGACAGCTCGGCGTCGATGTCGCGCATCTCAAAGGACAGCGCGATGGAATGGGTTTGCATGGTCGGCGTCAGAAAGGTTTTCGCCGCGGCAAAGATCTGGGCGCTGGCGCGTTTGCGGGTTTCTAGATCGCGCCCGGCGCGCAGCCTTACTGAAATATCGATGTAGCCGTGATCCGGGTTGCCGTCGGCGATTGACACGTGATCAGCCCGAAAGGCGCGCACCCGGATGCCGGCCAGCGGAAATACACCGGTTTCGATCATTGCGTTGCGCAGGGTATCGCAGAGCGCGGGCATGTCGATCCGGTCCTCCATATTGGCGGAATAGTCGATGCTGAGGTGGGGCATGAGAATCTCCGGCTTGATATATTGTTAACATGTGTAGCAGTTTGGAATCGACCTGTCAAACTCGGAAAAAATACCGCTGCCGATTGCCTTTGCGAGCGAGGGGGGTGATAATTGCGTATGAACACACGACTGCCTTCAACGTCCCGATCTTTGCCGATCGCTTTGCTCCGCGCGCGCGAGCAGGTGATGGGACCCATACGCGCGATGTTGAGCGAATCCGATGTGACCGAACAACAGTGGCGGGTCCTGCGGGTTTTGGAGGAAGACGGGCCGATGGAGCCGACGCGCATTGCCGAACTGGCGTGTTTGTTGTTGCCCAGCCTGACCCGTATCCTTCAGAAGCTGGAAGAAAAGCAGTTGATCAGCCGCGAGCGCGACACCGTGGATCGCCGCAAACAGGTGGTTCGGATTTCAGAAGCCGGATCGGCACTGATTGCGACAAATCTGGAGGCCAGCGTCGCGCTGATGGACAACGTCCGTCACCGTATGGGGCAGGACCGATATGAGGCGTTGTTGGATCTGTTGAACGAGTTGGACCAAATCGGCGACTCGGACGTGTAAAGTAGATGATTGGCGATGTTTCGGATGCGGTTTCTGGCGCAGGTCGATAGGTTGATGACGCGAACGGCGTAGAGCGTTGTGTGTTCCAGATAACGCTTGAAACCACCTGATATTGGAGGGTGAAATTGTGTTATCTCACTGTTTTTATGACGAAACCACCGACGATCCCGATTGCAGAGGCTTGGTTCCCCTGGTCGTGACTGTTCGCAACATACTGTGAAATAGTCGCAAACAGGGCAGTCCGTGACCGAAATCGCCCTGTGATTTCTCCCGGTTCTCTCCAACTCTGGTGGAGAATTGAGAGAGGACACCATGCGGTATTCCGGTCTGAAAGTGATCAAGGAGGCCCTGACGGGCCACAAGGGATGGCGCCCGGCCTGGCGCGATCCGGAACCCAAAAAAAGCTATGATGTAATCATCATTGGTGGCGGTGGCCACGGGTTGGCTACGGCCTATTACCTGTCAAAGGTCCATGGCATCACCAATGTCGCGGTGATCGAAAAGGGTTATATCGGCGGCGGCAACGTCGGTCGGAATACCACGATTATCCGCTCGAACTATTTGCTGGATGGCAACGAGCCTTTTTACGAGCTGTCGCTGAAGCTATGGGAAGGGTTGGAGCAGGACTTCAACTATAACGCCATGGTCAGCCAGCGCGGTATTTTGAACCTGGTGCATACGGATGCACAACGGGACGCGGCGCGGCGGCGCGGAAATGCGATGATTCTGAACGGATCGGACGCCGAGCTGCTGGACGCCAACGGTGTAAGGTCGATGTACCCGTTCCTGAATTTCGACAATGCACGGTTCCCGATCAAGGGCGGTCTGCTGCACCGTCGCGGTGGCACGGTGCGCCACGATGCGGTGGCCTGGGGTTATGCCCGAGGCGCCGACATGCGTGGCGTCGATATCATTCAGAACTGCGAAGTTACGGGTTTCAAGATCGAGAACGGCAAATGTCTCGGCGTGGAAACCTCCAAAGGGTTCATTGGCGCCAAGAAAGTGGCCTCTTGTGTCGCGGGATCTTCCAGCCGGGTGATGGCGCAGGCAGGTATGCGTCTGCCAATCGAAACCCACGTTTTGCAGGCCTTTGTTTCAGAGGGTCTGAAGCCGTTGATCGACGGGGTCATCACCTTTGGCGCAGGTCATTTTTATTGTAGCCAGTCAGACAAAGGCGGTTTGGTGTTCGGCGGTGACCTGGACATGTACAATTCTTATGCTCAACGCGGCAACCTGCCGGTGGTCGAAGATGTCGTCGAAGGCGGCATGGCGCTGATCCCGGCGCTGGGACGGGTGCGGTTGCTACGCTCGTGGGGCGGCGTTATGGACATGTCGATGGATGGGTCTCCCTTTATCGACAAGACCCATATCGACGGGCTCTATTTCAACGGTGGGTGGTGTTATGGCGGGTTCAAGGCGACCCCGGCGTCAGGTTGGTGCTATGCGCATCTTTTGGCGACCGACACCCCGCACGAAGTGGCAACGGCTTACCGACTCGACCGGTTCCGTTCGGGCCGCATGATTGACGAAAAGGGCGTTGGCCCCAATCCGAACCTGCACTGAAGGAGGGATAACAGATGATCATCAACCATCCGATCCTGGGCCCCCGCGATGCACAGGAATTCACCTATCTGGGCGACGCCAGCCTGATCGACCGGCCCGATTGGCAGGCCGATGACGCGGCGGACCAGTTCCATGACTATGTCTATCTGCGTGACAACCCGGCGGGCATCCACCGCGAATTGTGGTTCCATGAACAGGGCGACCGGTCCTGGTTGGTGGTGACGCGCAATACGCTGACCCACGAGATTTCCAAAGTCGAATTGGCCCGTGATGTGGCCCGCGCACGGGGGCGGAGCAAATGACCCAATCCAATCGTTTGTCTGGTGGTCTGATCGACCGCAGCAAGGTGATGAATTTCACCTTTGATGGCAAGAAATTCCAGGGCTTCGAGGGCGACACATTGGCGTCGGCCCTGTTGGCCAACAACGTGCGCCTGATGGGGCGGTCGTTCAAATATCACCGTCCGCGTGGCCCGCTGACTTCGGGGTCCGAAGAACCCAACGCTTTGGTTGAGTTGCGCAATGGCGGACGGCAGGAGCCGAACACACGTGCCACCGTGGCCGAGCTGTATGACGGGATGGAAGCCAATTCGCAGAACCGCTGGCCGTCTCTGGAACGCGACTTCATGTCGATCAACGACCGGTTCTCGAATTTTCTGACCGCAGGGTTTTATTACAAGACCTTCATGTGGCCCGCCGCTTTTTGGGAGCGCGTGTACGAGCCGATTATCCGCAAGGCCGCTGGCCTGGGGTCGGTCAGTCGCGAAGACGACCCGGATAGCTATGACAAGGGTTTCCTGCATTGCGATCTCTTGATCATCGGTGCAGGCCCATCCGGTCTGGCTGCGGCATTGACTGCTGGTCGGACAGGCGCGCAGGTGATTCTGGCCGAGGAAGATTTTATCCTAGGGGGGCGTCTGAATGCTGAAACCCAGGGTCTGGGCGACATGTCCGGGGCCGAATGGGTCGCCAGCGCGCAGGCCGAGCTGGCCGGATTGGACAATGTTCGGATCATGCCGCGGACCACGATTGTGGGGGCGTATGATCATGGGGTCTATAGTGCGCTGGAAAAAGTATCCGACCACGTGATCGCACCAGAAACCGGCAAAGCCCGTCAGATCCTGTGGCGCATCTATAGCAAACGCGCGATCCTGAGCGCCGGTGCCACCGAACGCCCGATTGCGTTCGAAAACAACGACCGTCCTGGCATCATGCTGGCCGGTGCTGTGCGTGCTTATGCCAATCGCTGGGCGGCTGCGCCTGGGGAATACGCGGCTGTCTTTACCAATAATGACGACGGCCACCGCACCGCGGCCGACCTGATGGCCAAAGGGGTCAAGATCACGGCCGTGATCGACACCCGCGCCGATGCGCCGTCGATGTCCGGGGCCGAAGTTTTGGCCGGGGCACAAGTGATCGATACCAAAGGGCGTCTGGGGCTGGAATGGGCCACGGTTCGTTTGGCCAATGGCACGACCCGAGATGTGCGTTGTGATGTGTTGGCGGTGTCGGGCGGTTGGAATCCCAACGTGCATCTGACCTGCCACCAGCGCGGCAAACCGGCGTGGCGTGAAGACATCGCGGCCTTTATTCCGGCAGGCGACATCCCCACAGGTATGAGCGTCGTTGGCGCGGCCAATGGTGATTTCTCCACCGCATCCGCGTTGAAAACTGGTGCCGATGGCGCTGTCACTGCGCTGTCGGATCTGGGGATTGCGGCCACCGCTGCCGATCTGCCCCAGGCAGAAGATGCCCCGACCAATGTGACGCCCTTCTGGTTCGTCAAGGAAGGCAAGGGCCGGGCCTGGTTGGATCAGCAGAACGACGTCACTGTCAAGGACGTCAAACTGGCGCATCAGGAGAACTTCAAATCGGTCGAACACCTCAAGCGGTACACCACACTGGGGATGGCGACCGACCAGGGCAAGACATCGAACATGGGTGGTCTGGCGATCATGGCCGAACTGGCAGGGAAACAGATCCCCGAGGTTGGCACCACCATTTTCCGCCCACCCTATACACCAGTGTCGTTCGGTGCCTTGGCTGGTCGCGCGGTCGGTGCGGATTTCCGTCCGACCCGTAAGACACCCAGCCACAAATGGGCGCTGGAGAATGGTGCGACATTCGTCGAGGTCGGCATGTGGTTGCGCGCCCAGTGGTTCACCAAACCCGGTGAAACCCATTGGCGCCAGTCGGTAGACCGCGAAGTTATGCAAACCCGGAAATCGGTCGGCATCTGCGACGTAACCACGTTGGGCAAGATCGACGTGCAAGGCAAAGACGCTGCTGAATTCCTGAACAAGATCTACGCCAATGCGTTCGGCAAACTGGCCGTGGGCAAGGTCCGGTATGGTCTGATGCTGCGCGAAGACGGCATTGCCTATGACGATGGCACCGCCGCACGGTTCGCCGAGGATCATTTTGTGGTGACCACGACAACGGCCAATGCGGTTGTGGTCTATCGCAACATGGAATTCGCGCGCCAGTGTCTGTACCCGGACATGGATGTTCAATTGATTTCCACGACCGAGGCCTGGGCCCAGTTTGCCGTGGCCGGCCCCAATGCGCGCAAGTTGCTGCAAAAGGTGGTGGACCAGGACCACGATCTGTCCAACGAAGGGTTCCCCTTTATGGCCTGTGGCGAGGTCACGGTCTGTGGCGGTCTGCGGGCGCGCCTGTTCCGGATCTCCTTCTCGGGTGAATTGGCCTATGAGATCGCGGTTCCGACCCGTTATGGCAACGCCATGATGGAGAAGCTGATGGAAGCGGGCGAGGAATTCGACGCGGTTCCATACGGAACCGAAGCGCTGGGCGTCATGCGGATCGAAAAGGGCCACGCAGCAGGAAACGAGCTGAATGGCACCACATCGGCGCTGAACCTTGGTATGGGTCGTATGGTCAGCAAGAAAAAAGACTGTATCGGCAATACCCTGAGCGAACGCGAAGGTATGAATCAAGAAGGCGCGTTGATGTTGGTGGGCTTCAAACCGGTCAACAGCACCGACAAGGTATTGGCGGGGGCGCATCTGATGAACGCCACAGGCGAGGTCAACGCAAAGACCGACCAAGGCTATATCACTTCGGCAGCGCATTCTCCGATCCTGGGGTCATCGATCGGCATCGGGTTCCTGAAAAACGGTGGAGAGCGCAAGGGTGAAGTCATTCGCGCGGTAAACCCGCTGGAAGGCAAGGACATCCAGGTCGAAGTCGTCAGCGCGCATTTTGTGGATCCGGAAGGGGAGCGTCTTCGTGGGTAATTCAGGGCATACATTGAAACCAATCACGCCGCTGGGGGGCGCTGAGCCGAAGGTTGACGCCTTTCCCGGGTTGATCATCACCGAACGTGTCGATCGGGCGCTGGCTTCACTGGCCGGGCGTCAGGGGCAGGAGGCTGCAGCAGCCTCTGCCGCGCAGGGGCTGTTGGGCATGGCGTTGCCCGAGGCAGCACGCTGGAGCATGGCAGGCGATTATATGGCCTGGTGGATGGGGCCGGATCTGTGGATGGTCGATGCTCCCCATGACAGCCATGAAAATCTGGCTGGCATGATCAAAGGTGTAACCGGCGATGCCGCTTCGGTGGTTGAACAGACCGATGGCTGGTGCCGGTTCGACGTGGATGGAAGCCGAGCGGTCGAAGTGTTCGAACGTTTGTGCAACGCAAATCTGCGGGACGCAGAAACCGGCGCAGCGACCCGCGCGTCGATGGAGCATCTGGGAGTGTTTGTTCTGTGTCTCGACGCAGGCAAGACATTTGCCGTCATTGGGCCGCGATCATCTGCCGGATCGCTGCATCACGCGCTAGTGGCAATGGCGAAATCGGTGATTTGATCGTCTACGCGTAACGCGTTGGGGCCCCGCCAGTTTATGCTGGCGGGGTTTTTCGTTTGTAGTCATGGTTGAACGGTAAAAGCCTCGGCTTCGCCTGAGGCGGCCCATGTCTGGCATCGCTCGACAAAGGTGCTGACCACGCGGCGTGGGTTTGATTTGTTGTACCCGACGGCCACGGTCAACGGTGCGCCCGCGTCGCTGATCGGGCGTGCGTCCAACGGATCACCAGCATAGCTGATATCAGTGGCTGGACGCATGTGTAGAACCGCATATCCCATACCGGCCCCAACCAGCGAGCGCACCATTTCTGTTGTGTTGGCCTGAATGACGGTGTTGGGTTGGCACCCCAACGTGGCAAACAGGTGGCGGTAATAGTCGGTGACCATCGGGCGATTCAACGCCACCATTGCCAGACCGGCCAGGTCGGACAGGCTGACTGTGGGTTTGGCACAAAGGGGATGACCTGCAGGCAGCAGCGCATAAGCCGGAGGGTGTAGCAGCGGTTCAAATTCTATGTGCGGGTGGGTGCCGTCCGGCACAAACAGGATCGCATCGAACCGCCCTTCGATCAGGCCGGATTGGGCGGCGTCATTGTCGCATTCTGTCAGGATCAGCGACACGTCGCCGGCGGGTGGTACCAATCCCGACAGAATGCTGGGCAGAAACGCGGGCGCAACAGGCGCATAATACCCCAACCGCAAAGTCCCGCCGAGCCCCTGTTTCAAATCCCGACCTTCGGCCAGAACAGCGTCATATTCTTCCAGAAGATGGGTGAATTTATGCAGCATTTCACGGCCCGCGCGGGTGGGCTCAATCCCACGGGCCCGGTGCCGGGTCACCAGTTGCAGCTGAAAATGTGCTTCGATCTGGTCCAATGCTGCGGCCACGGCCGAGGGGGCCACATGCAGGGTCTCAGCCGCGCGGGAAATATTGCCATGTGTCAGCGCAGTCGCGAAATAGCGCATGGCCTTAAGTGTGATCTGCATCTATACCTCTGAAAATCAGATGAAGTTCATCATCATTTTCCGTTTTTCAAATGATATCTGTTGGGTCACCTTTTGGGAAACACCAAAAGGACATCGCAATGAGCAATGCAGAATTGAAAGGGTGGAACCATCTGCCCGATGTGCCGATCCAGACTTCGCCCTTGATGCAATGGCCACCGCGCCCCATTGCGGCGATTAAATGGTGGCTGGGCGGCTGGTTTCTGATTTCGGAAAAGCTGATCATTGTCGGGATTGCGTTTGTCTGTTGGACCTGGTTCCAGCCGCCCCTGGAACAAACCGCGACGCTGTCGTGGGAGTGGATCCTGCCGATGTACCTGCGGAATATGGTGCTGATGGCCAGCGTCGCTGGTGCGTTGCATCTGTTCTTTTACACATTCACGGCACAGGGCAAGCGGCTGAAATATGACCCGCGCCCGTTGATGAAGAATGGCCGCCAATTCACGCTGGGCGGGCAGATCCGGGACAATATGTTCTGGACGCTGGGGAGCGGTGTGTTTTTCTGGACTGCGTATGAGGTGTTGTTGTTCTGGGCCATGGGGAATGGGTATGCGCCGGTTCTGTTGTGGGCTGACAACCCGATCTGGTTTATCGCGCTGTTCTGGCTGATCCCGATCTGGGAGAGCTTTTGGTTCTACTGGATTCACCGGCTGTTGCATGTGCCGTTTCTGTACAAACACGTGCACGCCCTGCATCACCGCAATATCAATGTTGGCCCCTGGTCGGGCATGTCTATGCATCCGGTCGAACATCTGATTTTTCTGGGCTCGTCCCTGATCCATTTCATTGTGCCGTCCAGCCCGGTGCACATTCTGTTCCATTTGCAGTTCAATTCGCTGACCGCGGCTACCACGCATACCGGGTTCGAAGGGCTGCTGATCAAGGATCAGAACCGACTACGGCTGGGGACATTCCACCATCAGATGCACCACCGGTATTTCGAGTGTAACTATGGGTCTCTCGAAGCCCCCTGGGACAAGGCGTTCGGGTCTTTCCATGACGGTACTGTCGAGGATGACGAGAAGATCAAGATCCGTCGCAAAAGGATTGGGAACGGGTGATGCTCAGTTCTATGTTTTGGGCCTTGCGAGTTTGCGCATAAGAGACAGGTCGCACTGCGTAGCATGGCCCATGGCGCGTTTGATCCCAGGGAGCATCGCGGCTCCGTTCATGGCAAAAGACAGCTCGATCAGGCCAGCTTCGCCATATGCCCGGACCACCGCCGCGCGGGCGTCCGGGTCGTCCTGACGCTCGGCGGTGATCGCGGTGGCCAGACGCAAAACGGCGCACAGGTTGTCGGACAAAGCGGCCTCATCTGAACCAAGCACCGCGTCGATTGTTGAATGCGGCACGTCGGCTGCCACCGCAAGATTGATCTCGGCCTCGACACATGTCCCACAATCTGCGGCTAGGGCCCCGCAAAGTCGGGCTGTGTGATAGGCGTCAGGTGGCACGTTCCGGTTCGGATCGAGAAATCCGAAAATGCGGTTATAGCGCATGAGCAGGGAGAACTTAGTTTGCGCAATCTGGTGAACGTAGTCTAGAGAAACACCGATCCGGCGTTCGCTGCTGCGGATCAAATAGGTAGCAATTGCGGTCAGCACATTCGGCTCCACTTTAAACGAATACATCAATGAGATGAATGTATCTTTGGGAGCCAGAGCCTCCCAGCCGATATGCGGCGGATCCGCCGGGTTTGCGTCAGCTCAGACTGACGGGATCGGCCGGTTGTCCTGCACCCGGAACAGGTTCACGTTCCGGCGTTCCTCTTGCGGGGTGACGCCGAAACTGTCGCGGTAATGCTGGGACAGTGTCGACGACGTGGCATAGCCCACTGCATTCGCAATCGACGTGATCGAGTCGCGGGAATACATGACCAATTGGCGCGCTGCGTTCATGCGAAGGGTCCGGTAATACAATGCCGGGCTTTGCCCGGTGGCGGATTTGAAGCTGCGTTCCAGTTGGCGCGGAGAGACCCCGATTTCACTGGCGATATCGCGGATAGACACCGGATGCTCCAGATTGTCGGCGAAGATTTCGACTGCTTTGGCCACCGGGGGCGGCAGGCTGTCGGCGGTGCTGTCGGTCTTGAACGCGGGGATCTTTTGGCGAACCCCTTCGGCCCGAACCAGCGGGTGCTGAAACCAACAGGCGACTTCGGTCATCACCGCGTCGCCCATCGTCTGTTCAATCAACTTCAGCGACAGATCGAACATCGCAGCCGCGCCGCTAGCAGTGAACCGGCGCCGGTCCAGAACGATCACGTCGTCCACAGTTTCCAGTGACGGGAATTCCGCCTGAAACGCGGCCTTGTAACACCAATGGACGGAACAGGTGTGTCCTTCGATCAGCCCGGAGCGGGCCAAAGGAAACAACCCGCCCGAAGCAGACCCCATGATCACCCCATGGCGGGCCAAGTGACGCAGCTTGCCGTTGGACGCCTTGGGGTCGCTGAATTTGCCCTGCGGGCTGGACATCAAGAACAGGACATTCAGGTCTTCGACCTCTTCCAGGGAACAGTCCGGTTGGAAGATAACATTGGCCGAAGCGTTCACTCCGCGCCCATCTTCGGACACCAATTTCCAGCGAAAGACATCCTTGCCCGCGATTTCATTCGCGGCCCGCAGCGGTTCGATCGCCGACGTCAGGCAGGCCATGGGAAAGCCCGGAAAGAGGAGAAAGCCCAGTGTCATGGTGTCATGTTGTTTCATGCGCGCAGTGTATCGCGCCTTGTCCCGGTAGCACAACGGCTAGAAACATAAGGTGGTGCGCACCGCAGGGACAGTGCGCACCACATCGGTCAATTCTGGAGATAGGATTCCAGCGAGTCGTCCAGCGCGTCTTTCCATGGTGTATGGTGCACAGGGGCAAGGGTGCCGGTAATGACCGATGTGTAGCTGTTGTTGCGGAAGGCCATGATGTCTTCGGCCTTGTGGCCCTTCCATTCAAAGAACGCCTGGCAGGCGCCGTCGATGTCAAAGCTGGGATAGTCGGTTTCCGCGACCAGTTCCTTGACGTATTCGGCCTGATATTTGATCGCGTATTTCACATCATCGGATGCTTCTTCGCGCTCTTCGCGTTCTTTGACGTCTGCCAGCAGGGCGTCCTTGCTGGCGGGGATGTCCAGCTTGCCCATGATGGCGTCACGAACCCACCAGGCCTGTGCGTCGAACATGTTGAAGGTGAACCACTGGTCCTGCATGCCCAGATAGAACATCTTGGGGTTATGAGCATAGACCACGCCTTTGTAGAGGTCGGCGCTGGCCAGACGGTTGGCGGTTTTCAGGCGCAGATCATCGGGCAGGAAGTTGAAGTAGTGCTTGTAGCCGGTGCACAGGATGATCGAGTCGATTTCCTTTTGGGTGCCGTCGCTGAAGAAGGCGGTGTTGCCGTCGACCTTTTCCAGGGCGGGCTTTTCTTCCCAGTTGTCCGGCCATTTAAAGCCCATGGGCGCCGAGCGATAGCAGCTGGTGATCGACTTGGCGCCGTATTTCCAGCACTGCGAGCCGATGTCTTCGGCCGAATAGGACGACCCCATGACCAGGATGTCCTTGCCGGCGAATTCGCGGGCATCGCGGAAATCGTGGGCGTGCAGGACGCGGCCGTTGAAGGTGTCGAAACCTTCGTAGAAGGGTACGTTCGGGGTCGAGAAGTGGCCCGAGGCACAGATCACGTGGTCAAAGTCTTCTTTGTACGTGCTGTCCGTGGCGTGGTCATGCACGGTAATGGTGAAATTGCTGGCGTCTTCGTTGTATTCAACCCAGCGAATGGCACTGTTGAACCGGATCCAATCGCGAACATTGGCCTTTTTTACACGACCTTCGATGTAATCCATCAATACGGCGCGAGGCGGGTAGGACGCGATCTGCTTGCCGAAATGTTCTTCAAATGAATAATCGGCGAATTCCAACCCTTCCTTGGGGCCGTTGGACCACAGATAGCGATACATCGAACAGTGGACAGGTTCACCGTTTTCATCCAGGCCGGTGCGCCAAGTGTAGTTCCACAGGCCGCCCCAATCATCTTGCTTTTCAAAGCAGACAATCTCTGGAATCTCTTCGCCATTTTGGGCTGCAGATTGGAACGCACGCAGCTGTGCCAGGCCAGATGGGCCAGCACCGATGATGGCAACACGTAGTTTGGACATTGTCTTCTCCCTATTGGTATGGACCAATATTTTAGTTTGGTTCCTTTGGTCTGATCCAAATCAGTCCAAATTTGAACCTGTAAGTCAACCAATTTTCACGATAGGAATAAGAATTTCTGCTAAATAAGCTGGCAAGCGCCGATTTTGTTGCTAGTTTCGGGGTATGAGTTCATCAAGTTTCGCAAACCTTCTGGCCACTCGGGCCACAATGCCACGCCTTTCGGTGGGGATGTCAGAATCAGTCAACATCGGGTTTCTGGGCCCGTTGACCGGCCCGGTCGAGAGCTGGGGCCTGCCCGGATTGAACGGATGCCGCATCTGGGAAGACTGGCTGAACAAGGCCGGTGGTCTGCTGATCGGTGGGCGCCGTTACCCGATCAAAATCCATGCCTATGACTGTGGGTATGAGCCCGAACGGGCGTTGGAAGGTGCCGTTGAGTTGGTTCAGAAATACGACATCAAGCTGTTGATGATGTTGGGCGGGGATACATTCACACCAGTGCGGGATTTCCTGACACGCCAAAAGGTGCTGACCTCGACTTTGCTGCCATCTGACTTGTCACCGGATACGCCTTATCTGATCGCGCCGTCGGAATTGCACCCAATTTTCAACGTTACCGGAGTGGAATGGCTGGCCAAGAACCGACCCGAGTTGAAAACTGCGGCCATTTGCAGCCAGACGGATGAGATGGGGATGCCCTCGTTGGCCACGTATCGTGCGGCGTTCAAGGCTGCCGGGATAGAGCTGGTTAAAGAGGTGCAATACGCGCCGGATTCGACAGACCCGGCACCTATCGTTGATCCAATGCTGGCCTCTGGTGCAGACATTCTGTGCTGGTGTTCGTCATTCGCGCCGATGGTTCATGCCATGACGGAATATGCCTATGCCAAAGGGTTCGCAGGACAGCTGTTGTCCTGTACTTTTGACAATTATGATCGTCTGGTCGAACGGACGTCGCAGGAATTCATGGAAGGGGCCGTGTTTCAATTCCCGGATTTCGACGACCCGATGTTGCGTGAAAAAGCGTTCTTTTTCAATCGACCGCACGTCTTTTTCGAAGAGTACAATCGCCGTTTCCCTGACAGCTGGTCCGCTGTGAGTTGGGAATATGCGGCGATCCTGGATATTTGGCACGCCGCTGTTGAAAAGGCCGGTTCGGTACACCCCATGTCGGTTCTGGCAGCTATGAAACAGCTGGGACATGTCACGCATGCGTTCGGACCTGCCCAGTGGTGGGGCGAAGATATGTTTGGAATATCAAATGCTTTGATCGGAGATTGGCCGATCGTGACCATCTCTGGCGGCAAGGCCAAGATCGTTGATTTTGGATCGATTCCCGAATGGTTAAAACAGAATGGTGGGGTTCTGAAACGCGAAATGAGCAGCTTGGGACAGCTATGGCATCAACGATTGGAGACCGAAGTGCCACGCCCTGGGCTGACACGACGGTCGATTGTTGATCAGGTTTCCTGAAGCAGCAGCTTTTGTTCTTCGATCAGGTGCAGCTTGATAAATTCCACAGCTGATTCCACATCACGCGATGCGATGGCGTTGAACAAGGTATTGTATCGTTTTTGATATTCCTGGATCCGTTGCGGGGTCAGGTGGCGACGGCGCAACGCCGTGCGATAGCTCAGGCGGCAGGCTTCGATTGACAGTTCATAACAGGACGCCAGCAACGGGTTGCCAGTCCCTTCGGCAATCTTGCGATACAGGTTCTCTTCCTGTTCGATGAATTCGGCGGCATCGGTTCGCACGGTTTCGATACGTGACAGCACCTGATCCAGCTCGTCGATCTGGCGTGGGTTCATGTTGATCACAGCCAAGCGCACCATTTCGGGCTCTAAAATGCCGCGCACGACCAGCAGGTCCAGAGGAGAGGTCTCCTTGGCCAGTGAGGAATAGGGGCTCTCTGGTTTTGGGTCTGAATGGAATTTGACGAAACTGCCTGATCCCGGCCTGCGATGAATGACATCGCGGCTTTCCAGGACATCCAACGCCTCGCGGACAGTATTGCGGGCAACGCCCAATTCCGATGCTAGAGTGCGTTCCGACGGGAGGCGCGTATCTACAGGGTAATTTCCGGCCTTGATCCGTGCAAACAACGTGTCGATCACAACTTGGACCGTTGCCCCGACCGAATGGGTGGTCAGGATCTGAGTTGTCGTGGCCGTATCTTCATTTCGCATTGTGTGTACTCGGCGGGTTGCCTCAGAGAATCTGAATGATTTGCCGCAGGCGATGGTGGCTGCTCATAGCTGGTGTTTCGATGCTTTCGCAAGCTAACGATCCTTGTTCAGTGCCTAAACGATAGGCGTCGCTCATTGAATTGGCAAGTGTCTAGGGGCAATTGGTCTCTTAATTGGTACTTGTTGCGCGACTGTGCGTGGTTGGAAAATATCGCGTAATAACAGGAAGGTATTGCCATAGTTCCTGCCCGGAACGTTATCTGGTTCCTGAATTGGTTCTAAAAGATGTACCAAAAAGAAATAAAATTTCTTGTTGGTGAAAGAACCTTCTGCTAGCGTCGAGCTGAGACCAAACCAATTTCCTCAAACTGGTTCAGTGGTGCCTTATTGGTTCTGTGAGCTGTGAAATTGAAAAAACGAGACGCCAAAAGGCGACAGGTCTCACATCTTTTCTGGCCGCTTGGAACGCAGGCGGTACCAACACGGGAGAATGAAATGATTTCCAAGATCGTGAAGTCCGGATTGACCAGGCGGACCTTCCTCAAATCGACGGCAGCCACGGCGATGAGCGCTGGCTTGCCCGGTATGTCGCTTGCAGCGGGGGATACAATCAAGATCGGCTTTCTGGCCCCACTGACCGGCGCGGTCGCCGCATGGGGGAAACCCGGTCTGGACGGGTGTGAAATCTGGGCCGAACGCGTTAACGCGGCTGGCGGGATCAAGCTGGACGATGGGATGCACAAGGTTGAATTCGTGTCCTATGACAACGAATACGATCCAGCCAAGGCCCGCACAGGCGCGACCAAGCTGATCCGCGAAGATGGTGTCAGCTTTATCATGATGCTGGGTGGAGATACTTGGCCTGGCGTGCAACCGGTTGCTGACAAGACCGGCATGTTGTTTTCGACCCTGTTGCCGTCTGATCTGTCACCGGACACCAACACGCTGATTGCGCCTGCCGAAGTGCACCCGATCTATAATGTGACTGGTGTTGAATGGTTGGCGGAAAACAAACCCGATCTGAAAACCGCAGTGATGTGCGCCCAGGATGACGCGCTGGGTCTGCCATCGGTTGCGACCTATTTGGCCGCGTTCGAGGCCGCGGGCATCGAAATGCTGGACGACCCGCTGTTGTTTGACCCGGCAACTACCGACTTTGCGCCAGTCGTGACCCGTTTGATCAGCAAGAACCCGGACATCGTCTGTTTGGATACCTGTTATTCGGATTACGTGCATCCAATCGCGGAACAATTGTACCAGCAGGGTTTCAAGGGACAGATCATCAGCTGTACGGCCGACTTCTATGACCAGATGATTGCCAAGACCTCGGAAGAGTTCATGGAAGGATTCATCTTCCAGTTCCCCGATTTCGATGACCCGGCCCTGAACGCGGACAATATCAACTTTACCGATCCCAATGGGTTCTATGCCGAATTCAACAAACGCCATCCCGGACAATGGGGAGCGGTAAGTTGGGAATATGCCTCGATCATGGACCTGTGGAAGGCTGCGGCTGAAAAAGCAGGGTCATCAGATCCGGATGCTGTAACAACAGCAATGAAGGATGGCGGCAAGGGTGCCCATGCCTTTGGCGATGCGGCATGGTGGGGTACCGAACTGTTCGGGATCGACAATGCGCTGGTCGGTGACTGGCCAGTTGTTGCGATCGAAGGTGGCAAAGCCCGGATCAAAGGATTTCGTTCGATCCCCGATTGGTACGCCAAACATGGCGATCTGCTGATCAAGCACATGAAGGCATACGACCAGATGTGGGATCAGCGCAGCTGATCACCCCGGCCTAAGCCTCAAGGCGGTGCAGGACAACCTGCACCGTGTATCGACTACATATAGAGACTTTTCCGATGTTGGAACTTCTGGCGCAGACCGGCCTCAATGCCGTGTATGCTGCGAGCTACATTTCTCTCGTTGCCGTGGGACTTGTGCTCATCTTTGGTGTCATGGGGGTTGTTAACTTTGCCCATGGCGAGCTTTTCATGGCGGGTGCCTACGCAATTGTGGCGCTCTATGCAAAAATGCATGTGCCGTTTTTCGTCGCTGTTGCAATCGGCCTTGTCTTTGTGGGCTGTCTGGGTCTGCTGATGGAGCGGGCGCTGTTTCGACCTCTCAAGGACAATCCGCTGGGCGGGTTGGTGGCCTCGATCGGGTTCCTGATGATCCTTCAGGCCCTTGCGGTCATGGGGTTCGGCGTTCGGATGGAACATATTCCACCGGTCACACAGGAAGTGATTCAATTTTCGGACAAGGTACGTCTGCCGGTTGCCCGGCTGTATGTGATCGTCGCCAGCGTCGCGCTGCTGAGCGTCCTTTGGTATTTCCTGAAACGGACCAAATTCGGCTGGGCGCTGCGCGCATCGGCCCAGGACCCAGAAGCGGCCGCACTGCAGGGGATTTCGATCACCCAAACTGCCAAGATTGCCATGTTCATTGGTGCCGGTCTGGCGGGAATTGCGGGTGCATTGACTGCCCCCTTGGTGTCCGTGAACCCGCATATGGGGCATTCCGTGATCGTAACCGCATTTATCGTGATCATTGTGGGCGGGGTTGGCTCGCTCGAAGGGGCGATCATTGCCTCGGTCGCGTATGCCTTCGTTCATACCTTTGTGACCACCTTTTATGATGGTGTGCTCGCCGACATAACCGGGCTGTGTCTGATGCTGATTGTGCTGATCGTGAAACCGACCGGCCTGTTTGGGAGTGCGGATCGTGCCTAAGTTACTGATATGGATTGCGGTGCTGGTCGGGCTTGTTCTCCTGCCGCACGGGCTCAGCTTTTCGCAGCAGGAAATTCTGGTCTTCTTGACAATCAACGTGCTGCTGGTTGCCTCGTACCGTCTGTTGACGCTGACCGGAGAGTGGTCTTTGGGACACGTGGTGATCATGGGCGTGGGGGCTTATACTTCGGCTCTCTTGACCAAGAGGTTTGGCGTCTATGTTCCGGTTTCGATGCTTTTGGGGGGGATTTCTGCGGCTCTGATCGCGGTGGTTCTATCGTTCCCATTGTTCCGGATGAAAGGGTTCTATTTTCTGATTGGCTCGTTCGCAGCGGGTGAAATCATTCGTTTGTTGTGGAAGCGGTTTCGCGACCCGTTTGGCGGTGCCAAAGGGATCAAGGGGATCGACCCGATGCCCGATTTCTCGGTCGGTTTCTACCAGTTCGATTTCTTTGAACCCACCTCCTATTACTACTTTGCCGCTGTCGTGGTTGCTGTCTGCCTGTGGATACTGTGGCGGATTGAGAAGTCGCCGGTTGGCCTGACCTTCCATGCGGTTCATTGGCAGGACAAACTGGCCCAGGCTTCGGGGGTTAATGTTCGCGCGTACCGCACGTTGGCCTTTGCCATTGCATCAGGGTTTGCGGGGATCTCGGGGGCGCTGCTGGCGCATTACATTGGAACGATCAATCCCAACGCCTTTGACATCGACCTGATGGTCTATGTGCTGACCTGGGCGATTGTTGGGGGCACCGCGACTTTCTATGGTCCGATCCTGGGCTGTGTGGTGCTAACTGTTCTGAACGAAATCGTCCTGCGCGAACTGGGCCTCGAACAGATGCGGCCGCTGATTTATGGCGCGATCATGATCCTGTCGATCCTGTTTTTGCCCAACGGCCTTGAAAGCATCGTCCAGAAAATCACCCAGAAAAAGGCCGCGAACGGTACCGCACAGAGGAGCCCGGCAGAATGACCAATTTCCTGGAAGTCAAAGACCTGACCATGCGGTTTGGCGGTCTGACCGCGGTGGATAACCTGTCGTTCAAGGTTGAACATGGCACAATCCACGGTTTGATCGGTCCAAATGGAGCGGGCAAGACCACGACCTTCAACATGATTTCGGGGTTCTACAAGCCGACCGAAGGACAGGTATTGTTGCGGGGTGAAGATATCTCGGGCCTGAAGATGCACGAAGTGGCCCGACGCGGTGTTGTGCGCACGTTCCAGCATTCGACTCTGTTTGCCGAGCTGACGGTGTTGGAAAACGCGTTGGTCGGGACACATATGCCGTTCCGCCCCAACATCTTTGCCGCCATCATCGGCTGGGATGCAGAGGATCGGCACGGAGCCGAAGCCCGGGCCCGCGAGGCGTTGGAGTTCTTTGGTCTGGATGGATTGTTGAGCGAACGTGCCGGAGACCTCAGCCACGGGCACCAGCGGGCGCTGGGCATGGCCGTAGCATATGCCAGCCACCCGGATGTAATCCTGCTGGATGAACCGTTCACCGGAATGAACCCGGAAGAAACACGCCAGATGATGGATTTGATGGAGCGGCTCAAGGCGGATGGTATCACCATCCTGATCGTCGAGCATGACATGCAGGCGATCATGGGGCTGTGTGACAATATCACCTGCATGAGTTTCGGGAAGTTTCTGGCCGAAGGTGGTCCCAAGGAAATCCGTAACCACCCTGCCGTCATAGAAGCCTATCTGGGAGGTGCACGCCATGTTGCTTGAGATGAAGAACATCGCCGTCAACTATGGCAAGATCAACGCCATTCGGGACATTTCTATTTCGGTTCCGACAGGCAAGATCGTGACCATTATCGGAGGCAATGGAGCAGGCAAGACCACAACATTGCGAGCGATGTCGGGCATGATGCCGATAACCAGTGGTGAGATCCTGTTCGAAGGCAAACGTATTGACCATTTGCCGGCACACAAGGTCGTGGCAAACGGTATCGCCCACGTGCCCGAAGGGCGGCGCGTCTTTCCCGATATGACGGTTGAGGAAAACCTGCGAACCGGCGCATTTCTGCGGAATGACAAGGAAGGTGTGGAGACCGACCTGGAGGGTGTCTTTCACCGCTTTCCACGCCTGCGTGAGCGTCGGACCCAGCTGGCCAAAACCATGTCCGGTGGGGAGCAACAGATGTTGGCGATCGGGCGGGCCTTGATGTCTAAACCTCGTCTTTTGCTAATGGATGAACCGTCGATGGGGCTGGCACCGGTGATCGTCGAAGAGATCGCCCAGATTGTCGAAGAGATCAACGAACAGGGCCTGTCTGTGGTGCTGGTCGAACAAAACGCCGAATTGGCGCTGGAACTGGCGGATTATGCCTATGTTTTGGAAACCGGAAACGCAGCTTTGGAGGGACCCGCAAATGAGCTTCACGATAACGAACACGTTCGAGCCGCTTATCTGGGGATTTAAGCCTGACAGCGATATGAAGGTTGCGCTGGAGGCTGGTTGGACACGATCCGATGTGATCTGGGAGCGGCTGATGGAGCGTGCGCTTGCTGCTTGGGACGCGACACCGCGCAAGGCGTCGCGGTCACGGTCAGCACGCCTGTTCAAGCTGGCTGACCTGGTGGCGCGATACCGGTTTGACGCGACAGATGTACGGCGCGCTGCAAGTGTCGCAAATCTGGCGATTGTGGAGCAGGCCAGGGGCAATCACGCTGCATCCGAGACGTATCAGAAACAGGCCCTCCAAATCTGGAAGGGGGCACATCATGCGGTTCAGAATATGCGGGTGTTGCCCCGCAGTCGTTCGTCACTGTTCCATTTGCGAATGGAAGCCCTGCACCGCGATACCTTTCACAATAATCTCAAGACGCGCATTGGGTTGATCGCTGATGAAACTGAAATGACACTGCGTGAATTGACCAGCGGGCGCCCATCCGGGCACCGCCACGCGTCTCGTTGGCGGGGAGAACGTCCCAATGTCTATGATGACACCCGCAAGATATTGGGGGCCTGTTTGTTGATCCTGGATGCATGACGCGCATCGCTTTCCTCTTTATCCCAGACTGGCCGGGCTACGTATGTGCCCGGCCTTTTTTCCTCCGGAGAAACGCCAAAGAAAGAGGCAGGAAAGAAACAGGTTGCGTTTGTATGGAAATTCTCCAATCCTAGTAATGACAGTAAAATAATTTTCAACAGAGTGTGCCGCGCAGAAAGACTTTCAGCTTTCACCCTCACCCGAACGAGTGCGGAGCAAAATACAAGGAAAACTCAGAGTGGCCAAACCAAAAGAAGAGTCATCAACGGCACCTGCAAACCTGTCCCAGGATCCACATCGGGTTCGCGAAGGGTCGGAAAAAGTTCTGGAAGTCGCGATCGGGCGCGAAGTTCGAGCCTTTCGCAGACAGCAGGGGATTACCGTTGCGGAATTGGCCAATCTGACTGGGCTGTCGATTGGAATGCTTTCCAAGATCGAAAACGGAAACACATCGCCGTCTCTGACAACCTTGCAGCTTTTGGCCAATGCGCTGAGCGTGCCAATAACGTCCTTTTTTCGTCGTTTTGAAGAGCAACGGGACGCGGTACACACAAAAGAAGGCGCTGGTGTCGAGATGGAACGCGCGGGTACGCGTGCCGGGCATCAATACAACCTCCTGGGTCATCTTGGAGCCAATGCGAGTGGTGTTGTGGTCGAACCCTATCTGATCACCCTGTCTGAAACATCCGACGTCTTTCCAACCTTTCAACACGAAGGGATTGAGATGCTTTACATGTTGGAGGGCGAGGTGAATTATCGTCATGGAGATCAGGTGTTTGCCCTTAAGCCTGGGGATACACTGTTCTTTGACGCTGATGCTCCGCACGGACCCGAAGTGCTCGTTGAACTGCCGGCCCGGTATCTGTCGATCATCTCATACCCACAGTCCAATTGACGAAGCGACAGGCCCGGAGGGCTCCCGTCCGTCGTTAGCCCCCATTCGGGGGCGTCCTCCCGTTGGGCCGTGCATCGCCGTGTGGGTGCACGGCGATGCACGGCGCTGACACGGCCCCCAGCCCGTTAAACGGGCAGGGGGCTTGGCCCAACGCTGCATTGTCGTAGGGCGTCGCCATCAGACAGCGCAAGGGCGGGAGATTTCCGGTGATCTTGATGGGTGACAAACCAAAACTGCCGATGCGGGGGAGCACATCGGCAGTCAAAGGGCACTCGAAAACGGGGAGGCGTTGCCGAATGCCTGAGTTGAACCGGATCAATCGTCCGGGAAAATACCGTCCGAGGTCGGAGCCCCATCATCGTATTGCGACAGCCATTCGACCATAAGAGGGCGATTGTCGATGAACCCTTTGTAGGTTGCCAGTTCCTCAGGCAAATCGCGGATGACACGGTGCAGGCGGCGGCCCCATTTGGGTACGCTGACCAGATCATTGAAGCTGCCCAGATACGCCCGGATCGGAAAGCAGATCGCGTTCGACCTTGGCAGGCGGAACAAAGTTTGCAGCTCAACCCGCAGGTGCTGTTTTTCACCGATGTTGTCCATGGTCAGCCCGGTCTTCATCGTCCCCCATTTATGATAGTTCTCGGGGCTGGTATCGAGCAGCGGATTCACGGTCATCGTCCAGTTCAGGCGGCGCACCGGCGCGCCCTGCTGTAGGTTCAGCAGGAATTTCAACGCACGCACAAAAATGCCCATTTCATTGGCCTTGGGCACGGGCGCATGCCATTCAAAGAAGTTCATGCCGATGTCGAAATCCAGGGACCAATCCGCCTGGGTGGTGACCATTCCGGCGTCCATCCACAGGTTGTCATCGCGTTGATCCAGAAGGGCAAAATCGCCTTGGGTTTGACGGGTGATATATTCCATCGGCCCATAGGGCAGGGTGCTTTCATCGAGGAAAGTGAAGGTGTCATCAATGCCCAGCGGCTTGTTGATCCAACGCCAGCGATCTCCGTCCTTGTGCAATTCGAACAAGTCCGGATAGTCGCGGGCTTTGGCCTCCATGATATATTCGACCAGATCCCAGCCTGCCAACGTCATATGCGGCAGCGATTGGCACCTCAGCGGGTCATCCGCCAGAACCTGGGCCCGGTCGCGCATCTCGGCGACATAGTGTTCATCGACGTCAAAGGCGAACTCGAAAGGTGAGCCCGGACGGGTTGATAGATGTGGTTCCAGATTCACCGAATACATGTAGCTGTCTTCGTGAAACGGAAAGGGGAAGCGTTGGATCGCTTTGGGTGAATTTCGAAACGTGAAATCGTCGCGAAAGGTTTCGTCGTTGAATTGGATCGTCATTGCGTCATCTCTCCCTTACCGGTCCAGAACCAGTGTCTTGCCCTCGAACCGCGACACGCAGGGCATGATAAGCTTGCCGCCTTCGCGTTGTTCGTCTGTCAGCCAATGGTCATAGTGGACCAGCTTGCCATCACATTCGACAACCGTGGTTTCGCACTGGCCGCATGCGCCACCACGACACAGATAGGGCGCATCCACATCGTTGGCTTCCAAAGCTTCGAGCAGTGACTGGTGTTCGCCGACCTGAATGATCTTGTTGGACTGGGCCAACTTCACTTCAAACGGTTTGCCGGAAGCAGGTGCAAGGAATTCTTCGGAATGAACGGCTTCTCGGGGCCAGCCCAGTTCTTCGGCAGTCTTGTGAACCCATTCGATCATGCCCTTGGGGCCACAAACATAGATATGGGTGCCCAATGGCTGCCCATCCAGCAAGGTTTCCAGATCTATGCGCTCGTTCTGATCATCGTGATAGATGTGTACCTTGTTGGCGTATTGTTCGCTCAACTCCTCGGCATAGGTGCCCAGCGATGCGGTGCGGACCGAGTAGTGCAGCTCGAACAAGCCATTGGTATGCGACAGCTGGGCCATTTGGGCGACAAAAGGTGTGATGCCGATGCCACCAGCCAGCATCAGGTGTTTTTTGGCGCGCAGATCCAGCGAAAACAGGTTCACCGGGTTGGAAATCACCATCTCCATGCCTTCACGGACATTGTTGTGCATGAATAGCGATCCACCGCGGCCTTCGTCGTCGCGGCGGACCGAGACCATATAGGCCCCGCGATCGGCCGGATCGGACATCAGCGAGTATGGGTTCAGGCGCGTCGTGCTTCCGTCTTGCATCTCGACAACCGTGTGTGCACCGCCAGAGAAGGTGGGCAGTTCACCGCCGCCGGTGCGGACAAATTTGAACCGGGTCACAAGGTCGTTGATCGGTTTGACTTCGGCTACGGTGACATTGATTTTGGCTGTTCCTGCGCTCATTTGAACACCTCCACTTGCGGGGGGACGTTGCCGGGGTCTTCGGCGTCGATGCAGACACCCTGGAATGCGGCCAGGCGACGGGAATAGTGATCACGCACGAACAGATTCAGGCCGCAGTGCGAACACACGAACGGGTCGGTGGTCACGTCTTCGGTGATGCCTTTGCAGTGCACACATTGCATGCGGCGTGCGGTTGATCCGCGGTGTTCTGTCTGAATGGCTGTGTGCGGAATACCCGCAGCGATGGCGGCAGCCATGGCTTGGCCCATCACACCTTCGGTGCCGGTCAGATAGACCTGAAGGCCCATGTGCGCCTTGGCAAAAGTATCGGTGATGCGCTGTTTTGCGGCTTCATAAGATGGGCCAACATACATTTGCGCGGGGGTCAGGGCCTTGAGCTCACCGGTGTATCTTTCACCGGTGTCCTTGGGGATATAGATAATGTGCGTTTTGGCCCAGAGATCGGCGGGGGCATCCTTGGCCAGGTCAAGAATGGCCTCGGCACCGGTCGCATCGGCGATCATCAAATGGTGTTTGCCCGGACGCACCTCAAGCTCGCCGTAAACCGGGCGGCTGTTGATCGAGGGGGGAAATACGGTTTTCGACATGTGGGTCTGTTCCTACGGTCGGATTGACGAAAGCGAGCGCCCCCCGGATGGGGACGCTCGGGATCCGGGTCAGCCCTTTGCGGTACGGACGGCTTTGTCCTTGTCGTAGAAGGGCATCTCTTCGGCTGTTGCTGCAATCTCGGTGCCATCACCGTTACGGACGGTCAGCGCTGTGCCGGGCGAGGCGCAAGCAACCGGCATGCGTGCAATGCCGACGTTGTGGCTGTTCACCTCGGAGTACATTCCATAAGTGACCACGCCGACCTTTTCGCCGTTCTGCAGCAGGTCCGCGCCTTCGTCGGCGGGTGTGGTTCCCTCCAGCATCACGCCGTAGATCTTGAACCGTTCGTTGCCTTGGGCTGCGTAGTGGTTTTCGGCACCGATAAATCCGGTTTTGCCGGGGGAGACGGTGAATTCCAGACCCAGTTCCCACAGCGTATCACCACAGGTTTCGCCGTCAAACGGATAGGTTTCCGAATTGTCGCCCGGATAGAACAACAGATAGCTTTCGGTGCGCAGCAGATCGAGGGTCGAAAACTGAACCGGCACGATGCCCATGTCTGCGCCATCCGACAGGATGTTGTCCCACAGGTGAACGGCGTCTTTGGATTGGCAGAAAATCTCATATCCGCGTTCGCCGGTATAGCCGGTGCGCGAGATCATCACGGGGCAGCCGAACAATTTGGTCTGCATGATGCCGAAATAGGTCAGATCCCGAATGCCGGGGATATGTTTTGCCAGGAAATCAACGGCAACCGGACCCTGTAGCGACATGTCATGCATGTTGTCGTCAAAGATCACCGCACAGTTTTTTGAGGCGGCTACGGTGCTCAGCTGTTCCATGCCGGTGCCAGTGCCGTGCACGACCATCCAACTGTTGACCGAGAGGCGGTAGATAATACAGTCATCGACGAATTTGCCCTGATCATTCAGGATCGAGGCATAGGTCGAGCGTCCAGGCATGATCTTTTCGACATTGCGGGTGGTGACACGGTCGATGACCTGGGCGGCATGTTCGCCAACAACGTGAACTTTTTTCAGGCCAGAGACATCCATCAGCCCGGCTTTGGTCCGGATCGCTTCATAATCGGCTTTGGCGCGTTCCGGCGTGTGATCATAGAACCAGGCGGTTCCCATCCCATTCCAGTCCTCAAGCTCGGCGCCGATTTCCCTGTGACGCTGTGCCAGCGCCGAAGTCCGCCAGATGATGGCCATTTTGTTATCTCCCTGTTCGCGTGGTACCAGAATCCACGTTTGGTTCATTTTGGTCTAGGCCAGTTAGCCCTTTGAGCCCTGTGATTGTCAATAATTATTCCCATCAGGAAAAAGAATTTCTCTTAAGGGTCTGGTTGCGCGGTAACTTGCAGGGGTGTTTTGGACCAGTTTGGACCAGATGTTTCCTGCAAGGGGACTTTAGACCAGTTTGAACCAGATGTTTCCTGTTGGGGTGTCTTCATGCTTGGCCCAGGTCAAAGCCACGGAAACACCAGGATCCTCACCGAACAGCGTCTTTAGGGGCTGGAGATGTCGGTTCGCTGTCGATGCGCAGAAGGTGCCCCGATTCGGTTTTTCCCAGGGTTGCTACAGAATCAGGCATCGCGATCGGGGCGTTATTTGGGTGCCAAGAAATTCCTGAAAGTGAACTTTTTTTCACATGATTGTTGACACATTCAGCTTTCGTCGCGCAATGTTTCAAGAATATTTTTTCACCAAGAGGCAAAATGCCCATCAAACAGCCAACAGGGAGGGCTAAAAGTGGATGGTAATTTAAATGCGCTTACAACGATATTCACCGAGTTTTACTACTGGGTGACAGTTGTTTTCATGTTCCTGATTCACGTCGGGTTCTGCATGTACGAAGTCGGCGCGAGCCGTCATCGTAATCATATGCACACATTGATGAAAAACATCATGATCATTCCGTTGGTCACGGTGACTTTTTTCTTCTTTGGGTGGTGGATCTACTGGGCGTTTCCGGATTTCCCGTTCTTTGGCGGCTTGAACCAGGATTTGGCACCGGCGAATCTGCCGTGGTCGGAAACCATGGGCACCAACCTGGCTGATCGAATCACCGGTGTGTTCTGGGCTGCATTCCTTCTGTTCTCCTGGACTGCGGCGTCAATCGTGTCCGGGGCAGTGATTGAACGGATCCGGTCTTCGGCGCTGTGGGTCCACGCAGTTTTGATCGGCTCGGTGTTCTGGATCATTGATGCGGCATGGGGCTGGCACTATGCGGGTTGGATGGTGCGTGAACTGGGTTACCACGATGCCTATGCATCCGGTGTTATCCATGCGATTGCCGGTGGTTATGCATTGGGTGTGATCATGGTGCTGGGTCCACGGATCGGCAAATTTGCCCCCGACGGCACGCCGCGTGATATTCCGCCTCATAATCCGTGGATGCTGACGATCGGTATCTTTCTGATCTATTCGGGCTTCTGGGGCTTCTATGCGGCCTGTAACGTGCCTTTGATTTCACCCGAAGTAATCGGTGGCGAAATCGTTGGAACCACGTGGACTGCAACCAATATCTATTTGGCTCCTACATCGCTGTCGGCGATCACCTTCAACTTCCTCATGTCGCTGTCCGGCGGTCTGATGGCGGCCTATGTGGTGTCCAAGGGCGACGCGTTCTGGACGTTCTCGGGTGGTCTCGCGGGTATCATCACCGCATCTGCGGGCAACGATCTGTATCATCCGATCCAGGCCATGCTGGTTGGCGCTGTCGGTGTCGTCATCGTCTACAAGCTGCACTATTGGGTCGAGCGCAAGTTCAAGCTGGATGATGCTGTGGGCGCAGTTGCGGTACACGGGTACTCTGGTGTGGTTGGTCTGATCATCGCGGGTTTCCTGCTCTGGGGCGTTCCGAGTTCGCCGTTTGAAGGGTACGCGGCGATCAACCCGATCGGTCAGACTGTTGGTGCCTTTATCATGTTCTTTGTCCTGGGGTGGTTGCCTGCCTTCATCGTGTCCAAGATGCAGGCCGCAGCTGGCGTGTTGCGGATCCCCGAAGAGGTGGAGTTGCAAGGTCTCGATTACGCTGAGCACCACGCTTACGAAGACGCAAAAGCCGAAATCATTGCCGCCGACAAGGCCGCTCTGGCCGGTCAATAAAATCACAGCAAGTTAAGGAGAATCAAAATGTCTACGATTGGTTACGAAAGCTGGGCTGTGGATCTGGCGGATGTCGGCCCCGTCTATCCCTTCCAGGGAAGCGAAGTGCTGATGGTGATCTTAGGGGTGGCCTTCTGGATTGGGTGGCACCGCATCCAATTTGTCCGAGAGGGCAAGCACCTGGAAGAGGCTAAACATATGGGTGACGAAGAGAAAATCCATAAGATACTTGAGAAATACTAAGATTTCTCCACTGGACGGGCGCATTAAACGATGCGCCCGTTTTTCCTTCTAAGGAAAATAAGTTTCATAACAGTTGATAGTGTCGCGCCGACCTGTTAGCGTTGATTCGAGATGAAAACTAGGGAGGCACACCCATGTGCGGGATTGTCGGTCTTTTTCTAAAAGACAAAACTCTTGAGCCAAAGCTGGGCGAAATGCTCACCGAAATGCTCATCACTATGACGGATCGTGGACCTGACAGTGCAGGCATTGCGATCTATGGTGCAGACGGCGACAACAGCTCTAAGCTGACTGTTCAGTCTGACAACGCAGATGCAGATTTTGCGACCTTGGCCGATGATCTGAGCGATGCGATTGGCACGCCTGTCGGTCTCCGTCGCAACGACACGCATGCCATCCTGGATATGCCGCACGACAAGCTGGAAGAGGCGCGCGCCGCTCTGGCGAATTTGCGCGACGGTCTGCGCATCATGTCCGCCGGTGACGTGATCGAGATCTACAAGGAAGTTGGTCTGCCCAAAGACGTGGCCGCCCGATTTAATGTGTCTGCAATGGGCGGTACCCACGGTATCGGTCATACCCGCATGGCGACAGAGTCCGCCGTGACAACCGAGGGTGCGCACCCGTTCTCGACGGGCACAGACCAGTGCCTGGTGCACAACGGATCGCTCTCCAACCACAATTCGTGGCGCCGCAAGCTGAAGCGTGAAGGGGTTCGGATCGAATCCATGAACGATACCGAAGTGGGTGCCGCCTATCTGACCTGGAAGATGCAAAATGGTGCGTCTCTGGGCGAAGCCCTGGAAAGCTCGATCGACGATCTCGACGGCTTCTTCAACTTTGTTGTGGGTACCAAAGACGGCTTTGGCGTGGTCCGTGACCCGATCGCCTGCAAGCCGGCGGTCATGGCGGAAACCGACCAGTATGTGGCCTTCGGTTCCGAATACCGCGCACTGGTGAACCTGCCGGGCATCGAAGACGCCAAGGTCTGGGAGCCCGAACCCGCAACCGTTTACTTCTGGAACCACTAAGATGCAGACATACAATCTTGAAGCAGATGGCCTGCGCGGTCTGAATTCGACCCTGCACGCTCAGAATGAAAACGTCACTGACGAAAACTGGGACATCATCAACCCCAAGGGCAGCCATGCGATTGCCTGTGGTTTGAATGCCCCGATCAACGTGACCGTCAATGGATCGACCGGCTATTACTGTGCCGGCATGAACCAGCAGGCGACGGTACATGTCAAAGGGTCTGTTGGACCGGGTGTCGCGGAAAACATGATGTCCGGTATGGTCATCGTCGAAGGTGATGCCAGCCAATATGCCGGTGCAACCGCGCATGGTGGCCTACTGGTCATCAAAGGCAACGCCAGTTCGCGTTGCGGGATTTCCATGAAGGGTGTCGACATTGTCGTACACGGCAACATCGGTCACATGTGTGCCTTTATGGGGCAATCCGGAAACCTGGTTGTTCTGGGTGATGCGGGTGATGCGCTGGGTGACTCCTGTTACGAAGCGCGCTTCTTTGTGCGGGGTTCGGTCAAGAGCCTGGGTGCGGACTGCATCGAAAAAGAGATGCGTCCCGAACATATCGAGATCCTCAAGGATTTGCTGGCCCGCGCCGGTGCCGACGCAAAACCCGAAGAGTTCAAGCGCTACGGGTCTGCCCGTCAGCTCTACAACTTTGATGTCGACAACGCGCAAGCCTATTAAGGACAAGGACCACAGTTATGGATAACAACAGCATCCCACGCACGGTTCCGATCCAATCGAGCACGTTCTCGAACCCGATCAACGCGGAAATCCGCCGTGCCGCCGCAACTGGCATCTACGACATTCGTGGTGGCGGCGCTAAACGTCGCGTGCCGCACTTTGACGACCTTCTGTTTCTTGGCGCATCCGTTTCGCGCTACCCTCTCGAAGGGTATCGCGAAAAATGCGACACCAGCGTGACTTTGGGGACCCGGTTTGCCAAAAAGCCGATCCAACTGGACATCCCGATCACCATTGCAGGCATGAGCTTTGGTGCATTGTCCGGTCCAGCCAAAGAAGCCTTGGGCCGTGGTGCATCCGCAGCGGGCACATCGACCACCACCGGTGACGGAGGCATGACCCCCGAAGAGCGCGGCCACTCCACCCAGTTGGTGTATCAGTACCTGCCCAGCCGTTATGGGATGAACCCGGACGACCTGCGCAAAGCCGACGCTATCGAAGTCGTGGTCGGCCAAGGTGCCAAACCCGGCGGTGGCGGTATGTTGCTGGGTCAGAAAATCTCTGACCGGGTTGCAGAAATGCGCACCCTTCCAAAAGGTATCGACCAGCGGTCGGCCTGTCGTCACCCCGACTGGACAGGTCCGGATGATCTGGAAATCAAAATCCTGGAATTGCGTGAAATCACCAACTGGGAAGTGCCGATTTATGTCAAAGTCGGTGGCACCCGTCCCTATTATGACACTGCACTGGCCGTAAAAGCAGGCGCAGACGTTGTGGTTCTGGATGGCATGCAGGGCGGCACGGCCGCAACCCAGGATGTGTTCATCGAGCATGTGGGTTTGCCAACACTGGCATGTATCCGTCCCGCGGTGCAGGCATTGCAGGATCTGGGTGTGCACCGTGAAGTGCAGCTGGTTATTTCCGGCGGTATCCGTACAGGCGCTGACGTGGCCAAGGCGCTTGCCTTGGGTGCAGATGCGGTCTCGATCGGGACCGCGGCAATGGTTGCGATTGGTGACAACGACCCGAAATGGGAACAGGAATACCAGAAACTGGGTTCGACCACCGGTGCCTATGATGACTGGCACGAAGGTCTCGATCCTGCTGGGATCACCACCCAGACGCCGGAACTGTCGCAGCGTCTGGACCCGATTGATGCTGGACGCCGTTTGCGCAACTATCTCAAGGTGATGACGCTGGAAGCGCAGACCATTGCCCGCGCCTGTGGTCACAATCACCTGCACAACCTCGAACCCGAGGATCTGTGCGCGCTGACAATGGAAGCCGCTGCCATGGCCAAAGTTCCGCTTGCCGGCACTGATTGGTACCCGGGCAAAGCTGGTTTCTAAGTAAAATTTTGGCGCGGTCTCTTGGGGCCGCGCCTTTTCAACAGATGACGTTTAACAGGGAAAGGAAAGTGGACTCATGGCTTTAGATCTGGCTACTTTCGCAGAAGAAAAAGGCATCAAGTATTTCATGATCTCCTTCACCGATCTGTTCGGTGGACAGCGGGCCAAATTGGTTCCCGCCCGGGCGATCGCGGATATGCAGGAAGATGGCGCAGGATTTGCCGGGTTTGCGACCTGGCTGGACCTGACACCAGCGCACCCCGACATGTTGGCCGTGCCGGACCCGGATGCGGTGATCCAGCTGCCTTGGAACAAGGAAATCGCCTGGGTTCCCGGCAACTGCGTGATGGAAGACGAAGACGTTGCTCAGGCACCGCGCAACGTATTGCGCCGCTTGATCGCCGAAGCCGCTGAAGAAGGGCTGCACGTCAAAACCGGTATCGAGGCCGAATTCTTCCTGCTGACTCCGGATGGAGAGCAGATTTCGGACGAATTCGATACGGCGGAAAAACCCTGCTATGACCAGCAGGCGATGATGCGCCGCTTGGACGTCATCCGCGAAATCAGCGACTATATGCTGGAACTTGGCTGGGGTGCGTATCAGAACGACCACGAAGACGCCAATGGCCAGTGGGAAATGAACTGGGATTTCGACGACGCCCTGGCGACCGCCGACAAGCACAGCTTCTTCAAATTCATGGCGAAGTCGGTAGCCGAAAAGCACGGCTTCCGCGCAACCTTTATGCCGAAACCTGTCGAAGGTTTGACCGGCAACGGGTGTCACGCGCATATTTCGGTCTGGGATGCGCCGGGTTCGGATTCTAAGATCAATGTGTTTGCCGCTGAAAAGGGCGAAGGTCAGATTGCCGAACTGGGTCTGTCTGAACAGGGTGGACACTTCTTGGGTGGCATCATGAAACATGCCTCGGCTCTGGCAGCGATCACCAACCCCACCGTGAATTCCTACAAGCGGATCAACGCGCCGCGCACCATGTCTGGTGCCACCTGGGCTCCGAATACCGTGACCTGGACCGGCAACAACCGGACGCATATGGTTCGCGTGCCTGGTGCTGGTCGGTTCGAACTGCGCCTGCCCGATGGGGCGGTGAACCCTTATCTGCTGCAGGCGGTGATCATCGCTGCCGGACTGTCGGGTATCCGGTCCAAGGCCGATCCTGGCCCGCGCCGCGACATCGACATGTACGCAGAGGGTCACAAGATCACCGACGCACCCAAGCTGCCGCTGAACATGCTGGACGCTATGCGCTTTTATGACGAAGACGAAGAGCTGAAGTCGATGATGGGCGAAGAATTCTCCAATGCCTATCTCAAGATGAAGCAGCAGGAGTGGAATTCCTTTGTGAACCATTTCTCGCGTTGGGAGAAAGACAACACTCTGGATATCTGATCCCCTGATATCCTGTGTGTTTTGTGCCTGGCCGTTCCCCCCGGCCAGGCCTTTTTCATTTCAAGACAAACTTCCAATGGATGAGGCTGTCGCATTTGGGGCAACGGCTGTCGCACCAGCCGACCACATGGGGTTCCGGGCAGTTTCAGCATAATTTTTCGGTCATTTTTCAACTTGGATGTTGACTAACAGGAATGAAAATTAATTAATGGGAATATATTTTCGACAAGAGAGTCGGAAGAAATCCAGAGTTCAGCCCATCTCATCCCATGGATGGGTCCAAAGCAAAGCCCTGCAAAGGCAGGGGCCACCAGGGAGAGAGACATGAGCTATAAGAGCGACATTGAGATTGCGCGCGAGGCGCAGAAGAAGCCTATTCAGGAGATTGGTTTAAAGATCGGGATTGGGCATGAGGATTTGTTGCCTTATGGTCATGACAAGGCGAAGGTATCGCAGTCTTTCATCAACTCTGTTCAGGGCAATGATGATGGCAAGCTGATCCTGGTGACGGCGATCAACCCGACGCCTGCGGGCGAGGGCAAGACCACGACGACAGTTGGTCTGGGTGATGGTCTGAACAAGATCGGCAAGAACGCGATGATCTGTATTCGCGAGGCGTCCCTGGGTCCGAACTTTGGCATGAAGGGTGGTGCCGCAGGCGGTGGTTACGCTCAGGTTGTGCCGATGGAGGAGATGAACCTCCACTTTACCGGTGACTTCCACGCGATCACCTCGGCGCATTCTCTGCTGTCGGCGATGATCGACAACCACATCTATTGGGGCAACGAATGCGATATCGACACCCGTCGCGTCGCATGGCGTCGTGTTGTCGACATGAACGACCGCGCCCTGCGGGTGATCACCGCGTCTTTGGGCGGCGTGTCCAACGGGTTCCCGCGCGAAGCCGGTTTTGACATCACTGTTGCGTCCGAAGTCATGGCGATCCTGTGCCTGGCCAACGACCTGAAAGACCTGGAAAAGCGTCTGGGCGACATCATCGTTGCCTATCGTCGTGACAAGACCCCGGTTTACTGCCGCGACATCAAGGCCGAAGGCGCGATGACCGTTCTGCTCAAGGACGCGATGCAGCCGAACCTGGTGCAGACCCTGGAAAACAACCCGGCGTTTGTACACGGCGGCCCGTTCGCCAACATCGCCCATGGCTGTAACTCGGTCATTGCCACCAAGACGGCGCTGAAAATCAGCGACTATGTGGTGACCGAAGCCGGTTTTGGTGCTGATCTGGGTGCTGAAAAGTTCATGAACATCAAATGCCGCAAGGCAGGCATCGCACCGTCCGCGGTTGTGCTGGTTGCCACCGTGCGCGCGATGAAGATGAACGGCGGCGTGGCCAAGGCCGATCTGGGCGCTGAAAACGTCGAGGCCGTGAACGCGGGCTGTGCCAACCTGGGCCGTCACATCGAGAACATCAAATCCTTTGGTGTGCCGGTTGTGGTTGCGATCAACCATTTTGTCACCGACACCGATGCCGAAGTTGCTGCGGTCAAAGCCTATGCCGAAACCCATGGTGTCGAGGCGGTTCTGTCGCGTCACTGGGAGCTGGGGTCCGAAGGGTCTGCTGATCTGGCGCGCAAAGTTGTTGAAATCGTTGATGCGGGTCAGGCCAATTTTGCCCCGATCTATCCCGATGAGATGTCTTTGTTCGACAAGATCGACACCATCGCCAAGCGGATCTACCGCGCGGACGAAGTGCTGGCCGACAACAAGATCCGCAACCAGCTGAAGGAATGGGAAGACGCAGGATACGGCAATCTGCCGGTCTGCATGGCGAAAACCCAATATTCCTTCTCGACGGATCCGAGCTTGCGCGGTGCGCCAGTGGGCCATTCGGTTCCGGTGCGCGAAGTGCGCCTGAGCGCGGGTGCGGGCTTTATCGTTGCGGTCTGTGGTGAGATCATGACGATGCCGGGTCTGCCGCGCAAACCGGCGTCCGAAAGCATCCGCTTGAACGACGACGGCCAGATCGAAGGCTTGTTCTAAGACGGAAATTGCGACATTCAGCGGCCCGGGGAAACCCGGGCCTTTCTGAGTTTTACCCTATGTTTGGGGGCGCAGTGCACATCGGATTGCGCCACCACAAAGACCGGCCCGTTCCCCTTCTGTTAAGACGAAGCAAATTCTGGGGCCGGGGCTATGACAACCATGACGACGATGACGACATCAAAACTGCCACAGGCCAGACCACCCCAGGAGTGTGCCGACATGGGTGCCTTGCGGGCGCAGATTGACCGGTTGGATGGCGATTTGATCGCGATGCTGGCGCTGCGGGCGGGCTATATTGACCGGGCGATTGCGCTCAAGTCCGACAATGGCTGGCCTGCGCGTATTCCGGATCGGGTCGAGGAAGTGGTCGCCAATGCCCGCGCCGCGGCAGAGACCAAAGGTCTGGACCCGGATCTGGTCGAAGATCTGTGGCGGCGGCTGGTGGAGTGGTCGATTGCCCGCGAAGCGCAGGTGATCCGGGAAGTCTGAAGGATACGAGATTAGGCGGATCTTTACCTGTCCGCTGCACAAAGGAAGAGAGAGCAATGGCTGCAAATATCATTGATGGGAAGGCCTTCGCGGCCACCGTACGGGAAAAAGTGGCGGGCCACGTGTCGCGCCTGAAGGAAGAACACGGGATCACGCCGGGCCTGGCGGTTGTGCTGGTGGGTGAAGATCCGGCCAGCCAGGTCTATGTGCGCTCGAAGGGCAAGATGACCGTCGAGGTCGGCATGAATTCGATCGAGCACAAGCTGGACGCGGACACATCAGAGGCGGATCTGCTGGCGTTGGTGGATCAGCTGAACAATGACCCGGCGATCCACGGCATCCTGGTGCAGCTGCCGCTGCCCAAGCATCTGAACGAAGACCTGGTGATCAATTCGATCAGCCCGGCCAAGGATGTGGACGGGTTCCACATCTCGAACGTGGGCCTGTTGGGCACCGGTCAGAAATCGATGGTGCCCTGCACGCCGCTGGGCTCGTTGATGATGCTGCGCGACTATCACGGCAGCCTGTCGGGCATGAACGCGGTTGTGATCGGGCGCTCGAACATCGTCGGCAAACCAATGGCGCAGCTGCTGCTGGGTGACAGCTGTACGGTGACCATCGCGCACAGCCGCACCAAGGATCTGCCGGACGTGGTGCGCGGTGCCGATATCGTGGTCGCCGCCGTGGGCCGTCCCGAAATGGTACAGGGCGACTGGATCAAGGAAGGTGCCACCGTGATCGACGTGGGCATCAACCGCATCCCGGCACCGGAAAAGGGTGCCAATGAAGACGGAAGCCCCAAGATGAAGCTGGTCGGCGACGTGGATTACGCCTCGGCAGCACAGCGCGCCGGTGCCATCACCCCGGTCCCCGGCGGCGTTGGCCCCATGACCATCGCCTGCCTGCTGGCCAACACCGTCACAGCCGCCTGCCGCGCCAACAACCTGCCCGAACCAGAAGGCCTCACAGCCTGATCCGCGGAAAACCAACAAACAAACCAACAAAGGCGGCCCACCTAAAGGGCCGCCTTTGTCCATTTCCCCCATCGGTTAAGCCCGTTCGGCCAGCTAGAATTACAACTTCAAACAGCAGATCCCATGCGGGGTCATAGACCCAGATAGGCGATCCCCGAAAATGTCACTGCGACACTGACCCATTGCGCTTTGGTCATGCTTTCGCGCAGCAAAGCCCAAGCCAGGATGACGGTTATCAGTCCAAAGAGCGAAGAGCTGACCGAGGAAAATTCGGGGTTGGGGAGATTCCCCGACATGAGCACCAGTCCCAAGGCGAGCGCATCAAGCAAGCCCATAGCGATCAAAACCGGCAGTGTTCGCAAAGTTGGCAGGAATGCGCTTCGGCGTGCCAGAACTGCGATTGCGATGGTCGCAACACCAGCCAGGCGTGTGGCAACCAGAACCGGCATTTCGGAACCGGCCTGGGTTGCCGCGTGACCCAGCGCAAAGGACGCTGAAAAACAGGTCGCCGCCAGAATGCTCCAGAGGATCGCGGCGGTGCTGGCTGTCCCTTCCTCTTCGTCTTTGGAAAGAATGGCGACACAGCCAACGCCTCCGACCACGACGAACACTGCCAGCCACTGATCCAAGGTGGATGTTTTGCCCTGCAGGCTGGCCAGTGCAACAGACAGGATGGGAAAAGACCCGATAATGGGGGCAACAAGTTTAACGGGCCCAATCGCAAAGGCCCGATATATCCCATACGAGCCACCGGCGAATACGGCACCAGACAGGCAGGACAGCCACAACGCCGGGCCGCTCGGCAATGACAGTTCACCGTGAAAGAATGCGGCAATAGAGACCAGAATCGCACCAGTCAGAAATACGGTTAAAATGGCGGATGGGATGCTGGTTCGTGGAGCGACCAAGCGAACGCAGAGGTCGTGAACCCCCCAGGCCAAGGCCGCGGCGAGCCCCAAGATCAACGCCTGCATGGGTGTACCTCCTCATATGCGGCACCTGGGCCACGGAATGTGTCGCATCTCAACAATGGGGCATTTTTTATGATGAAATGCAACTCGACTGTTGCTTAGAGTGCAGGGGCTGGATATTCTTTTCAATAAATAAATATTCCACAAATGCAAAAAATGTGGAGCTAAGACCAGGGAGAAGGCACGATGAACGATATGAGCTTTCCACAAGTTCCCAGCGGACCACCGCGACCGTCCGGCCTGTACCAGCCTTCGGTCTTTTCGCTGCCGCCCGGAACCGAGCGCTATAATATTCAGGGTTGCGGGGCCATTCTGATTGCGGTGGAGGCCGGTGACCAGATCGCTGTGTCCAACGACGAAGGGGGGCAACCCTGCGAAATCGTGGCGACCGACAAGACCGGGGCGATAGATGCTGGTGTGATCGGTGCCCTGGCAAACAGCGACGCATCTGGTCTGAAGGCACTGTTGGAATCATCGGTTCAATCCTTGCGTGGCCTGCGCATGGGATTGGAAGCCCGGGGAATAGATTTGGCCTTGGGTGGAGCGGTTCGGTTTTTTGATGCTGGAACACCTGCGAAAACCGAGCAGACGTTTGTGGTTCAGCGTGATGGTGTTGTCGTTATTGCGGCACCCGGCGGTATCATGGATTTCGAGGTACAAGATACAACGACGCCGCTCACCGTGTTGGTCAAGCGTGCTGTGATCAAACAGGTTGCCCGGTTTGAATTGCCTGATCCGCTGGCGGATCCCGTCGCCGACATTCGGATTCATAATGCAACCGCCCAAAGCTATTTCGTGAAAGCGGGCGACTATATCCAGATCATTGATGTGGACGGTCGCCAATGCACCGATTTCCAGTGTTTTGCCGCGCGTAAGCTCGACAAAGGTATCGAACACGCGCTGGATGTGACGACAACCAGAACACTGATGGGGCATGCCTATCCGATGCCGGGCCTGCACGCGAAATACTATGATCAGGACATGTCGCCGCTGATCGAGGTGGTACAGGACACAGTAGGGCGGCATGACGCTTTTGCATTGGCATGTGCCGCCAAATACTATGACGACATCGGTTATCCGGGACATGCCAATTGTTCCGACAATTTTAACGGCGCACTGGCACAACATGGTGTGGCGTCGCGTGCGGGCTGGATGGCCATCAACTTCTTCTTCAACACCGGGCTCGACGATCACGGCGTGATGTTCGCTGATGAACCCTGGACCCGCCCGGGTGATTATGTGTTGTTGCGGGCCTTGACCGATCTGGTCTGTGTCAGCTCGGCCTGTCCGGACGACACCAGTGCAGCCAATGGCTGGAACCCCACCGACATTCATGTCCGCACCTATAGCGGCGAAGAGAAATTTCAACGATCTGTCGCGATCCGTGCGACCCCTGAATCGGAGCCCAAGATGACCCAGGAAACCGGTTTTCACGACCGCCTCAGCAAGATGACCCGCAACTTTGTCGAGTACAAAGGCTATTGGTTGGCCAATTGTTATGCCGAAGCCGGGCCGATTGAGGAATATTGGGCGTGTCGCGAAAAATGCGTGGTGCTGGATCTGTCTGCTCTGCGGAAATGGGAGATCACCGGCCCGGATTCCGAGGCGCTGTGCCAATATATCTTTACCCGAAATATCAAAAAGCTGGCAGTAGGGCAGGTGGTCTATACCGCTATGTGCTATCCACACGGGGGCATGATCGACGATGGCACCGTGTTCCGTCTGGGCAAGGATAATTTCCGCTGGATCGGCGGTGACGACTATGGTGGGGAGTGGATCCGCGAACAGGCCGAAAAGCTGGGTTTGAACGTTCTGGTGCGGTCTTCGACAGACATGCAGCACAACATCGCTGTGCAGGGACCAGAGAGCCGCGATCTGCTCAAAAAGATCATCTGGACCATGCCGCACAATCCAAAGTTGGAAGAGCTGGGGTGGTTCCGATTTACACCTGCGCGGATTGGTGATGACCAGGGTATTCCGATTGTGGTGTCCCGGACGGGTTACACCGGCGAACTGGGATATGAGATTTTCTGCCACCCCAAGCACGCGGGTGAGGTGTTTGATGCGGTCTGGAAGGCAGGGCAGGAGCATGGCATCCGCCCCATGGGCCTCGAAGCGCTGGACATGGTGCGGATCGAGGCCGGTCTGATCTTTGCCGGGTATGATTTCAGCGACCAGACTGACCCGTTTGAGGCTGGCGTTGGTTTCACCGTGCCGCTGAAGTCAAAGGAAGATGATTTTGTCGGGCGAGATGCCCTGATCCGACGTAAAACCACGCCCGCGCGCAAGCTTGTGGGTCTGGACATCGATTCCGCGATCGATGTGGGACATGGCGATTGCGTGCATATCGGTCGCGCCCAGATTGGCGAAGTAACGTCGTCGATGCGGTCGCCCCTGTTGGGCAAGAACATCGCGTTGGCCCGGGTTGATGTGGTCCACGCCGAGGTCGGAACCGAGGTGGAAATAGGGAAACTTGACGGACATCAAAAACGACTGCCCGCCAAAATCGTAGCCTTTGCCCATTATGACCCGAAGAAGACGCGACCTCAGTCTTGAGAAGTGTCCAACCCGGTGCAAAGGGAGAGTTGAATGGTTCGGAAATTGATTGACGAGATCGGCGGAGAAGAAACGCTGCGCGCTTTGGTGGAGCATTTCTATGACCTCGTCGAGGAAAACCCCGAAGGTGCGCAGATCGTCAAGCTGCACAAACGAGGCCATGGTATGGGGCACGCGCGGGTCGAGCAGTTCAACTTTCTGTCCGGTTTCATGGGAGGTCGGAAGTATTATCAGGAAAAACACGGCCATATGGATGTGAAGCTGATGCACGAACATGTGCCGATCACAACTGAAGATGCTGAAAACTGGCTGAAATGTATGGATCAGGCGCTGTTGGATCTGAAACTGGCCGGCCCAGGTGTCGAAAGACTGCGGGCTGTGTTCCGGCGCGTGGCGCTGATGTTGGTCAATGATCTGGCCGAATGGGGTGAAAAACGATTGCCAGCCTGAGGGCAGTACCCGTGTTTGTTTCGGGAGCCTCCGGCGGGAGTTTTTTTGGCGAGATGAAGGGGGGGCGGGGTTTTTGGTCCCGCCGTTTTTATTTGGGCTTACATAGGAAAACCTGGACATCGGCAACATTGGTGCCGGTGCCGCCGGTCATAACCAAAGCGTCCGCCGCAGCCAGCGCGGCATAGCTGTCGTTGTTGTCCAGTAATGCCTGAGGATCCTGTCCGGCCTGCTGTATGCGAGACCAGGTTTGCGGGGTTACCAGGCCGCCTGCGGTGTCTGTGGGGCCATCGCGGCCATCTGTGCCACCAGACAGAAATACCCAATCACCGGGAATGTCTTTGGCGCGCTGTGCGACACGCAGGGCCAATTCCTGATTGCGTCCGCCGGTGCCGGTTCCGGTGATTTGAACGGTGGTCTCACCCCCAAAGACAAGGGCGATGGGTCGATCCTGTGGGGCGGTTTGTGCGGCTTGAATGACGGTCTCGGCAGCCTCCTGAACATCTCCGACCAGCCGGTGGGTGATCAGCCGGGCGGTCCATCCCTGATCGGCCGCCAATGCCATCATCGCCTTGAGGCTGTAGCGGTTTGATCCGATGAGCGTGTTGGTCGCCGCAGGCAATGTGTCGGATGAAACGTCAGGCTGCTCCAGATGCGTTTTGACGGCAACGGGCGCGGTGTCCCAGATGCCGGCACTCTGCATGATTGCGCGGGCGTTGGTCCGCGAGCCAATCGGAGCCACCGTCGGGCCAGATGCGATGGCGCGCAGATCGTCTCCAATGACATCGGACAGGATATAAGCTTGAACCTGAGCGCCCCGTGCATGGCGCAGCAGTCCGCCCCCCTTTATGTCCGAAAGCTGCTGACGGATCAGGTTCATGTCGTTGATTTCCAGCCCGGAGGCCAACAACAGTTTGTTCACGGCCGTCTTGTCGGCCAAGGTCAAACCGGGGGCGGGGGCAACCATCAGCGCCGATCCGCCACCAGAAATCAGGGCGATCAAGCGATCATTTTGCGACATGCCTTGAACCATGCGAATAGCGGCCAGACCTGCGGATTCGCTGGCTTCATCTGGGACAGGGTGGGATCCAGATAGAACTGTGGTTCCCGGAATTTCTATTGCATTTTCGGGGTTTGTGATCACCAGAGCCTGTGACGGGGTCGGAAATATTTCCAATGCGGCGCGCATCATCGGGATCGCGGCCTTGCCCACTGCGAGGATGAAATTGCGACCTCCGTCTGGTAGGTCAGAAAGCGGGGATGACTGAAGTTGCTGGTGCAGGGCCCGGGCTGGATCAGCCCTGTCGATGGCGGCCTGAAACAAGGCCAGGGCGGTGCAGTTAAGGTCAGTCATTGGGGGCTCCCGCGATATGGATCAAGCCGCCCCGGAAACGAACCAGGGCGGCTGGGGTCTTGTGAAGATCGTGGGCTGACGCCCCGGGCGGAAATCAGTTTCCGGCGATCTGCTTTGCTTTTTCCACCAGAACTTCTGCCTGACGAATAGATGCATAGTCAATCAGACGGCCGTCCAACGAAACTGCACCTTTACCGGCAGCTTCGGCTTCAGCCATCGCTTCGAGAATACGGTGGGCCTTGGTCACTTCGGCGTCCGACGGAGACATCACTTCGTTGGCCAGGGCGATTTGGCTGGGGTGGATGGCCCACTTGCCTTCGCACCCGAGAACCGCAGCACGTTTTGCAGCGGCCTTATAGCCTTCGGGATCCTGAAAATCACCAAACGGGCCGTCAATTGGACGCAGGCCATTGGCGCGGGCAGCGACAACCATGCGTGCAAGAGCATAGTGCCACATGTCACCCCAATGTACGTCGCGCGATCCGTCAGCGGCGGGGTCGGTCAGGACCGAATAATCGGGGTTCACACCACCGATGATCGTGGTGCGTGCACGCGTCGAAGCAGCATAGTCAGCGACCCCGAAATGCAGCGATTCGTTTCGTTTGGATGCAGCGGCGATTTCGGACACGTTTTGCATACCCAAAGCGGTCTCGATGATGTGTTCGAAACCAATGCGTTTCTTGTAACCTTTGGCGTCTTCGATCTGGGTGACCATCATGTCCACCGCATAGACGTCAGCGGCGGTGCCAACTTTGGGGATCATGATCAGGTCCAGGCGCTCGCCAGCTTGCTCAACAACATCGACAACGTCGCGATACATGTAATGAGTGTCCAGGCCGTTGATTCGGACGGACATGGATTTGTTGCCCCAGTCAATGTCATTCAGAGCCTGAATGATGTTCTTGCGGGCCTGTTCCTTTTCGTCCGGTGCGACGGCGTCTTCGAGGTCGAGGAAGATGACGTCAACATCAGATTTAGCAGCTTTTTCAAACATTTGAGGCTGGCTTCCGGGGATGGCCAGTTCGCTGCGGTTTAGACGGCCGGGGGCTTGTTCGATAGCGTGGAATGACATGAGAAACGCTCCTTTTTCGCGTTGCAATTGGCGGGGCTGGTTCTAGGCATCCAACAGCAAGGGGTTTCCTGTCAAGAAGAAAATTTTCATACTAATACTTGGGCGCGCGTGGTGCGCGGGCGCTGCGCGCGTATACGCACGCGCGCGAGTCCGCCCGTGTTGCCAGGTCACCCTCCCGTTCCGAAATCGCCCCGCTCGGCGCGGGTGGCATAGTAGAACGCGATGGCCTGGGCGCGGTTCTTGACCGAGAGTTTTTCGTAGAGGTTCGAGAGATGGAATTTTACCGTGTTTGTGGTGATTCCCAGCTCCTTGCTCAACTCTTTGTTCGTTAACCCCTTTGACAGAGCTTCGAGCATCGTGCGTTCGCGCCGAGACAGTTGTTCGATCGGATCGGTCTGCAGGTCGCGTACGTCCAGAAACGGGAAAACCATTTTGCCCCCCGCCACGGCATGGCACGTGTCGAGAAGACTCTCCACCGCGCTGGATCGCGCTGCAAATCCCGCTGCCCCGGCGCTCATTGCTTTGCGTGGGGTTTCGGAGCCTTCGTCGCCATAGACCACCAATTTGGGCGCGTTGGCCTGATCCCGCAGGACCTCGATCAATTTGGCACCACCCAGAGCCGGCAGGTTCCAGTCGATGATTCCGACTTGAACCGGGACGCGCATGACGGTTCCCAGGAACCCTTCAGCGGTTGAAGAGGTCGCCACGAGCGAGAATCGCGGGTCCTTTTCGAAAATCTCGGACATTGCGGTGAGCACCAGCGGATTTGAGTCAGCGAGCATGACCGAAATCGGGGAAACTTTGTCGCTTATCGTAGCCATTTTGTATCCTTTGGTCGAAAACAACCCAAGTGGGTAGGTGGTTATTCGGTATACTACGGTATTTTTACCTAAATGGGTAGGTATAAACCCATCTATTTAGATACCCAAAAGCAGGATATAGGGATGTTGTGAGTTTTGTCGACCTAGGTTTTGCTGAGGACAAGCGATGTTGCCTGACGGGAAATGTTTTTGCCTACCAGCAAAAATGCCGGAAAAGCTGATGCATCGGCGCGAACGCAAACCTGACTAGAGGTCCGATACAATGACTGAACCCACGATCTTCCCCAGCCTGGAAATCCCCGAGACTTTGGCTGCGGGCCCTGGCCCCGGCAACACTGACGCCCGTGTTCTGGCGGCTTTCGCCAACACCGGTCTGGCGGACCACATGCAGGCTGATGTGCTGCGCGGCATGATCGAATGCAAAGGCATGTTGCGTGATCTGTGGGGCACCACCAACACCTATACCTACGGTGTCGGTGGTACTGGTTTCTCCGGTTTGGACTGTATGCTGAATGCGATCCTGCCCGGTGACAGCGTTGTCGTTTTCATGAACGGCACCTTCTCGGGCATCGACGCGATGACAATCCGCATGAAGGCCGCAACCCGCGAAGAGTTGACCGCTAACCCGATGAACCCGCAACCCGCGAATGTGACCGTGATCGACGTTCCCCATGGTGAATCGGTATCGGGCAAACATGTCGACGAAGTTCTGGCTGACAAGAAACCCAAATGGGCCTTTATGGCGCATTGGGAAACCGGGTCTGGCCGCATCAATGATCTCCAGGGTTTTTCAGACGCTTGTGAAAAACACGGTGCCATGGGTCTGATCGACGCGGTGTCGTCGCTGGGCATCGAAGACTTTTCGATCGACGATTTTCCCGGTGTGGTCGGTTGGGCGTCCTGCCCGCAAAAAGGCGTGCTGTGCTTGCCGTTGACCTACGCGCCTGTATCTTTCAGCGACCGCTACATTGAAACGGTCAAAGAAAACGGCTGCCATTCCTATGTGCACAACCCGATCCTCGAAGCCCGTCATTGGGGTGTTGTGGACGGACAGGATGTGGCCGCGGGCACCTATCACCGCACGCATTCCGGTTATGCGGTTGCCGCCTTCCACGAAGCGCTGCGCATCACGCTCCAGCACGGCCGCGCCCAAAAGGCCCGCGATTATGCGTTCCATGAAAAAGCCCTGCGCGACGCCGTGACGGCCATGGGGTGCGACGTGACCAGCAACATGACAAGCCTGGTGGTTCTGAACCTGCCTGGTGATCTGGCTGGCCGTGAAAAAGAGCTGGTGGGCAACTGCCGCGCAGTAGGTTTCGGCATCTGGCCGACCTTGTCCGAACCAGTCCAAGTCCGCATCGGGATCCTGAACCAAATCACCCAGTCCCAGATTTCGGACATTGTGAACCGGTTTGGCAATGCGATGAACGACATGGGCGCATCGGTTGACATGGACGCGATCAACGCTCTGCTCGACCGGCACTATGACGCAGCCCTGGCTGCTGAATAACACGATCCATAGGGAGGAGAGATCCAATGGATGTACATGAGTATCAAGCCAAGGAAGTTCTGAGCAACTTTGGTGTTACAGTGCCCCCCGGGGCGCTGGCCTATAGCCCGGAACAGGCGGCCTATCGCGCGCGCGAATTGGGTGGAGACAAATGGATCGTCAAAGCCCAGGTGCATGCCGGTGGCCGTGGCAAGGCGGGCGGTGTCAAACTGTGCTCGTCCGATAGCGAGATCCTGGAAGCCACCGAGGGCATGTTCGGCAAAAAGCTGGTCACCCATCAAACCGGCCCCGAAGGCAAAGGCATCTATCGTGTCTATGTCGAAGCGGCAGTACCGATCGCACGCGAGATCTATCTGGGCTTTGTTCTGGACCGCCAATCGCAGCGTGTGATGATCGTCGCCTCGTCCGAAGGTGGCATGGAGATCGAAGAGATTTCGGCCGAACGTCCCGAGTCGATCGTGCGGTCGACCGTGGAACCGGCAGTTGGTCTGCAGGATTTCCAGGCGCGGGAAATCGCGTTCAAGCTGGGCATTGATCCGACCATGACGCAGCAGATGGTGCGTACGCTCAAGGGCTGCTATCAGGCGTTTTCCGAACTGGACGCGACAATGGTTGAAATCAACCCGTTGGTCGTAACGTCGGACAACCGGGTGATCGCGCTGGACGCCAAGATGACATTTGACGACAACGCTCTGTTCCGTCACCCGCAAATCAGCGAACTGCGTGACAAAAGCCAAGAAGACCCGCGCGAAAGCCGTGCGGCCGATCGTGGCCTGAACTATGTCGGTCTGGACGGAAATATCGGCTGTATCGTGAACGGTGCAGGTCTGGCCATGGCGACAATGGACACCATCAAGCTGGCCGGAGGCGAACCCGCCAACTTCCTCGACATCGGAGGTGGCGCGACGCCAGAACGTGTCGCCAAAGCATTTCGTCTGGTGATGTCGGACAAGAACGTTCAGGCGGTTCTGGTGAACATCTTTGCTGGGATCAACCGTTGCGACTGGGTCGCTGAAGGTGTCGTTCAAGCGCTGAGGGAAGTTCAGGTCGATGTTCCTGTGGTTGTCCGTCTCGCCGGTACCAATGTCGAAGAGGGTCAGAAAATCCTGGCGCAATCCGGTCTACCGCTGATCCGTGCGACGTCGCTGAACGAAGCCGCCGAACGCGCCGTGGGTGCGTGGAAAAACGATCTCGATCAAAACACTCGTGTGAGGGCTGTCTGATGAGCATTCTTCTCGATCGCGAAAGCAAAGTTATTGTCCAGGGGATCACCGGCAAAATGGCCCGGTTCCACACCAAGGACATGATTGAATATGGCACCAATGTCGTTGGGGGCGTGGTCCCGGGCAAAGGCGGTGAAACCGTCGAAGGCGTGCCGGTGTTCGACACCGTCAAGGAAGCTGTGGCTGCCACTGGTGCCGACGCGTCTCTGGTGTTTGTACCGCCTCCGTTCGCAGCGGATTCTATCATGGAAGCGGCGGACGCAGGCATCAAATATTGCGTCTGCATCACCGACGGCATCCCTGCTCAGGACATGATCCGCGTGAAACGCTACATGCGCCGCTACAAGAAAGAGGATCGCATGATCCTGACCGGCCCGAACTGTGCCGGAACCATCAGCCCCGGCAAGGCGCTGTTGGGGATCATGCCAGGTCATATCTATCTTCAGGGCAATGTGGGCATCATTGGCCGGTCCGGAACCTTGGGGTACGAGGCCGCAGCGCAGCTCAAAGAGCTGGGCCTGGGAGTCTCGACTTCGGTTGGTATTGGCGGTGATCCCATCAACGGGTCTTCGTTCCTGGACATCCTGACCTGGTTTGAAAACGATCCCGAGACCAAGGTAATCTGCATGATTGGTGAAATCGGTGGCCCACAGGAAGCTGAAGCCGCCGAATACATCAAGGAAAACGTGACCAAACCGGTGGTGGCCTATGTCGCGGGTCTGACCGCGCCCAAAGGCCGGACTATGGGCCACGCAGGCGCGATCATCTCGGCGTTTGGTGAATCTGCTTCGGAAAAGGTGGAGATCCTCGAAGCAGCCGGCGTGACCGTCGCTGAAAACCCGGCCGTGATTGGCGAAACCATCGCCCGGGTCGTGAATGCTGCCTGATCCGTCCTGCGGATAAGGCACCTAAGGCGCTTCGCCTCCTGTCCGGGGCAATGGAGGGGGCGAAGCGTCACAATTTCACAGTCGCTTGAGGGAGAGACGTCATGCAAAAGCCCAAGGTTCTCGTTACGCGTCGCTGGCCAGCTGCAGTCGAAGCCCAGCTGAGCGAACGTTTTGACACCGTGCTGAACACCGGTGACAAGCCATTGAACGAAATCGAAATCCGTGATGCGCTGCGCAGTTTTGATGCGGTTTTGCCAACGGTGACCGATACGGTATCTGCCAAGGCGCTGGATGTTTCGCAGCCCCAGGCGCGTATTCTGGCCAATTACGGCGTCGGCTACTCCCATATTGATATGGAGCGTGTGGCCGATCACGGTATGATGGTTACCAATACCCCTGACGTTCTCAGCGAATGCACCGCCGACATCGCTATGACGCTTTTGCTGATGGTGGCGCGTCGCGCAGGAGAAGGTGAGCGCGAATTACGTGCCGGTCAGTGGACCGGTTGGCGCCCGACACATCTGGTTGGTACCAAGGTTTCGGGCAAGACGTTGGGTGTCGTCGGATTTGGCCGCATTGGTCAGGAAATGGCCCGTCGCGCCCATCATGGGTTCGGAATGAAAATCATTGTTCAGAACCGGTCACGCGTGCCCCCCGACGTGTTGGCCAAATTCAATGCTGTTCAGGTCGACAGCCTCGAAGATCTGATGCCGCAGTGCGATTTCATCTCGTTGCATTGCCCGGGCGGTCCGGCCAATCGCAACCTGATCAACACCCGCATGATGAACCTGATGAAGCCAGACGCGTTCCTGATCAATACAGCCCGCGGTGAAGTGATCGATGAACTGGCGCTTAGCCGGGCATTGATGTTTGAAACCATCGGAGGAGCTGCTCTGGATGTGTTTGACGGCGAACCCCGGATCAACCCCGATCTGCTGCAATGCGACAACCTGGTGATGTTGCCGCATCTGGGCTCTGCCACCCGCGAGGCGCGCGAGGCCATGGGTTTCCGCGTTGTTGACAACCTCACCGATTTCTTTGAAGGGCGCGATCCACGTGACCGCGTAAGTTGATATGAACCGTCCTGCCGAAGCCGATCCGACACCCGCCCCCGACACAGGGTATGCAGCCGCGCTGCGCGTGGAACTGCGGGCCCTTTGGTTGGATGTTCTCAAACAACGTGCACCCGAAGTCGCCCAGAGAATCCAATCCGGTACCCGGTGGACCCTCAAGGACCCCAATAGCGCGATTCCGCATTTGCAGGCCCATAACATCTGGTTCCAGCTGCTGAAGATCATTGATGAAAACGCTGCAATGCGGGACCGCCGCAATGCTGAAACCCAAGACGGCCCCCAAGCGGTTGAGGGCAGTTTTGCTCTGGCTTTGGAGCAGGATGGGGCATTGGCGACTCCCGAACGTTTGACCCAGGTGATTCAGGGTCTGTCGTTTGGGCCAACGCTGACCGCCCATCCGACCGAAGCCAAACGTGTGACGATTTTGGAAATCCACCGGCGCATTTACCGGGGGCTCGTTTCGCTGGAAGAAAAGCGCTGGACGCCACGCGAACGTGCGGATCTGCTCGAAGACCTGCGAGCGGAAATTGATCTGCTGTGGCTGACCGGAGAGTTACGCCGGGAACGCCCGTCACTGAATGATGAAATCCAATGGGGGCTGCAGTTCTTTCGCGACAGTCTTTTCGATGCAGTGCCTCAGCTGTTTGACCGTTTTATCGCAGCTACCGCCCCAATCACCGGCCAAAAGGATGATGTGACACCCTGTCTCAAATTCCATTCCTGGATTGGCGGCGACCGTGACGGCAACCCCAATGTCACGGTCCAGGCTACGGCTCAGGCTTTGGGAGCCAACCGGTTGGCCGTGTTGGAAACCTATCTGAGCGATCTGTCCAGGGCGGCCGCGCGGATTTCGATTTCCTCGGCGATCTTGTCGTTGGCCGGTCCCGATTCCGATGCCATCCAGCGTATTGTCGAAACTTCGAACCCTTACAAGGCGTTGCACCAGAACACGGGCGAAATCTTCCGTCAGGCGCTTGAAGCGATCCGAACCCGGATTTCGGACACGATAGACAGGGCTGGAACGGCCTATGATCATGTGGATGACTTTATCGCTGATCTGTGTGCAGTCGAGGCGGCTTTGGGGAATCTCGGGGCTGATCGTCTGGCGGATCGCTACATCCGGCCGATCCGCTGGAAAGCTCAGGTGTTCGGCTTTCGTACAGTCACATTGGATATTCGACAGAATTCAACCGTCACGACGCAAGCGCTTACGGACATCTGGAGCTGTACCGGAGACACGCCAACCTATGGCACAGCCGAGTGGTCTCAGCGTCTGCGTCGGGAATTGGGGAGCGCCTCTCTCAGCTTTGTGGATCCGACACAGTTGAGCGATCAAAGCGCGGAGCTCATTGGCCTCCTGGGGCTGATGAAACAGACGGTCGGTGGGGACGATCCCAGTGCGTTGGGCCCGTTTATCCTGTCGATGACCCGGTCTACGGATGATCTTCTGGGGGTTTATCTGCTGGCCCGATACGCCGGTTTCGGTGCCGAAAAGGCAACCCTGCGCGTGGTGCCGCTGTTTGAAACCATCGACGATTTGCGCGCAGCTCCGCGCATTCTGAATGGGGTGTTGGATGTTCCCTTTGCCCGTCGTTCGCTCAAGGATGGCAGTGGTCGGATCGAGGTCATGTTGGGGTATTCCGACAGCAACAAGGACGGTGGCTTTGTTTGTTCGACTTGGGAACTGGAAAAAGCGCAGCGCTTGATTGCGCGTACTTTGGCAACGCATCGTTTGCAGCCGGTGTTTTTCCATGGGCGCGGTGGATCAGTCTCGCGCGGGGGGGCACCGACAGAACGTGCGATTGCGGCCCAACCGGCAGGCACCGTCGCGGGCAGGCTGCGGATCACCGAACAGGGTGAAGTTGTCAGTTCAAAATACGCCAATCGTGGCACTGCGTTACAGCAGCTGGAATTGACGGTTTCCTCGGTGTTGCGTCATTCTTTGCGCCCCGACATTCCGGCACTGAACCCCGATCACGAAGACGCATTCGAAGCCTTGTCGGGGATGTCCCAAGCGGCTTATTCCAACCTGCTGAATACGCCAGGCTTCATCGACTATTTCCAGCAGTCCAGCCCGGTAGAGGAGCTGGCCATGCTCAAGATCGGGTCGCGTCCGGCGCGCCGGTTTGGAGCCAGTTCGCTGGACGATCTGCGCGCAATCCCATGGGTGTTTGCCTGGTCTCAGAATCGCCATATGATCACGGGCTGGTATGGGTTCGGCAGTGCTGTTTCCAGCTTCCGTCGCTTTCGCGGAGCCCAGGGCGAAGCCATTCTCAAGGAAATGTTTCACACGGCACCCTTGTTCCGATTGGTTGTGGATGAGGTTGAAAAAGCGCTGTTCCTCGCTGACATGGACATTGCCCGGACGTATGCGTCGCTGGTGGAAGACACGCAAACCCGCGATCTGATGTTTGGATCTGTGCTCAAAGAATACCAGGCCAGCCGTGAAGCTCTTGCCTTCTTGACGGGATCCTCAGAACTGGCCCGTCGCTTTCCCAAATTGCGAACCCGGTTCGATCGTATTCGCGACATGTTGCATGACATTCATACGGTACAGGTTTCCTTGTTACAGGAAAACCGAGCCGCCGCATCGCCGACATTGCCCATTCCTCTGATGCAATCCATGAATTGCGTCGCTGCTGGTTTGGGTTGGACCGGATAACATATTACCACTAGGAGCCCCGAACATGACCGACACCCCCCGCGACACTGGTTTTTTCACCGAGTCACTCTCGACGCGCGACCCTGAGCTTTATGGCGCAGTGACGGCCGAGCTTGGCCGTCAGCGCGATGAGATCGAGCTGATTGCCTCTGAAAACATCGTCTCGGCCGCCGTGATGGAAGCCCAGGGCAGCGTTCTGACCAACAAATATGCCGAAGGCTACCCCGGGCGTCGCTATTATGGCGGTTGCCAATATGTGGACGTGGCCGAAAACCTGGCCATCGACCGCGCCAAGCAGCTGTTTGGCTGTGACTTTGCCAATGTGCAGCCGAATTCAGGCAGCCAGGCGAACCAAGGCGTGTTCCAGGCGCTGCTGCAGCCGGGCGACACCATTCTGGGCATGAACCTGGCCTCGGGCGGTCACCTGACCCACGGGGCTGCGCCCAACCAGTCGGGCAAATGGTTCAACGCCGTGCAATATGGCGTGCGCCGGTCCGACAACCTCATCGACTATGACGAGGTCGAAGCCCTGGCCAAGGAACACCAGCCCAAGATGATCATCGCGGGCGGGTCTGCCATCCCGCGGGTCATCGATTTTGCCCGGATGCGTGAGATTGCTGATATGGTTGGTGCCTACCTCCATGTTGATATGGCGCATTTCGCCGGTCTGGTTGCCACAGGCGAACATCCCTCGCCGTTCCCGCATGCGCATGTGGCCACGACCACCACGCACAAGACCCTGCGCGGTCCGCGTGGGGGCATGATCGTCACAAATGATGAAGCAATCGCTAAGAAGGTGAATTCGGCGATCTTCCCCGGTATCCAGGGTGGTCCGCTGATGCACGTCATCGCGGCCAAGGCCGTGGCCTTTGGCGAAGCGCTCCGCCCCGAGTTCAAAGCCTACATGCGTCAGGTGCGCCTGAATGCCGATGCGCTGGCCGATCAGCTGATCAAAGGCGGGTTGGACATCGTGACCGGCGGCACCGACACCCATGTCATGCTGGTCGACCTGCGCCCCAAAGGCGTGACCGGCAACATCGTGGACAAGGCCCTCGGCCGTGCCCATATCACCACCAACAAAAACGGCATCCCGTTTGATCCGGAAAAACCGACCGTAACCTCGGGCATCCGTTTGGGCACACCCGCAGGCACCACCCGCGGCTTTGGCGAGGCGGAATTCCGCGAGATCGCGGATATGATCATCCAGGTCGTCGACGGTCTGGCCGCCAACGGAGAAGACGGCAACGCCGATGTCGAAGCCACGGTCCGCGCCCAGGTGGCCACTCTCTGCGCGCGCTTCCCGCTCTATCCGAACCTGTAAACCACAGGATCCTTAACAACCTCTCAAACCCCGCCGCATTCCGCCGGCGGGGTTTTTTATTCCAAACCCGCAACACCCCGCTTCCGTCCCGCCGCCCCAGCCCAGATCGCGACCACATGGCACACCGCCCGCTTCGGCTTCTTTCTGGTCACAAATACCTCGGGGGAGCAGCCAAAGGCTGCGGGGGCAGAGCCCCAATCCGCGCGCACGCGCGACACACCCAAACACAACGGACAATAAACCCGTCCCGCGCGGGGGGCTTAGGCCAATTTGACTATCGGGCGATCATGAGATGTAGCCCGGATAGGGCTGGCGCAACACAGCCGTTGCCATCATACCCGACAGGGTGGTCAGGTCAAAAACCGGTAGCCCCAATTGCTGTTGCAATCGCCACGCATAGGGCGGCAGGTCCGTGCATTCCAATACAATAGCCCGGATGTCTGGGGCGCGTTCGACCAAGATCCGCCCGGCCTGCAACAACTCTTCGGTTACCTTATCCAGATCCATGACGGTCCGCTCGTTTCGCAGGATCACGGAGGCAAATTCCTCAGTTTCGTCAAGCCCTTGAACCGCAATCGGAATATCGGCTGCACCGACGCCGCGCAGGTGCGCGTCAGTCAAGGACGCAGCGGAAGCGGTCAGAACACCAACCGGTGCCTGGGTCATGTGATGGACCATGGGCACCTGGATCAACGCGGAGACAAACACGGGGATAGATACGGCTGCTGAGATTTCGGCCTGAAACAGGGCCAAAAACCCGCAAGATCCAGTGATCGCGCGTACGCCCTTGGCTTCCAGCCGTTTGGCTGCATCGATCAGGCGATCTTTCATTTCGCCAGTAGGGTTGCCAAGAAGCTCGGGAACCGTAATGCCATCCAGCATTTCGTACATGACCGTAAAACCCAGGCTTGACGGGTTTTTGATATGACCAGGTGGTTTGGGAAAGTAGCTCTCCAAAGACAATACACCGATGGTGATGCCGCAGATGTTTTGTCCGCCAGGGTGGGTAACCATGGGTTGATATCCTTTAATAGCGCAGGGGGTGAAACGGAGTCAGGTCATGATTTGTGGACAAACCGGTGGTGATGTCGGCCACCAAACGTCCGGTTTTTGGGGCCATCATCAGACCATAATGGCTGTGCCCAAAGGCCGCGATCAGCCCGGGAAACCCGTCGATTTCACCGATGCAGGGGAGGCTGTCGGGCAACGACGGGCGTTGCCCAGACCAGGTCGAAAAATTGTCGGAATTCAGATCCGGTAACAATTGTTGCGCCAGTTTCACCAACCCATCCAATCGGCTTTGGTTGATTGGCGCATCGAGACCGGCAAATTCGGCCGTCCCTGCGACGCGCAACCCGTCCTCCATCAGCGACGCGACGAATTTCATATCCATGTCCATGACTGAGTTGTTCAAGGCAAGACCTGGATTTTGGAAAGAGACATGATAGCCGCGTTCGGATTGCATCGGGATGTTGATGCCCAAAGGTTTCAACAGTTCGGCCGACCATACACCCATAGCCAAAACCAGCTTTGGAACAGTTTCCTCGCCTGAACCGGTAACATAGCGCCAGCCCCCCCCCTCGATTGGCAGAATGGCGCGGACGGATTGCCGCAGGATTTCACCGCCCATAGCGCGGAATTTGTCGGCCAACACAGTGCCGATCCGTCCGGGCGACAGGGCGCGGGCCTGTCCCTTGATCAGAATTGCCGCCTGAAAATCGTGGGTCAGCGCAGGTTCCAGGCTCTGGAGATCAGCGGCAGTGATCCGTTCCAGGTCTGCCCCTTTGTCCCGCCGCATCCGATACTCGACCGTGTCCAGATTGGCCGCTTCTGAGTTGCGAAACGCATGGACATAATAGCTGTCTTGCACCAGATCATCGTGTCCGGTCCCGGCCAGATGTTGGCGAAACAGATCAACGCAGTCGCGGTTCAGCGAATCCATGGCTTCGCTGATATGGCTGACTTTTTCGGCGCGTCCTTCATACAGAAAACGCAGACCCCACGGTGCGATCCACGGCAAATAGCTGGGTTTCACAGTCACTGGACCCAATGGGTCCAGCAACCAGCCCGGGACCTTTTTCCACAAACCCGGCATGGATTGCGGAACAATGGACCAGGGTGAAATGATCCCGGCGTTGCCAAAGGAGGTGGCCTGACCGGGGGCGTCCCGGTCAATCAGCCTGACATTTAATCCGCGTTCGGCCAGGGACAGCGCGGAACAGATCCCGACAATCCCGGCTCCCAGAACCGTGACGTCGGGTTGGTCTTCCTGGGTCATGCCGTTGCCCGCTCCTGGCGTTGTTGTGCCAATTGCTGGACGATGACGGGAGCAAAAATCACCAGAGCGGTCAGATCGGACCCACTGGATGGTGCAACCAGGAACAGCCCACCGATGGCCATGAGGATACGCCAAACCCCTGACAGGCGCGCCAGGAAATATCCGGAAACCGCTGTTGCGATGGCAAAGACACCCAACGCACAGGTGATCGAGACCTGCAGGAACGATGTGATGGTGAAATATTCCGGCAAAACGATCAGCATGGTGGGCGCATAGACGAACACCATTGGGACCATCAGCTTGCCCAATCCCAAGGTAAAGGCACTGACGCCGGTACGGAACGGGTTGGACCCGGCGATCCCCGCAGCGGCATAAGCCGAGGCACAGACCGGCGGGGTGATTTCCGAGATCACGCCATAGTACAACACGAACATATGAGTCGCGAGCGGAGGCACACCCAACTGGCTCAGCGCCGGTGTCGCGACCGCGACCAGCATGATATAAAGCGCCGTTGTCGGCAGACCGGCACCCATCAGGATACAAGCCATGGCGATCAGAACCAGAGACAGGAATTGTTGGATCGAAGGCTGACTGAAGGTCTCGATACCGGTCCAATCCAACAGCGGTGCCAGATTTGCAGCCATGTCAGCCGCCCCCCCTGTGACCATAAAGCCAAGGCGGAAGCCAACACCTGTGGTGTTGATCACGCCAACAACGATGCCCACGGCGGCAGAAGCCGCGCCAACGGCCAGCGCGTATTGCACGCCCACATGAAAGCTGTCGAACAGATCGCGGAAGGATTGGCGTTCATTGCGATGCAGGCAGCCCAGGATGGTCAGTGCAGCGAGCATTCCTGCCATTTCCGGGGAATAACCTTCGCCAGAGTAGGGCGACGCCTTCCAAAAGATGAACCCAAGCAGCGCAAAGGGAACCACCAGAGAAGCCGGTTTGTTAAAGGCGCAGAAGCCAACGACCACACACAGGCTGAGCCCGATAAAGGCAGCCATGTTTGGCGAATACCCCGAAAACAGCACCAGCAGCAGCGCGACCAGAGGAATAATGGTGAACCAGCCGTCGCGCCAGACTTTCATGAACTGGGGCAGTTGTTCTTTGGGATAGGCATCAAGGCCGAGCCGTTTGGCGGTGAAATGCACGATCGAGATCACCCCGATATAATGCATCATCGCGGGTACGATGGCGGCAATCACGATGGTGGTATAGGGCACCTCGAGATATTCGGCCATCAGGAAGGATGCGGCCCCCATGATTGGCGGGGTGATCTGACCACCGGCTGACGCGGCGGCTTCGACACCACCTGCGAAATGGGCCGGATACCCCATCTTTTTCATGTTTGGGATGGTGAGCGATCCGGTTGAAACCGTGTTGGCGATGGAGGAGCCCGAGATGGTGCCAAAGAACGCGGAACTGACAACTGAAACTTTGGCCGGACCACCGGTATAGCGCCCAGCCAGGATCATGGCGTTATCGACAAAAAACTGACCCAGGCCCATCCGTTGGGCCACGACGCCAAACAGGACAAAATGAAAGACAACCGTGGACACCACCCAAAGCGTGACACCAAAGATGCCTTCGGACGGGAAATACATGTTGTTCACGAACTGCTGCCAGTTCACGCCCGGATGCTTCAGGATCTGCGCGGGCATATAGGGGCCGAACAACGCATAGCTCATAAAGATCAGGATGATCAGCGGCAGAACAAATCCGATGGTTCGCCTGGCGATCTCCAGAACCGTCAGGATAAGCATGGTGCCAAAAAACACGTCGATCCCGGTCGGGTTGCCTTGGCGCAGCGCCTGTTCGGGAATGTTCAGACCCATTCCGGTGAAACCACGCCAGCTGACCCACAGAAACAAGGCGGCAGCCATCCCGGTCAGTGCCAATGCCCAATCATACAATGGCACGTTGCCCGGAGCCCATAGGCTGCCTTTGCCATAGGTCATCGACTGATCGGTGCGGATCAGCGGAAAGCTGAGGAAGATGAACAGGAACAGGCCAGCTAGATGGATGCCCATGTGAACATGATCAACGGGCGTGCCGAATCCGGCGGTCCACAGATGATACAGCGCAAAGGCAATCGTCGCCCAGTAGACCAGTTTGGTCAGCGTCGGCCCGTTGTCCCGTGTCTGAAGGGCGGAGTCGTACTGCTTCTCCAGCTCCTCCAGTTCCTTGTTGTCGAGATGAGAGTTCAAACCCATTACAGGATCCACCGTTCAAAGGGGCGCGCCGTTTGGGGGCAAAGCCGTCACCCTGCGGGTTGCGCCAGAAAGAAAAAGGGCGGCAAAGGACCATGATCCAGCGCCGCCCAGTGGGAGGTAATTACTTCAGAGCACCGATTTCACGATAAAAGCGCTCGGCACCCGGATGCAGCGGCACACCGATCCCGGCCACGCCATCCAGGGCAGTTTCCAGTGTGATGACCTTGCCTTTGGGGTGGCCATTGTCCAGAAGCTTGCGGGCGGTTTTCGACCACATTGCCTTGGTGATCTGATAAATCAGCTCTTCGTCGATATTCGCGTTGGTGACCATGATGCCAGACACGGCGACCGTGTTCACGTCATAATCCACACCGGGGTAAGTCCCAGCCGGGATTTGTGAGGGGATGTAATAAGGAACGGTTTTATTGGCCTGGGCGACTTCTTCCTCGGACCAGTTGTACAGTTCCATTCCTTTGGTGTTGTCCAGCTGGATCATCGCGGCCACTGGTGTACCGGCAGCATAGAAATAGGCGTCCAACTGACCATCCGCGATGCGTTCCGCAGATTGTGCGTTGTTCAACTCCGCCTCTTCCATGTTGTCCCGATTCACGGCGTGATCATTCAGGATCAGCTCGACCGCGATCTGTGTGCCCGATCCCGCCTGGGCGATACCAACGCGTTTTCCTTTGAGGTCGCCCAGACCGTCCAATGAAGCGCCTTTGGGCATCACCAGATGCAGGTCTTCGGGGAACAGATTGGCGATCACCCGCAGGTCGGGTTTGGCATTGCCTTCGAATTTGCCGACACCATGATAGGCGAAATGCAGCGTTGCCGCGCCGGACAGGCCTGCTTCCATCTGGCCATTCTGGATGGCGTTGACATTATGGGCCGATGCGTTGGTCGATTGAGCGATCGCAACCAGACCCGGAACGCCACAGTTGCCGCCCTCTTCGCAGGACCGCGACCCGGGTGGGTTGGAAATGGCGTTGGCAATGATCCCGCCAATCGGGAAATAGGTGCCGCCGGCACCACCAGTGCCAATGCGGAAAAAGGTCATTTCCTGCGCGCTGGCTGCACCTGCCATCATGCAGGCCGCGACGGCCGCGCCGGTGAATTTGTTAAAAAGTCCCATCGTGTTCTCCCTCATTGGATTCCGTCACGGTCTTGTCGACCTTGGACGTGCATTTTTCCATTTTGACAGCATGGCAAGCTTATACATAAAAACAAATTGGTAATTTTTCGGTATCCATAAATGTTTTCTATATGGTACGACGTTTGGATGAATTTCCAGCAGCTCACCGTCTTTCGCGAAGTCATGAAAACCGGATCCGTCAGCGATGCGGCCCGCAATCTGCACCGAACGCAACCCGCGATCAGCGCGTCCCTAAAAGCTTTGGAGGCATCTCTGGGAATCGAGTTGTTTCAACGTGATGGCCGCCGCTTGCTCCCAGTTCCTGAAGCGTACTATCTTTTGTCCGAAGCCTCGGAAATTCTGGATCGGTTAAAGTCAGCCGAGTCAAACCTGAGCGGCTTGCGGGACCGGACGTCAGGCGTGTTGCGAATCGTGGCGATGCCGGGGCCTTCGGCGCACATTCTGCCCCGATTTGTCAGCTCATTCATCGACAGCACGCCCGATGTGCAGGTGACTTTTGCCACACGCAGCTCGCCACAGATTCGCAGCCTCATCGCAGCACAAAGCTTTGACTTGGGGTTTTGCGACACGTCCAACACTCTGGATCAGGATCTGCTGTGTGACAGCGAAAACCTTTTCTGCAAATGCCTGTGTGCCTTGCACATGGATCACCCTCTGGCAAAACGGGATGTTATTCAGGCCGAGGATCTGGACGGGGTGCCCATGGGTGTCTTGCAACCCAATCATGGAACCTATCTGGAAACCACGCGTGCCTTTGCCGAACGAGATGCCCAATTCAACATCCGAATAGATGCACAGTACTTCATACCCCTGTTTCACTTTATCGAAGCGGGGCAGATCTGTTCCATCGTCGATGTTCTGAGCGCGGAAAGTTACCTGAGCAGCCGTGGTGACCAAAGTCGGATTCGGTTCGTTCCCTTCGAACCGGCGGTTCCTTTTGGGTATTCAATCTTGACGCCCTACAACAAGCCTATGTCCAGATTGTCCGGGGCCTTTGTCGTGGCTTTGCGGGATCGCGTTGAGAACATTATAAAAACCCGACAATCCGGAAGCTGAAACGCGCAACTTATGACGGGTCGATTGCGATTCTTGCCATATTGGTTGCGACCTGATCCATGAATTGTTTGCCGGTGTTGGACAGGGCCCGACTGCGAGCTGTGAGGATAACAATATCCAACAGAATCCGTGGTTCAAAGCGGCGCACAACATAGCCCTCTCCATCATCGCTCATCAGCGTAAACGGGTCGATCAATGAGGCACCAAACCCCTGTTTCACCAGGTTCAGAGCATTGCGGAACAGATCTGTGTGACACCGCACGCGCCATTTGGCACCCGCGGCGTGAAATGTTTCGCGGGCGCGCCGGTTAACCATATGTTCAGCGCCCATGACAATGAATGGATAATCATCCATCAGTTCGGGGGTCAGCACATCGTATTCGACCAGGGGACTATTGGTGGGAATTGCGCATAGGGTTTCAAAATGGAAATGCAGCGCGTCCAGCCCATCATGGCGCAGGGGCAATTCACAAATCCCGATCTCGAACAGGCCGGCCATCACCCATTCCTGGATTTTGGACGAATATTGCGACTGAAAAGATACCACCAGATCGGGGCGCGTTTCCGCAAATTGACGGATCTGCTCGGGCATGAAGCCGAAGGCCAATGCGTGATTGGTCGCGACTTGTAGCTGGCCCATTTTCTGGTTCTGCAAATCGACAACGGCCTGATTTACGTGGTCCAGCCCCCGGACAACGGTGTCAATTTCATCGAATAGGACCATGGCTTCGGGTGTTGGAATCAGGCGCCCGCGGGTGCGTTCGAACAGCTTCAATTTCGTTGATCGTTCGAGCTGGGAAATCAGGTTCGAAATCCCGGGTTGCGAGATGCCCAGCTGTTCGGCGGCACCGGTGACAGTGCTGGTTTCGATGGTGGCGTGAAAGGCCTGATATTGGCGGAAAGAAGATGTCATAACGTATAGTATCATAATTTATTATGGACTTGGAAAAAAATAGTATTGGAAATGATGGAGTAGAGTCCGCAAGCTGTCCTAGGGACAAGGGAGAGTTTCGTGGATCTGCAACAGACAATAACTGGGTTTGACCTGTGGCACCTGCAATTGCCGGTGGTGTCAGCCCGTGATCATGGGATTGGCCGTGTTTCGGGGTCGTGCGAAATCGTCGTGCTGCGCCTGACAGCAGAAGGTGGCAGCCAGGGGTTCGGCGAGGCGTCGCCCTGGTCGGTTTTCACCGGCTCCCCCGAGGCCAGCTTTGCCGCGTTGGATCGCTATATCCGCCCGTTGGTCGTCGGTCGCCGGGTCGCGGATCGTGCGGCGATCCTGCAGGACGCAGCCAAATGCGTGGCGCATTGCACCGAGGCCAAGGCCGCGTTGGAAAGCGCGTTGTTGGATCTGACCGGGCAGATCTCGGACCTTCCAGTCTGGGCTCTGCTGGGCGGGAAATGCCGTGACACCATTCCGCTCAGCTGTTCCATTGCCAATCCGATTTTCGATGATGACATCGCGTTGATGGAGCGCCTGCGCCAAGACAAAGTCGGCTTGATCAAGCTGAAAACCGGTTTCAAGGATCACGCGTTCGATGTGATGCGTTTGGAGCGCATTGCCCGTGATTTCCCCGAATTCCGCGTGCGGGTCGATTACAATCAAGGGCTGGAGATCGAAGACGCCGTGGGTCAGGTCATGGATGTGGCCCAGTTTGAACCCGACTTTATCGAACAGCCTGTGCGGTATCATCATTTCGATATGATGGCCCGGTTGCGGGGAATGATCGATGTGCCGCTCTTGGCCGATGAGAGCGTGTTTGGTCCCGAAGACATGGTGCGTGCCGCTCGCGAAGGCATCTGTGACGGAGTGTCCGTCAAGATCATGAAATCTGGCGGGCTCAGCCGGGGCCAGTCAGTGGCCCGGATTGCGGCGGCCAACGGATTGATGGCCTATGGTGGAGACATGTTCGAGGCGGGTCTGGCGCATCTTGCGGGAACCCACATGATTGCAGCCACGCCTGAAATTTCATTGGGGTGTGAGTTTTATCAGGCGTCATACTTCCTCAAGGAAGACATCTTGGAGACGCCATTCGAGGTCCGTGACGGTCAGGTTATTGTACCGGATGCACCGGGGTTGGGGCTGCGTCCGGACCTGGACAAGCTGACCCACTACGCCGTTCGTACGACGGAGACAGTATGACCCAACAGCGCAAAACCATCGCAATCGTCGGCGCCGGGATCATCGGAGTTTCAACTGCGATCTGGTTGCAACGCGATGGCCATGACGTCATTCTGATAGACAAGGCTGGTCCGGGCGAAGGTGCCAGTTCCGGAAACGGCGGTATTCTGGCGTCTTGTTCCAGCGTGCCTGTCACAGGGCCAGGGTTGATCAGGAAAGCACCCAAGATGCTGTTCAGCCCCGACCAGCCGCTGTTCCTGCGGTGGGGGTATTTGCCGAAACTGGCACCATGGTTGATGCGGTATCTGTCCAATGCCAATGCCGAAGATACCCGGCGGATTTCGCGCGCGGTGGCCGGGATTGTGGGGGACAGCCTGAATGATCACCTGGCTCTGTCTGCTGGAACAGGCGCTGAAAAATGGATTGTGCCGTCTGATTACGCCTATATCTACAACGACCGTGCCCATTTTAACCAAGATGCGTTCGGCTGGCAGCTGCGACGCGAAAATGGCGTCGTATGGGACGAACTGGAAGGTGACGCATTCCGCGCATGGGATGATGTCTTTGCCCCCGAATTGGGGTTTGCGGTCAAGATGGGTGATCACGGTCGGATTGCTGATCCTGCGGCCTATGTCAAAGATCTGGCCAAACATGTGGTGGCGCAGGGTGGGCGATTGGTGACAGCCGCCGTGGATGATTTCGTGCAGGAAAATGGCCAGATCACCGGCGTTCGCGCGGGTGGTGAAACCATCGCCTGCGATGCTGTGACTGTAACAACCGGCGTCTGGTCGGGGCCGTTGGCCAAAAAACTGGGCCTGTCGGTTCCGCTGGAGGCGGAGCGTGGATACCACATCGAATTGTGGGACCCGAATTTCATGCCCAAGACCCCGGTTATGGTGGCATCGGGTAAATTCGTGGCGACACCTATGGACGGGCGGCTACGGCTGGCCGGAGTAGTCGAGTTCGGCGGGATTGAGGCTGGGGCCTCGAAGGCACCGCTTAACCTGCTCAAGAAGAACGGTATATCGGCTTTTCCTGGGTTGAAATGGAAAGAGATGACGGAATGGATGGGCTTTCGTCCTGCACCTGCGGACTCAATCCCGGTGATTGGCGAAATCCCGGGGATCAAGGGCGCGTACACCGGGTTCGGACATCACCATATCGGGCTGACGGGCGGCCCCAAGACCGGCAGATTGCTGGCCCAAATGATAGCGGGACGACAACCAAACGTTGACGTGTCCGTCTATTCGCCTGCACGTTACGTGTAGGCCAGACACAAAAAGATCAGGCAAAACCAACCAATAGGGAGATAGAACATGAAAAAATTGACCAACCTGATGGCAGCCACCGCGCTGACCGCCGTTTCGACAGTTGCCGCCGCGCCGGTGATGGCAGAAACTTGGGACATGCCGATGGCGTATTCTGCCTCGAACTTTCATTCCGCCACGGGTGCCGAATTCGCGAAATGCGTGACCACCGGCACCGGAGGCGAGCTGGAGATCGTGACCCATCCGTCGGGCTCGCTGTTCAAGGGTGCGGATATCAAACGCGCGATTCAGACCGGCCAGGCCCCGATCGGCGAGCGTCTGCTCTCTGGTCATCAGAATGAAAACGCCCTGTTTGGGTTCGACTCGATCCCGTTTCTGGCCACGTCATTTGATGACAGCGCCAAATTGTGGAAAGCGGCCAAGCCGAGCCTTGAAAAAGTTCTGTCCGAGCAGAACTTGACGCTGCTTTATGCTGTGCCATGGCCCCCGCAAGGGCTGTATTTCAAGAACGAAGTGACCTCGGTCGCGGAAATGAAGGGCATCAAGTTCCGTTCGTACAACAACGCCACTTCGCGTCTGGCCGAGCTGACCGGAATGCTGCCCGTAACTATTGAGGCAGCTGAAATCAGCCAAGCCTTTGCCACCGGGGTTGCTGAATCCATGGTGTCGTCGGGGTCGACTGGATACGACCGCAAGGTCTGGGAATCCCTGGACTATTTTTATGAGGTCGATGCCTGGCTGCCGCGGAACTATGTGATGGTGAATTCCGAAGTCTGGGCAGATACGGCCGAGGCGCACAAGAACGTCATCACGGGATGCGCCGAGTTGGCTGAATATGCCGGCAACTGGCGGGCCAAGGAATACACCGGGTTCACCCTTCAGGGGCTGCGCGATGGTGGCATGACTGTTGGCCCCGCGTCGGATCAGATGGTGGGTGAGCTGAAAGAAATCGGCGTCACCATGACCAATGAGTGGTTGGAAGCCGCAGGCGACGAAGGCAAAGCCATCGTCGATGCCTTCAAAGCCATGCAGTAACACAAAACAATCGGGCGGCGCGTCACGTGCCGCCCGAATTGCATCCAATGGGAGGGTGACACGATGGGCGTTCTGCGCAGCCTCAGGGTCGGACTGGACTTTTTATACCGCTTAGCTGAATTTATTGCGGCCTTGTGCATGATTGCCATTCTGGCGCTGATCATGCTTCAAATGTTGGCCCGATGGTCCAGCGAAGTATTTCCGGGCGCACCCGAATATGCAGCTTACTTTATGGCTGCTGCGTCATTCATGGGGTTTGCCGCAGCTTTGAACCGTGGATCGCACATCCGGGTCTCGCTGTTGCTGAATGCCGTCGGCCCGAAAATGAAGCGTTACGTCGATATCTGGTGCTTTGCCGTGGCTTCGGCCACGATGTGGTATTTTGTCTGGCACGCCCGCCAGTTCGTTTACTGGTCGTGGAAATTCAACGATGTCAGCCAGGCCCAAGACAGGACAGCCCTGTGGATCCCGCAATCGGTGATGATCATTGGTGGCGCCCTGCTTGCGATTGCCCTGACAGACAGCCTGATCAATCTGATCTTCAAGGGAGAAAACCGTATCTCCCACGACAACATCGAAACGCAGGAGGTCTGAATCATGGATTATGTCTTTTTGGTTCTGATTTTCCTGGCCGTCCTGTTCCTGTTGTTGGGGAGCGGTGTTTGGGTCGGTATTGCCATGATGGGCGTCAGCTGGGTTGCGCTCGAACTGTTCTCGAATTCCAGCACCATCGGTCAGGATATGGTCAGCCAGATCTGGTCTGCCTCGAAATCCTGGGAACTTGCTGCCCTGCCCATGTTCATCTGGATGGGTGAGATATTGTTCAGGACCCGACTGTCCGAGGACATGTTCAAAGGCCTGAGCCCGTGGATGGCGCGCCTGCCGGGCGGATTGGTCCATGCCAATATCGTCGGGTGTACCGTGTTTGCCGCCGTGTCCGGTTCGTCGGCCGCGACCTTGACCACTGTGGGCAAGATGTCGATCCCGGAACTGCGCAAACGTAACTATCCCGAAACCATGACCATCGGGACGTTGGCCGGGGCGGCGACCTTGGGTCTGATGATCCCGCCATCGCTGACGTTGATCGTCTATGGCGTTACCATTGATGGCGTGTCGATCATCAAATTGTTCTTTGCCGGAATCGTTCCCGGTCTGGTTCTGGCATCCATGTTCATGGCCTACGTCGCGATCTATTCCAAAGTGTCGAAATCATGGAACCCGGATCAGGAAACCGGCATGACATTTATGGAAAAGCTGAAGAATTCTCGGTTCCTGATCCCGGTAATACTCTTGGTGGTGATGGTGATCGGGTCAATGTACCTGGGCTTTGCGACTCCGACCGAAGCGGCCGCGTTGGGCGTCGTCGGTGCCTGGGTTCTGGCGATCGCGCAGGGGTCACTGAATTGGCAGACTTTCCGTGATTCCACCATTGGGGCGGTGCGGACCTCGGCGATGATTGCATTGATCCTGGCGGGATCGGCGTTCCTGAAATTCGCGATGGCCAAAACCGGTCTGCCCAAGGAGCTGGCTGAAATGATTGCCAGCTGGGAGTTCTCGCGGTTTGCGTTGTTGATGGTGCTTTTGGTTTTCTACATCATCCTAGGCTGTTTTCTGGATGGGATTTCGACTGTGGTGCTGACCATGGCCGTGCTCGAGCCGGTGGTGCGGACCGCCGGGATTGACCTGATCTGGTTCGGGATCTTCATCGTTGTCGTTGTGGAAATGGCACAGATTACACCGCCGATCGGGTTCAACCTATTTGTGATGCAGGGAATGACAGGGCATGAGATGGGGTACATCGCTCGGGCTGCGATCCCGATGTTCCTGATCATGGTGTTGATGGTGTTCGTTTTGATTGCCTTCCCGGAACTGGCCACATGGTTGCCTGATAACCTCAGACAGAGATAGCGGTGGCATGATCATTGATCTCCTTGGCAGGGTCGCCCGGTATGGGCGGCTCTGTCTGGTTCTGGGTTTGCTGGCTGGGTTGATCTTGCCAGGGGTGGCGGCGGTGATGCGCCCCTGGATCCCCGAGCTGGTTTCGCTGCTGCTGTTTTTTACTGCGTTTCGTGTCGGTTATCGCGACGCAACGGGGGTGGATCTGAGCAAGGCGTTTGGCCAGGTCCTCATCTTGCAATTGGCGCTGCCGGTGGGGGCAGTGTTGATGTTGATCGGCCTGGATCTCGGGCTGGGGCCTTTGGCAATGGCCGTCGTTCTGGTTTTGGCGGCACCGTCCGTCACCGGTGCCCCAAACTTTACCATTCTGGTGGGCGGTGATCCGGCCCGTGCCTTGCGGGTCTTGGTCCTGGGAACCGCACTGTTGCCGGTGACGGCATTGCCGGTGTTCTGGTTGCTTCCGCAGATCGGTGATCTGCAGGACGTGCTTTGGGCTGCGGGGCGATTGACCCTGGTTGTTCTCAGTGCTGTGGCGCTGGGGTTTGCAGTCCGTCAACTGGCTGCCCCGGATCTGGGTGACCGTGGGCGGGCGGGGCTGGATGGGCTGACATCCATTGTGCTGGCCGTCATCGTTGTCGCGTTGATGTCGGCCATTGGCCCTGCGTTTTCTGAGAGCCCGCTGGGGTTGTTTTGGTGGCTGAGTGTTGCGTTCGCCGTGAACTTTGGCATGCAGGTCGCATATTTCACGCTGTTGACAGTGCTGGGGCAGGATCGCAACGCTATCCCGATGGGGATTGTCGCTGGAAATCGCAATGTCGCGCTGTTTCTGGTGGCGCTGCCGCCAGAAACCACAGAACCACTGTTGATCTTTATCGGCTGTTATCAGATCCCTATGTATCTGACACCCATCCTGCTAAGGAGGTTTTATGCCCGTGCACTTTGCTCAGACTGAAGGCTTCCCGATGATCCGGACTGTTGGTGTTCAGGGGATGCTCGTCACCTTTGCCGATCAGATGACCGAGGCATCGAACCGGGCGACGCTGGCATTCCGCACTGCGATCGAACAGCTGGACTTGGAAGGGGTTATCGAAACCTCAACCTCGTTGGCATCGGCCTATGTCCGGTTCGACCCTCAAAGCCTGTCGCACGCCCGTCTGCATGACTGCCTGTCCACGCTGCTGGATGCCAGAGATTGGTACGCAGCCGAGCTTCCTGTTGGCCGCCGGTTCTGGAGGGTGCCGACCGTCTATGGGACGTCTCGCGCACCACAATTGGCAGAGGCTGCCGACCTTGCAGGGATGAGCGAACACCAGGCGATCGAGAGCCTGAGCTCCTCGCGCGTCCGTGTTCTGACAATAGGGTTCGCGCCGGGGCAACCCTATCTGGGCCCGCTGGGGAAGGAATGGAACATCCCGCGCCAAACCGAATTGACGCCTTTGGTTCCGGCCGGAGCGCTGGTGCTGGCAATCAGTCAGTTTGTGCTGTTCTCGTCGTCCACTCCGACAGGATGGCGACATGTCGGACAGACGGGATTTGGAATATTTCAGCCCAAGGCGGCAACTCCTTTTGCCCTGCGGGCCGGGGACGAGCTGCAGTTTGACGCCGTCACCGAACAGGAATTCGGGCGCATTTGCGAACGGGATCCATCCTTTGGCGGGGCGACAGCCACGGAGATCAGAGCATGAGCGCGCTAAAGGTTCTGCGGATTGGCCCAGCGGTCACGATCCAGGACATGGGGCGGCCGGGGTTGTTGGGTCAGGGGGTGTCTCAGGGAGGAGCTGCTGATGTCCGTGCTCTTGCCGAAGGGGCGGCTCTTCTGGCGCAGCCCGTGACCCATGCCGCGTTGGAAATGGCGGGTATGGGCGGCGATTTTCAGGCCACAGCCCCGCTGCGTATTGCCCTGACCGGCGCAGTGATGAGCGCGTCGATTGATGGCGAACCCGTTTCCTGGAATGCCTCTCACCCGCTGGGGGTCGGACAAACCCTGTCGATTGGTGCCGCGCGTCGTGGCGTTTATGGGTATTTGCATCTGGGCGGTGGGATCAACAGCCCGGTTCTGTTGGGCGCGCGTGCCGTACATCAGTCTGCGGGCCTGGGGCACGCGATCCTTGCAGGCGATGAAATTCCGGTCGGACCGGACAGCGGGTCGGAAACAGGTCTGGTTCTGGCTGTTACACCCCGGTTCGACGGAGGTGAATTGCGGATTGTCGAGAGCTTTCAGTCGGCTCTGTTTTCGCAGGCCATACGAGACAGATTTGCGGGCACTGTGTTTCAGCGGGGCAGTCGTGCCAACCGGATGGGGGTCGAGCTGGTCAGCGAGGGGGTTGGATTTTCTGCCGAAGGCCAATTGAATATCCTGTCCGAGGTAATCACCCCCGGTGATGTCCAGATGACGGGGGACGGCAAGCCTTTTGTCCTGCTACGAGAATGCCAGACGACAGGGGGGTACCCTCGGATTGGGACTGTTCTGCCATGTGATCTGCCCCGTATCGCACAGGCGCAGCCCGGCGCATCGCTGCGGTTCAATTGGGTCACGTTGGACGAAGCGCTGGCAGCGGAAGAACGATTTGAAAAAGAGCTCAAGGATCTGCGTCGGGCCTGCCAACCGCTTGTGCGCGATCCGGCCGACATTGCGGATCTATTGGCCTATCAATTGGTTGGTGGGGTGATTTCGGCCAAGGCCGATCCGTTCGAAAAGGAAAGCTGATATGAACATGACTGTCGATTTGAACGCCGACATGGGCGAGAGCTTTGGCCCTTGGAACATGGGCGATGATGCGTCGCTGTTGGACATTGTGACTTCGGCCAATATCGCTTGCGGGTTTCACGCGGGCGATCCGGATGTCATGGCCCGGACAATGTCCCGGGCGCGGGACAATGGCGTCGGGATCGGTGCGCACCCGGGATTTCTGGATCTTCAGGGGTTCGGGCGGCGCAAGATGCATGTGCCCCATGATACGCTGCGCAACATGATCCGATATCAGTTGGGTGCGGCAAAAGGCATGGCGACGGCCGTTGGGACCCAAGTCCGTCACTTGAAGCTGCACGGCGCGATGTCGAACATGGCCTGCGTTGATCACGCCATGGCGCGCGCCTGTTACGAGGCTGCACTGGATGTTGATCCGGATATCATCATCATGGTTCTGGCAGCCACGGCGATGGAAGAAGTGGTGCGGGACCTGAGATGCAATTGGTGCGGTGAGATCTTTGCGGATCGTGCCTATAATGATGATGCAACACTGGTGGACCGGTCCCTGCCTGGTGCGGTGATCCATGATCCCGAAGCTGCGGGTCCACGAATATTGGAGATGGTGCGCGAAGGTGCCATCATCACCGAAAGCGGCAAACGCATTCCAACGGCCATTGATACCATTTGCCTGCACGGGGACACCGCCGAAGCGGTTGAATTGGCGAAATCCGTGCGCAGCAGTCTGGAGTCCGGTGGCGTGACCGTCCAAAAATTCCAAGGACGCAAAAGTTAGGTGGCTTCGCTGAGAATGAGCGCAGCCACCTGCGTGGCCGAGTTCACGCCCAGCTTGGCCCAGGCTCGCCGTCTAAGGGTGCGCACAGTGTTCTCTGAAATACCCAACTCCAGCGCGGTTCCCGCAACAGTGACCCCCTGAAGAGCAAAATCGCAGATTTCAGCTTCGCGCGGTGTCAGATGTCCAAACAGTCCAGAATCCCGGTCGCGCAGGGCTGAAACACGTGCGGTTGGTGGTGTGCGCAGCCCCATCGACCCGGTGATCCGGTGCCGAAGGCCAATCAGCTCATGCACCAGCGGCAGAACCCGTTGCAGCCGCTCCATTTCAGTATCGGTGATCCAGCCTGCTTTCTCTCCTCTGAGCAAAAAGGTCTGAAGCCCGACGCGATCGGTCCAGGAAGATGTGGTCACCCGTTCGATTACCCCGTCGCGAGCATAGATCGGGCTGAGCGGGTCACTCGGATCGGGTCGCCACCGCTCGATTGTCAATCCATAGTCCCGCGATGCACGGATCCGGTCCAGGATACTGTCGATCAACCTGTCATCGGACAGGATTACGTTGGCGTTTCGGTTGAACCAATAGCCACTCATGTCTCCGCCCCAGAAGGACAGGACAGGTTCGGGGCGGGACATGTCCGCCACATGGAATGTGCCGATATTGGCGATATCGGCGGCCCGGCGAACATAGTCCAGCAACCGGTTGGCAAAGTCCGGCGTTGGGACCGCAGCGACCAATGCGGCCACGTCATCCCGGGGCAAAGGGCGGGGAGGAAAGTTGTCATCCATTCGGGTGACAGATTGACCCCAAGAGTTTGCGATAGTCAAGGAGACCACAAATTCAAGCGACTCGGTGGACAGCCAGACATGCCCCAGCTTTTTTCGACCCGGAACCGCCCCTTGCACATGGGGCCATTTCCTCTTGAACGATTGATGCGTGGACCCGTGCCCGACTTGGACGCGGTTCCCCCATTTCACCCGTTGAATTTCCGCCGTCCCGACATGCCGACCTCGATCGTCAACGCAATGGGGGAATACCAGGCGATGATGGATGCAATCCGACACGGGCAGGTAAACCCTGCGCGAGCCGGCTGTCCCGAGTCCCCGTTAGCGCGCGCCAACCACATCAAGGCCTTTGGTTATTTCTCTGATGCCAGCATGGTCGGAATTGGCCCGCTTCCCAATGCGGCGCGTCTGGAGCAACCATATCGCAACCCGGACATTGACCGACTGTCCCATGATCTGAAAACGCGCCAGACCAAAACCCTGGCTTCGGGTATTGATATGATCATGGCTGACCTCAAGGATGCGATGAACGCGCCCTCGACCACGATTGATGCCCACACCCACGCTATCGTTTTTCTTTACGACATGCCGCGGGATCCTGGGGTCGATGAAATAGGCTGTGATTGGTTGCAGGATGCCCAGCACCATCGGGCCTGTTTGCGGGCGACCGAGACAGCAGTGGTGATCGCAAATTACATCCGGCTGTTGGGATGGGATGCCAAAGCCCACACTGCGACCACCTCGGATGTGGACCTGAACAAGGTGACGGTGGCGGCGGGGTTGGCCTCGGTAAGGGGCAGCGAACTGACCAACCCCTATGTTGGGGCGCGGTTCGGCGTGGCTGTGGTGACCACTGATTTCGATCTGGCCCACGACAGGCCGCTCCTGCCGCCGGACCAGCAGCCGATATTGCAGATCAAGGGGCCGCGCTGGTGGGTTGGTGCAGGGTCGCGGCGCTCGGCTTTGAACAGAGATCCCTATGAAAAGCGTGCTTTCAGGGATGGGCCGCATCCTTTCGAAACCCTCTCGCGGGTGGATACGCCGACCACGTATATAGATGAACCCAATGTCGCCCGTGTTCCCAAACGCGCCGATATGTTCGCCCGGGCTCAATTTGGAGACATGGGTAAGGCCAATCAGGAGGCGGCCAAGGGCGGTCACTACGCCCGCAAGGCAGCACCATCAATGGCACAGCGAAGGATGCTGGGTGCCTTTGTTCTGTTGCAGGACGGAGCATCGGACGCTGGGCCCCGTCCGACGGATGCGGTCCGAAATGCTGCCAATATCAAGGCCGCCAGTTATTTCCTGGGCGTGGACGCGGTTGGGATATCGCGTTGCCCAGACTGGACCTGGTATAGCCACGATGCGACCGGCACGCCGATTGAACCAGATCACGACCAGGCGATCAGCATGATCATTGATCAGGGTTTCGAGACCACTGATGGCACGTCGGGGGATGATTGGATCGCGGTGGCTCAATCCATGCGGGCCTATCTGCGGTTTTCCCTTTTGGGGGGAGTTATCGCACGTCAGATCCGCAACTTGGGCTACAAGGCCAAGGCCCATACTGTTTTGGACGGTGAAGTGTTGCAGCCTCCACTGTTGTTGCTGAGTGGTCTGGGCGAGGTGAGCCGCATTGGTGAAGTGATCCTGAATCCGTTTCTTGGACCGCGTCTAAAGTCGGGTGTTGTGACCACAGATATGCCGCTGACACACGATAAACCGATCGATTTTGGCCTGCAAAATTTTTGTAGCAGCTGCAACAAATGTGCCCGTGAATGTCCGAGCGGTGCAATCACTGCTGGTCCCAAGTTGATGTTTAACGGGTATGAGATCTGGAAATCGGACAGCCAGAAGTGCACCACGTATCGGATCGGAACACCGGGCGGGGCCATGTGTGGCCGGTGCATGAAAACCTGCCCGTGGAATCTGGAGGGATTGTTTGCCGAGGTTCCGTTTCGATGGGCAGCGATGAATTTCCCCAAGACGGCTCCGGCTCTGGCCAAATTGGATGATCTGGTTGGCAATGGTGAGGTCAACCCAGTCAAAAAGTGGTGGTGGGATCTGGAGTTGGACACCGCAGGCGCGTATCAGCCCACGCCCAATCCAGTAAACACCCGCGCCCTGCAAAAGGATCTGACGTTGAATTTCGCCGATCAGACCCTGGCGGTCTATCCAGCTCCTTTGGCCCCGCACCCCTGGCCTTACCCTTTTCCCATGGACCGCGAGGCCGGGATCGAAGCCTATCAAGCTATGATCACGGCCGAGGAGTATCAATCCCGACGGGCGCGAGGCGAGACTGGGGCCTGGGAACATCGCTATGAAAACGATGGCGAGAGCCCGGTGTTGCAAGTGGTTGTCGCCAAGGCCGAGCAGATGGGAAGCGACGTGGCCAAATTCGAATTTCGTGCGATTGATGGGACCGACTTACCTGAATGGACGGCAGGGGCGCATCTGGATATTGTGGTGGCACCTGAATTCCTGCGTCAGTATTCCATGTCCGGCGACCCTGCGGATCGGTCCAGATATCAGATTGGCGTGTTGCGCGAAGACAAAGGACGCGGCGGGTCGCTGTTGCTGCACAGAATCTTTGCAGAGGGGCGCAAGGTTTTCATCTCGAAGCCGATCAATCATTTTGCTCTGGAGGAAGCGGCGCAGAAAAGTTTTCTCATGGGGGGTGGGATCGGGATCACGCCAATGATGGCGATGGCGCATCGGCTGTATGCGCTGGGCGCGAAATTCGAAGTTCATTACTCTGTCTCATCCCGTGCAAGTGGCGGGTTTCTGTCAGATTTGGAAACGGTGCCTTGGGCCGATTGCGTGACGCTGCACATCTCGGACGAAGGCAGTCGGGCGGATCTGGATGGAGTGCTGGCAGGGTATCAATCCGGGTGGCATGTCTACACCTGTGGACCTGATCGCTACATGGCGTCAGTGCTTGATGCCGCTGAACGGCAAGGTTTCCCAGAGACGGCTCGGCATCTCGAGTATTTTTCGGTACCCGAGGTGCCCGACTATGAAAACCGGCCGTTTGTCTTGAAGCTGGCCCGTTCCGGTCAGGTGTTGCAGGTGCCCGCCGACCAGACTGCTACGGATGTTTTGGCTGCAAATGGCATTCATATCGACGTCAAATGTTCTGACGGGATTTGCGGTGTCTGCAAATGCGGGCTGATCTCGGGCGAGGTGGAACACAGGGATTTTGTTCTGTCTAAAGCTCAGCGAGAAGGGGCTATTATCCTTTGTCAAAGCCGAGCGGTTGAAGAGGGTGGGGAAATCACCGTTGATCTTTAATGAACGCGATGGGCTCCCGCCCGTCACAGGGGTCTCATTCGAGACCCCGTTCCCGTTGGGCGTGGCATTGCACCCTAAAGGTGCAATGCCACGCCCAACAACCGAAGATGGTCCCGCAAGGGAGCGTCGCCGGTTGGCGGGAGCCCACCGGTGTTGAACGACAGACTGGGATACCTGGCGCGATGCCTAATGCCAGGTGTCCGGTAAATCTTCTTTACGCTTGGCCATAAAGGAGAGCAGTTCATCGTTCACCGCGGGGTCCAAGATTGGGGCTTCATACTGCTCCAAATCGCGTTTCCATTTCTGATTGGCGCGCTGCACCATGTCTTGGCTGCCTCGGTCGCTCCAAGTTTCGAAATTTTGCTTGTCTGACAGCACAGCGTCATAAAATGCGTCCTGATAATGCCGCATCGTATGGCCGCAGCCAAAGAAATGTCCACCAGGGCCCACTTCGCCAAAGGCATCCATGGCAAAGGCCTCATCGTCAAAGGGGAGACCTTTGAGAAAGATGTGCAAAGAGCCCAGGTAGTCCGCGTCCATGACCAACTTTTCGTAGGACATGGTTAACGCTCCTTCCAACCAGCCGGCCGATTGCAGAACGAAATTGGCACCACTCATCACGGCTGCCTGCAAAGCTGTCACGGATTCCATCATTGACTGTGCATCTGGCAGTTTTGACGCTGAAAACGCACCCGAACAGCGCAACGGCAACCCTATGCGGCGCCCCAACTGCCCGGCCACATAAGACCCAAGAGCGGCTTCGGGTGTGCCAAAGGTAGGCGACCCGGATTTGAGGTCCACGGTGGTGACGAAATTGCCGAAAATGACCGGAGAACCCGGGCGGGCCAATTGTCCCAGTGCGCTGCCGACCAACACTTCTGAATAGGCCTGGGTCACCGCGGCGGTCATGGATACCGGAGCCGTTGCGCCGCCCAGCACAAAGGGCACAATCACGGGGCATTGGTTGGCTTCGGCATATATTCGGATTGCACTGGACATGGCGTGGTCAAAAACCAGCGGGGAGTTCATGTTGATATTGGCCATGATTACACAGTTTTGATCGACAAAGCTGGCTCCAAAGGCGATGCGAGCCATGGCGATGCTGTCTCTGGCCCGCTCAGGAGCCGTGACAGACCCCATGAAGGGTTTGTCCGAGCAGGTCAGGTGGGCATACACCATGTCCAGGTGGCGTTTGTTCACTGGCAGGTCCGTGGGTTCACAGATTGTTCCGCTGGAGTGGTGCAGCCAGGGGGACATATAGGTCAGCTTGATCAGATTTTCGAAATCCCGGATCGTGCCATACCGGCGCCCGTTGTCCAGATCCCGAACAAATGGCATGCCATAGCCGGGGCCAAAAACCACGTTGTCGCCACCGATCTGGATTGATCGCGCGGGGTTGCGGGCGTGCTGGGTAAACGAGGGCAACGCCGATGCGCGCAGGATCTGACGCAGGTGTCCCGGCTCGAACCGGACCCGTTCGCCTTGAACATCCGCCCCGGCGTCATGAAACAAGCGCAGGGCTTCCGGGTCGTCTACAAACCTGACCCCGATTTCTTTGAGGAGTTGATCTGACCGCGCCTCGATCAGATCCAGGCGGTCTTCGCTCGCCAGATCATAGGTCGGGATGAGTCGTTTGGCACCAGTGATGATCTGTGGGGCCGCCAGGGGCGGTGAGTTTCGCCGCCTTGTCCGGCGTGGTCGGATCGCATCCATGTCAGGCCTTTCTTTGGATTGAAACAGCCTGTTCGGCCGTTGTCCTGCCGCTTGTCCGTAAACGACCATGCGTCGGTATTGGACCTGGTCTCACGCGGATGTGTCGCGGTGCGACCTGATAGCAGAATGGAGGTGCAGGGATTGAATTATATTCTAAAATATGCATATGAAGTGGTGAACACGCGCCGGATAAGGATATCGCCATGTTGAAATTGGGATTTGCGATAATGATGGGGGTCTTGATCCCCACAGTGATTTCGGCACAGGAAGCGCTGACGCCTGTCATGGTGACCGAATGGAAGGCGGTTTTCGCCAAGGTGGAACCGCGAGATACAGTTCCGGCGCGGGCCCGGATCGGTGGAACGCTGATTGAGCTAACCGTTGAAGAGGGCGATCAGGTGGAACGTGGTCAGGTGTTGGCCAGGATCCATGATGAAAAGCTGGCGCTGCAACTGCAGGCCGTCGAGGCCCAGATTGCTGCGCTGCTTTCGCAACTGGGAAATGCAAAGACCGAACTGACACGGGGCGAAGGCTTGCTGGAACGTGGTGTCACGACGGCCCAGCGTCTGGATGCATTGCGCACACAGGTCGCGGTTCTGGTCAGCCAGATCGACGCTCAGCAGGCACAGAAGCAAGTGGTTGAACAGCAGGTTGCCGAAGGGTCGGTGTTTGCACCTGTGGCAGGGCGGGTTCTGGATGTGCCTGTGACCAGCGGCGGTGTTGTGATGCCGGGTGAGCCGGTTGCGGTCTTGGCGGGGGGCGGGTTGTTCCTGCGGCTTGCGGTGCCGGAACGTCATCGGGTCGACCTCAAAGAAGGTGCCACGATCCGCGTGGGCAGCGGAACAGTGCAGGAGGGGCATCTGGCCAAGGTCTATCCACAGATTGAAAATGGCCGTGTGATTGCAGACGTCGATGTCCCGGAATTCGATGCCGATTTCGTCAACGCGCGGGTCCTGGTGCATTTGCCGGTTGGTCAACGCGCGGCGCTGTTGGTGCCGTCAGATGCGGTTTCCTCTCGCATGGGGTTGGATTTTGTGACGGTGCAGCATGACGGCGGGCAGGTCGAGCGCGCCGTGGTGCTGGGAGAAATTGTGGACGAACGGACCGAAGTGCTCAGTGGTCTGTCCGCTGGGGACCTGGTGGTGATCAGCCATGAGTGAACGCAAGCAACCTGCCTTGGGAATGGCCGGGGCGCTGACCCGGGCTTTCATCCAATCCCCGTTGACACCCCTGATGATCCTGGCGGCGCTGGCTGTTGGGTTGGTGTCCCTGATCAGCCTGCCACGCGAGGAAGAACCACAGATTTCGGTCCCTCTGGTTGATATTCATGTTCAGGCACCTGGGCTGGGGGCCGAAGATGCAGTCAAGCTGGTGACCGAGCCGCTGGAAACCATCGTCAAGGCGATCAATGACGTCGAACATATCTACAGCCAGACCCGAGATGACTATGCGATGGTTACGGCCCGGTTCCTGACGGGCACTCCGGCCGACAGCGCCATTCTGCGAGTGCATGACAAGCTGCGCGCGAATATGGACCGGATCCCGATGGGAATTGCCGAGCCTCTGGTGGTTGGCCGGGGAATTGACGATGTAGCCATCGTTTCCCTGACCCTGACGCCAAAACCGGGGTACGAGGCCCAGTCCAATGAACTGACCCGCGTCGCACGGGAATTGCAGGTTGAGGTGGCAAAAATCCAGAATGTGGGCCTCACCTATATCGTTGGTGAAGCTCAGGAGATGATCCGGATTGCCCCGGATCCCGAGCGGTTGGCGCTGTACGGCGTGACGCTGCAACAGCTGGCGGGCAAAGTGCAGGCCGCCAATCAGGCGTTTTCTACCGGACTTGTTCGGGACGGTGGCCAACAGATTCCGCTGGTCGCGGGTGAAACGATGACTGCGCCTGCAGATATAGGCAACCTGGTCTTGACGGCACGCGATGGCCGCCCGGTTTATGTGCGCGATGTTGCCGACATTTCCTTTGTTCCGGATGGGTCTGACCAAATTGTGGCGAATGTGACCCGGGATGAGTCCGGGCAGGCTCTGCGCACACCGGCAGTGACACTGGCCATCGCCAAACGGGCCGGGGCCAATGCGGTGGTCGTGGCAGAAGAGATCCTGCATCGGGTCGAGATGCTGAACCACAGGTTGGTTCCCGACGGGATCGGAGTGACGGTCACCCGGGATTACGGCGAAACCGCGGATGAAAAGGCCAATGAACTGTTGTTCCATTTGGGATTGGCTACGGTGTCAATCGTGGGGTTGGTATTTTTTGCCATAGGTTGGCGCGAAAGTATCGTGGTGGCCGTGGTCATTCCTGTGACAATCCTGCTGACGCTGTTTTCGGCCTGGATCATGGGCTATACGCTGAACCGGGTGTCGCTGTTTGCGTTGATATTTTCGATCGGAATTTTGGTTGATGACGCCATCGTGGTGATCGAAAACATCGCCCGTCATTGGGGGATGAAGGATGATGCAAATCGGGTGACCAAGGCGATCCGAGCTGTGGCCGAAGTGGGGAATCCGACAATCGTCGCAACGCTGACCGTGGTCGCCGCGTTGTTGCCGATGCTGTTCGTAAGCGGTCTCATGGGCCCCTATATGAGCCCAATCCCCGCCAATGCCTCGGCGGCGATGATTTTTTCGTTTTTTGTGGCCGTGATCATTACGCCATGGTTGATGATCAAGATCGCCGGAGGGGCACCGGTGCATCATGACGAAGGGCAGGGGGGACGGCTGGGCCGGATATATACCGCCGTGGCGGCCCCGGTGTTGAAGACAAAAGCTCGGTCGGGGTTGTTCCTTTTGATAGTGGCCACGCTCAGCTTTGGGTCGATGGCGGCGCTGTACACCCGAGACGTGACGGTCAAACTGCTGCCCTTCGATAACAAGTCGGAACTGTCGGTGGTGATTGATTTGCCCGAGGGGGCGTCGGTCGAGGCAACGGATGCGGTGGCGCAGGATGTGGCCACGGCCCTGTTGAGCCTCTCCGAGGTTGTGTCCTTGCAAACCCATGCTGGCGCGGCGGCACCGTTCAACTTCAATGGTCTGGTGCGTCACTATTATTTGCGCGCTGAACCCCAATTGGGCGAGGTGCAGGTCAATTTGGCCCCAAAACACGATCGTGACCGTACCAGTCATGAAATTGCGCTCGAGATCCGGGGGTTGCTCCGTGAACTGGAGGTGCCGGCTGGCACCAGTTTGAAAACGGTTGAACCGCCTCCGGGGCCGCCAGTGATTGCGACTTTGCTGGCCGAAGTTTACGGGCCGGATGCCAGCACGCGGCGCGCGGCCGCCGCGCGGATCCGTGCGGCCTTTGAAACCGTTCCTTATGTGGTGGATGTAGATGACAGCTTTGGTGAACCGGCACGGCGGTTAAAGGTCAAAGTGTCCTCGGATCAGCTCGAATTCTTTGGCGTAGAGGAGGGCGACGTGTTCTCTACCGTTGGTCTGCTGAACGGCGGACAGACTGTGGGGTATTCCCATCGTGGTGATGGGCGCCGTCCAATTCCGATCCGGGTTGAACGCGACAAGGCCGATCGGGTGGTGGATGAACGTTTTCTGACCACTCCGATTCCGGCCAACGTGTTACCGGGCGCGCGCGGTGTGGTGGAATTGGGCGATGTGGTCCAGGTGAGCGAGGAACAGATGTCCTTTCCCATCTTCCGACACAATGGGCGCGCGGCAGAGATGGTCACCGCCGAATTGGCCGGAGATTTTGAAGCCCCCTTGTATGGTATGTTGGCCGTGGCCGATGCGTTGGATCAGATGGAGTGGAAGCAAGGCGAGAAACCTGTGATCGCCATGCATGGCCAGCCCGAAGACGAAAGTCATGTGACCTTGTTGTGGGATGGCGAATGGGAGGTGACGTTTGTGACCTTCCGCGACATGGGCGCGGCGTTCGCGGTGGCGTTGCTGGGGATCTATATCCTGGTGGTTGCGCAGTTCGGATCGTTCAAGTTGCCGTTGGTGGTGTTGACGCCGATTCCCTTGACCTTTCTCGGGATAATGGGCGGGCATTGGTGGTTCGGAGCACCCTTTTCGGCACCGTCAATGATCGGGTTCATCGCATTGGCAGGGATCATCGTGCGCAACTCGATCCTGTTGGTGGATTTTATTCGTCATGAAGGAGATCCGAAGAAACCGACGATAGACGTGCTGTTGGCCGCGGGGGCCATTCGGTTCAAGCCGATCCTGCTAACGGCGGTGGCGGCTATGATCGGCGCAGTGGTGATCCTGGCCGATCCGATTTTTCAGGGGTTGGCGATTTCCCTGCTGTTCGGGCTACTGTCATCCACATTGCTAACTGTTCTGGTCATCCCGGCGATCTACCGGATTTTCAAAACCTGAGCGTGCTCTTACTCTCGTTGAGCTCCCGCCCGCCTGCCAGGCATCACAGATGCCAGGCAGGCCGTTGGGCCAGGCAGCGCGCCGATGGCGCGCTGTGGTCGGCGCAGTGTGGTCGGATTGGCCGAAGCCTGCTATAGATTGGCGAACCAGTCGGGGAGCTGAGTGCGGGCCTCGAACCGCAGCGAACGGGTTCGAACAAGTCCGTTCTTTGGGTCGCGCAAGGGGGATTGCAAAGCTGCCCAGGCCTGATCCCGGGCCTGATCCCAGGGCAGTTCCGGCAATTGGGTGGCCCGCAGTATTTTTTGTTTGCTCAATCGGTCTGCCTTGCGCCACGCAGTTCCGGGCAATCCCTTTCCCTTGCTCCGTGCGACTTCCTTGCGCACTTCGTTTGTGCTCCATAAGACGTCGAAATTCGCATATTTGAGATGGGCCAGATACACACCGGGCGGCATCACAAAGGGGTAGCTCTCTACCAGCTTGGAACGGATCTTGATTCCGTGACGTTTCAGCCCAATTCGTTTTCGAACTGCCCAGGCCTTGGAGTAGTGACCGCTGAAGACCGCGGAACGTCGATGGTTCAGGGCCGATGTGCCATCTGGGATCGGGGAATCCGTCGGGGATTCAAAAACCTCCAGCCCCAAGGCAAAAAGAGCGTCGCCGGAGTTTTGCGAAAACAGATCCTCAAACCCTGTGAACAGCTGTGGGTCCAGGCAGATCAGTTCATCCGCATCGGTCCG